>NZ_JBIVNO010000023.1:25010-115676 GCF_044753645.1 Streptomyces sp. NPDC093261
TCACCGTCCCGACGGTCGAAGCCACGGTCACGGTCGAACCCACGCTCACGGTCACGGTCGCGGTTGAAGCCGCCCCGGTCGTCACGGCGGTCACGGTCGAAGGGGCGACGGTCACGGTCGCCGTCCCGGCGGAACCCGCCACGGTCGTCACGACGCTCGAACGAACGACCGCCCCGGTCACCGTCCCGACGGTCGAAGCCACGGTCACGGTCGAACCCACGCTCACGGTCACGGTCGCGGTTGAAGCCGCCCCGGTCGTCACGGCGGTCACGGCGCTCGTACGACGACGAACCCGCCGGACGCTCCGCGCGCTCGGCCTGCTCGACGTCCTGGGCGGTCGGCTGCTCCGGCACGGAGACCTCAAAGGCCTGCGCCTCGACGGCCTCCGACGGCTCGGCGGAGACGGTGCCCTGCCCGTCCGCCGCCGCGGCTGCCGCCACCGCCGCCTCCGGGTCCTCGCCCCGCTCCCGGGCGGCCCGGGCGATCAGCCAGTCGGCCTCCTCGCGCAGCTCGGCCGCGCGCCGCGTGGCACGCTCCAACTGCTTGGTGAGGTGGGCGACTTCGCGCTCGGCCTGCTGCGCGGCGTTCCCGGCCGACTCGGCCTGGACCTCGGTCATGGAGCGGGCGCCGGTGATCTCGGCGACCTCGGGGTCGAACGCGGCCCCGCCCTGGATGATGTGGCGCGAGGCGTCGACGCCCGCGTCCTCCATCAGCCGGAAGATCTGGCGCCGCTGGTGCGGCAGGGCGAGGGAGACCACCGTGCCCGTACGCCCCGCACGCGCCGTACGCCCGGCGCGGTGCAGGTAGTCCTTGTGGTCCCCGGCCGGGTCCACGTTGAGCACGAGGTCGATGCCGTCGACGTGGATGCCGCGGGCCGCCACGTCCGTCGCGACGAGCACGTTGACGTACCCGTCCTTGAAGTCGGCCAGGGTCCGGGTGCGCGCGCCCTGGGTCATGCCGCCGTGCAGCGCGTCCGCCTTCGCCCCGGCCTCGCGCAGCTGCTCGGCCACGCGGTCGGCGCCGAGCTGGGTGCGCACGAAGATGATGGTCCGGCCCTTGCGGGAGGCGATGGCGGCGGTGACCGGGGCCTTGTCCTTGGGCTTCACGATCAGGATGTGGTGCGACATGGTCGTCACGGCGCCCTGGGCGGCGTCGACCTCGTGGCTCACCGGGTCGGTGAGGTAGCGGTCGACGAGCGTCTGGATCTCGTTCTCCATGGTCGCGGAGAAGAGCATGCGCTGACCGCCGGCCGGCACCTGGTCGAGCAGCTCGGTGACCTCGGGCAGGAAGCCCAGGTCGGACATCTGGTCGGCCTCGTCGAGCACGGCGATCTGCACGTCCTCGAGGGAGCAGGCGCCGCGGTTGATGATGTCGCGCAGGCGGCCCGGGGTGGCGACCAGCACGTCCACGCCGCGCTCCAGGGCGTAGATCTGGTTGCCCATGGAGGTGCCACCGCAGACGACCTTCATCTTCAGGCCGAGGACGTCGCCGTAGGGCTGCAGCGCGTCGGCCACCTGCATGGCCAGCTCGCGCGTCGGGGTCAGGATGACCGCCCGCGGCCTCTTCTTCTCGGTGTGCCCGCCGGCCAGGGTGGCGAGGGTCGGCAGCCCGAAGGACAGCGTCTTGCCGGAGCCCGTGCGGCCACGGCCGAGGATGTCCTTGCCCTTCAGGGCGTCCGGGATGGTCGCGGCCTGGATCGGGAAGGGGACGGTGACACCGTTCTGCGCGAGCTTGCGGACGACGCCCTCGGGGAGACCGAGATCCGCGAAGGTGATCTCGGGAGCGGTGTCCTTGTCCTCGGTCTCCTCGGACAGAACGACGTGCTCAGTACTGGCAATGGACATGCGAAATGCGAACCTTCCGGAGTTCACGGCACGCGCCCAAACATCCGTGAAGTCGCATTCGACCGCCTCGATGCGGTCCGGCCACGGCAGGGGAGAGTACGCGCCACACGCGGCGCGTCTTTTAGGCGCCGGGCAAATGGGATCAAACGATCTACCACCATACGCACCCACCCCCACCAAGCGCAAACCGAATCCCAGGCACGCCGGGTGACCCTCACCACACGGACCGTCCGGGCACCGCGGGCCCCGGCTAGACCGCCGCGGCCCCGGCCTCGGGGGCCGCTTCCCGCACCACCAGCCGTGCGGACTGCTGCGCCGAGGAGGAGGGATCCACGGTCGAGGGAGTCGGTGACGGCGGGTTGGGCTCGCTGGTCGGCGACGGCTGCTCGCTGGCGGTGGGGGTGGGATTCCCCTTGGTCGGGTCGGGCGGCACCGCGCCGCCGCCCCCGGCGCCGCCGCCCGCCGACTGCCCGCCGCTCGGCTTGGGGTCCTTGGCCCCGGCGCCGTGCGACGCCGATGCGGAGGGCGAGCCGGAGGCGTCCTTGCCGGACTTCCCCGACGTCGACGAGCCGCCCTTGGCCGCCGCACCGCCCAGGTCCGCGCCACGGCCTCCACCCCACCCCGAGCCCCCGTCCGGGGCGGCCGCGCCGTGGCGCCCCGCCGAGTGCGACGGCGAAGGGCTGCCCGCGTCGTCGCCCACGCTCATACAGCCGGCGGCCGCGGCGACGGCGATCGCCGTGGCGGCCAGACGAACGGATACGTAACAGGCACGCACGGGCAGCCACCTCCGGGGCGGTGAGAAAAGTCCCCCTGCCCAACTCCCGTCACCCGCAAGAGGACACGCGCCTCGCGCGAAGAGCGTCACACGTCACAGCGAGGCAGGGCGAGGAGCGGGTGAACGGGGCGGCACACCGGCCGCATCCGGACATACCGCCGCCACGGAGAGCCCTGGGGCACGGCACACACCGCGGCTCAGCCATACCCCAGCGCGTGCAACCGCGCGTCATCGATCCCGAAGTGGTGCGCGATCTCGTGCACCACCGTCACCTCGGTCTCCGCGACCACGTCCTCCCGCGTCTCGCAGAAGCGCAGGATCGGCCCGCGGTAGATGGTGATCCGGTCCGGCAGCACGCCCGCGTACCACTCCCCGCGGTCGGTCAGCGGAGTGCCCTCGTACAGCCCGAGCAGCTCGGGATCGCCGGCCGGCGGCTCGTCCTCGACGAACACCGCCACGTTGTCCATCAGCCGCGTCAGCTCCGGCGGGATCCGGTCGAGCGCCTCGGCGACCAGCTCCTCGAACTCCTCGCGCGTCATCTCCAGCACAGGGCCATTGTCCGGTACGACACCCTCGGACGTGAGGCGTCGGGCGCCCCGCATATCGCCCCGGCGATCTGGGCATACGGCACCAATGGTCCGTGTCCCCCTCGTTCCCCGCGTCCCCGTCACCGTCCGGAACCGCACACGCAGGGCACTTGGCACTCTCGCCCGGTACCACCGCTCGCTCCGCCCGCACCCCGCCGCCGAACTCGTCCCGCAGCCGCACCCCTGGCTCCGGGCGCTCGGCATGGTCGCGGTGGTCCTCCTCGGCACCTGGCTGGGCCTGCTGGTCGTGGGCGACGTACGCGTGCCGGTCGGACCCGTGAACACCACCATGGCCCTGCGCCCCTCGCTGGCCGGGGGCACGAAGATCAATGTCTCTCCGCTGGGCGCCCTGCGGCTGGACAGCCACGAGGCCCCCGTCCGCCTCGACGTCAATGTCGACCAGCTCGACCCCGTCCGCGCCCAGGCCCTCGTCGACCACCCCGAGCGGATCTCCGGGCTCCAAGCGGAGATCACCCACGACGTCGAACACGGCACGCTCGACCTGGCCGTCCGCTCCTGTGTGGCGGTGGCCGCCGGCGCCACCGCGCTGGGCCTGGCCGTCTACCGCCGCCCCCGCCGGGCCCTGGCGGCCGGCGGCCTGGCGCTCGCGCTGCTCGCGGCGTCGGGCGCGACGGCGTACGCCACCTGGAACCCCAAGTCGGTCCTCGAGCCGAAGTTCTCCGGACTGCTCTCCTCGGCCCCCTCCCTGGTCGGCAACGCGCGCAGCATCGTCACGGAATTCGACGTCTACCAGAAGGAGTTGGCCCGCCTGGTGACGAACGTGACCAAGCTGTACGACGTCACCTCGACCCTCCCGGCATACGAGCCCGACCCGACCACCATCCGGGTCCTGCACGTCTCCGACATCCACCTCAACCCGGCGAGCTGGAAGATCATCGCCTCGCTGGTACGGCAGTACGACGTCAACGTGATCGTGGACTCGGGCGACACCATGGACCACGGCTCGGCGGCGGAGAACGGCTTCCTGGACCCCATCGCGGATCTGGGCGCCCCATACGTCTGGGTCCGGGGCAACCACGACTCGCGCACGACCCAGCACTACCTAGAGCACATGAAGAACGTGCACGTCCTGGACGACGGCAGGGCGATCACACTCGCCGGCGTGCGCTTCGCGGGGATCGGTGACCCGCAGTTCACCCCCGACCGGTCCGTGGCCCCCGGCGGTGACCGCGCCGAGGAGCTGGCGGGCGCGCGCCTGGCCTCCGCCCTGCGCGACCAGAAGGCCGCCGGGAAGCCCGTCGACGTCGCGATCGCGCATGAGCCGACGGCCGCCCGCCAGACGGACGGCGAGGTGCCCCTGGTTCTGGCCGGCCATCTGCATCACGAGGGGATGGAGATCATGCCGTACGGCACCCGGCTGCGCATCGAGGGCTCCACGGGCGGCAGCGGGCTGCGCGCGGTCGAGCACCAGTACCCGGCACCCATCGAGGCCTCGATCCTCTATCTGGACCGGGACACCCGCCGCCTCCAGGCATGGGACGAGATCAGGCTCGGCGGCCTGGGTGAGACCACGGCGGAGGTGACCCGCCATCTGGCCCAGGGGAACACGCCGGGAGCGGCCCCGTCCCCCGGCGCGGCCTCCCCGGGCACCACACCCACGGACCGCTCCGCCACCGCCCCCAGCCGCTCCTCCGCAGGCCCGAACCGCTCCGGCGCGCACCCCGCACCGAGCGCCCCCTAAACCGTTTTGGCGAACCCTCGCCCGATCCCATATGCTTCTCACGTCCCCGACGCGCTGAGAAGCGCCCAGGCGGGCCGATAGCCCTCATCGTCTAGCGGCCTAGGACGCCGCCCTTTCAAGGCGGTAGCACGGGTTCGAATCCCGTTGGGGGCACGCAACATCGTGTGCGACACTGTCGTACGCGCAGCTTGGTCCTGTGGAGCAGTTTGGAGTGCTCGCCACCCTGTCAAGGTGGAGGCCGCGGGTTCAAATCCCGTCAGGACCGCTGAGGTTTCACGTGAAACCTCGTGGCTGGGTAGCTCAGTTGGTACGAGCGTCCGCCTGAAAAGCGGAAGGTCGCCGGTTCGACCCCGGCCCCAGCCACCACCGCCCTCGCCAGGGCATACGGCCCCACCGAAGATCTTCGGTGGGGCCGTTTTCATGCTGCCTACGCCAATCGGTCCGCCAACGGCTCCCGAGCGTGCACCGAACCCCCTGTGATCCCAACCCGGGCCAGTAGGACATGCGTGATTTCCTCAGTCGCTCTCCAGCCCGGGTAACGGTTTCGTCACCTGGAGCAAGCAGCCCCGGCGCTTCGGGCCGGAGCGGAGCTCAGCAGCAGGCTTCCTCCATCCCGCGCTGCCCTTCCGGATGAACGAGGCGCGCCAAGCCCGCAACGACGTCGGGTGAGTCACCCGGTCATGCGGCAGTCCGGGCTCTGGCGCGGCGGCTGGCGTTGGCGCGTTCGGTGTCGAAGGCGACGATGGGGTCGTTGCTGCTGGTCCAGGGTGTGGCGCCGCACCAGGGGCCGATGCGGCGGAACTGATCGAGAGCCTGGTCGAACATTCTCGCGTGGCTGAGTCTGTGGGCGAGAAGGTGGCGCAGCACAGGCAGGTACGGATTGTCCTCGGGGACCTGGTTCAGAGCCCGGTGCACGTCCGCGAGTAGGCCCTTGCGCCTGGACGAGGGAGCTGACGGCAGCTTGCCCTGGCGTTGAAGGTGGTCGTGGAACTGGCGCATGTGCAGTGCGGGAACCTTGCGGGCGTACCCGCTGCCGCGAGCGGCGGGCCGGCACGGCCGGGATCCAGTTCGTCACGGGAGGGCAGGCCGTACCGGGTCGGGTCGAAGCGCCGCGCGGCTGGTTTCGCCCGTGCTCGTGCCAGCGGCTGCCGGAGAATCAGGCCCACGAGCAGGACAAGCACTGCGAGGTCGGGGAGGATCTGCGTCACGGCACAAGATCATGGAGTTGCGGGTGGGCGGGTTCCACCACGGCCCGAGGCCAGGAGCGCTCCGCGCATCCGACACCCTCCCTCGCAGTTGCCGGTCACCGCCAGTGGCGAGCCGTCACACCAGCGGGGCTCCCGTCGCGGCCACCCGCGATCACGGCAAGGGGCGCGGATGGCGCTTGGCATGTTCCCGCTCAGGCGCTACGTTCTGGCGGTCGACGCAGCCGTGCGGGTGGGGGAGATCATGGGCGGGAACCAGGCGAAGGCCATGGGGGACGTCGAGCTGGAGAAGGACCGGGCGCGCTACGGTCTGCTCGCGGTGATCATCAGCAACCTCGCGATCGCCGGAGTGGCGGTCTTCGGGGTGTGGCGCCTGGGCGGCGACAAGTCCGTGATCGTCGGCGTCCTCACCGCGGCCTTCACCGCCGTCAGCAGCATGACCACCGCGTATCTGGGCATCAAGGCCGTCTCCAACACGGCCAGGTCGATGGCCCAGGAGAGAACGGCCCGCGCCTCGGCCACCCCGGCCCCGGCCGTCCCGGCCGCCCCCACACCGGCCACGCCGTCCACGCCTGCCACCCCGGCCGCCCCCGCCGCGACCGACTGACCGGCCCTCCCCCGACCGGCAGGCGAGGCGCCTCCCGCCCCGGTCCAGCAGGCATGATCACCACCCGGCGAATCGCCGGAGGCAAATCGTTAGCCATGAATTTCGCCAAGGTGAGATCCTGGACCGCGTATGTCTACGCATCCCGCCCCCGCCCTCGGCGCCCTCGCCCCCCGCCTGGCCCAGCTGTCCCTGCGCGACGCGCACCGTCTCGGGCGCAGGCTCGAGGGCGCGCGCAAGATCCGTAAGCCGGAGGCCCGGGCCGCCGTGCTCGGCGAGATCGAGGCGGAGGTCGCCAAGGCCGAGGACCGGATGGCCGGGCGCGCCGCCCGTGTCCCCGCCGTCACCTACCCCGAGCAGCTCCCGGTCAGCCAGAAGAAGGACGAGATCGCCGCCGCCATACGCGACCACCAGGTCGTGATCGTGGCCGGCGAGACCGGCTCCGGCAAGACCACCCAGATCCCCAAGATCTGTCTCGAGCTCGGCCGCGGCGTCCGCGGCATGATCGGCCACACCCAGCCCCGCCGTATCGCCGCCCGGACGGTCGCCGAGCGGGTGGCCGAGGAACTGGACACACCTCTCGGCGAGGCGGTCGGCTGGAAGGTCCGCTTCACCGACCAGGTGAACCCGGACGCCACCTTCGTCAAGCTCATGACGGACGGCATCCTGCTCGCCGAGATCCAGACGGACCGCGAGCTACGCGCCTACGACACGATCATCATCGACGAGGCCCACGAGCGGTCCCTCAACATCGACTTCCTGCTCGGCTACCTCGCCCAGCTCCTGCCCCGTCGCCCGGACCTCAAGGTCGTCATCACGTCGGCCACGATCGACCCCGAGCGTTTCTCCCGGCACTTCGGCGACGCGCCGATCGTCGAGGTCAGCGGTCGTACGTATCCCGTGGAGGTGCGCTACCGCCCCCTCCTCGAAGACGACTCCGGCGACGCCGACCGCGACCAGATCACCGCGATCACCGACGCCGTCGAGGAGCTGATGGCCGAGGGCCAGGGCGACATCCTGGTCTTCCTCTCCGGAGAGCGCGAGATCCGCGACACCGCGGACGCCCTGACGAAGAAGCAGTACCCCCGCGCCGTAGGCGCTGATTGGCAGAGCACCGAGATCCTGCCCCTGTACGCCCGGCTCTCCCATGCGGAGCAGCACCGCGTCTTCCAGCCGCACACGGGCCGCAGGATCGTTCTGGCCACGAACGTCGCCGAGACCTCCCTCACCGTCCCGGGCATCAAGTACGTCATCGACCCCGGCTTCGCCCGTATCTCGCGCTACAGCCACCGCACCAAGGTCCAGCGCCTGCCCATCGAGCCGATCTCGCAGGCCAGCGCCAACCAGCGCAAGGGCCGCTGCGGACGTACGTCGGACGGCATCTGCATCCGCCTCTACGACGAGGAGGACTTCGAGACCCGGCCCGAGTTCACCGACGCCGAGATCCTGCGTACGAACCTGGCCTCCGTCATCCTCCAGATGACCGCGGCCGGTCTCGGCGACATCGATAAGTTCCCCTTCATCGACCCGCCGGACCACCGCAACATCCGCGACGGCGTCCAGCTCCTCCAGGAACTGGGCGCGCTGGACCCGGACCAGAAGGACCCGCGCAAGCGGCTCACCGACACCGGCCGCAAGCTGGCCCAGCTGCCGGTCGACCCGCGCCTCGCGCGCATGGTCCTGGAGGCGGACAAGAACGGCTGTGTCCGCGAGGTCATGGTCATCGCCGCCGCGCTGTCCATCCAGGACCCGCGGGAGCGCCCCGCCGACAAACAGGCCCAGGCCGACCAGCAGCACGCCCGGTTCAAGGACGAGACGAGCGACTTCCTCGCCTATCTCAACCTCTGGCGCTACCTCCGCGAGCAGCAGAAGGAGCGCGGATCGTCGTCGTTCCGCCGGATGTGCAAGCAGGAGTACCTGAACTTCCTGCGCATCCGCGAGTGGCAGGACATCTACACCCAGCTGCGCACGGTCGCCAAGCAGATGGGCATCCATCTGAACGAGCAGGACGCCCCCGCCGACCGCGTCCACATCTCGCTGCTGGCCGGTCTGCTCTCGCACATCGGCATGAAGGACGTGAAGGAGTCCAAGGACTCCGGTCCCGGCACGCGCAGGGACGGCGGACGCAACGAGTACATCGGCGCCCGCAACGCCAAGTTCGCGATCTTCCCCGGCTCGTCCCTGTTCAGGAAGCCACCGCGCTTCGTGATGTCGGCCGAGCTGGTGGAGACCTCCCGTCTGTGGGCCCGGGTCAACGCGAGGATCGAGCCCGAGTGGGTCGAGCCGCTCGCCGACCACCTGCTCAAGCGGACCTACAGCGAACCGCACTGGGAGAAGGACCAGGCGGCCGTGATGGCGTACGAGAAGGTCACGCTCTACGGCGTCCCGATCGTCGCCCAGCGGAAGGTGAACTACGGGCGGATCGATCCGGAGGCGAGCCGCGAGCTGTTCATCCGCAACGCGCTCGTCGAGGGCGACTGGCGCACACACCACAAGTTCTTCGCCGACAACCGCCGGCTCCTCACCGAGGTCGAGGAGCTGGAGCACCGCGCCCGGCGCCGGGACATCCTGGTCGACGACGAGACGCTGTTCGACTTCTACGACCAGCGGGTGCCCGACCATGTGGTGTCCGGCGCCCACTTCGACTCCTGGTGGAAGCACAAGCGGCACGAGCAGCCCGACTTCCTCGACTTCGCGCGCGAGATGCTCATCAACGAGAAGGCGGGCGCGGTCACCAAGGACGACTATCCCGACTCCTGGCGCCAGGGCCGGCTGAAGTTCAAGGTCACCTACCAGTTCGAGCCGGGCGCGGACGCGGACGGTGTGACCGTCCACATCCCCCTTCAGGTCCTCAACCAGGTCACGGAGGAGGGCTTCGACTGGCAGATCCCGGGCCTGCGGGAGGAACTGGTCACCGAGCTGATCCGCTCCCTGCCCAAGCCCATCCGGCGCAACTACGTCCCGGCGCCGAACTACGCGAAGGCGTTCCTGGAGAAGGCGTCGCCCCCGGAGGGACGCGAGGGAACGCGGTCCCCCCAGGAGCCGCTGACCACCGCCATGGCGCGCGAGCTGAAGCGCATGGTCGGCGTGCCCTTCGAGGCCGAGGACTTCGACCGGTCCAAGGTGCCCGACCACCTGAAGATCACCTTCCGGATCGTCGACGAGCGGCGGCGCACGCTGGCCGAGGACAAGGATCTCGAGGCGCTCAAGCTCCGGCTGAAGCCGAAGGCGCGCCAGGCCCTCTCCCAGGCCGCGGCGGCCACGGCCGAGCGGCAGGGCGGGGAGTCCCTGGAACGCACAGGCCTGAAGGACTGGACGATCGGCTCCCTCACCCGTGTCTTCGAGACCCGGCGGGCCGGACAGCCGGTGAAGGCGTACCCGGCGCTGGTCGACGACGGGGACACGGTCTCCGTTCGCCTCTTCGACACCGAGGAGGAGCAGGCGCAGGCGATGTGGAAGGGCACCCGCCGTCTGATCCTGCGCAACATCCCCGTCAATCCGGCGAAGTTCGCCTCCGAGAAGCTGACCAACCAGCAGAAGCTCGGCCTGTCCGCGAACCCGCACGGCTCGATCCAGGCCCTGTTCGACGACTGCGCGACGGCCGCCGCGGACAAGCTGATCGGGGACTTCGGCGGACCCGCGTGGGACGAGGAGTCGTACCGGAAGCTGTACGACAAGGTGCGGGCGGAGATCGTCGACACCACGGTCCGCACGGTCGGGCAGGTGCAGCAGGTGCTGGCCGCGTGGCAGGCCTGTGAGCGCCGCCTGAAGGCCGTACGGAGCCCGGCGCTGCTGCCGAACCTGACGGACGTACGGGCCCAGCTGGACGCCCTGGTGAAGCCCGGCTTCGTCACGGAGACGGGCATCCGGCGCCTGTCCGACCTGATGCGCTATCTCGTCGCCGCGGACCGCCGGCTGCAGCAGATGCCGACCAACGTCCAGCGGGACACGACGCGTATGGCGAAGGTCCACGAGATGCGCGACGAGTACGCGTGGCTGCTCGAACAGCTGCCCAAGGGCCGGCCGGTCCCGCAACAGGTCCTGGACATCCGCTGGATGATCGAGGAGCTGCGCGTCAGCTACTTCGCGCACGCGCTGGGCACGGCGTACCCGGTGTCGGACAAGCGCATCGTGAAGGCGATCGACGCCGCAGCGCCGTAACGGTTCGTTCACGGTGGGTGAGTTCGACCAGGGGCTCACCCTCCTGTACAGTCTCTTCTCGCAGCGCACCGCACGAAACACCGGACATCCGGACCTTCGGTCGATCGCCGCGAAACCTGGTCCTGTGGAGCAGTTTGGAGTGCTCGCCACCCTGTCAAGGTGGAGGCCGCGGGTTCAAATCCCGTCAGGACCGCAGCAGAGCCCCGCATCCCGTCGGATGCGGGGCTTCTTCGTGTCGTCGTCGCGCCGGCCCCGCCGCCAACTCGCCCGCCCCTGCCACCCGGACGCCAGGCCGTGCCCGCCGCACCGCCGCCCTCGCGAGGCTGAGGTCCGCCTTCTTCGGCGCGGGCCTTCCGCACCCCTCCCGGCGCCGCCGCGGGCCGGGCAGGCCCGGAGGCTGTTTCCGGGCGCCTCGCGGTCGCCGGGGGCCATCTGTGCGCCCGGGGCGTCTTGACGGTCCCGCCTTCCACCGGTACCCCAGAACTCAGGACCCTGACCCTTCGGGCCCGGGAGGTGGCGTATGGCGGCATCCGCTCGGCACGAGACCCGTGCTCTGCTCCGTGCCCATCTGTCCGCCGCTTCCGGGTACCGCCATCTGACCCGGCACTGCGCGATCTGCCACCACCTTCTGCGGCTGGCCATGGAACCAGCCCAGCGGGGCGAGGAAGACCCCGGGACGGTACCCGAGGAGGACCACGCCCCGACGGCGTGACGTCCCCCCGGGCCCTGGTCCGGGGAGATTGGCAGGGTGTCCGCCGGGGCACTCCTGCACGTACGGCCCACCCAACACCCCCCGCACCAAGCGGTGTTCCTCTAGCAAGGACACCATGGGCACAACAAGACTCCGGGAGTGTGACGGGTGTCACCGGATGAGTTTCGCGGCAGGGGGACCTTACACCCCTCCTACAACAGGTCAATTTAATATGTGCAATTGCACTGTCTTCCGAGGTCCCGCACAGCAGATCCGACACCCCTCCCCAGACTCCGACAAGGCCGCGCACAGCCGGGCCCCGCACCCCGGTCGAGGGCACAAAAAAGATCGCGCTGGACCCGGCGGAGTCCAGCGCGATCGACGACGCACCCGTGTCGTGCCTCTACTGACCTTGGGCGAGGGACCTGTTGGGGCAGAGCCCGCGTCGCTTGGAGCTGTGGTTCGGACGTCGCGGCAGATTGGGGGACCCGCCGATATGTCCGGCTATGCAGTTGTTCAGGCCTCGCTGCGCTGCTGCGGGATGCCCGCGAGCAGGGCGCGGACCTCAGCCTCGCGGTAGCGGCGGTGCCCGCCGAGCGTGCGAATCGACGTGAGCTTGCCGGCCTTCGCCCACCGCGTGACCGTCTTGGGGTCGACGCGGAACATCGTGGCGACCTCAGCCGGGGTCAGCAGCGGCTCGGCATCAGGGGTGCGAGCGGTCATGAGCGGCCTCCTCGGGAGAACCGAACCTTCTCGGTTCTTTCCTCTAAATTCTGCACCTTGACCCGCGTTGCCCGAAATGGCGGACGCGAGTCGAGTCGGTTATAGGACGAACGGCTTGTCCTCGGCACTACAACTACACCATCTGTCCAGCCGCGTCGGCCAAACCGATGGAATTGCCCTCCCAGGTGTTCATCAGCGACGGAAGCCGATGGACCATGCCATAGCGGACAGTCACGCCACTGTGACGATCAGTCACAGGACGATCAGGAGGCACCAGACCCCCCAAAGAGTGCAATGCTGAGATTCCGCCCAAAAGTGGTTACATCTGGACAGAGGGAGCCTCCCCCGGGCTCCTTGTCCTATTTTGGCATGAGGAGGGCCGTAAGACGCAAGGTCCTTGTAAGTGCTGTCCGTCACGCTTGCGGCATAAGCCCGGATCAGGGCATACGTCACCCAGGTGGGACTGCGGTAGGTCAACCATGGGCCAAGGGTTATGACTTCACCATGTCCTGGAGGTCACAATTCGTGCACTGGTTCCCGAAGGCCCCATCGCGGAACCGCCCTGCCCCGGGCCCGCCGGCCGCGGGAGGCCCGCCCTCAGTTCGCCGAGCGGCGGTCCCGCACGGCCCGCCAGCGCTCCACCAGCCGCCCGTACGCCTCCCCGGCCGTGGCCCCGTCCCCGTGCCGCAGGGCCTCGATGCCCTCGGCGACGTCCGCGGCCGAGTGGTCCGTGTCCAGCGCCGCGGGCGGCAGGACATGGACGAGCCCGCCGTAGTCCAGCTCGACCAGCGACCGGGGGTGGAACTCCTCCAGCCACCGCCCCACATCCACCAGCCCGTCGATCAGTGGGCCCTCGTCGATGGCGTCCCTCAGGGTGCGCAGCGCCCGCGCGGTGCGCCGCCGCGCCTGCACCATCGGCGTGCGGTAGCGCAGCATCGGGGGGATCCCGGGCGACCCCTGGTCATAGCGCCGCTCGGCGTCCGAGACCAGCACGAACCAGTGCAGCGGCACCTGCCAGGTCGCGGTGCGGATCCACGGGCGGGCGTCCGGGTTGCCCTCCAGCCAGCGCTCGTAGTCCTGGGCGGCCTGGCGGCGCACGACCGGCGGCAGGACGGCGTCCAGGACCGGCGCCGGCAGTTCCTGCGTCAGCTCCCCCAGCGCCTGCCAGCCGCGCAGCCGGGTGCGCCACGGACAGACGCAGAGCACCCCCTCGACCTCGGTCACGAAGGCATCGCTGCTCTCGTGCACGGGCACCGCGACCGGCGGCGTGGGCACCAAGTCGGCAAGGGAGCGGCGCAGTTCGTCCTGGTATGAGGGGCGGTCGGGGCGCCGGGCGTAGCGCGCCCAGTGGCTGCGCTCCGGCTCGGGGAAGGCGGCCAGCGGCTCGTACACCCGCAAGTAGGACGCGTACGGGACGATCACCGAGGACACCTTGGGCACGCCTGCTCCCTCCCCATCGGACCTGACGCGAAACCCGTCCGAGTGCCGCCCGGACGAGGTCGAAAACCATTGCAAATCGTCCCACGAACCGATCCCGGTGTACTCCGAGGGAGGGTGATCCTCGGCACTGCGCGGCTGGCGGGCGCCCGCACGCTCTACGCTCATGCCCACGGGAACCGCCACCCGCACGGGGCCCGCCCCCAACCGCCGCTACTCAACCGGGAGTCACCACCGTGACCGACGTAACCGACGGCGTCCTGCACACCCTGTTCCGCTCGGACCAGGGAGGCCATGAACAGGTCGTGCTCTGCCAGGACCGGGCCAGTGGCCTCAAGGCCGTCATCGCGATCCACTCCACCGCCCTGGGCCCCGCGCTCGGCGGCACACGCTTCTACCCGTACGCGACCGAGGAGGAGGCCGTCGCCGACGCGCTGAACCTCGCGCGCGGGATGTCGTACAAGAACGCCATGGCCGGGCTCGACCACGGCGGCGGCAAGGCCGTGATCATCGGTGACCCAGAGCGGATCAAGACCGAGGAGCTGCTGCTGGCGTACGGCCGCTTCGCGGCCTCGCTCGGTGGGCGCTACGTCACCGCCTGCGACGTCGGCACCTATGTCGCCGACATGGACGTCGTGGCCCGGGTGAACCCCTGGACCACCGGTCGCTCCCCGGAGAACGGCGGCGCCGGCGACTCCTCCGTCCTGACCGCCTACGGCGTCTTCCAGGGCATGCGGGCCTCGGCCCAACACCTGTGGGGCGACCCGACCCTGCGCGGGCGCACGGTCGGCATCGCGGGCGTCGGCAAGGTCGGGCGCTACCTGGTCGAGCACCTCCTCGAGGACGGCGCCCGGGTCGTGATCACGGATGTGCGCCCGGACGCCGTCGCCCGGATCACCGACGCGCACCCCGAGGTGGCCGTGGCCGCCGACACCGACGCCCTCATCCGCACCGAGGATCTCGACATCTACGCGCCCTGCGCCCTCGGTGGCGCGCTCAACGACCACTCCGTGCCGGTGCTGGCGGCAAGGGTGGTGTGCGGCGCGGCCAACAACCAACTCGCGCACCCGGGGGTGGAGAAGGACCTCGCCGACCGCGAGATCCTGTACGCCCCCGACTACGTCGTCAACGCCGGCGGTGTCATCCAGGTGGCCGACGAGCTGCACGGCTTCGACTTCGACCGGTGCAAGGCCAAGGCGTCGAAGATCTTCGACACCACGCTGGCCATATTCGCGCGTGCGAAGGAAGACGGCATTCCGCCGGCCGCCGCGGCCGACCGGATCGCCGAGCAGCGGATGGCGGAGGCACGGGCGGGGGCCCTCACGGAAGCCCTCCCCGGGGGTGGCGCACAGCGTTGACCGGTACCCGCCGATGGGAGGGTGGAGAGAACTCTCACTCTTATCGGCGGGTCGTCCGCCAATAAGTGGTTAAAATCGGCCGTGACCAGCGAGGACGGGGCGCCTCGCCGGTCCTGTGCACACGCCCGCCCTGCGGGCGACGTACCGTATGGGCGTGGGCTCAGGTACCGTGGAAGCCCTACGGACCGGTCTCTCCACGGAGAGCCCGTTCCGGATCATGAACGCGTGTCAAGACTCTGGGGCCGTCGAGCCCCGTCGTTGAGGGGGTCGAGCCATGGGGCGCGGCCGGGCCAAGGCCAAGCAGACGAAGGTCGCCCGCCAGCTGAAGTACAACAGCGGTGGGACGGACCTCTCACGCCTGGCCGAGGAGCTGGGCGCATCGACGTCGAACGCGTCGCCGAACGGCGACCGATTCGAGGACGATGAGCACGACGACGACCTGTACGCACGGTACGCCGACCTCTACGAGGACGACGACGAGGACGAGGACGACCAGTCCCCGCAGCAGCGTCGCCGCGGCGCTTGACCCTGCGCTGAACTCCCACCCGGTCCGTGACCCTGGTCACGGACCGGGTTCTGTGCTGTCCGCCGGGGATCAGTTCGCGTAGTCGCCGACCAGCTCGGCGCCCGTCGTGTGCTCACCCCGGTGGGTGATCTCGCCGGCGACCCACGCCTCGACCCCACGGTCGGTCAGGGCGGCGAGCGCGACGTCCGCCGACTCCTCGGGGACGACCGCCATCATGCCCACGCCCATGTTCAGGGTCTTCTCCAGCTCCAGGCGCTCGACGTCGCCGGTCTTGCCGACGAGGTCGAACACGGGCGCGGGAGTCCAGGTGGACCGGTCGACGACCGCGTGCAGGTCGTCCGGGATCACCCGGGCAAGGTTGGCCGCGAGCCCGCCACCGGTGATGTGGCTGAACGCGTGCACCTCGGCGGTGCGGGTCAGAGCCAGGCAGTCCAGTGAGTAGATCTTCGTCGGCTCCAGCAACTCCTCGCCGAGGGTGCGGCCGAGTTCCCCGATGTGCTGGTCCAGGCCGAGCTTCGCCCGCTCGAGGAGGACATGCCGGACGAGCGAGTACCCGTTGGAGTGAAGTCCGGAGGCGGCCATGGCGATCACCGTGTCGCCCTCGCGGATGCGTTCGGCGCCGAGCAGCCGGTCGGCCTCCACAACGCCTGTACCGGCTCCCGCGACGTCGAAGTCGTCCGCACCGAGGAGGCCGGGGTGTTCGGCCGTCTCACCGCCCACCAGGGCGCATCCGGCCAGCACACAGCCCTCGGCGATGCCCTTCACGATCGCGGCGACGCGTTCGGGGTGGACCTTGCCGACACAGATGTAGTCGGTCATGAACAGCGGCTCGGCACCGCACACCACGATGTCGTCCATGACCATGGCGACCAGGTCGTGGCCGATGGTGTCGTAGACGCCCATCCGGCGCGCGATGTCGACCTTCGTGCCGACGCCGTCCGTGGCGGAGGCGAGCAGCGGACGCTCGTAACGCTTGAGGGCGGAGGCGTCGAAGAGGCCGGCGAAGCCGCCGAGGCCACCGAGGACCTCGGGCCGCCGCGTCTTCCTCACCCACTCCTTCATGAGCTCCACCGCGCGGTCGCCCGCTTCGATGTCGACGCCCGCTGCTGCGTAGCTGGCGCCGCCCTCGGCACTGACGGTCTCAGACATGACGATGAGAACTTTCGTGTCGTACGGCAGATGTCACGGGCGACGGAGCGCGTCGGCCGCGGCCGTGGCGGCCGGACCGGCCGCCAGCTCGGTCTCCAGCAGCTGCTTGCCCAGCAGCTCCGGGTCGGGCAGCTCCATCGGGTACTCGCCGTCGAAGCAGGCACGGCACAGGTTCGGCTTGGCGATGGTGGTCGCCTCGATCATGCCGTCGAGGGAGATGTAGGCCAGGGAGTCGGCGCCCAGCGAGGTGCCGATCTCCTCGATCGTCATGCCGTTGGCGATCAGTTCGGCGCGGGTGGCGAAGTCGATGCCGAAGAAGCAGGGCCACTTCACCGGCGGGGACGAGATCCGGATGTGGACCTCGGCGGCGCCCGCCTCGCGCAGCATGCGGACCAGGGCCCGCTGGGTGTTGCCGCGCACGATCGAGTCGTCCACGACGACCAGGCGCTTGCCCTTGATGACTTCCTTCAAGGGGTTGAGCTTCAGCCGGATGCCGAGCTGGCGGATGGTCTGCGAGGGCTGGATGAAGGTGCGGCCGACGTACGCGTTCTTCACCAGGCCGGCCCCGAACGGGATCCCGGACGCCTCCGCGTAACCGATCGCGGCGGGGGTCCCGGACTCGGGCGTCGCTATGACCAGATCGGCCTCGGCGGGCGCCTCCTTGGCCAGGCGGCGGCCCATCTCGACGCGCGAGAGGTAGACGTTGCGGCCGGCGATGTCGGTGTCCGGACGGGCCAGGTACACATACTCGAAGACACAGCCACGGGGCTTCGCCTCCGCGAATCGGGAGCTGCGCAGGCCGTTCTCGTCGATCGCGATGAACTCGCCGGGCTCGATCTCGCGGACGAAGCTGGCGCCCGTGATGTCGAGGGCGGCGGTCTCCGAGGCGACGACCCAGCCGCGCTCGAGGCGGCCGAGCACCAGCGGGCGGATGCCCTGCGGGTCGCGGGCCGCGTACAAGGTCTGCTCGTTCATGAAGACAAGCGAGAAAGCGCCCTTGACCTGCGGCAGGACCTTCGTGGCCGCTTCCTCGACCGTCAGCGGCTTGCCGTCGTCGTCGACCTGGCCGGCGAGCAGGGCGGTGACGAGGTCGGTGTCGTTCGTGGCGGCCACCTGCGTGGCGCGGCCGTTCTCCTTCGGGAGGTCGGCGACCATCTCGGCGAGCTGGGCCGTGTTGACCAGGTTGCCGTTGTGACCGAGCGCGAGGGAGCCGTGGGCCGTGGCCCGGAACGTCGGCTGGGCGTTCTCCCAGACGGAGGCACCGGTGGTCGAGTAGCGGGCGTGTCCCACCGCGATGTGACCCTGGAGCGAACCGAGCGAGGTCTCGTCGAAGACCTGGGAGACCAGGCCCATGTCCTTGAAGACGAGGATCTGGGAGCCGTTGCTGACCGCGATTCCCGCGGATTCCTGACCCCGGTGCTGAAGGGCGTAGAGCCCGAAGTACGTGAGCTTTGCGACCTCTTCGCCCGGAGCCCAGACACCGAAGACGCCACACGCGTCCTGGGGGCCTTTCTCGCCGGGGAGCAGATCGTGATTGAGTCGACCGTCACCACGTGGCACAGCTCCGAGTGTAGGCGAGATCGCGCACTGGTCCGAATCCGGTCATCCGCCCCGCACGGCGTCCGGCCGCGTCGGCCGCCTGGGCTCACCGTTCGGCGACCGCCTGGAAGCCCTTGCCGTTTGTGCTGGTCAGCGCGATCGTGCGATGGCCGAGCCGATAGACCAGCGGCCGGGCGAGGCGTTCGGTCAGGTGTTTCTCGACGCCCATGAGTGAGCCGTCGCACATCCTGCGGGTGGTCCTCGGACTGCCCAGGGTGAGGTGACCGTCCCGTACGGTCGCCCTGGCCGTGAACCGGTTGCAGCCGAGGCTTCCGGACGCCCTGCCCGCCTTCCGGTCCAGGGTGAACCACGCCTTGCCGGCGGCCGTGACCGGCAGCGAGGAGGCGACGTCCCCGTCGACCAGCGCGGTGATCCGCCACCTGGTGCCGCCCAACGGCGCGTCGCTCTCCCTGGACAGCCGCACCCGGTCCCCGTCCTCGGTGGTGAGGGTCAGCCTGCCGTGGTCGACGGCGGCGGTGACGGAGCGGCCCGCGAGCGCCCGGGAGAAGGCCGCCTCGAAGGCCATCGGGGCCTTGCCGCAGGCCATCTCGGTGGCCTCGGCGGGGCCGAAGTCGATACGGCGGCCCCGGAAGGCGGCGGGCGCGCCGAAGCTGTTGCAGCCGTAGTTGCCGTGGGCCCGGCCGTGGTCGTCGATCCGCAGGTACGCGCCGCCGGGGGCCTTCCGGGTGGTGGCGCCGGAGGTGAGGCTGTCCACCCGCCAGTGGACGCCGGTGACGGACGCGCCGGTGCCCGGGGAGACGGAACCGCTGCCGCCGCCCGGCGTGGCTCCGGCGGCGCCGCCCGACGCGGCGCCGGTGCCGCAGGCCACCGCCAGCGGGAGCAGGGTCAGCACGGTGAAAAACAGTCGGTGCTTGTCCATGGGGGTGGGACGGGTGGGGCTCGGGCGCGGTTCCACGGCCGCGCCCGGCCTCTCAGGCCATCAGGGGCAGCAGGGGGCCCAGGTCGGCCCGTTCGCCGCTCGCGCTGACCTTGGCGTCGGCACGCGCGGAGTCCCAGGAGGTACGGCCCGTCGCCAGCCGGATCCAGGTCAGCGGGTCGGTCTCGACGACATTCGGCGGGGTGCCGCGGGTGTGGCGGGGACCCTCGATGCACTGCACGACGGCATAGGGCGGCACGCGTACCTCCGTGGAGGCGCCGGGCGCCTTGACGGCGAGCGCGTCGGCGAGCAGCCGGGTGCAGGCGGCGAGGGCCTGACGGTCGTACGGGATGTCGAGACCCTGGACGGCGGCGTTCAGATCGTCGGTGTGGACGACGAGCTCCACGGTGCGGGTGACGAGGTAGTCGGCCAGCGGCATGGCGCCCGCGTTGGTCTCGAGCAGCCGGCTGGCGGGCGCTTCGGCGAGGCGCCGCGTGAAGTGCTTCTCCGTGTCGGCGAGGAAGGCGTCGAGGTCGGGGTGCTGCTCGGCCAGTGCGCGGGCGATGCCGGCGAGGGCGCCGGAGTCGGCGGAGGTGGCGAGGGGCCAGTCGAGGAGGGTGGCGTTCTGCCGGGCCGGCTCCGGCCTGTCGAGGAAGCGGCCGACGGCCTGGAGGGCCATGCCGATGTGCGCGACCAGTTCCCGTACGGTCCAGTCCCCGAGCCGGGTGGGGAGCGCGAGTTGCCCGGGGGTGAGGGTCTCCACGGCTTGTCGTACGTTTCCGAACTGGGCGAGGACCGCGGCGCGGATCCTTGTGGCGTCGTACGTCCGTGTGCGCTTCTTGGCCGGGGGCATGCCCGTGAGCCTATGCCTTCACCGCGTACCCGTTCAGGCCCTTCGCGAGCAGGTCGAAGGCGCGGTGGGCAGCGTTCGGCGGCGTCGGTGGCGACCTCGTCGACGTCTCGCCGCCGTCGATGCGGCGGTGGTGCTCCCCGACGAGGGCGTTGAGGGCGGCACTCAGCGTGGCGGCGGCGATCAGGGCGAGCGTGCCATCGGAGGCTCGGCGGTCTCCGCGGTCGTCTTCCTCCACTCCTCCACCTGTTGGCCATCACCCCCGCAGCGACATCTGCCTGTGGTGGCTCCGCGCCGGGCTCCCGGAGTCCTACGTCGGCGCGTGGGACGCCGTGTTCGTCCGCGTGGCCGCCCTCATGGTGGTGTGTCCGCAGCCGGCGCTGCGACTGCCCGGGACCACCCGGCACAGGGCGCACCGGCACCGGCGAGCGAGCCCGTCGCGGCCTGACGGCCACGGCGGCAGGCCCCGCCCGTCGCAGCGGGCGGGGCCTGCACCGTCGTACGGCCCGGGTCTACTTGAGGAGTGCCGGGATCGTTCCCTCGTGGGCCTCGCGCAGCTCCGCCAGCGACAGCTCGAACTCGCCCTGGACTTCCACCGTGTCACCGTCCACGACACCGATGCGGGTGGCGGGCAGGCCGCGCGCGCCGCACATGTCGTTGAAGCGGACCTCCTCGGAGCGCGGCACCGCGACGATCGCGCGGCCCGCCGACTCGGAGAAGAGGAAGGTGAACGCGTCCAGCCCGTCCGGCACGATCAGCCGCGCGCCCTTGCCGCCGAGCAGCGCCGACTCGACCACGGCCTGGACCAGACCGCCGTCGGACAGGTCGTGCGCGGAGTCGATCATGCCGTCGCGGGAGGCGGAGATCAGGATCTCGGCCAGGAGCCGCTCACGCTCCAGGTCGAGCTGCGGCGGCAGACCGCCGAGGTGGTCGTGGACGACCTGCGACCACGCCGAACCGCCGAACTCCTCACGGGTGTCGCCGAGGACGTAGAGCAGCTGGCCCTCCTCCCGGAAGGCCACCGGCGTACGGCGGGCGACATCGTCGATGACACCCAGCACCGCAACGACCGGGGTCGGGTGGATGGCCACCTCGCCCGTCTGGTTGTAAAGGGAGACGTTGCCGCCGGTCACCGGGGTGCCCAACTGCCGGCAGGCGTCGGCCAGTCCGCGGACGGCCTCCGCGAACTGCCACATCACGGCCGGGTCCTCGGGCGAGCCGAAGTTCAGGCAGTCGGAGACGGCGAGCGGCCTGGCGCCCGTGGTGGCCACGTTCCGGTACGCCTCGGCGAGCGCGAGCTGCGCGCCCGCGTACGGGTCGAGCTTCGCGTACCGCCCGTTGCCGTCGGTCGCGATGGCGACACCGAGCCCGGTCGTCTCGTCGATGCGGATCATCCCGGAGTCCTCGGGCTGGGCGAGGACCGTGTTGCCCTGGACGAAGTGGTCGTACTGCGACGTGATCCACTTCTTGGACGCCTGGTTGGGGGACGCCACCAGCCTCAGGACCTGGTCCTTGAGCTCTTCGGACGTCTCGGGCCGCGGCAGCTTGTTCGCGTCGTCGGCCTGGAGCGCGTCCTGCCACTCGGGGCGGGCGTACGGGCGTTCGTAGACCGGGCCCTCGTGCGCGACCGTCCGCGGGTCCACGTCGACGATCTTCTCGCCGTGCCAGTAGATCTCCAGCCGGTCCCCGTCCGTCACCTCACCGATGACGGTGGCGATGACGTCCCACTTCGCGCAGATCTCCAGGAAACGGTCGACCTTCTCCGGCTCGACGACCGCGCACATCCGTTCCTGCGACTCGCTCATGAGGATCTCCTCCGGCGAGAGCGTGGAGTCGCGCAGCGGCACGTCGTCCAGGGTCACGCGCATACCGCCGGAGCCGTTGGACGCCAGCTCCGAGGTGGCGCAGGACAGACCGGCGGCGCCGAGGTCCTGGATGCCGACGACCAGCTTCTCCTGGAAGGCCTCCAGGGTGCACTCGATGAGCAGCTTCTCCTGGAAGGGGTCGCCGACCTGGACGGCCGGGCGCTTGCTCGGCTTGGCGTCGTCGAACGTCTCGGAGGCGAGGATCGAGGCGCCGCCGATGCCGTCGCCACCCGTACGGGCGCCGTAGAGAACGACCTTGTTGCCCGCGCCGGAGGCCTTCGCGAGGTGGATGTCCTCATGCCGCATGACACCGATGGCGCCCGCGTTGACCAGCGGGTTGCCCTGGTAGCAGGCGTCGAAGACGACCTCGCCGCCGATGTTGGGCAGGCCGAGGCAGTTGCCGTAGCCGCCGATGCCGGCGACGACACCCGGCAGGACGCGCTTGGTGTCGGGGTGGTCGGCCGCGCCGAAGCGCAGCGGGTCGACGACGGCCACCGGCCGCGCCCCCATCGCGATGATGTCGCGCACGATGCCGCCGACACCGGTCGCGGCGCCCTGGTAGGGCTCCACATAGGACGGGTGGTTGTGCGACTCGACCTTGAAGGTCACCGCGTAGCCCTGGCCGACGTCGACGACACCGGCGTTCTCGCCGATGCCGACGAGCAGGGCGTCGGACTCGGGGGCCTTCTCACCGAACTGGCGGAGGTGGACCTTGGAGGACTTGTACGAGCAGTGCTCGGACCACATGACCGAGTACATGGCGAGCTCGGCGCCGGTGGGGCGGCGGCCCAGGATCTCCACGACCCGCTCGTACTCGTCCTTCTTCAGGCCGAGTTCGGCCCAGGGCAGCTCGACGTCGGGGGTCGCGGTCGCGTGCTCGACCGTGTCCAGAGGCGTCCGGCTCATGCGCCCACCAGCTTCTTGAGGATCGACGTGAAGAACGGGAGCCCGTCGGTACGCCCGGTACCGATCAGCGGCTCGACGGCGTGCTCCGGGTGCGGCATGAGGCCGACGACGTTCCCGGCCTCGTTGGTGATGCCGGCGATGTCGCGGAGCGAGCCGTTCGGGTTGAAGTCCAGGTATCGGAAGACGACCCGGCCCTCGGCCTCCAGCTTGTCGAGCGTGTACTCGTCGGCGACGTACCGGCCGTCCATGTTCTTCAGCGGGATGTGGATGTCCTGACCGGCGGTGTAGTCGCTGGTCCAGGACGTCTCCGCGTTCTCCACCCGCAGCTTCTGGTCGCGGCAGATGAAGTGGAGGTGGTCGTTGCCGAGCATCCCGCCCGGAAGGAGGTGGGCCTCGGTGAGGATCTGGAAGCCGTTGCAGATGCCGAGGACCGGCAGCCCGGCCTTCGCCTGCTCGATGACGGTCTCCATCACCGGCGAGAAGCGGGAGATGGCACCGGCGCGCAGATAGTCGCCGTACGAGAAACCGCCCGGCAGCACCACGGCGTCGGCCTGCTTGAGGTCCTTGTCCTTGTGCCAGAGAGCGACGGGCTCGGCGCCGGCGAGGCGGATCGCGCGCTGCGTGTCCCGGTCGTCGAGGCTCCCCGGGAAAGTGACGACGCCAATACGAGCGGTCACTTGGCGGCCTCCGCCACTTCCTCCACCTTGACGGTGAAGTCCTCGATCACGGTGTTGGCGAGGAAGGATTCCGCGAGCTCATGGATGCGGGCAAGCACGGCGTCATCGACCGGCCCGTCCACCTCGAGTTCGAATCGCTTTCCCTGACGTACGTCGGAGATGCCTTCGAAACCGAGCCGCGGCAGGGCGCGCTGGACCGCCTGGCCCTGGGGGTCGAGGATCTCCGGCTTGAGCATGACGTCGACTACGACGCGTGCCACTGGCACTCCCGATGTGTGGTGCTGAGCAGGTTCCTTCAGACTACCCGCACAAAATTTCTACTCGCGTAGATTGGTAGCTTCCTACGTGAGCCCCATCACGATCCCGCAACGCCGGGCGGTCTCTGGACGGAAAATCCTTGGAAAAACCGCAGAAGAGCGGCGGCGGAGCATTGCCGGTGGACACGCGGACGTATTCAGTCGGTCTTCACAATGCAATGCCGGGCACTGTACAAAGGAAATGGCAATAGCCGATACTTTGCCCAATTACTGCCGGACAGTCGACATCTCCCCGGCATCCCCGGACGTCCGCGCACGTCATGGCGGATGATCGCGGAGGTGCCGCACGAAGGGACCGATATTCGTGGCGCAGCGTGTCGTGGTCACTCTCTTTGACGACATCGACGGCTCAGAAGCGGCGGAAACGATCGTCTTCGGACTGGACGGCAAGTCGTACGAGATCGACCTCAATCAAGCCAATGCCAAGAAACTGCGTAAGGCGCTGGCGCCCTACGTCGAGGCCGGCCGCAAGAAGGCGAAGTCCGGCAAGGCCTACACGCACACGGCGTTGACTCCCGACCCGGCCGCGGTCCGCGCCTGGGCGCGCTCCAACAAGATGGACGTGCCGCCGCGGGGCCGCATCCCCAAGAAGGTCTACGAGGCGTTCGCCGAGGCGCACTGAGGCTGTTCGGGGAGCGGCGCGCCCGGCGTTGGGCCGGGCGCGCCGATCCGCGCACCGGGCGCGCTGACCATTCGGGGGGCGCGCTGACCGTTCCGGGCGCGCGCCGCCCCGTCACGGAGATGTGGCCTCTCGACTCTCTCCTCTCGGGCCGAGGTTCCCGTGTCGGCAGGGGTTGCTGTGTCCGCCGTGGTTCTTGTGTCCGCCGAGGCTTGGGTTCCGGGCTCATGTGCCACCGGGGTCGTGTGCCGCTCGGGGTTTTTGCGCCACTTGGGCGTTCCTGTACCCAGTCTGGCGTTCCCGTCACGGCGGCCTTGTCGTGGCTCGTGGGGGCACGCGGGGCCTCCATCCCGCCCCGTTCGCAGCCGACTTGCGTTGCACCCCAGGTGATCAGCTAGAGTCTGGAGCACGCCGAGGGGCGAGGCCGAAAGGCCGAGGCCCAAGGGGTCACGCGGGTGTAGTTCAGTAGCAGAACACCCCCTTTCCAAGGGGGAGGCGCAGTGTGCAATCCCTGTCACCCGCTCCACGGCACCGGCTCAACCAGTCTTCTGGATCAGGTAAGCTGGTGCTTGCACCGATCGGTGAGAGCCGGTCGGGAGCAATGCGGACGTAGCTCAGTTGGTAGAGCGCAACCTTGCCAAGGTTGAGGTCGCGAGTTCGAGCCTCGTCGTCCGCTCCACGGAGCAAAGGCCCCGGTCAGTCGACCGGGGCCTTTCCCGTGTGCGGGTCCGAGGCGGCGTGGGCCGCACGGACGTCTGACATTTGTCGCACCGAGCGATGACATCGCGCACTCCCGGCCGCTTCGGCACGCGGAGGCGCTTGAACCATGAACACGAACGAGCGCGACGAAGTGATCCAGGTCACGGATCCGCGCCGACTGTACGGGCGGCTTCGAAGCCGTACGCGGGATCCCTTTCGGTGGCCCGCGGCGAGCTCTTCGCGCTCCTCGGCACCTACGGTGCGGGCAAGACCTCGACGGTGGAGCTGCTGGAGGGTCTCGCACCGCCGACCGGCGGGCCGGATGCGGATCCTGGGACATGATCCGCACGAGGAGCGGGCGGCCGTACGCCCCGGAATCGGTCTGATGCTCCAGGAGGGCGGCTTCCCCTCTGAGTTGACGGTCGCGGAGACCGTCAGGATGTGGGCCGACCGCACAAGCGGCGCCCGTCCCACGGAGAGGGCGCTGGAGCTCGTCGGCCTCGCCCACCGCTCGGGCGTCCGGGTGAAGCAGCCGTCCGGGGGCGAGGGCGGCGACCGGTCCCGAGGCACCGGCCATGGCCCGGGCGCACCGGCCCGATGTGGCGGTACTGGATCTCCAGATGCCGGGGCGGACGGTGTGAAGGTCGCCACATCCCTGCGGGCCGAGCTGCCGGCGTGCCAGGTGCTGATCGTCACCGGTCACGGCCGGCCCGGGCATCTGAAACGGGGCCTCGAGGCCGGTGTGCGCGGTTCGTCCCGAAGACCGTCAGCGCGCAGCGGCTCGCGGAGATCATTCGCACCGTGCACGCGGGAAACCGCTATGGAGACCCGGAATTGGCCGCGGACGCGATCTCCGTCGGGGCCGGCGCTGACCGCCCGCCAGGCCGAGGTGCTCGAGCCGGCCGGCGAGGGGGCGCCCGTGACGGAGATCGCCGAGCGGGCCGCGCTGTCGCAGGCAACCGTGAGGAACTGTCCGTCCTCGGCCGTCTCGAAGCTCGGGGCGGAGAACCGTCATGCCGCGGTGCGTCTCGCACGGGAGCGAGGTTGGGTATAGTTGCTCTCGCGCAACGGCGCAGTGCGGACGTAGCTCAGTTGGTAGAGCGCAACCTTGCCAAGGTTGAGGTCGCGAGTTCGAGCCTCGTCGTCCGCTCCACGGAGCAAAGGCCCCGGTCAGTCGACCGGGGCCTTTCCCGTGTGCGGCGGGCGGCCGTCAGGCCCAGCGGACGCCCGTCAGACGCTCGTACGCCTCCACGTACTTCGCCCGGGTCGCCTCCACGATCTCCTGCGGCAGCGCCGGCGGGGGCTGCTCGCCGTTGCGGTCCCAGCCGGCGGCCGGAGAGGTGAGCCAGTCCCGGACGAACTGCTTGTCGAACGACGGCTGGGAGCGGCCCGGCTCCCACCGGTCGGCCGGCCAGAAGCGGGAGGAGTCCGGG
Organism: Streptomyces sp. NPDC093261; assembly: GCF_044753645.1. Lineage (NCBI taxonomy): Bacteria > Bacillati > Actinomycetota > Actinomycetes > Kitasatosporales > Streptomycetaceae > Streptomyces > Streptomyces sp. NPDC093261. The sequence continues at coordinate 51,615 of NZ_JBIVNO010000023.1, forward strand.
GTGAGGACCTCGTCGGCGAGGACGAGGGTGTCGCCGTCGTACCCGAACTCGAACTTGGTGTCCGCCAGGATGATCCCGCGCTCGCGGGCGATGTCCCGGGCACGGCCGTAGACCGCGAGGGTCGCCTGCCGGAGCTGGGCGGCGGTCTCGGCGCCGACCTGGCGGGCGACCTCCTCGTAGGAGACGTTCTCGTCGTGCTCGCCGACCGCGGCCTTGGTGGCGGGCGTGAAGATCGGCGCGGGCAGCTCCGAGCCGTCCACCAGTCCCTCGGGCAGGGCGAGGCCGCAGACCGTCCGGGACTCCCGGTACTCGACGAGACCCGAGCCGGTCAGATAGCCCCGGGCCACGCACTCCACGGGGATCATCCGCAGGGACTTGCAGACCAGGGTGCGGCCGGCCCAGTCGGCCGGGGCGCCGGGCGGGAGCTCGGTGCTCAGGACATGGCTCGGCACCAGATCGCGGAGCTGGTCGAACCACCAGAGCGACAGCTGGGTGAGGATCCGGCCCTTGTCCGGGATCTCGGTCGGCAGCACCCAGTCGAATGCGGACGTACGGTCGCTGGCGACCATCACGAGGTCGCCCGCCTCGTTCTGGTACAGCTCGCGCACCTTCCCGGTGTGCAGATGCACCAGACCCGGCACCTGGACGGGCTCGGGCTTTTCCACGAATCCGGACACGGTTCCTCCCCGTGGTTCTGTCCAATTGGCTCGATTCTCCCGTATGCGGGAAGCGAGCCAGGGGTGGGGGCGGCCGGGGAGGGCTCAGTCCCGCTTGCAGATGCGGTCCAGGAGGTTCGCCGTGGCCTGCTGGATTCGGGCGTCCGTGTGGCCGGGGCGGTCCAGGGCGGGGGACCAGGCGAATGTCCCGGAGGCGAAGACCAGGGCTCCCGACGGGGCCCGGTACAGGGAGGTCTCCTGGTGACGCAGGACGCCCTCGCCGTCCCGGTACGGGGAGTGCGCGAGCAGGATCCGGCCCTGGTGCTCGGGCAGGGGGGCACGGGGGAAGTAACGGTCCGCCTCGCCGGCGACCATCCCGTCCAGTTCGTCACCCTCGTGGGCGCCGGTCGACTCCCACAGCCAGTGCTCGGCGTTGCGGACGACGAGGGGGTGCGGCTCGGGGACCCGACCCGCGTACTGGATGCCGATCATCTCCTGCTCGGGACGGTCGATCTCCCGCCATAGCGCGGGCTTCCCGGGGCCGCGGCGCTTGCGGCAGGTGAGCAGCCGGTCCGGGACCCCGGACGGGGAGGGTCCCAGCTCCACCTGCCAGTACATGGTGTTGGCGGACAGGAACACCAGCGAGGTGCCGTGTTCACGGGCGAGTTCCACGGTGCGGCGCATCTGCGTCGACCAGTACTCGTCGTGGCCGGGGAAGACGAGGCCGCGGTAACGGGTGGGGTCGACACGGCCCGCGTGCAGATCGCGGGCGTCGGCGTAGGCGATGTCGTAGCCGTAGCGCTCGGCCCAGCGGATGAAGTCGTAGGCGTGGCCGACGTGCAGGGGCAGGCCCGCGCCCGCGTACGGACGGTCGAAGGAGACCGTGGTGGCGGCGTCGGCCTCGCCGAGCAGCCGGCCGTTCTCGTCCCAGGCGTGGTAGAGGCTGGCACCGGTGTGCCCGTCCTCGGGATAGAGGTTGTACGCCTGCCAGGTGACGTCGGGAAGCAGCAGGAGCAGGTCCGCGGGGCGGCCGTCGCGGACGGTGAAGGGCACGTGGGAGCGGTAGCCGTCGGCGGTGGTGAGGACCGCGACGTACGCGCCGATGCTCCAGTACGAGGGGACCTGGAGCCGCCAGGAGAGCCACCAGTGGTGGCAGGAGACCGTGCGGTCGGCGGTGAGCGGGGGTGGCTGGACGATGCCGGAGAGACGGGGGCTGGTAGTGATCTTGGATGCGCCGTCGCCGCCGTAGTGCCCGATCCGGTACACGTCGACGGCGAACTCCTGGGGAGGGTCGACGGTGATGCGGAAGTCGATGGCGTCGCCCGGCGCCACCGCGCCCGTCGAGGTGAAGCCCTTGATCTGGCGGTGGACGTCGTCGGCGGAGCGGGGGCCGCTGGTGCGGGGCGCCGGGATACGGGCGCCCGTGGAGCCCTGGGACGGGATGTGGGCCGGTGCCGGGTCCACGTACCAGGGGACCACGTGTCCCGTGTCGTCGAAGTACGTCTCACTTCCCCGGAGCCAGGGAACGGGGCCCTGGCCGAAAGGATCCGTCACGGCATGCGCGAGAGCGCCCGACTCCCAGCGGCGGATGTGCTCCGACCCCATGTGATGTCCCCTCCCTCGTCCCCCGTGAGCCGTCGTCAGCTCTTGCTTTGGCATGTGCCTCGTGCGCTTATCGGTCCCAGCACATCACATTACGCACGCACTCCGTCACCGTTCGTCGTGAATTGACGTGAACGGAATGGGATTCTCCGGCCAGGGGCCGGGGTGCGGAACCGGAGGGCCTGGCATTTCCGCAGGTGGGCGCGGCGGGGCTGTCGACGGATGGGGCGGGTGCGGGCGGGAGCGGGTTCCGGGTCGGCCCGGGCCGAGGGGTCGCGGGTGCCGTCTGGCCGGATGTCAGACCAACCGGACCGGCTTCTCGGCGCGCACCCCCAGGCTCAGCAGCCAGCTGCGCAGCGGGGCCGGGTCGCCCTCCTCGACCAGGGTGAGGACCCGGGGGGCGAGGTCGGCCGCGCGCTCGCCCCTGACCAGGAGGGACGGCCCGTCCAGCCAGTCGAGCCCCGGCACCGCTCCCGCCGTGTCCATCGCCGCGCAGCACACCATCGCGGTGACATGATCCACAAGCAGTTCCCGGCCGGTGCGCGGCGGCTGGAGCGGGAACAGCGGGAGCACTCCCTCGTCCCACAGCGCCGGGATCGGGCCCGGCGCCTGTCCCGCCTCGCCGCCCCCCGCTGTCCGGCCGACGGCCGACTCCTCCCGCGCCATCGCGGCGCTGAGCCCGGCGACGAGGGCGGCGGCGCGCACACCGGCGACCACACCGTCGTCGTCGGCGGCGGCCGTGGGCACCGGCGCCTCGTCCCCGGTGCGTGGCGCCCGGACCGTCAGATACTCCAGCACCCGCTCCAGCGTCGGGCCGTCCGCACCGGGCAGCGTCCTGGGCGTGGGCTGGTGGACGCCCAGGGCGTCCAGAACGCGCTGGAGGCGGGCGGCGTCCATGCGCCACTTGCGGTCGACGACCTCCTCCGGGTAGTCGCGCCAGTCCACGGGAGCCCACTGCGGGCCGGGCTCGGCCGGGCCCCCGTGGAAGAGGCGGGCGGCGAGCAGCGAGGCCGCCTCGTCCATGACACCGGGCTCCTCCAGCAGGTCACAGGCCGGTCGCTCGCCCAGCCGGGAGGTGAAGCCCTCGGCCAGCCGGTCCCGGCGCGACAGCTCGGTCAGCGCCGCGACCACACCCGCGTCCAGCCGCGAGGGCCAGCGGCCCATCCGCCAGGCCGGCAGCGCGACCCGGGTCAGCAGGCGGTCCCAGCCCGCGTACGCCAGCCCCACCTGCTCCTGGGCGACGATCCGCAGTCCGTAGTCCACAGCCTGTGCACGCTCGGCCGCGGCCGCCGCCACCCCCCGCTCCATCTCCGCCGCATGCCCCCGGCAGCTCCGCAGCAGCAGGCGGGCCACCCAGCCGGCACCGGCGAGCAGCGTGCGTATCAGCGGGCTGTGCTCGGGTGCGGCCGTCACGGCCACGGCCGCGTCCAGTCCTCGTACGAAACGGCGGGCCGCCGCTATGTCCGGGTGCGCCGACGGGCCCGTGCCCGCCACGACCGGGGCGAGGACCGCGCGCAGCTCGCCCACCCGCATCCACCACAGGAACGGCGAGCCTATGACGAGCACGGGCGCGGTCGGGGCCCGGTGGGGCCGGGGCGAGGACAGGGCGCGTATCCCCCGCGCCGCGGCCATGTCCTCCCGGACGCGGGACGGCGGGCCGTGGGCACGGTGTGTGCGGTCCTCCAGCCAGCTGTCGCAGTCGGGTGTGAGGGCTATCGCGGACGGGGCCGGGACGTCCAGGCGGTCGGCCAGGTCCCTGACCATCCGGTACAGATCGGGGGCCGCGTCCTCCGGGACCGGGACCGTCGGGCTGACGGCGGGGCGGGCGCGGGCGACGACGAGGGCGATACCGGCGGCGGAGAGCAGCACGACAGCGGCGACGGCGGTCATGACCCAGCGGGCGATCCCCCAGTGCCGGCCGCTGATGTGTCCGGTGGACTCGCCGGCCATGAGCACGATGGCGACGGCGGCGGGCAGCAGGGCGACGGCCAGTGCCCTGCCGCGGATCCGCAGCACGGCAAGAGCCCGTGCGCGCGCGGCCTGCGCGCCCACCTCCACACCCATACCGGTCACGACCGGACGTCACCCCCTCTGTCCCGCCTCTGTACAGCCCGCCTCCGTCCGGCGCGACCTGCGCCGTGACGGTCTCCGTCGTGTCCGTCGCGGAAGACGTCGCCGGACACCCGTGCGTTGCTCACTCCCCCACTGTGGCACCCGCCACTGACATCGCAATGCCGGTGGGCCAAGTGCCGGAACTGCTTGCGCCGCACCCTAGTTGGGGCTCCGGCCGCCGTCAGCCGGATGGGTCACCGCTCACCCGATGGAATGGCTTTGGGGAAAGGTGGATGACGCAGGGCGGGGGCCGGGCTCCGGTTCGCGATCACCGTACGGCGGCCACATGACCACCAGGTGACCACGCTGACGACCACCAGGTGACCACGCGCACATGGCACGGGCCCCACATCCGGAGACGGATGCGGGGCCCGTGGGGTTCATCGTTCAGGCCCGGGCGGCGGCCCCCGCGGCCTTCGCCGCGATGTCCGTACGGTGCTGGGAGCCCTCGAGGCGGATGCGGCCCACCGCCGCGTAGGCCCGCCGGCGCGCCTCGGCGAGGTCCTCGCCGGTCGCCGTGACGGACAGCACGCGGCCGCCCGCGCTCACCACCGCGTCGCCCTCGCGCCGGGTGCCCGCGTGCAGGACGTACGCGTGCGGGGCGTCCTCGGCCGCCACCTCGTCGAGGCCGGTGATCGGATCGCCGGTGCGCGGGGTGCCCGGATAGTTGTGCGAGGCCACGACCACGGTGACGGCCGCGTCGTCGCTCCAGCGAAGGGGTCCGACATCGGCGAGGGTGCCGTTCGCCGCGGCCAGCAGCACACCGGCGAGCGGGGACTTCAGCCGGGCCAGGACGACCTGGGTCTCCGGGTCGCCGAAGCGGGCGTTGAACTCGATGACCCGCACACCCCGCGAGGTGATCGCCAGGCCCGCGTACAACAGACCGGAGAACGGGGTGCCGCGGCGGCGCATCTCGTCGACCGTGGGCTGGAGAACGGTCCGCAGGACCTCGTCGACCAGCTTCGGATCGGCCCAGGGAAGCGGCGAGTACGCACCCATGCCGCCCGTGTTCGGCCCCTCGTCGCCGTCCAGCGCGCGCTTGAAGTCCTGCGCGGGCTGGAGTGGGAGCACCGTCTCGCCGTCGGTGATGGCGAAGAGGGAGACCTCGGGGCCGTCCAGGAACTCCTCGATGACGACGCGCTCGCAGTGGGCCGCGTGCGCCCGCGCGGCGTCGAGATCGGCGGTGACGACGACGCCCTTTCCGGCGGCGAGACCGTCGTCCTTCACGACATACGGGGCGCCGAAGGCGTCGAGCGCGTCCTCGACCTCGTCGGCGTTCGTACAGACGTACGAACGTGCGGTGGGGACGCCCGCCGCCGCCATCACATCCTTGGCGAACGCCTTGGAGCCCTCGAGCTGCGCGGCCTCCCCGGAGGGGCCGAAGACGGGGATGCCGGCCTCGCGCACCGCGTCCGCGACACCCGCGACGAGCGGTGCCTCCGGGCCCACGACGACGAGGCCGACGCCGAGTTCCGCGGCGAGCGCGGCCACGGCGCCTCCGTCGAGGGCGTCGACCTGGTGCAGCTGGGCCACCTCGGCGATGCCCGCGTTGCCGGGGGCACAGTGCAGGGCGGTGACGTCGGGGTCGAGGGAGAGGGAACGGCACAGGGCGTGTTCGCGGGCACCGCTGCCGATGACGAGGACCTTCACGGGGTCAGCCTAACGGGCGCGAGGCCTTGCCCTTGTGGGGGCCGCCGAAGGGAGGCGGGTCGGGGGTTTGTGGCTTTACCCAACCCGTCACTCGTTGGAGAACTCCTCCACCACGGTGGCGCCCAGTTCCCGGACGATCAGTTCATGGCCCGAGAGGGCCGACTCCTCAAGGTCGGGGTCGTCGTCCTCCGGCATGTCGTCCTCGGGCGCGACCGGCCCCCGCGCCGGCGCGGGGGCCGGGGCTGAGGCGGGGCCCGCCGGCGCCGGGGACGGGGCCGCCGCCGGACGCGCCGCCGGTGCCGACTGCTGGAGTGCGGGACGCGGGGCGGCCGCCGCCCCACCGCCGCCACCGGCATTGAAGCCGCCGCCGAAGCCGGAGCCCCCGGAGGCCGGCGGGGCCGAGCCGCCCGACGGGTCGACGATCGCCTCGATCTTCCACTGCACGTTGAACTGCTCGGCCAGGGCCTGGCGCAGCACATCCTCGCTGCCGCTGCTCAGGAAGTTGTCCCGCGCGCCCGCGTTCACGAAGCCCAGTTGCAGCGTCGTGCCGTCGAAGCCCACCACCTGCGCGTTCTGGCTCAGCAGGATCCAGGTGAAGCGGCGGCGGTTCTTCACGGCCTCCAGAATGTTCGGCCACAGCATGCGGGGGTCGAGGCCGCCGGGAGCCGGGACGGCCGCCGCCGCCGGAGCGGACGCGGCGGCCGGAGCGGACGCGGCGGGAGCCGACGCGGCGGCGGGGCCCGCCGATGGCACGGGCGCGGCAGGGGCCTGCCTCCCGCCCGCGGGCGCCGCCGTGGGCCATCCGCCGGGCCGTCGGCCACCGCCGCCGGCCGCGGTGGCGGCGGGCCAGGCGCCGGGAGCGGGAGCAGCCGGAGCCTGCGGCTGAGCGGGGGCGGCGGCCGGAGGCTGAGCGGGGGCGGCGGCCGGAGGCTGAGCGGGGGCGGCGGCCGGAGGCTGAGCCGAGGGGGCCGGGGCCCTCTCCTGGGGCGCGGGCTGCGGGGCCGCGGCGGGCGTCGCCTCACCGTCCTGGCCACCGGGACCACCGGCCCCGTACGCATCCGCGCCGGGCGCCGGCGCACCGACGGGCCCGGTGCCCCCGGACCGCACCGCGGCCCGGGCCGCCGCGGCACCGCCGCCGGGCGGAACGGGCGCCGCGTGCTGCGGCACCGGCCCGGCCATCGCGTCGTGCGCCCCCGGTCCCGGGACATAGCCCATGGCGGGGCCCGCGCCACCGCCGGAGAAGTTGACGCCGCGCTCCAGCCGGTCGAGGCGGGCCATGACCGACCGCTCGTCCCCGTACGCGGCGGGCAGCAGCACGCGCGCGCAGATCAGCTCGAGCTGGAGCCGGGGCGAGGTCGCGCCCCGCATCTCCGTGAGCCCCTCGTTGACGAGGTCGGCGGCGCGGCTCAGCTCGGCCGGGCCGAACACGCCCGCCTGGGCCTGCATCCGCTCCAGTACATCGGCCGGGGCGTCGATGAGCCCCTTCTCGACCGCGTCGGGCACGGCGGCGAGGATCACCAGGTCCCGCAGCCGCTCCAGCAGGTCGGCGACGAACCGGCGTGGATCGTTGCCCCCCTCGATGACCCGGTCCACGACCTCGAAGGCGGCGGAGCCGTCCCCCGAGGCGAAGGCCTCGACCACGGAGTCCAGCAGCGAGCCGTCCGTGTACCCGAGCAGCGAGGTGGCCATGGCATACGTCACACCGTCGGCGCCCGCACCCGCCAGGAGCTGGTCCATGACGGACATGGAGTCACGCACGGACCCCGCGCCCGCGCGCACGACGAGCGGCAGGACCCCGTCCTCGACGGGGATGTTCTCCTTCTGGCACACCTCGGCGAGGTAGTTCCGCAGGGTCGCGGGCGGCACGAGCCGGAAGGGGTAGTGGTGGGTGCGCGAGCGGATGGTCCCGATGACCTTCTCCGGCTCGGTGGTCGCGAAGATGAACTTGAGGTGCTCGGGCGGCTCCTCGACGACCTTCAGCAGCGCGTTGAAACCGGCCGACGTGACCATGTGGGCCTCGTCGATGATGTAGATCTTGTACCGGCTGCCCGCGGGTCCGAAGAAGGCCTTCTCGCGCAGGTCACGGGCGTCGTCCACACCACCGTGCGACGCGGCGTCGATCTCGATGACGTCGATGGACCCCGGTCCGTTCCTCGCCAGGTCACGGCAGGACTGGCACTCGCCGCAAGGAGTCGGCGTGGGTCCCTTCTCACAGTTCAGGCAGCGCGCCAGGATGCGAGCGCTGGTCGTCTTGCCGCAGCCGCGGGGCCCGCTGAACAGGTACGCGTGATTGACCCGGTTGTTCCGCAGCGCCTGCTGCAGCGGGTCGGTGACATGCTCCTGCCCGATGACCTCGGCGAAGGACTCCGGGCGATAGCGGCGGTACAGCGCGAGAGACGACACGCTTACGAGGTTATAGGCGCCCACCGACAACCCGCCCCGCCCCGAGCCGCTCCCCCCACGAGGCCCGCCCGGGCCACCTGCCGGGCAGCCGCTCCCCCCACGAGGGCCGCCCGGGCCACCTGCCGGGAACCACCCTCCCCGCCCGGAAACGGAAAAGACCCCTCACGCACCCGCCAGAGCCGACCTACCCTTGCTGCCTTCCGGCCCTGGGGGAGTTCAGTCAGATAGCGCCGCGTGAGGGGCTGACACCCAGCCTACCCGATCGCCGGGCCCCCGAACGAGTTCGCTAGCACTCCCCGGCGTCATGTAATGTTTCCGGCGGAGGATTCGCCTAGAGGCCTAGGGCGCACGCTTGGAAAGCGTGTTGGGGGCAACCCCTCACGAGTTCGAATCTCGTATCCTCCGCCAGTGCCTCACCGGGCACGATGTCGAAGGGCCCCACTGTTCGCAGTGGGGCCCTTCGACGTGCGTGGTCTCATTTTTGGTCTCATTCGGCTCCGGGCGAGCCCCACAGCTTCTCGCCGACCTGGTCCGCGACTTTCCGGAGCATGAGCCCCGTCACATGCATGTAGCGGGCCCGCATCCGCGCGGCGCCACCCGGCTCCCATCCCATGATCGCGTCCACGATGACGTCCGGGACACCAAGCACGAGGAGGACCGTGGCCGCCGTGTGGCGGGCGTCATGGAGGCGACCGTCCCGCACACCCGCGTCGCGAAGGAGCCGCTTCCACACGTGGTAGTCGGTGTTCGGGCTCAGCGGACCACCAGTCGGCGACGTGAAGACGTAGCCCTTGTCTTCCCAGCCGGCCCCGACCTTCGTGCGCTCCCGGTCCTGCTCTTCCTTGTGCTTGCGGAGCAGCTTGATCAGTGGGTCAGGCAGGCCAACCGTCCGGCGGCCAGAGCGTGACTTCGTGCTCTTGTGCTCGCGCCGGATCTGCTCACGCTTAGGGCAGTAGCCCGGCTTCCTGCCGCACGACTCGCCGCCGCAGCCATGCCGGTACCTCGGCCGGAGCCGATTCCGCCGGATACGCAGGTACCCGGCGTCCAGATCCACGTCATCCCACTGGAGCGCGAGGGCTTCTCCCTGCCGGAGGCCGAGCGCGAGGGCCACGACCCAGCGCGCGCTATTGCGGAGCTTGGATGCCTCCAGGAGCAGGCTTTGCACCTCCTCGATGGTGTACGGCTCCACCTCCTCCTCTTCGAGCCGGGGAGCCCGGGCGATCTCGGCGACATTGCGCGAGACGTGCCCGCGCCGCCGGGCCTCGGCAAGCGCCACGCGCACAGTGCGGTGCACGTGATGAGCCGTCCCGGCCTTGCTGCCCTCACGCTGCATCTTGGCGTAGAAGGCCTCCAGGTGCTCCGGCTCCAGGCGGTCGAGCCGGTGAGCACCGATGCCCGGGACCAGGTGCACTCGCACGTCCACCTCGTACCCGGCGTACGTGTTCTCTGAGACGTACTTCTTCGCGATCTCATATACCCAGTGCTCCAGCCAGCTCCCGAGCGTCCACCTCTCACCCGGCTTGCTGAGGCTCCCCGAGTCGCGCTTGCGCTCGATCTCCCGAACCGCTTTGACGACTTCGGCCTTGGTTTTGCGGCCGACGTGCCGCCGGTCGGGTTTGCCGTCCGGACGGATGCCTACGGTCACACGGCCGTGCCATCGGCCATCGGCACCCTTGTAGATCGAGGCCGCCCCGTTCGGCTCACGGCTCCGCTTCCCCATTACCTGTCCCTCATCGAGGAAGCGCCGCTGCCACGCAGGCGAGCCACGTACGCGGCGAGGGCATCGGCCGGTATGCGCCGCAGACTGCCGACCTTGACCGACTCCAGTTCGCCCGAAGCGATGAGGCCGAAGCACGTAGTCCGGCCGATACCCAGTCGGCGGGCGGCTTCCTCAACAGTCAGGAGGAGGAGCGTCGGGTCGGCGCGCAGCGGGGCAAGTGGGGCTGCAGCTGTGGTCACTTTTCCTCCTTGGAATCGAGGCCGAGCAAGATCAAGACCTCACGGGCCGGCACGACCGCAGAGCCACCGCAAACTGGGCATGGAAAGCGCGGCTCGGTCTGGTGACGGCCATTGCCACCGCACTCCAGGCAGGCGGTCCATTCGTCGGCCCTGAAGGCTGCCCAGCAATCGGCGCAGTCGGCACATGGCAGTTCGCGGCACACCGGGCAGTTTGAGCCCTGCACCGTTCGCAAGCGTTCACGCATGATCGGCTCCCCCTAGGACGGCGAGTTCCTCACGGGCGGTTTGGCGGTTGAGCTGGAGGTCGCGGGCGATGGTGGCGGCGAGGGCGGATTCGCCGGGGGTGTGGCCGTGTCCGGCGTACTGCCAGTCGGCCAGGACGAGGACGGTGTCCGGCTCGGTGTCGTCCAGGCCGAGTGCCTCCTGTTCCTGGGCGGCGCGGTAGTCGGCGCGTTCCTGGCGGAGGGTGCCGAGGGTGGTCGAGTACTGGCGGGACTTGGTGGAGAAGTGGCCGCGGAAGCCGAGCATGTGGGCCCAGGCCCACAGGCGGCGGTCCGGGTACAGGGGGTCGAGCGTCTTGCAGGCCTGGATGAGTCGGCGGGTGTGGTCGGGGACCTGGTGGCGGTCGAGTTCGGCCAGTTCGCCGATGCGGCGGTCGAGGGTGCCGGTGTTCTCGGCGGCTTTGGTGGCGTACTTGGCGACGTAGGAGGCCACGGCCTGTTCGGTGATCTCGGAGCCGTCGCCGAAGGCCTTCACGGGCCGGACGTCGAGCTGGGTGCCCCAGCGGAACGTGCGGGCCGGTTGGTCCTGGGCGGCCGGGACGGAGACCGAGGTGTAGGAGTGCGTGGCGGCGGCACGGATCGCGTCGGTGAGGAGGCCGACCGTTGCCCAGGCGGGTGGTGGGGTGTCCGGGCCGTCCGGGCCGTCGAGGCGGATCACGGCATGGAAGTGCACGGCGCCGCGTTTTTGGAACTCGGCGACCTTGCCGTAGGACAGCCGCGCGCACTCTTTCAGCTCGCGTTGGGAAAGGCCGGCGCGGGCGGCGATTTCGCGGCGGAGTCGGTTGGTGAAGCGCTGCCAGAGCTGTCCGGCGTGGTTGTTGAACAGGACGGCGCCCGCGTAGTCGTAGGTGGCCGGGTCCAGGGCGGTGCCGAGGGTGGGATCGTCGGTGGGGTGGCGGGTGCCGCAGCGGCAGGTGCCGCGGTCCGGGCGGTTGTGGACGGGGCCGAAGGAGGGGGCGGTGAGGGTGGCGAAGACGCGCGGGTGGTCGCGGACGGTGGCGGGGATGTCCCGGCGGTCGTCGCCCGCGAGTCCGGCGCGGATGAGGTGGTAGGTGTCGCCCGCGTAGGTCCAGGCGCAGGCCGGGCAGCGGGAGGCGCGGCGGTTGCCGCAGGCGACGCGGAGGCGTCCACCGGGCTCGTTCTCGGTGGTGTAGTGGTGCAGGGTCTCGCCGGTGGTCTTGTCTTTGTGGAGGATCCAGCCGCGCAGGTGGATGGGGTCGGCGCAGCCGCCGGTGCGGCGGATCTGGTCTTCCCAGCGGGTGTAGTCGGGGGCCGAGGCCACCCTCAGCAGGTCGCTGAGGGTGGTCGGGTCGAGCAGCGTGTCAGGCACGGGCACCCTCCCGGACGGCCGGGCGGTGCACGGTGCCGGTGCCGTGGCAGGCCGGGCAGTGTGCGGTGATGGTGCGCAGGTGGCCGCGGGCGTCGCGGCCTTCGAGGGTGATGGCGGCGGAGGCGAAGCCGTCGCAGTTGCCGCAGATGCGGGGCCGGGGTGTGGTGCGGTGGGTCATGCTGGACGTTCCTTCCGGTTCGCGTGATCGGACAGGGACGGCGCCCGGGCGGCGGATGCTTGGCGGTATCGAGGCCGCCCGGGGGCCGGTCAGCGTCGCTTGGCGTCGGCGTGGATCAGGGAGCGGATCACCAGCGCGCAGACGGCGACGGACACGCCGGTGATGGCGACCGCGAGGAGCATCGAGACGAGGACGGCGCCGACGACCAGGACTACGGCCGTGCCACCGCCGACCAGGGCGACGACGGCGCCGGGGGTGAGCTGGACCGTCGGACGGTACGTTGTGGGCGCGGCCGGGGCAGGGGCCGGGCGGTGCTGCATCACGGCGGTGGGCTCGACGACGGCGGGCGGGGTCACTCGTCCGGTCGGGGTGGGCATGGTCGGGATCTTGGGGCGGAGCATGGTGGATCTCCTTTCGCTGCGGGCTACTTGACGGCTGCGTTGATGGCGGGGGCGAGGAGGCTGTCGGCGAGGAGGTAGCCGCCCAGGAGCAGGATGGCGATGAGCCACCAGGGCGGGCGGATGAGCTTGATGCCGAGCCATCCGACGACGAGCAGGGCGAACCAGAGAGGGACCTGCATGGCGGGGGTCTCCTAGCGGACGCGGCAGCGGTGGGTGCGGGCGGCGAGCTGGGCGGCGGAGGCACTGGAGTAGTCGGCGGACCAGCCGCAGCGGTCGGCGGTGCACACGGCGGCGTGTTTGGTCCGGCCGTTGCGGTCGCGGTGCGTGCCGATCTGCACCGGGCCGATACTCATCACGGAGTGGAAGTGGTCGCGGGCAGGCATGACGCTCAGTCCTCCTTGGTGAAGTCGTCGGCGTGGTCGGTGAGCCACCGGCGGATCTCGGCGGACTCGTCGGAGTCGGCAGCGAGGATCACGGGCTCAGCGGTGGCCATGGCTTCGGTGAGGCGTCCCTGCCGGGTCAGTTCGGCCGCCCGTTCAAGGGCGCGGCGGGTCGAGTCACGCATGTCTGATCTCCGTCCTGGTCAGGCGAGGTGGGCGGCGATGGCGTCGGCGAGGTGGGGCGGGACGCCGAGGCGGGCGCGCAGGGTGTCGGTGTCGATCGGGGAGCCGGTGCGGGTGCGGTACTCGTCGGCGACCTTGCGGGCGTGGTCGACCAGCACCGCCGGAACCGCAGGCGCCGGGGCGGAGACGGGCAGAGCCGGGGCGGCGTCCTGGATGGGTGCCGGAGCGGGTTCGTGCTGGGGCTCCGGAGGCGGGGTGGTGACGTGCTCGGATCCGGGATCAGGTGCCGGGGTGGGGGTGGGTGCCGACGGGACCGGCACCCGGTGCTCGGCTGAGTGCGCCAGGAGAGTTCCGCCGAGGAAGGCGACGGCGGGCCATCCGGCGATGCCGAGGCGGAGCAGAGCGGGCGGATTGGCCAGGTTCAGGAATCCGGCGGTCGCGACGTTGGCGCCGAGTGAGGCGAACAGGGCGACGATGAACCAGCACCAAGCCAGCCGGGACGGCCCATCGGAGCGGAGGCGTCGCCAGGCGGCGACCAGGAGAAGGTCAACGCTGATCGGGTACGCCCAGGCCTTCCATCCAGACTGTCCGGCCGCAGCGGCCAGGTCATGCAGGTGGGCGAAAGACAGGGCCCCAGCGATGACGGCCTGAACGAGGACGGCGTCCGGGCGGATCGAGCGGGTCATGGTGTGCTCCTCCTTTCGGCTCAGAACAGGGGCAGTTGGCCGTGTGAAGCGGTGGGGCTCGTGGCCGGTGCGGCGGTCCGGATGGCGTCGAGGACGCGGGTACGCCAGCGCAGGGCGTACTCCAGGCAGTTGGCGCAGTTCTTGTGCGTGGTGTGGCCGGGCAGAGCGGGCCGGTAGCGGGCGTGGGAGCTCCAGGCGGCGGAGTCCGCGGAAGCAAGCAGATGGCCGACCTTGGCCAGGCCAAGGGTTTTGAAGCCGAAGCCGTGCAGGCGCAGCCCGTGGGCGGCCATGGCGGTGACGATGGCAGCGCCCTCGCGGGTGGACTGCAACCGGCACACCGAGCCCAGCCCCACGACCGGTTCCCGCCGGAGGTCGGCCCCGGCCCGCTCGTACATCTCCAGGCAGCGTTCATAGTCGGGGATCGTGCGGCCCTGCAGGACCGGGATGATCCGCAGGTCCGGCGCCAGGGAGCGCAGGTCCAGGAAATTGGCCACGGTGCGGCGCTGGTGCTCGATCACGCTCAGGTGGGTACCGGCGAAGTGCAGCGGCCCGGCCGTGCCCCCGTGGATGATCAGGTCCTCGCACATCCAGTCCTGCGGGGCGGCCCAGTCGTAGGGTCCGACGCACTCCCAGATGCGCCGCAGGTCGCCCACGTACTGGCGAGGGCTTCGTGTCCACTGCCCGTGACGCTGGAGTTCGGTGAAGCCACCGGAGTCCACCGCGTACGGCCCCTGGGCCTCATCCAGCCTGACCGCGTTGGCGAAATGCTCGGACTTCACGAACAGTGGCACCTTGGTCAGCCGCACCCAATGGCGCTTGTGGGTGGTCAGGTAGAAGCGCATCGCGGGAGCTCCCTCACGCAGCCGGGTTCGGATCGAGGCCGGTGCCCCAGCAGGTGAGGCACAGGCCGCTCTGGCGGTCGTCGGTGATCCGGCCCTTGCGGGAGCCGACCCGGACGGCTTCGGTGATCTCGCCGTTGCCGTCGCAGCCCGGGCACTTCGCGGGCTCAGGCTTGGGCGGGGCCGTCTTGCGGCGGGGGGCGGGCCGTTTCGCGCTGGCCACGGTCACCCCTCGCCGGGGTACTCGGGACCCTCGTTGGGGTCGTAGCCGGGCGGGAAGAGGCCCGGGGGCGGTTCGGGCAGCGAGACGGCCAGGGAGGGGCTGACGGCTTCCACGAAGTCGAGGTCTGCGCCGGTCATGTCGGCGTAGAGGGCGAGTTGGCCCAGGAGGAGCACGGTGCGGGCGAAGTCCTCGCAGTTGGGGCACATGCCGGGATCTCCCTTTCATCAGGCAAGGCGGGGGTAGGGACCTGGCGCGAAGGCGGTCGCGCCGACCGGGGGTGTGGGGAAGGTCAGGCCGTAGCGGGGGCCGTCTTGGACAGCGAAACCACAGCCGCCGGGGGGCCGGTCAGAGCGGGCCGGAAGGGGGCCAGTTCAGGCAGGCCCGGAGTCTGGTGGGCGTGCCGGTTGCAGGTGTTGACGGCCTGGCGCAGTGAGGTGTGCGGGGCGCGGATGCGGTGCCAGCCGCCGGTGGAGTCCCCGGCGATGGCGACCCCGCGCATCTCGGCAGGGATCTGGATCGCGGCCAGGACGGCGTCCGGGGAGATGTCGCCGAACGCCATGTTGGCGGAGGTTTCGTCGTTGACGCGGTGGGCGGTGCGGCCGGTGAGCTGGGCTCGCAGCATGGTGATGCCCTTGCCGAGTTCGGAGCCGAAGCGCTGCCCGCAGATCTCCAGGTAGATGCCGGCCGCGCGGCCGAGCTGGGCGAGGCGGACCAGAGCAGTGACGATCCGGTCCCGGCGCTTCTCCTCCTCCTTCGTGGCGAACAGGGCGAGTTCGGCGACCTCGTCGACCAGGACCACGACCGGGGTGGGGCGCAGGTGATCGGGCAGGTCCCAGATATCGGCGGCGATCTCGGCGTCGGGAACGTCTGCGGTGATGCGCTGTTCGGAGCGGATGAGCTGGTAGACGCCTTCCATACGGGCCACGAGGGCTTCGAGGAGTTTGGCGGCGGTGTCCGGGTTGTCGGCGAGCGCGGAGAACCGGCGGGCCAGCGGGAACAGCTCCACCCCCTGTTTACAGTCGATGCCCACCAGGGCGACGTCCATCGGAGCCAGCCCGGCGACCAGGTTGCGCTGGTAGACCGACTTCCCGGACTCGGTGGCGCCGAGGGTGAGCGCGTGGGGTATCGCCCGGTAGTCGCGGTAGTGGACCGCGCCGTCCTCCCGCAGGGCGACCGGGACCCGCATCGGACGGGTGTCGGTCTTGGCGGGCATCTGCACCCGTTTGAGGACGTCGTAGCCGGTCATCCGCACCTCCACGACACCGGAGCGCACCTCACGCGAGGTGACGCCGTACATCCCGAAGGAGTGCCGCAGGCGGTCGGAGGCGGCGGCGACGTCGAAGGCGTCCTGCCCGGGCCGCAGCTTGAGCCGCAGGACCAGGCCGGTCCTGGTCGGGCGCAGGCGCAGGATGCGCGGCGGGCGGGACTCAGGCACGGGCCGGTTCGTGGCCCGGGCTAACGCCAGGCGCCAGCGCGAAGGCGGCATAGCCAGCCCGCAGGCATCCATGACAGAGGCATAGCGGACCAGGACCCGCAGCGTGGCGAGGGTGACCCCGAAGGTCAGCCAGTACCAGGCGGGGCGCCGCCACCGCAGGAGACCCGCAGCGGCGACGACCAGCACGAGCGTGACCGTGAAGGCGGTCACGATCAGGCCGCCTTGGGCTTCGACGCAGCAACGGCGAGCGAGGTGACCGCGACCGCGCGGAAGGCGATGCCGTGCCGCTTCTGGCCGTTGAAGTCGTTCTCCCACGGCCGGGCGATCAAGCCCGTGAGCGCGACCGGCGTGCCCATGGCCAGCTCCCCGGAGATACCCGGCTCGGGGACGGTGACGGACAGGATCTCGACCTCGTCGTTCGCCGCGAACATCACGTCCACGGTCATCAGCTTCGCGCCGGTCTCGGCGTCCGTGGCGATCTCGCCCGTACGGCGGTCCTTGACCTTGGGCTGCGGGGTCTTGGCGACCAACACGGTCGCGGCGGAGGTGTCGACGGGAATCTGACGCATGATGGAACTCCCTTGAAGAGGGGCGGGAGCGGCGTACTTGCTTGGCGGTGGGTCGCCGCTTCCGTGCGTTGACAGATGACCGCAGCAAAGCTGCGGGGGTTTGCGCTCCCAACTGGTGCGCACCAATAGGTTGCATCTGGTGCGCACCAGAAGTCAAGCGGTGCCGCCGCGCTGGCTTCTCAACTCGCCTTACTGCGACCCTTCTAGGGAAGCTCCTTCGCCAACTCCTCGGTAGTCAACAGGGGTTAACACTTGACGCGTTAACCCCTGCCGACCTGCACTGATGTGAGGCATGCTGCAATGAGGTCTCTGTAACCCAGGCAGGGCGGCAAGACGTGATGAACGGACTCAAGGCAGCAAGGAGCGCACGGGAGTGGTCGCAGGAGCGGCTGGTCCGAGAGATCGAACGCTATGCGCGACAGCACGCGCTCGACGTCGCATCGACCGCCAGCCTGCGCGTGTACGTCTCGGAGTGGGAGAACGGCCGACGCGTCATCTCGGCACGTTACGCGAAGATACTGCGAGCCTTGCTCGGCATCACTGACGACGAACTCAGCGGCAAGGCAGAGCTCTTGACGCCGACGACCATGACGGACGGATACGACGACCTCATGGGCCGTATAGACGCGGCTCGCAGTATCAGCCTGACCATGGTGAACACATTCATGGATCAGACGGAGCTGCTCAGGACCATGGACCGGCAGATGGGTGCCGCCAGCCTCGTCGATCAGATGACAGCCCACCTGGCGACCCTTGAGGACGCCCTCACCTTCGCCGTACTGCCGGATACCCGTCGTCCAGTCGCTCGAGCACTGGCCGGAGCGGCGACGCTGGCGGCCTGGCAGGCACTCGACGTCGGAGCCGTTGAACGTGCCTGGCGCCATTACGAGTTAGGCAAGCGAGCCGCCCAAGAAGCCGAAGAGCCGATGTATCTGGCGCACGCCACCGCCGAGCAGGCATACGTGCTCTGTGACGCGGGCCGGGCGCCCATGGCAGTGCAGCTGATACGCGATGCGCAACGGCTCGGCGGCAAAGCCATGTCTCCACGCCTCACCGCCTGGCTGTACGCAGCCGAAGCCGAGATCTGCGCCCGGGCAAGCCTGCCCGACGACTGCCAGCGCGCCCTGGAGAAAGCGACGCGAACTCTCCCGCCAGGCGACGAAGCCCGCGATCCGGACATGCTGAGCATCTTCCTGAACGAAGGGCACCTCACCAGGTGGCGCGGAAACGCGCTGGCCCTGATCGGCAACGACGAGGCGGTGAGCAACCTCTACACGGCGCTCGACAACGCCGACCCCACGTTCATACGGGCGTCCGCCGGACTGCGCTGCGACCTCGCCCAGGCACACATGGCCCGCGGCGAGTACGACCAGGCGCACGACCACCTCCGCCAGGCCCGTTTGATAGCGAACCGTACGGGATCAGTTCGTCAGCGGCGGAGGGTCGAGCAGCTTACGCAGCAGTTGTAGGCGAAGTGCCGGCGCCGCGCGAGGACAGGACATGGAGGAGAGCGACGAGCGTTCCCGAACCCATGAGTTCGCCACGTGCCATGAGTCCCGGGATGTCCGAGAGGGGCACCCAGGCGATGTGCCCCGCCTCTTCGAGGTCCGTCGGTTCCCCGACGAGCTTGGCGCCCTTGCCCACGAAAATCTCGTGCGGCGAGTCGACCATGCCCACCATGGGTTGGTAGGTGACCACGTGCTCAAGGGCCTCCGGCCGCCAGCCGGTCTCTTCCTCGACCTCACGCAGTGCGGTCTGCGTCGGCTCTTCACCGTCCTCGACGATGCCGCCCGGTAGTTCCCAACCGAAGGAGTCAGGGACGAAGCGGTAGCGCCACATCATCAGGACACGGCCCTGGTCGTCGAGGACGGCCGCGATCGCCACACGGTGCAGCTTCACCACGTGATGCTCGAAGCGCTCAACTCCGGGCGGCTGGACGTCGACGAGACTGAGCTTCACCCAGCGGTTGTCGTACAGGGTGCGCTCACCGTGGATCTGCCACGGCTCGATGTCCGTCGGAGCCTCAGTCGTGACGGAATGGTCAGGGACGCGGTAGGAACTGCGGCCATGCACCTCGATCGTGCCTTCGGCAACCAGCTTCGCCAGGACCTGGCGCAGTGCCGTACGGCCGATCTCCAAGTCTTCGGACAAGGTCCGCTCGGACGGGAGCTTGGCCCCAGGTTGGTACTTGCCTGTCGTGATCCACTCGCGAACCGTGCGGTAGACCCGCTCAGACTTCGGTCCCATCCCCTAAGCACGCTCCTCCATAACCCATGGCGTACGCCATAGCCTACGGGTTGCATACGACGCCCGTCAGGGACGATCAGCCAGAGCGCGGTAGAACTTTCCCTACGTCCATCAAGGCCCGCGCACAGCGCGGGCGCGCGCCGCCTCTGCGGCGCGGCCTGCCTCCTGTCTCCGCCCCGGCTGGCCGCGCCCGGCGGCGCGCTACGTGCAGCGGGCAGAGCAGAGAAAACCCTCTGTGGCTGAGGCCGGTGGGCTCCACGGCTTTAGCCACCTCCCCGGTCCGGGTCCCGCGTCGAGCAAGACCAGGGGGCCACTCGTGCACATTGCGGGCAGGTCCAAAGCCTGCCCGAGTTGCCAACCAGCGTACGGCCCCCTGGCCATGCTCGACCCCAGACCGGGCAGGCCACCGGCCAAACCCGTTCCGCCAGCATCCCTAACCGGAACCTTGGAAACCGCAGACCAACAAGCGCGGCCGCGGCTAAAGTACCGGCTGTAACTTCAACGCAAGGGGTGACTCGTGTCGGAGCAAGAGTCTGACATCAAGAATCTGGAAATCAGCGAGCTGGACGAAGACGAAGCGACAGGCCAGATCGATGAGTATGAGATTGTGGCCTCCCCTAACGATTTCAACACACGCACAATTAACAGCTTCATCGAAGAGGGGGCAATTAAGATCCCCCCCTTCCAGCGCAACTACGTTTGGGACCGCAAACGTGCATCAAAGCTTATCGAGTCCCTTATCCTCGGCTTGCCCGTGCCTCAGGTATTCCTCTACGAGGAGGGAAATAATGACTTCTTGGTGATTGACGGACAGCAGCGCCTCATGACCGTCTTCTTCTTCGCGAAGGGGAGGTTCCCGCGCAAGGAGAAGCGGAGCATCCTGCGAAAGTTCTTCAACTCGGAAGGTGGCATCTCTGAAGAGATTCTAGCCGACGATGACTACTTCGAGCCTTTCAAGTTGAGCCTGCCCTCACTTCCAGGCCAAACCAATAGGTTCAACGGCCTAGCTTACAAAACGCTCGATCGATACAAGCGTCAATTTGACCTCCGCACCATTCGCAACATTATCGTCAAGCAAGTCAATCCGGCGGACGACGATTCCGCCATGTTTGAGATGTTCAATAGGCTGAACACTGGAGGCGTGAATCTCAATCCTCAAGAGATCCGCGCAAGCCTATACCATTCCAGGTTCTTCGAGAGCCTCTTCGACCTAAACCAGCAGAACAAGTGGCGAGAGCTGTTGGGGTCATCAGACCCAGATTCCCGAATGAAGGACATGGAGGTGATCCTGCGCAGTCTCGCTTTGCGAGAAGGGACGGCGGGATATGCAGGCTCCATGACAGGTTTCGTGAACCGCTTCTGCAAGAGCTCCAAGAAATTTGACCAGGCCAAGGTCAGCAAAACCGAGGGCGAGTGGTCATGGTTCATGTCACTCAATAGGGACTGTGATCGCACTACCTATCAGACTGGCTCTGGCCGCTTCAGCCCTCTTCTATTTGAATCCGTGTACGTAACTACACTTCACCTGCGGGATCAAGGACGGGCGGTGCCCACTCTCCGACCGGAATGGATCACCCAAATTGGGAGTGACCCCGACTGGGCCAAGACCACCCATGAGGGTTCCACTAAAACCACCAATGTCACATTGCGCCTTGAGAAGACAAAGGAACTTCTCGCTGAGTTTGTCGGCGGCGTGGCATGAGTCCAGTGGACAGGATGTACGAAGATCACAGGAGCGTACTCAGTTACCTAGAAGACCAGCAACAAGCATCGCACCATGCCACTCTTCAAACCACGCTACCCAAAGTACTACTTCTCGCGGCGGCCAGTGAATTCGAGGAGAGGGTATGCGATGCCCTGAGAGACCATGTCTCCGCGCATACTTTAGACAACAAATTGCTGGAACTGATCGAGCAGAAAGCTATCCGGCGCCAATATCACACACTGTTCGACTGGGATAGCAGGAACGCCGGGAAGTTCTGGTCTCTCTTCGGGCAAGACTTCAAAAGCAACATGAAGAAGCATTGCGCCCAAGACTCGAAATTGACCTCCCACATTAGCGCCTTCATGGAGATAGGCTCTCTCCGCAATCATATGGTGCACAACAATTACGCTAGCTTCGTCTTGGAAAAGACACTAGATGAAGTTCACGAACTTTACCAACTGGGGGATCAATTTGTTGACCAGCTGCCCGAACTACTGAAGATGACGTTTACGCAGCCGGAATGACACGTCTGATGAGGCGGCAGGATCATCTGAGTCCCGAACCATGCCGGATCAGGTGAGACAGTCGCCCAGCCATCTCTGGCGATGAGCCAGGTCGACCTCCCCCGTAACGGCTAGGCAGCGATCCACTAGGCCGGCCATACTCCTGCGCATGCCTTTGGACGCCAGCGAGCATGACGGACCGACAGCCCCGGATGGCACCCTTTGGTGGGAGCTCACAGTGGAGCCTGGCACGCGAAGCAAGCCGTTCGGCCAAGAGCGGCGCCTGGCGGCCTGGCTGTGGTTCAACAAGGAGATCGGCGACATATTCACGATGAACGAGCTCCGGGACGCACTGGGGCCAGACATCGTTGGTAAGTCCGAGCACCTCAATCGCCGACTCCGCACCTTGCGGGCGGTCGGGTGGGTCCTGCCATCCAACAAAGATGACGGCTCGCTGAGACCAGATGAGTACCGCGTACAGGTCAAGGGTGCTCGGTACTGGCTGGCCGAGGACCGCAGGGCTCATAGGCCCTTCGCGCCATCCGCCCGAGTCCGGCGCGAGGTGTTCCTGCGCGATGATAGCCGCTGTGTTGTCTGCGGCATCGCGGCCGGGGAGTCCTACCCGGGTGAACCCAACAACAAGGCCGCGCTGACGATCGGACACCGGGTGCCCCAGGAGCGCCTCAGGACCCGAAGAACTGCTGACGACATCGACAACTGGCGAACCGAGTGCGCACGGTGCAACGAACCAGTGCGAGACGAGATCCCAGATCCCAGGCAGCACGACGAAGTACTAGCCCAGGTAAGGCGTCTGAACCGCGCCAACAAGCGAACCCTGCTCGGTTGGCTACAGCGGGGGGAGCGTACTCGTTCGGAGCTTGATCGCGTCTACGATCACGCCCGGGTCCTCACTCACAACGAGAAAGAGGACCTCATCGCGTACCTGCAGAGCAGTGCAGGGTCCTCCAGTTAAGGAGCATTTCTCACGTGACAGCGGCGCTTACCGCGGCCAGGAAGAATTTTCACGATGATCTCGTCGGTAGACAAACGCTCTCCCTATCGCCCGATGATGTGGCTTCGAATGCCGATAGCAGTCAGAAAACCAGCGTAGGCATAGCACTGAGCATCGCAAAGGTTCTCTCGGCTCAGGTCATCCCGAAGAAACTCACGGGGCAGCGAGTCGGGAAGCAGTTCGAGGAGGCTGTGGAAGGGTTCTTGAAGAATACGTTCCCCCTCCTTCAGTCTCTTCGTCCAGGTGACTGGACTATTGAGAACGTTGGTGGATCCCGCGCCGAGTACCAAATCTCCAAGTACGAGCCCTACAGGCATCTGGCCGACCTGGCCAGGGCGATCGAGAACGACCGGAATCTCGCCTCGGTACTGGGCAATTCGTATGAGATCAGTCCTGACATCCTGGTACTGCGGCACCCTGAGCCGGACGACATAATCAATCGTGATCACAATCTCGTGGACTCGGAATCGGGTCGATACGCCGTCATCAGGAAGGCTAATCAGCCGCAACCCATCGTCCACGCCATAGTTTCATGCAAGTGGACACTT
The DNA here is from genome assembly GCF_044753645.1 of Streptomyces sp. NPDC093261. Classification (NCBI taxonomy): domain Bacteria; kingdom Bacillati; phylum Actinomycetota; class Actinomycetes; order Kitasatosporales; family Streptomycetaceae; genus Streptomyces; species Streptomyces sp. NPDC093261. The sequence continues at coordinate 74,517 of NZ_JBIVNO010000023.1, forward strand.
CGGAGCGACCGTGCGCAGAATGCACGCTCCGAGGCTCTTAACGTAATCCGCAACCGGAAAGGCCGTACCCCGCACATCGCGGTTGTCACGGGTGAGCCCTCGCCGTCCAGATTGGCATCTTTGGCACTCGGTACTGGCGACATCGACACCGTGTATCACTTCGCCCTGCCGGAGCTAATCAAGGCAGTTGAAGAAACTCAGAACGACGAAGCAATCAGTATGCTACACACATTGGTTGCTGGTAAGCGGCTAAGGGATATCAGCGACCTGCCGCTCGATCTGGCCATCTAGCGGCAGGTTTCACCTATCGGCGTCACAGTCAGCTGATCCGGGACCGCATCTCGGCGAAGCGTGCGTGCCGCTCGTGACCTTCCTGGCCTATGAATCCCTTGAAGCCCGCAAGGCGGTACGCACGTCCCCCGAGTTGGTCGTCCTCGTCGATCACGAAGTCTCGGGCGAGCATGGCCATCCGGCGCTCAAAAGTCAGAGAGTCCATCTTCTCGCCCGAGAGCTTCACCAGCTCCTTCTCCGTCAGTGCAGTCGGAGCACTCTTAAGGGCCAAATAGAGCCGGTCATGCATGACCTCGGTCTCTACCTCAGCCAGTTCCTTGGGCTGACCCTTACGGCTCAACGCATTGGCAATGGAAGTGCCAACCGCTCGTGCTACGGGGGGCGGAAATGCATTACCGATCTGCCGGTACCTCGTCGTCTTGCGGCCAGTGAAACGCCACTCGTATTCAGGCTCCTTGCCCCAGCCTTGGATACGAGCCACCATCTCCGTGGTGAGTTTGGGTGTGAAGTCGATGGGATCATTCACTGTGGGCGGTCCGTCGGCAACGCCCATGGGATCGACACCAAGGTTACGCCAGGCTGCTTTAGCACGGGTTGGCCCGAGGTCTGCGCCACCGTGTTTCTTTGAGCCGCCAACAATTGTCGGGGCGATATCGGTTGCTTTCTTGGTCGCCCAGTCGTCGGCGCCCAGCCAGCCCTTAGACTTCATCATTTCGTGCAGGGCACTTCCAACGGTGTCCTCGGTGGGCGTTTTCTCAGGCCACTCGAACCATTGAGCGTCTTCATGTCGCATGGCGACGAGGACGAAACGTGGCCTCAATTGGGGAACGCCATAGTCATTCGCGTGAAGTAGTTCCCAGTCGGACCAATACCCAAGGTCCCTGAGACGATCTTTCACGTGCTGACGATATGCGGAGAAACGAGGCATCGAAAGACCGCGCACGTTTTCGAGAAGCAATGCCCTGGGCTGCATCTTCCCGGCCAGTTCGACGGCCCATGCGAAAAGGTCTCGCTCATCAGTGGCACCGAGCTGCTTACCGGCGATCGAGAACGGAGGGCAGGGCACTCCCCCCGCCAGGAGATCCACGCCATGGTATTTGTTGGGTTCCCAGCGGTCCTCGTCGGCGACGTCCCCCTGTACGACCTTCCAGTCGCGGTTCTCACGCAACGTGTTGACAGCGTTCTCGTCCAGCTCGACGGCCACCGCGTGATCGAACCCTGCCAGCTCAAGGCCGAGCGACTGGCCCCCAGCGCCCGCGCAGATCTCCACGGCCGACAGATCAGCCACGCTCGTACCTCCAGGTCGGGATTTCACAGGTCTACCATCCTGACCCATCAAACACCGAAGGTCTGACACTCTTGGCTACGGTGTAACCGATGACCCTCGACAGTGATCCCGCAGCGTCGACGCCGCCGACTCCCGGCCGCTCGCGCAACATGGCTGCGATCAAGCGGCGAGACACCAAGCCTGAGCGGATCATTCGGTCCTTGCTCCACGCCGCGGGGAAGCGGTACCGCGTGGACGTCCGTCTACAGCTGGAGGACGCGCGCCCGCGGCCAGACATCGTCTTCACACGCGCACGAGTTGCCGTCTTCGTGGATGGGTGCTTCTGGCACTGCTGCCCCGAACACGGTCGGCAACCTGGTGTCAACGGCGGGTATTGGGGGCCCAAGCTAGAACGCAACGTCGCGCGGGACAGGGCCGCCGACGAGGCCCTGGGAGCCGCAGGGTGGACAGTCGTCCGCGTATGGGAGCACGAGGCCCCGGAGGAGGCCGTAGAGCGCATCCTCGCGGTTCTTGACGCCGCTGCCCCGGCTAGTCGAGGCGCCCGAACTGGATGAGGTCCTGTACCGCGTCCTCTTCCCTGCGCAGCACGAGCCGGCCGTCGCCATTGCTGTAGGCCAGCACGGAGCTCCCGGGAGATAGCCCTGCCTCGGCGAGCACCCCAAGGGGGAGGACGACCGAGCCGTCTTCTGCGATCGTCAGCTGGATAGGTTCCCTAAGCACGAGGCAGAGCCTTCTATGCCGCGGCCGCCGCCGCAACCGACGGGTGACGTGGCAGGTCAGGGCGCCCGATCGGACGTGGTCGATTGCCCGGCAACCCGGCTGTGCCGGTCCGGGCAGTGGTCTCACTTCTGGTCTCATTCGCACGCGTACCGCCCCGTCCAGACGAGTACGAGCGCAAGTCGATACCCAGGGCAACGAGCACCCCCAAACGCAGGTGAACGGTCCCGTACGACCCTCCGGCGGGCACGAGCACACTTGGAAAGCGTGTTGGGGGCAACCCCTCACGAGTTCGAATCTCGTATCCTCCGCCAGTTCAGAGGGCCGGACCACGAAAGTGGCCCGGCCCTCCGGCATTCCCGTCTCAGTTTCCGTCGCGGTTTCCGTCGCGGTTGGTTTCTCGGCCCCGCCGGGCGGCTCCCGGAGAGCGTCTCCGACGTGCTGAGCGGTCCTGCGGAGCATGGTCCTCGTCACATACCTGCACCGAGCGCGCATCCGCGCCGCTCCCCTTAGGCTCCCGACCCGTGCTCGCGTCGGTCACGACGTCCGGGACGCCAAGGATCGGCAGGACGGTTGCGGTGGTGTGGCGGGCGTCATGAAGACGCCCGTCCCCTACGCCGGCGGCTTGCCGGAGCCGCTTCCGGACGCGGTAGTCGGTGGCGGGGCCGAGGGGACCGCCGGTGGGTGAGGCTGTGCTCCCGGCGGGTCTGCTCCCGCTTGGGGCAGCAGCCAGGCCCGCGGCCACAGGAGTCGTCTCCGCAGCCGTGGGCGTCGGGTGGAAGGATGGAAGGGGGTTCACCGCTCTGGAGGGACCATGTCCCCAGCCCTTGCCACAGCGAAGGCGCCACCGATCAAGGAGTTGAACGGGCGCATGCTGATGGCGGCCGTGGTATCCGCGGTCAGCGGAATGCTGTACGGCTACGACACGGGCATCATCTCCGGTGGGCTACTGCAGATCTCCAAGGAGTTCCACATCGGGAACGGCATGAAGGAGATCATCGCGGCCGGGATCCTGCTGGGCGCCGTGATCGGCGCCCTCGCCTGCAGCGTGCTGTCCGAGCGCGTCGGCCGGCACCGCACCATCCTGCTGATCTGCTCGGTGTTCATTCTGGGCAGTGTGACCTGCTCGCTCGCGCCAACAGCGGTCACCCTGGCCCTGTTCCGGGTGCTGCTCGGCTTCGCCGTCGGCGGCGCGACCCAGACCGTGCCCATGTACGTGGCCGAACTGGCGCCCAAGAGGATCCGCGGACGGCTCGTGCTCTGCTTCCAACTGGCCATCGGTGTCGGCATCGTCATCGCGACGCTGGTGGGCGCGAGCCAGTCGGTGTCGTGGCGTACGGCGATCGGCGCAGCCGCCGTACCGGCACTGGTGATGCTGATCCTGCAGCTGCGCCTGCCCGAGAGCCCGCGGTGGCTGATCCTGAAATACCGCCGCGCGGACGAAGCGGCCAGGGTGCTCGAGCAGATGCGGCCCGATGGATACGACATCTCCTCCGAGCTCGAGGAGATCGTGGCCCTGGAGGGACGCCGGCAGCGGACCAGCAGCCACCACCGCGGGTGGAAGGGACTGCGGCAGCCATGGGTGCGGCCGGCGTTGGTGGTCGGCTGTGGCATCGCCGTCTTCACCCAGCTGTCCGGCATCGAAATGATCATTTACTACGCCCCGACCATCCTGACCGACAACGGATTCTCCAAGACGGTCGCGCTGTGGGTCAGCGTGGCGCTGGGCGTGACCTACCTGGTGATGATGGTGGTCGGCCTGCTGATCGTGGACAAGGTCGGGCGGCGCCGGCTGACCCTGGTGATGGTGCCCGGCGCGGCACTCAGCCTGTTCGCGCTGGGCGCCTTCTTCGTCACCGGCCATGCCGGCCGCGCATATGTGCCGTCCATCGTCGCCTGCCTGCTGGTCTTCATGTTCTTCAACGCCGGTGGGCTCCAGCTGATGGGCTGGCTGACCGGCTCCGAGATCTACCCGCTGGCGGTGCGTGCCGCCGCCACAGCCGTGCAGTCGGCCACGTTGTGGGGCACGAACCTGGTGATCACGCTGACCTTGCTGACGATGATCAGCGTCTTCGGCGTGGGTCAGGTGTTCTGGATCTACGGGATGTTCAACGTCGCGGCATGGCTGTTCGTGCACCTGCGGATGCCGGAGCTCTCCGGGCACAGCCTTGAGGACATCGAGAGGCATCTGAGGAGTGGGAAGTTCCGCCCCCGCGACTTCGTCCGCGTCTGACGCGAGCCACACGGCGGAGCGCGGCTTCGGAGGGTCATAGTCGGGGCCTGTGGGTCGGACAACTCGTCATGCATAGTCCGACCCGGGGTTCGCGCTCCGCGGATGGCGTAGGTCCGGGCCCCTGGCTCCGGCCGTCTCACGGTCAACAACAGCCACTCTCAACGGCGATGGCGGGGAAGCCGCGTCGACGGACCGTCAGGCCTCGCCCAAGCCGCGGAGCGTCCCCGGTTCGTCGGCGGCATCGGCGGATTCGCGCCGCCTCCCGCCATGTCCCGCACCGTCGCCGCGCCGGACGCCCGTCACCTCCAACTCCCTCCCGTCTGCCCGAGGTTCCGCAGCTCCGTCCAGGCGGCCGGGGTCCGGCCGCGCTCCTGCCAGTACGGGTGGAAGAGCACCGCAGTCGACAGCCGGTACAGGCGCCGACGCAGCTCGGTCCGGCCGGGCCGTTCGGCGAGCTGGTGGTAGGTGGTGCTCCACTGCCGCTGGGCCTGGACGAGGTCGTCGGGGAACGGTCGCATGCACGAATTCAATCATGTGTTCGATTTTCTCCGCCATCGGACTCGCCGCCCTCAAGGTCGTGGGCAGCACCGGGATTTGACATCGACGGGTAAAGACGCCATCAGCAGGTAACGACATCAATGGATAAATATGGATATTCCGTTTTGCCGACGGGCTCTCGGGAAAACTGGGATTGTGCGGTGTCCGCCGTCATCCCGACATGGAGTGCGGGGGTGCGTCCCGTGGACAGGGAGATCACACCGCGGGTGGACGGGCAGGAGCACCGGGTCGTCGTCGACGTCCGCACCAGCCTGCTGGACGTCCTGCGCGAACGTCTCGGGATCACCAGCCCGCAGAAGAGGTGTGACCACGGGCAGTGCGGCGCCCGTACCGTGCGGCTCGGTGGCCGGCGCGCGCTCAGCTGTCCGGCGCCGGCGGTTCAGGACTTCGCGGGATATCACTTCCGGGACCTGCCGATCACCCTGGACAAACTGCCGCACTAGGCCATCGCCGGAGAGACATGGACCCGTTCGACTACGTCGTGGTGGGCGCGGGCAGCGCCGGCTGTGTCCTCGCGGCACGGCTGTCAAAGGAACCGCAGCGCCGGGAGCTCCTGCCGGAGGCCGGGGCCGCCGACGGGCCGGAGACCATGGCCGTCCCGCCGGCGTGGCCGCTGCCGATCGGCAGTGGGGCCGACCGGGGCTACACCACCCTCCGGGATCTCAACATCGTCGACGGGATGCGGCAGTCCGCCGCGGACGGCCATCTGCGCCCCGTCCTCGGCCGCGCGAACCTCACCGCGCTGACCGGGGCGTTGGTGCACCGGCTGAGCGAGGCCGGGGGCCGTTGCGGCCCGCCCTTCCCCGCGCGGGCCCTCACGCCACCGTGCCGGCCCTCGCCGAACGGGCCGCCGCACTGGTCGCCCGATGAGAGCGGCACGCACCTCACCGTCACCGCGGTGTACCACCGAGGCCGCGCGGTCCCTGTCTCGTGCCCCCGCCCGCCCGTGGAGGCGGCACACGGGCGCGAGCCGGCTCCGCTGCGTTCCCTCGCGCCTCAACCGGCCCCGGAACACCCTGCCTTCACACCCGGACCGACAGCGGCGGCCGCCTCCGGGACCGGCCCGCCGGCCGGGATGTTCGAAGGAACCGGAGCACGGGCGGATGGTCCGTCTCGGGAGAGTAGGTCCTTGTTTGCCCCGCGGTGTTATGAAGGGAGCATGGAGGTGTCTTCCGGCGACATCGGAGCCCGTCGTGTCCGCTGAACACCGGCCGCGCACTGGTCGTCGCGTCCGCCTGCTGAACCTGCACAGCATGGCCGGACAGGTCTTCCTCGTCCAGTTCGTGATCGTGGTGCTGCTGGTCCTGGCCGCGGTGGCGGTCATGGCGCTGCAGTCGTCCCGGGACGCCCTGCAGCAAGGCAAGCGGGAGTCGGTCGTCGCGGCGCAGACGTTCGCGAGCGCGCCCGGTGTGGCCCAGGCGTTCCAGAGCCGTGACCCGACCGCGGTGCTCCAGCCGAGGGCCGAGGAGGCACGGAAGAGGGCCGGCGTGGACTTCGTGGTGGCCCTGAGCACCAAGGGGATCCGTTATACCTACCCGTACCCGCAGGAGATCGGGAAGAAGTTCGTCGGGAACATCGAGCCCGCGCTGCACGGCCATACCGTCGTGGAGCAGGTCGGCGGGCCGCCCCTGCCCACGGGCAGGGGAACGGCCGTGCAGGCGGTGGTCCCGGTGACCGACGCGCACGGGAGGGTCGTGGGCCTCGTCTCGGCCGGGATCACCGTCAAGAACGTGTCCCGGCTGTGGATGCCGCAGCTGTCGATCATCCTGGGAGCCGGCGCGGGCGCGTTGGTGGTGGCCACGGCCGGGACCACACTGGTGGCCCGGCGGCTGCGGCGGCAGACCCTCGGCCTGGCCCCGGAGGAGCTCGCCCGGTTGTACGAGCACCATGACGCGGTCCTGCACTCCGTGCGGGAAGGCGTGCTGATCACCGATGCCGACGAGCGGCTGCTGCTGGCCAACGACGAGGCACTGCGGCTGCTGGGCCTGCCGCCGGACGCGAAGGGGCGCACCGTGCGGGAGCTGGACCTGCCCGAGCCGCTCACCCGTCTGCTCATGTCGCGGGAGACGGCCACCGATCAGGTGTACCGGGTGGGGGACCGGCTGCTGGCGGTGAACAAGCGGCCCACGATTCCGGACACGGGAGCCGACGGCAGTGTGGTGACGTTGCGGGACACCACCGAACTCGCGGCGGTCACGGGCCGGGCCGAGGTGGCGCGGGAGCGGCTGACCCTGCTGTACGAGGCCGGTGTGCGGATCGGGACGACCCTGGATGTGGGGCGTACCGCCGAGGAGCTGACCGAGGTGGCGGTACCGCGGTTCGCCGAGGCGGCCACGGTGGACCTGCTGGACTCGGTGCTGCGGGGGTGGGAGCCGACGGCCGAGGGATGGCGGCATCTGCGGCGCGCGGCGATCGGCGGCGACGCCCGGACGCTGCCGGCGTATCCGGTCGGCGAACTGATCACGTTCCCCCCTCAGGCCCCGCAGATGAAGACGTTGCAGCAGGGACGGGGGGTGCTGGAGCCGGACCTGCGAAAGGCGTCCGGCTGGCAGGCGCAGGATCCGGAGCGCACCCGGAAGGCACTGGAACTCGGCCTGCGTTCGCTGGTGACCGTGCCGCTCCAGGCCCGGGGGGTGCCGCTGGGCGTGGCGAACTTCTACCGGATGGCGGACTCCCCGGCCTACGGGCCGGAGGACCTGTCCTTCGCGGAGGAGCTGGCCGCGCGGGCGGCGGTGGCCATCGACAACGCCCGCAGGTTCACCCGGGAACACAAGATGGCGGTGACGCTCCAGCGCAGCCTGCTGCCGCGCGGCCAGCCGGAACAGGACGCACTCGATGTGGCCTGGCGGTATCTGCCGGCGGAGGGCCGGGGGGTGGGCGGCGACTGGTTCGACGTCATCCCGCTGTCGTGCGCGCGGGTGGCGCTGGTGATCGGGGACGTCGTCGGCTACGGGCTGCACGCGGCGGCGACGATGGGACGGCTGCGCACGGCGGTGCACAACTTCTCCACGCTGGACCTCCCCGTGGACGAGGTGCTCGGGAACCTGGACGACCTGGTCGTGCGCATGGACAACGAGGAGCGGCCGAACGGTGCCGTAGAAGGGCGCGAGGGGGAGGGGGTGACGGGGGCGACCTGTCTCTACGCGATCTACGACCCGGTGACGGGAGCGTGCACGATGGCCCGTGCCGGGCATCCAGGCCCACTGGTGGTCTCCCCGGAGGGCGTCGTCAGCAGTCCCGAGGTGCCGGCCTCGGCCCCGCTGGGTCTGGGCGGCTACCCCTTCGAGACCGCACAGGTGCGGCTGGCCGAGGGATCGCAGCTGGTGCTCTACACCGACGGTCTGGTGGAGAGCCGCGGCCGTGACATCGACACCGGGCTGGCCGAGTTGCGCCGGGCCCTGGACGGGGCCGGTGGGCGCAATCCGGAGGAGGCCTGCCAGGCGATGATCGACCGGCTGAAACCGGAACACCCCAGCGACGACATCGCCCTGCTGGTGGCGCGTACCCGGCTGTTCCCGCCCTCGCACGTGGCCGAGTGGGACGTGCCCTCGGACCCGGCGGTGGTGCCCTCCGTGCGCGCGCAGTGCCGGGAGAGGATGCGGGACTGGGGGCTGGAGGAGGCCGAGTACACCACCGAACTCATCCTCAGCGAGCTGGTCACCAACGCCATCCGGTACGGTGCGCCGCCGGTCAGGGCACTCCTGCTGTACGGGCGCTCATTGATCTGCGAGGTGGCGGACGGCAGCAGCACCTCGCCGCGGCTGCGGCGGGCGGCGACCACGGACGAGGGCGGGCGCGGGATGTTCCTCGTGGCGCAGTTCGCCCAGCGGTGGGGGACGCGGTACACCTCCCGTGGCAAGGTCATCTGGGCGGAGCAGCCGCTGCACGGCGGCGCGGCCTCCCGTGCCGGCCAGCGACCGGTCGACGCGCTCCTCGAACAGTTCGGCGACGCCACCCTGTGAGGCGGGCGGCTCCGCGAGGCCCCGGCACCCCGGGGTGCCGGGGCCTCGGCCGTGCCGGGCCCCCCAGACCACCGCCACCTCCCCGGGCGGGTCAGCTCTTGTTGGCGCCCAGGGTCAGGCCGCTCACGAACTGGCGCTGCAGCGCGAAGTACACGATCAGCGTCGGGACAGCGGTGAGCAGGGCGCCGGCGGCGACCAGGTTGGGATCCGTGAAGTACTGGCCGGAGAGGTTGTTCAGCGCCGAGGTGATCGGCATTTTCTCGCCTGTCGAGATCAGGACGAGGGCCCAGAAGAAGTCGTTGTAGATCCAGATGGACAGCAGGGTCGCCAGGGCCGCCATCGCCGGCTTGCACAGCGGGAGCGTGATCTGCCAGTACAGCCGCCACACCGAGGCGCCGTCGACGAGCGCGGCCTCGGTCAGCTCGTGCGGCAGCGAGCGCATGTAGTTGCTCAGCACGAAGGCGCAGAAGCCGGACTGGAAGGCCACGTGGATGAGGACCAGGCCGAGCGCCGAGTCGTACAGCTTGCCGCTCTCCGTGATGCCCGGCAGATCGGTGAGCAGGTACATCCGGTACAGCGGGGTGATGATGACCTGCTGCGGGAGCAGGTTGCCCGCCGTGAAGACCAGCAGCAGCGCGAGATTGAGGCGGAAGTCGAAGCGGCTGACGTAGAAGGCCACCATCGACGACAGGAACAGCGTCAGCAGCACGGCCGGCACCGCGATCAGCAGGGTGTTGCCGAAGTAGTGCGGCATGCCCGACTGCTCGTAGGCGTTCGTGAAGTTGTCCAGGCTCAGCTTGTCCGGCCAGGACACATACCCCTTGGCGCTGGTCTCGCTGTAGGGGCGCAGGGCCGAGAAGACCGCCCACAGCAGCGGCGCGAGCCACGCCAGGGCCGTGCAGGCGAGGAAGACGTGCAGCACGATGCGGGCGGGGCGGACGGGCGCGCGCCGCGTCGGCGCGCCGGTCGCCAGGGTGGAGGCGCTCACGCTCGCCGCTCCTTCCGGAAGGTGGCGACCAGATACGGGATGATCACGGCGAGCGAGATCACCAGCAGGACGACGGCGATCGCCGACCCGTAGCCGATGCGGCTGGACTCACCGATGATGTTGTTGGTCACGAGGATCGACAGCAGCTCGGTGCCCTGGGCGCCCTTGTTGAAGACGAAGACCAGGTCGAAGGCGCGCAGGGACTCGATGACGGTGACGACCAGCACGACCGTGTTGGTGGGGCGCAGCGTGGGGAAGATGACGTTCTTGAACGTCTGCCACTCGCCCGCGCCGTCCAGGGCCGCGGCCTCGCGCAGCGACGGGTCCACGCTCTTCAGTCCGGCCAGGTACAGGATCATCATGTAGCCGGCGTGCCGCCAGGACGCGGCGATGAGGACGGCCCACAGGTTGAGGCTGGGGTTGCCGATCCAGTCGATGTAGTGGCCGGGCTTGTTGGCGCCGATGATGCTGTTGATCAGGCCCGTGTCCGGGTTGTAGACGAGCTGCCAGACGAAACCGATGCACGCCATAGAGATGACGACCGGCAGGAAGAACGCGGTCTGGTAGACCCTGCTGAACCGAATCCTCTTGTCCAACTGCACGGCCAGGAACAGGCCGAACGGCGTCGGGAGCAGGATCAGCACCACGAACCAGATGACATTGTGCTGGACGGCGGGCCAGAACTGCGGGTTGTCGGAGAAGAGTTGTCTGAAGTTCTCCAGGCCCACCCACTTGATCGAGTCGAACCCGATGCCGTCCCAGGTGGTGAAGGCCAGCGCGATGGAGGCGAGGGCGGTGACCCAGACGAGGGCCACGTGCAGGACCGTGGGCACGCCCGCCATCAGGGCGAGCGTGAACCGGTCACGGCGGGTCAGCAGGCGACGGTGCCCCCGCGTGACCGCCTTCTCGGATGCGGCGCCCGGAGGCGGCCCGGCGGCCGCCTCCGGGGTCTTCGTGGTCGTGTCGGTGGTCATGCGGACGCGAAGATCGTCTTCTTCTGGCGCTCGATCGAGGACAGCTGGGCGTCGACGCCCTTGGGGTCCTGGATGAACTTCTGGAGCGCGGGCTGCATCACCGTGGAGGTGAAGTCCGGCCGGCTGTCGCGGTCCATGAACTGGGTGAGGCTCTTGGCGCCGCTGATCATCTCGAACGCCTTCTTCTGCAGCACGCTGTACGAGGAGGTGTCGGCCTTGGAGGAGGCGGCCACCACGCTGGGGTCGGTCTTGAGGTAGGTCTCCTCGGCCTCCGGGGAGCCCAGGTACTCCAGCAGCTTCACGACACCCGCGTGGTTCTTCGGGGCCTTGCTGACCATGAAGCCGTCGGTGGGCGCCTCGACGGTGTCCTGGCCATAGGAGGGGTTGATCGCCGGGAAGGCGAAGAAGTCGAGGTCGTCCAGGTCGGCCTTGTTGGTGAACTGCTGTGCCACAAAGCTGCCCAGGAGGTACATGCCGGCCTTCTTCGCCACCAGCGTCTGCGCGGCGTCCTGCCAGGTGCGGCCCATGGCGCCGTCCTGGTGGTAGGGCAGGATCTCGGTCCAGTGGTCGAAGACGGCCTTCACCTTGGCGTCGGTCCAGGACGCCTTGCCCGCCATCAGCCGGACGTGGAAGTCATAGCCGTTGAGGCGGAAGTTGATCTGGTCGAAGGTGCCCATCGCCGGCCACGCGTCCTTGTCGCCGAACGCGATCGGGACCAGGCCGTCCTTCTTCATCTGCTTGCACAGGGCCACGAACTGGTCCCAGGTGGTGGGGACCTGGTAGCCGTGCTGCCGGAAGACGCTCTTGCGGTAGAAGACCGCCCACGGGTACGTGGTCAGCGGCACGAAGTAGTACTTGCCGTCCTCGCCCTTGCTGAGCTTCTTCATCGCGTCGGGGAAGTTGTCCCCGATCTTCTGCCACACGTCGTCGATGGGGGTGGCGAGCTTCTTGGCGGCGAAGAACTGCATGCGGTAGCCGGCGAACCAGTTGAACACGTCGTCCGGCGTGCCCTGGAGGTAGGAGTTGATCTGCTCCTGGAAGGTGTTGTGGTCCTTCGTGTTCACGTTGACCGTGATGCCGGACTGCTTCTTGAAGGCCGCGTAGACCTCCGTGAAGGCCTTCTTCGGCACGGCGTCCGACGCGTTGGAGCCGAGGGTGACGGTCTTCGGGTCGGAGGACGTACCGCTGCCGCCGCAGGCGCTGAGCAGGGGTATACCGGCTCCGGCGAGGACGGCGGCACCACCGATACCGCGCAGCAGGGAGCGGCGGCTCGGGCTCGGGAGGGAGGGACCGGACGGAGTGTGCTGCATGACGGCTCCTGGGGCAGGGTCGGTCATGGCTGGCCCCTGTCAGCGGGTCAGAATCAATCAGAAACCAACTGGACCGAACATCGTGGGCGTCATATCACTCGCATGTCCGGGCATGCGTCAAGAGGCCCCCACGGCCGTTTTGGAAACGTAATCGACACGACCTTGATCACTTCCCCTCACAATCAGGCTGCGGAGAACCGGTATCGGGGCAGCGGCCGCCCGGTGTCCGACGGGCCGTCACCCGTGGTCAGGCGCACAGCCGGTGCCCGGGAAGCCAAACAGTTCCGCTCACCTTCACAGGTGACGGAACATCATGGTCCGCTCTCTGCCGTCCGTGCTAGCCGATCCTGCTAGCCGATCGTCACCGTCTTCGAGACGGTGACCTGGTCGATGTCGGTGGTGCGGATGGTCACCTTCATGGTCCAGGCGCCCCGCAGGGGGAGGTTGAATGTGTCCGCGGCCCAGTAGCCGCCCCGGTCGGTGAGCCCCGCGTCCAGGGGGCCGAGGTTGCGCGCCTTGAACGTGAAGCTCAGGCGCAGTTCCGGAACGATGGCGATACCGCCGTCCGGACCGTAGATGACCGCCTGGACGGCGTTCTCGCCCGCCCGGCCCGGCGTCAGCTCGATCTGCACCTTGCCGTGTCCGCCGGGCGTGCCCACGGCGAAGGGGAGCACCGTGGTGGAGCCGAGGGGCTCTTCGGCCACGGCCGTCGAGGCCGCCGCCTCCGCCGCCACGCGGCCCGGCTGTGTGCCGGTGAGCAGCGTGGTGAGCACCAGCACCACGATCCCGATCGTGATCTCCGCCAGCACCGAGCGGCGCAGCGCGCGCCGCTGGGGCCCGGGGTCCGGCGCGCCGCCCCGCCTCGGCTCGCCACCGCCTCCTACGGCGTCCGGGTCCGGACCCCCGTCCGTGCGCACGCCGTCCGCGTGCCCGTCCGCCGCCGCGCCGTCCCCGTCACCGTCCCGGCCCGCGGCTACGGCCTCGGTGTGCCCGTCCGCGGACTCGGCACCCGGCCGCCGGTCCGGACCTGTGTCCGCCGTCCCGTGGCCGTACTCGCGCGGCACCGCCGGTGCCGGTCCCCTCCCGGCCGCCACCGGCTCCCGCGTCCGCTCCGACACCGGCACCACGGCCACGGGCACCGCGAGCCGCGCCGTCCAGCGGCGCGAGTACGCCGCCGCCACCAGCAGGAACACCACCGCGACCAGTTTGGCCGTCAGCAGCCTGCCGTAGACCGTGGAGGTGAGCGCGTCGAGGGAGCCGAGGCCGCGCCAGGACTGGTAGACGCCGGTGGCGACCAGAACGGTGACCGCGGTGAAGGCCAGCCGCGAGAACCGGGCGACCGCGCGGTCCGGCAGCTCCCCGGGCGCCCGGTGCAGCGCCGTGAGCAGGCCCGCGAGACCGCCCAGCCACACCGCCATCGCCAGCAGATGGAGCACCGCCGACGTCATGGCCAGGGGCACCTGGATCCCGGCGGAGGCGTGCTCGGACACCGCCCAGGTGAGGGCCAGGGCGACCGACAGCACGCTCACGATCGCGAGCCGCAGGCGGCCACGCGGCACCGCCCCCGCCCGGCCGGCGACCACCGCCGCCAGCCCCAGCAGCACCAGCCGCGCGAGCAGCGCGAGGCCGGGGCGGCTCGTCACCGTCTCCCGCAGAACCGGGGGGTCGAAGACCGCCGCCGGGCCGCTGCCCCGCTCGTAGGGGCCCCTGAGCAGCAGGAGCGCGCACGTGGCGCCCAGCAGCGTCCACCAGCCGCCCACCAGCAGGCCGCGGGCCCCTTTCACCCCGGTCGCCATCGTGAACACGGTGGTGCCGAGCAGCAGGGCCAGTCCGCCGTAGGCGACATACCGGGCGATGTCGTAGAGCACGGCGGAGGCGGCGTCCTGGGCCTCGTCGCGCGGCACGACCGCGGTCGTCGCGGAGGGCTTGCCGACGGAGAACGTGAGGGCGCCGTTCACCGGGTGACTGTCGGCCGACACCACCCGCCACGCCACGATGTAGGTGCCGTCGGGAAGGCGCGGGAGCGTGACCCGCGCGGTGTCGGAACGGCCGTCCGCGTGCTCGGGCCTGCCCGTGTGCACCCGGCGGTTGCCCGGGTCCAGGACGCGGATGGAGTTGTCGAGCAGGCCGACCGACTCGCTGAAAGTCAGGGTGACCGCCCTCGGTGGCGACTTCAGCACACTGCCGTCCGCCGGATCGGTGCCCTTCAGCGCGGCGTGCGCGGACGCGGAACCGGTTCCCGCGAGGAGGATGAGGGGGACGACGACCAGCAGGAAGGCCAGGTGCCGAAGCCGCCTGTCCGCCCCCGGACTCCTCCCGCTCACGCGTGCTGCGCCCACGTCATCTCTCCCGTATCCGCCGTTCCCGGGTCCCGTTACGTACGGATGCGGCCCGCCCGCTACTCAGCACCGGGGCAACGCCACACGTCCCTACGCGGGTTACGCCATCATGACCGGGGGCCGCGTCACCAGGTGGGGCGGGCAGACACCCCGCCGTCCACCACCAGGTCGTGGCCGGTGATCCAGGACGCGAGCGGGGAGGCCGGGAACACACAGGCGTCACCGATGTCCTCCGGGCGCCCCAACCGGCCGGGCACCAGGGCCACCTGTCCGGCCGGCAGCCCCTTCACGGCCGGCACAGCCCCGCGATCCGGTCCGCCGCGGCCGGGTAACGGGCGCTCAGCACGGCCGCGTCGCCGTGCTCGTAGCCCTCGTCCGTGAACCCCGGTGCCATCGTGCACCCGAAGAGTGTCCACGCCCCGCCCTCGGCGACCCGCCCGCCCATCCAGGTGCCGGCGGGCACCGTGAGCTGGACGTGCTGGCCGCGAAGGACGTCCGGCCCGAGGACGGCGGTGCGGACACCGCCGTCCGGGGCGAGGAGCAGCAGTCGCAGCGGGTCGCCGAGGTAGTGGTGCCAGACCTCGTCCGCCGGGAGGCGGTGCAGCGCCGAGTAGTCGTCCGGTGCGGCGGTCAGCAGCGCGACGATCGCGGTGCCCTCCGGGCGTCCGTCGGGCCGCTGCGGCCCCGACCAGGTCTGCCGGAAACGCCCGCCCTCACGCGGGAGCGGTTCCAGGCCGTAGTGCGCGACGAGGTCGTCGGGGGTCACGGGAGCAGGCTAGTGCCCGGCAGGCAACGTTCGCCCGTCAAGGAGCGGCGTCCGGTGCGTGGGACGCTGGTGGCCGAAGGCCGTCTCGCGGTCGGGGAACGCCAACCGGGCGCGTTTCTCGGGCAGCCACACATCCGGGAGGCCGACCTCGGGCAGGACGACGGCCGGGCCGGGGACGAAGCCCTGGCGCGGGAAGCGGGCGACCGGATGCCCCAGGCGTCGCGGTGGGTCCCGGTGGTCACCCTGCACCCCATCGTGATCGACATGGGGCGACTCAGTTCAGGTAAGGCTGCCTGAGTGGCGAGCGAATCGTAGGCGAAGGGTGCGGAGGGCGCCCGGCGGGGCGATCATCGGGACATGGATGTCACGCTGCACCTCGCCCAGGACCCCGAGGCCGACGCGCTCCTCGGGCGCAGTCCGCTCGCCGCGCTGACCGGGATGCTGCTGGACCAGCAGATCCCGATGGAGTGGGCGTTCAAGGGACCGTGGACCATCGCGCAGCGGCTCGGCGCCGGCGATCTCGACGCGCACGAGATCGCGGCGTACGACCCGGAGGCGTTCGCCGCGCTGCTGTCCGAGAAGCCCGCGGTGCACCGCTACCCGGGCTCGATGGCAGGGCGCGTCCAGCAGCTGTGCCGCTACCTCGTCGAGCACTACGACGGCGACGCGGAGGCCCTCTGGCGGGACGCCGGCAGCGGACGGGAGCTGCTGAAGCGGCTCCAGGAGCTGCCGGGGTTCGGCAAGCAGAAGGCACAGATCTTCCTCGCCCTGCTCGGCAAGCAGCTGGGTGTGCGGCCCCAGGGCTGGCGCGAGGCCGCGGGGCCGTACGGCGAGACGGAGGCCTTCCGGTCGGTCGCCGACATCACCGGTCCCGAGTCGCTGGCCAAGGTCCGGGCGCACAAGCAGGAGATGAAGGCGGCGGCGAAGGCGGCCCAGGCGGCGAAGACGACCTAGTGTCCGGGGCGGGGCGGCCCGGTCGCCGCGCCCCTCGGTGTCCGCCGATCGGACCGTCCGGGTTGCGGGGCCCGGAGGGCCGGTCCAAGCATGGATCATGACCGACGCACCGAGCGGTTCCCCGTGGGGATCCGAGTACGACGACCGCCGCGTCCACGCCTCACGCGACCCGCACGCGCCGAGACCGCCGTCGGACGGCCTGGAGCCCCCTGTCGAGGGGCTCCTGCACCTGCTCTCCCGTACCGCCTGGCAGGTCGTCCTGGCCACCGGGGTCGCGTCCCTGATCCTCGGAATCCTGATCCTGGTCTGGCCCGGCCCCTCCCTGCTCGCCGCCGGAGTCCTCTTCGGGCTCTACCTCATCGTCAGCGGCGTGCTCCAGGTGGCGTCCGCCTTCGGCACGCACCGGGCCACCTCGCTGCGGGTCCTCGCGTTCCTCAGCGGCGCCCTGTCGATCCTGCTGGGGCTGTTCTGCTTCCGGGGCCCCCTGGAGTCGATCCTGCTGCTCGCGCTGTGGATCGGCATCGGCTGGCTGTTCCGCGGGATCTCCCAGACCGTGGCGGCCGCCCACGACCCGGCGGTGCCCGCACGCGGCTGGCAGATCACCCTCGGGATCGTCACCTTCGTCGCCGGGATCGTGCTGATCATCTCGCCGTTCCGTTCGATCGCCGTCCTCGCGCTGGTCACCGGCTGGTGGCTGGTCGTGGTCGGGATCGTCGAACTGATCACGGCGTTCCGGATCCGCGGCCGCGCCGAGCGGATCCCGCACACCGTGTGAACGCGTCAACCAAGCACCGCACGCATCACTCGAGCGGGCGATTCTCACGCCTGATGCGATGAACGGTGCCGTGTCGGCGGGCAGATGACCCCTGTGAGCACCACCCCACGCCCCCCTCGCACCGCCCGTCGGTATGACTGGCTGCGGGTGCTCCTGGTGCTCATCGCGCTGCTCGCGGCGGGTGCGCACGCCGAGGCGGTGACGGCCGATTCCGACGCGCTGTACGCGTCCCAGGCCTGCGACGCGGAGCACGAGGTGCTCGTCGCGGCGTTGCGGCCTGCGAACCCCCAGGGACCCCGTGCCCCCGTACCGCTGCGGCCGGCACGCCGGGGGACCGGACCGTCCGCGCAGCGGGGCCCCGCCCCCGCGCCCGTACGCGAACCGTTCTTTCCCGTCCTGTGCGCCCTGCGCACCGTCGTCCTGCGCTGCTGACCGGTCCGGCCTCCGCACCGCCATCCGCCGTCGGCAACCGCCCTCAGCAACGCGAGGACACAGTCATGCCCAGAGATCCGTACGCCGCCCTGCTCGCCCTGCTGCGGGCCGAGGCCGTCCGCAGCGCCACGCAGCGACCGAAACCCGACCCCGAACCCGACGCCGGGGAGGAGCCCCCGCCGGCCGTCGCCCGGGAAAGCGACCACGAGTAGCAGACAGCGGCCGCCCGCACCGGGCGGCCGCCCCTCTTCCTCCCGGCTCACACACCTGTGACGCGGCCTTCCTAGCGTCTGCGGCGCGCCGTTCCGAAGAGCGAGCGGGTGATCCCCCGGCCGAGCTGGGTGCCCAGGGAGCGGGCCAGGGACCTGAAGGCCCCACTGGCGACGACCTGTTCGACCAGGGACGGCTCCTCCCGACCGGCCCCCCGCCTGCCCCCGGCGGTGTCCTGCACCGGCCGGCCCGCCGCCTCCCGCGCCGCGAGCATCTCGTACGCCGACTCGCGGTCGACCGCCTGCGCATAACGCCCGTACAGCGGCGACGACGTGACCGCCCGCTCCAGTGTCTCCGCGTCCACCGGCCCCATGCCCCGGCCGAGGCCGCCCAGTGCGTAGAACGCGGCCGGGAAGGCGGTGGGCGTCCAGCTCTGCCCGGTCTCGGCCGCCCGTGAGCGCACCCGCTCGTCGTTCTGCCCCGGTGCCGAGACACCGGAGAGATCCCCCTTGACGTCCGCCAGGAGCACCGGCACTCCCTGCGCCGACAGTTGCTCGGCGATCAGCTGGAGCGTCCTCGTCTTGCCGGTGCCGGTGGCGCCCGCGACCAGGCCGTGCCGGTTGAGCACCGACAGCGGGACACGGATCCGCGCGTCGGGCAGACAGCGCCCGTCCCACACCAGGGCGCCCAGGTCGAGGGCCGGGCCCGCGAACGCGTACCCGGAGGCGATCTCCAGGGCCTGCCGAGGCAGTGTGGGAGCGCTTCCCGGGGTCCCGGGCGCGGTGGCCCCGGCCACCGGCCGGCTGTCGCCCATCACGAAGCACCCGTTCCGTTTTGCACCCGTTTACTGCGTCTTTTCCGGCGTAGCACTCCGTCGCCATGGCTGCGCCCGGAACGTCTGGCCCGGTAGGCTTTCCGTGTGATCTTCAAGCGCATCGGAAACGGCCGGCCGTACCCCGACCACGGCCGGGAGAGCACCCGGCAGTGGGCGGACGTCGCGCCGCGCCCGGTCCGCCTCGATCAGCTCGTGACGACCAAGCAGCAGCTCGACCTGGAGACCCTCCTCGCCGAGGACTCGACCTTCTACGGCGATCTCTTCGCGCATGTCGTGAAGTGGCAGGGCGACCTGTACCTGGAGGACGGCCTCCACCGCGCGGTGCGCGCGGCGCTGCAGCAGCGGCAGGTCCTGCACGCGAGAGTGCTCGAACTCGGCTGATCCCAGGCGTTGTCCGTCCCTTCCTCCGGGCGTACGTCCACCTTTCCCCGCGGGCTCCGCTTCACCGGTGCACTCCGCTCGATGTGGCGCGCCCTCTTCCGCGGAGGCTCCCGGCGCCGCCCGCGTGCGTGGCCATTCCCGCGCCCGCCGGCGCCGCTTCCCTGTGCGCGCCCGCTGCGTGGCCATTCCCGCGCCCGCCCGCGCCGCTTCCCTGTGCGCGCCCGCTGCGTGGCCATTCCCGTGCCCGCCCGCGCCGCTTCCCTGTGCGCGTCCCGGCGCGGATCCCGGCGCCCGTCCCCGCGCCGCCCTCCGTCCGCCCGCGCCGCCCTCCGTCCGCCCGCGCCACCCTCGGTCCGCGCCCGCGTGGCCGCCCGTTCGCCCCGATGACCCGTTCGGGTTGGACTGAGGGGCACCCAATGATCATCTAGTAGGCATTGCCGCCCGGGCGCACTACGCTGCGCCCATGAGCATGCTGACTCCCCCCGGCATGGGTGGCCAGTACCGGATCACGGGGAGCAAGTACCCGAGGATGCGCCGACCCCGACGCCGCGGCAGGCTCGTGGTCGCCATCGTCGCGTCGGTGGCCGCCGTCGGACTGATCGGCTGGGGAACCGCGCAGCTCATCGACGTCTTCACCGGCGGTGCCCGGACGTTGGCGGCCGGTTCCAAGGCGGGCTGCGCGACCAAGGCGAGCCCGTCGCCCGCGACCACCGCGAAGGCCCTGCCCGAGCCCGGCCGGATCACCGTCAACGTCTTCAACGCCACGGCCCGCACCGGCCTCGCCAAGGAAACCGCGGACGAGCTGAAGAATCGCGGCTTCCGCATCGGCACCGTGGGCAACGCGTCCCAGGACTACGACAAGAAGGTCAAGGGCACCGGGGTACTGGTCGGCCCCAAGGCCGCCCTGGACACCACCCTGCCGGTCCTCGCCACCCAGCTCTCCGACGCCGAACGGCGCACCGACGCCCGTACGGAAGGGACCGTCGACCTCATCCTGGGCGACGGGTTCAAGGCCCTGACCGACAAACCGGCCGCGGACAAGGCCCTGGCGGCACTGACCGCCCCGGCCGCGTCATCGGGCAAGGACGGCAAGAAGACCTGCTGAGCAGCCGGCCCGGGCACCCCCGACGGAAAGTGCCCACCCGGCCGCCACCGATCCTCGCCGGACGCGGCGGTGATCGGTGGCGGCCGGCGGGGCCCTACTCCGCCGCCCCGTACAGCCGGTCCCCCGCGTCGCCGAGTCCCGGCAGGATGTAGCCGTGCTCGTTGAGGTGGTCGTCGACGGCGGCGGTGACCACCGTGACCGGCGTACCCGCCAGTTCGCGCTCCATCACCTCGACGCCCTCCGGGGCGGCGAGCAGCACCACGGCGGTCACATCGCGCGCCCCGCGCCTGATCAGCTCCCGGATCGCCGCCACGAGGGTGCCGCCGGTGGCGAGCATCGGGTCCAGGACGTACACCTGGCGCCCCGACAGGTCCTCCGGCATGCGCGTCGCGTACGTGGAGGCCTGGAGCGTCTCCTCGTTGCGGATCATGCCCAGGAAGCCCACCTCGGCGGTCGGCAGCAGCCGGACCATGCCGTCGAGCATGCCGAGACCGGCCCGCAGGATCGGCACCACCAGCGGGCGGGGGCGGGACAGCTTGACGCCGGTCGTGACGGCGACCGGGGTCTCGACGTCGATCTGCTCCGTGCGCACGTCCCGCGTGGCCTCGTAGGCGAGCAGGGTGACGAGTTCGTCGGCGAGCCGACGGAAGGTCGCGGAGTCGGTGCGGCGGTCGCGCAACGTGGTGAGCTTGTGGGCGACCAGGGGGTGGTCGACGACGTGGAGACGCATGTCCCTAACAGTAACCGGGCTTTCCGCGGCCCCCGCGCGGCGTACGGCCGTGGCCTCCGCCGCCGGGCCGCCGCCCTGCCCCGGCCCGTCCGCGGACCCCTTGGAGCCCGCCGCCCCACCCTGGCATCAAACCCCCCATCAGGGGGAAAGTGGGAGGGACGGAACTGGGGTGGTGTGCCTATGCCCGACCGGGAATCCCGTGAGGAGCCCGAAGCGCAGGAGCCGGACGCCGAGCGCAGGCGGCGCCGGGCCCTGTTCCTGCGCGAACTCGCGGAGGCCCGGGAGCTTCGCGACCGCGTCCAGCCCCGCCGTGCCAAGGCCGCGCGCCTGCGTCACGCCATGCGTATGCGCACCTTCCGCTGGTAGCGACGCGGCCGCCTTGGGGTGGTCGTGCCGCCACAGCGCCCCGGGCCGCGTACGATCCGCTGGTGGCGGCAATGAGCGCGCTGGTGAGTGGACCGCTTCGGCCGGGGTGTTCGATCGGAGCATCCTCGATCGAAACGGCCAGACACAGGGAGCCGAAGACGTCCCCTGAACGCCTTGTTTCTGCCACGATTCCGAGTGGGCGGGGCTCGCAGAGACCATTCCCCGCCCACAACCTCCGCCGGGGGGAACCCCAACCGGCACGCCTATGACCAGTGGGAGAGTCACGGTGTACTTCGCCGCACTGCTCGCGCGCACCGAAGACGGGTGGGAAGCGAGCGACACAGAGCTCGACGATGTGGAGACCCTGTCGGATCTGACCGACCTGGCCCGCGAGGCCTCGGTCGACGAGGACACGGTGCTCGTACTCATCGAGCAGGAGGACGCGTGGTTCGGCGTCGTCCGCGTCGACGGCGAGGACGACCCTCGTATCTACGTCTCGGACGCCTCCGCCGCCGCCCGTAGCTCGTACGGCGAGATCCTGCTCACGGACGAACTGCTCGGAAGGGAGCCCGGCGACGACGGCGCCGACCTGGACTCCCTCGACCTCGACGGCACGGAGGACGGTGAGCCCGAGGACGACGAGGCCGGAGCGAACCCGGACACCGCCGTGCCGCACGGCCCCGTGGGCGACAGCGAGATCCTCGACGACCTCGGCGTCAGCGAGAAGGAGCTGCGCCTGCTGGACGCCGAGGACGCACTCAACTCGATCGCCGAGGCCCTGGGCGCCTCGGAGGTCCTGGAGACCGTCCGCTAGGAGCACCGGGTGACCGAGGACGGGACGCCGGCCCCCGATCCGGTGCGTGACCGGTGGCGGGCCGCGATGCGGCTCGCCCTGAACGAGGCCGGTCAGGCCGCCGAGAGCGGTGACGTGCCCGTCGGCGCCGTCGTGCTGTCCACGGACGGCTCGGTGCTCGCCGCCGGTCACAACGAACGCGAGGCGACGGGCGATCCGACGGCCCATGCGGAGATCCTCGCGCTCCGCCGGGCCGCGAGCGCGCTCGGCGAGTGGCGGCTGTCCGGCTGCACGCTCGTCGTCACGCTGGAGCCCTGCACGATGTGCGCGGGCGCGCTCCAGCAGTCCCGGGTGGACCGGCTGGTGTACGGCGCGCGCGACGACAAGGCCGGCGCGGCCGGGTCACTGTGGGACCTCGTGCGCGACCGGCGCCTCAACCACCGCCCCGAGGTCATCGACGGCGTGCTCGCCGACCGGTGCGCACAGCTTCTGACGGACTTCTTCCGGGTCCGCTGAAGGCCCCGGACCGGGCGATCCCCCGGAAACGGATTTCAGACCACGGCCCCGCGTGGGGTAGGGTCTCCCTCGGTAGCGTGTCCGAGCGGCCGAAGGAGCTCGCCTCGAAAGCGAGTGTGGCGCAAGTCACCGAGGGTTCAAATCCCTCCGCTACCGCCGGAGAAGGGCCCCGTCGACAGACGGGGCCCTTCGTGCGTCCGCGGGACGGGGGCGCACGACGAGGAGCACGCGGGAAAGGCCGGGTGAGGACCTGGTGCGATTCGTGATCTTTTGTGGGTCCCGAACATCCGGCCGAGATACACTCGCCGCCGGCAATCAGGCCCGCGGGGCGCAGCAGACGGGGGAGGCCGCGGTGGCGGTGCAGGGAAAGAAGATCGCGCTCTACGCCGTCGTGGTCTTCGCGCTCTACGTGATCATCACCGACCCTGCCAAGGCCGCCGACTATGTCCAGATAGGGTTCGAGGGCATCTCCAGCGCCGCCAAGGCCATCGGCCACTTCATGACCTGGGTCGCCGACGGGGCCAAGTGAGGCTCCCGCCCGGCCGGGCGGCCACCGTCACACCCCTGGGAGCGCCCGTGATCCGTCATCTGGTCCTCTTCAAGCTCAACGAGGGCGTCCTGCGGGACGACCCGCGCGTCGTGGAGGGGGTGCGCGCCTTCCAGGCCCTCGGCGACCGGATCGACGAACTGCGTTTCTGGGAGTGCGGCTGGAACCTCACCGACCGGCCCATCGCCTACGACTTCGCGATCAACTCGGCGGTCGACGACACGGACGCGCTACGGCGCTACCTGGAGCACCCGGCGCACCAGGCGGGCGTCGCGATGTGGGGCGAGTTCGCCACATGGGTGATCGCCGACTACGAAATCTGAGCGACAGCGCCCACGGATTCCGCGCGACACCCCCCACGGAGCCCCCCACCGGAACCGTGGGGGGCTCTCCTGTGTCTTGTGCCCCAACTCTCCCTCAACACGGCGTTATGCGGTGCTTGCACCCAGTGTCCATTCTTGTGATGCTATGACCGCTTTGACGGTGAGTTGACAGAGGCGTTGACGGATGAAGAGGTGGCGTTGACCGTGTCGGCCAGTACTGCGCCGCCTCAGGACGAGGCTCCGAGCCCGAGTCCCGGCCGGCACCGGACACCCGCCACGACTCCCGCACGGCCCCAGGAATCCGACACCGTCCCCTCCCGCCTCCAGGAGCCCGACACCGTCCCCTCCCGCCTCCAGGAGCCCGACACCGCTCGTCCCGCCGCCCAGCCGCCCGACAACGCCTCCCCCACCCTTTCCGCCTCCCCAGCACCCGACAGCACCCCCTCCTCCCCCTCCGCACCCCAGTCCCCCGACAGCACCCCTCCCACCCCCTCCGCGCCCCAGTCCCCCGACAGCACCCCTCCCACCCCCTCCGCGCCCCAGTCCCCCGACAGCGACCCCTCCGCCCCCTCGGACCCCGATGACCCCACCTCGCCGACCACCCCCCAAAGGCGCCGCGGCGCCGACACCCGGGCCCTCACCCAGGTGCTCTTCGCCCAGCTCAAGGAGTTGGAGCCGGGCACACCGGAGCACCACAGCGTGCGCGGGGCGCTCATCGAGGCGAACCTCCCGCTCGTGCGCTACGCCGCCGCCCGCTTCCGCTCCCGCAACGAGCCCATGGAGGACGTCGTCCAGGTCGGCACCATCGGGCTGATCAACGCCATCGACCGCTTCGACCCCGACCGGGGCGTGCAGTTCCCGACCTTCGCGATGCCGACCGTCGTCGGCGAGATCAAGCGCTACTTCCGGGACAATGTCCGCACGGTCCATGTCCCGCGCCGGCTGCACGAGCTGTGGGTACAGGTCAACAGCGCCACCGAGGACCTCACCACGACGCACGGGCGCTCCCCGACCACCGCCGAGATCGCCGAGCGGCTGCGCATCACCGAGGAGGAGGTGGTGGCCTGTATCGAGGCGGGGCGCTCGTACCACGCCACCTCACTGGAGGCCGCCCAGGAGGGTGACGGACTGCCGGGCCTCCTCGACCGGCTCGGCTACGAGGATCCGGCCCTCGACGGGGTCGAGCATCGAGACCTCGTACGGCATCTGCTCGTCCAGTTGCCGGAGCGCGAGCAGCGGATCCTGCTGCTGCGCTACTACAGCAATCTGACCCAGTCGCAGATCAGCGCCGAACTGGGGGTCTCCCAGATGCATGTGTCAAGGCTCCTCGCCAGGAGCTTCGCACGGCTGAGATCCGCAAACAGGATCGACGCCTAACTCACGCGAGCGAATCACCCGCAGGAGCTCTTCCCGACAGCTCCGCCCTGAAAGGTCCTCAGAACCCCTCCAACCAGGGCGCATTCACCTCTTCGATGTCGACATGTCACTACGGCGTGTTGCCGACATGTGACATTCTTCCGGGAGTGCGTTTGCCGCAGCCTCGTGGCCGGTATTCAGGTGGAGGCTGCGTTCCCTCCGACGGGAGCGTCCGCCGCGACCGTCCCGCGACCCAAAGGGGGTGGCATGTCCGCAGACCAGGGCAGCTCGAAGGTGCTCACGCTCACGCAGAGCGACTCCGCGCCCGATGTGCTTCAGGACCTTCAGGCCCCTCAGGACCTCCCGGGTGCCGAGATCCTCCCGGCTCCGGAGGCACCGGACCTTCCGTCCTCGGGGGCCATCGACACCCGCACCCTGTCCCGCTCCCTCTTCCTGCGGCTCGCCGCCCTCGACGAGAACAGCCCGGAGCGCGCCTACGTCCGGGACACGCTCATCGAGCTGAACCTCCCCCTGGTGCGCTACGCGGCCGCCCGCTTCCGCAGCCGCAACGAGCCGATGGAGGACATCGTCCAGGTCGGCACCATCGGGCTGATCAAGGCGATCGACCGGTTCGACTGCGAACGGGGCGTGGAGTTCCCGACGTTCGCGATGCCGACGGTCGTCGGCGAGATCAAGCGGTTCTTCCGGGACACGTCGTGGTCGGTGCGGGTGCCGCGCCGCCTCCAGGAGCTGCGCCTGGCCCTCACCAAGGCCAGCGACGAGCTGTCGCAGAAGCTGGACCGCTCGCCGACGGTCACCGAACTCGCCTCCGTGCTCGGGGTGTCGGAGGAGGACGTGGTCGACGGCCTCGCCGTCGGCAACGCGTACACGGCGTCCTCGCTGGACTCCCCGGCCCCCGAGGACGACGGCGGCGAGGGCTCGCTCGCGGACCGTCTCGGCTACGAGGACGCGGCGCTGGAGGGCGTGGAGTACCGCGAGTCCCTCAAACCGCTGCTGGCCAAACTCCCGCCCCGCGAGCGGCGGATCATCATGCTGCGCTTCTTCGCGAACATGACGCAGTCGCAGATCGGCGAGGAGGTCGGCATCTCGCAGATGCACGTCTCCCGACTGCTCACCCGCACCCTGGCGCAGCTGCGCGAAGGCCTGATCTCGGACTAGCCCCCAACACAGGGACACGTCGACTCCCGGCACGCACAGCCGCGTTCGCCCGCACGGCCCGCCCGTGCGGGCGGACCGACCCGCGGTGGTCTCCGCAGCCGGGCGGCATCAAGCCGGTCGTACGAGTACGGGTTCGCCCGCGCAGACGCCAAGCACCCGGTGGACGACGCCCGCCGGGTGCGCCGCGCCGAGCGCGCGTCGCGGAGCGCGAGCGCGGGCCGACGACGGCGGTGAGAAGACGGGGGGAGAAGGCCGGCCGGCTCCCTGGGGAGTCCGGCTGCCGGCCGGTTACTTCAGCGCGAGCCAGGCGACCGCTGCGACGATCACCACGGCGGCGACGACGCCGATGATCAGACCGACGCGCGGCCCTGTCGGAGCGGACGCCTGCTGCCTGCCCTGCGGCGCCTCGTCGACGAACGCGCGGAACATCTGCGTGTTGCCGGCGGGGTCGTAGTTGCCCTGGGGGCCCTGGGTGTTAGCCATGGCCCGAGACCCTAGCGAATACGCCGGTGCCGCCCAAGTGGGGGATCCGCTCTCACACCCGGTTCCCATCGGAACGACCCGGCACGTCCCCAGGCGGGCGGACGGTCCGCCCGGTCTCCACCCCGAAATTTACACTCACCGATACTTGCCATTGCCAAGTTTTTGCCTTGAGGGTCACCGATTCATTTGCCTGCAGCAACCAATATCTCTACGGTTGCTCCAGGCAACGAATTGGAGGAGGTGCGATGGCCGCGCGAGCCCAGTACGAGGAACTGGCGCGTCAGCTCAGCGCCGTCGGTGCCGTGAAGCGGGACCTCGGGCGGATCCTGCCGCCCGACTGCCCGGGCGGCTCCGCCGCCGTGCTGACCCTGCTCGGCCGTCACGGCGACATGCGCATGAGCAAGCTCGCGGAGCTGCTCGCCGTGGACATGTCGGTCACCAGCCGCCATGTCGCCCATGTCGCGGAGCGCGGCTGGATCGAGCGCTCCCCCGACCCCGCGGACAAACGCTCCCGCATCCTGCACCTGACGCAGCACGGCCGGGCCCAGCTCGACGAGCTGTCCCGGCGCAGCACCGAACTGCTGGCCGAGCGGCTCGCCGACTGGTCGGACGACGACGTCGGCCGGCTCATCCAGTTGATGGCACGGCTGCGGGACAGCTTCGGCGGCTGCCGCTCCGCACCCCGGCTCGGGCACTCCGCCCCCGCGGTGGAATCCGTTGCCGACCGGACCACCCGTACACCCGCATAAGCAACGTAAGAAAAGGAAGCCCATGGCAACGACCACACCAGCCGGTGTGCGGGCTCACGCCAAGCACGGGGGAGGCTCCCCGGACGGCGCTCCGATGACACACCGGCAGATCATGGAGGCCCTGTCCGGGCTCCTGCTCGGCATGTTCGTGGCGATCCTGTCGTCCACGATCGTCTCCAACGCCCTGCCGCACATCATCGGCGACCTCGGGGGCGGCCAGTCCGCCTACACCTGGGTCGTCACCGCCTCGCTCCTGGCCATGACCGCGACCACCCCGCTGTGGGGCAAGCTCGCGGACCTCTACAGCAAGAAGGCGCTCGTCCAGATAGCCCTGGTCATCTACGTCCTGGGCTCGATGGCCGCGGGCCTGTCGCAGAACCCCGGCATGCTCATCACCTGCCGTGTCGTCCAGGGCATCGGCGTCGGCGGCCTGTCCGCACTGGCGCAGATCGTCATGGCGGCGATGATCTCCCCGCGTGAGCGCGGCCGTTACTCCGGCTACCTCGGCGCCACCTTCGCCGTCGCCACCGTCGGCGGCCCGCTGATCGGCGGCGTCATCACCGACACCGACTGGCTCGGCTGGCGCTGGTGCTTCTACGTCGGCGTGCCCTTCGCGGTGATCGCGCTGATCGTGCTCCAGAAGACCCTGCACCTGCCCGTGGTGAAGCGGGACGTCAAGGTCGACTGGGCCGGCGCGTTCTTCGTCTCCGCCGCCGTCTCCCTGCTGCTGATATGGGTCACCTTCGCCGGTGACAAGTACGACTGGCTGTCGTGGCAGACGTACACCATGATCGCGGGCGCCATCGTCCTCGGCGCGGTCTTCGTCTTCGTCGAGACCAAGGCCGCCGAGCCGATCATCCCGCTGCGGCTGTTCCGCAACCGCACCATCACCCTGTCGTCGCTCGCCTCGCTCTTCGTGGGTGTCGCGATGTTCACCGGCACGGTGTTCTTCGCCCAGTACTTCCAGCTGGCCCGCGACAAGTCCCCGACCATGTCCGGTGTGCTGACCATCCCGATGATCGGCGGCCTGTTCGTCTCCTCCACCGTCTCCGGCCAGGTCATCACCAGGACCGGCAAGTGGAAGGCATGGCTCGTCAGCGGTGGCGTGCTCGTCACGGCCGGTCTGGGCCTGCTCGGCACCCTCCGCTACGACACGGACTACTGGAAGACGGCCGTCTTCATGGCGCTGATGGGTCTCGGCATCGGCATGATGATGCAGAACCTGGTGCTGTCCACGCAGAACCAGGTGGCGCCCACCGACCTCGGCTCGGCCAGCTCCACGGTGACCTTCTTCCGGTCCCTCGGCGGTGCGATGGGCGTCTCCGCGCTCGGGGCGTTCATGACCCACCGGATCACCCACTACTTCACGGACGGCCTCGCCGACCTCAGCCCGAAGTACCGGAGGCTCGCGGCCCATTCGAGCTCCGACGGCGCCATCCCGGACCTGGCGAGGATGCCGCGCCCGCTGCGCATCCTCATGCAGAGCTCCTACGGCCACGCCATCGGTGACGTCTTCCTGGTCGCCGCGTGCATGGCTTTCCTCGCCTTCGCGATCACGCTGTTCATCAAGGAGGTCCCGCTGAAGACCCAGGGCGGCCTGGCGCAGGCCGCGGCGGCGGCCGCGGCCGAGGAGGCCCCGGCGGCCATCGCGATCGCCGCCGCTGCGCCCGCCCCGGCCGAGGAGAAGGTTCCCGGCTGGGCGGTGGCGAGCACGGAGGCCACGCCCGGCGGCACGGCCACGCAGCAGCAGCACGCGGCCGTCGCCACCATCGCCGCCCCCGGCGAGTCCGCGCCGTCCGGCGGCACCGCGGTGCGCGGTTTCGTCCGCGGTGCCGAGAGCGCCCCGGTCCCGCAGGCCGCCGTGACGCTGATCTCCCTCGGGGGGCGCCAGCTCGGCCGGTCGGTCGCGGGGGCCGACGGCTCCTACGCCGTGGACGCGCCGGGCACGGGTTCGTACGTCCTGATCGCCTCCGCCGACGGCTACCAGCCGCAGGCGTCCACGATCGTGGTCAACGAGGAGCCGGTGTCGTACGACATCCTGCTCAGCGGCACCAGCGGCCTGACCGGTGTCGTCCGGGCCGCCGAGACCACGCTGCCGGTCAAGGACGCCATGGTGATCGTCACGGACGTCCGCGGTGATCTGCTGGCCACCGCCACCACCGGCGAGCAGGGCGACTTCTCCTTCGCCGAGCTGGTGCCGGGCTCCGTCACCGTCGCGGTGAACGCCGTCGGCTTCCGGCCGCGGGCCCTGCTCGTCGAGGTGGGGGGCACCGGGGTCACCCGGATCGAGGTCGACCTCGACTCCGGCGCGCAGATCCAGGGTGTCGTACGGGCCCCGCACGGCCCCCTCGCGGACGCCCGGGTCACCCTGGTCGACGCGGCGGGCAACGTGGTCGGCACGGCCACGACCGGCGCGGACGGCGCGTACGCCTTCACCGACCTGAACAGCGGCGAGTACACCGTCATCGCGACCGGCTACCCGCCGGCGGCCACGGCGGTGAACGTGAGCGGCCGCGGTGTCGACGACCACGACATCACACTGGCCCACCCGGGCGAGTAGGTCGAACCCCGGCCCGTGGGGGCGCGCTCTGAGCGGAGGTGCGCCCCCGCGGGCCGGATTTTTTGAGCCTTCTACGGGGATATTCAGAGATTTAGAGGGAGACCACACGATGGCACTGACCGCACGGATCCGTACGCGGGACGGCTGGGCCGTGTCGCACGCGGTCGTCACCGTGACCGACATGACCGGTACGCAGGTGCTGCGCGCAGAGGCCGACGCGGAGGGGGCCGTCCGGGACACCACCGCGCTGGCACCCGGCGCGTACACGGTGATCGTGACCGCGGTCGGGTATGCGCCCGCCGCCTCCAGCGCGATCGTCACCGCGAGCGGCCGGGCCGAGATCGGCACCGTGACGCTGGCCCGGCAGGGCGGCGCCGAGCTGCCCCCGCCCGGACCGTGGACCATCGACCCGGTCCACTCCTCGGTGGGCGCGGTCGCCCAGCACCTGGGCATCTCCAGCGTGCACGGCCGCTTCACCGAGTTCTCCGGACGCATCGAGATCGCCCCGGACGAGGTGCAGAAGTCCCGCGTGGAGGCGGTCATCAGCGCCGCGTCCATCGACACGGGCAACGGCATGCGCGACACCCATCTGCGGTCGGCCGATTTCCTGGACGTCGAGACCTATCCGCAGATCACCTACCGCTCGAGCGGCGTGACGGCCGCGGGCTCCGACCGCTGGACGGTCCATGGTGAGCTGACCATGCGCGGCATCGTCCGCCCGGTCGACCTCAGCCTCGCCTACCTCGGCACCGGCGCCGACCCGTGGGGCGGCACCCGCGCGGCCTTCCGCGCCACGGCGGAACTGCGCCGCGAGGACTTCGCGATGAACTACAACCAGATCCTCCAGGCGGGCATCGCCGCGATCGGCACCACGCTGCGGGTGGAGCTGGACATCCAGGCGGTGCAGGGCGACTCACTCCCGCAGGCGTAGGCACGGCAGGGTCAGTCTCCCGGGCCCGCCGAGCGCCTAGGCTTGCGTCCCATGGCACCCAACATCGCGACGAACACCGCCGTATCGCGGGACGAGCTGCTGGACTTCGTCCGCCCCCGACATCGCGCGATCCTGCTGACGCGGCGCACCGACGGCAGCCCCCAGGGGTCGCCGCTGACCTGCGGGGTCGACGACTCGGGACGCATCGTGGTCTCCACGTACCCGGAGCGGGCCAAGACGCGCAACGCCAAGCGTGACGAACGGGTCAGCCTGATCGTGCTCAGCGACGAGTGGAACGGGCCGTGGGTCCAGATCGACGGCACCGCCGAGGTCATCGACGCGCCGGACTCCGTCGAGCCGCTCGTCGAGTACTACCGCAACATCGCGGGCGAGCACCCGGACTGGGACGAGTACCGCGAGGCCATGGTCAAGCAGGGCAAGTCGATCATCCGGATCACGCCGGTGAGGTGGGGCCCGGTGGCGACCGGCGGCTTTCCCGCCCGCCTCGCGCCCCCGCAGGACTGACCGCAGGGAACGCCGTCATCCTCGGGCGACCATGGCCTCGATCCCCGCGATCAACGTTTCCAGTGCGAAAGCGAAGTCGCGGTCGCGCATCTCCTCCACCGTGTCACCGCCGCGGGCCTCGATGAGGTCCGCGGTGTGGTGTGCGACCTCGGTGTGGTCCGGACTCTCCGTCACCGCGCTCAGCGCCTGGCGGACGTACTCGTCCTGGGTCGTCCCCGCCGCCGCGCAGCGCTCGATGAAGTGGCCCTCGATCGTGCCGAATCCGTACACGAACTGGAAGACCGCCGAGATCGCCCCCATCCGCCCGTGCGCGGGCAGCCCGGTCAGCCGGATGACCCGCTGCACGGCGAGCGAGAAGGCCACGGCGTGCGGGCCGATGTTGAGGAACCTCCCGGCCAGCGGGGACAGCCATGGATGGCGCACCAGCAGCGCCCGGTACTCCGCGGTCAGCGCCCGCAGCTGATCGCGCCAGTCCCGGTCGGAGCCGGCGGCCGGCAGCCGCATCTCCCCGAAGACAGCGTCCAGTGCCAGCTCCAGCAGGTCGTCCTTGGTGTCCACGTACCAGTAGACCGACATCGCCGTGACGTTCAGCTCGGCGGCCAGGCGGCGCATCGAGAACCGCGTGAGGCCCTCCGCGTCCAGCAGCCGTACGGCCGCCGCGGTGATCCGGTCGCGGTCAAGCCCGGACGGCTGACCGCCGCCTCCGCGGGAGCCGCCGCCCCGGGGCGCCTTGCCCTCCAGCCAGACGCTGCTCCGCGCCGGGCGCCCCGCCCGCTGGGCCGTCCTCACCATGGCGCACCTTCCTCGACACTCCGACCGCTGATCACGATGCCAGGTGCCCCTGGAGGCTCAAGGCCGTCACGCGTGCGATGACGCCGCACCGGCGCGAGCGGTCCCGGCCGACCCGCGGCATCCCGGCCACCGCACCGACCGGGCCGCCGCGCGGCACCACCCCCGAGTCTTCCCGTTCCGCGGCCGCGAAAAGCGGTGGGCCGGGCACATGCCCGGCCCACCGCCTTCAGGCGGACCCTCGGATCCCGCGAACCGGCAGTCAGCCGCCGGTCTCGCGCGTGAGGTCGTAGAAGGTGGCCGAACGAACCGTCACCTTCTTGAAGTTCTTCGTCACCCAGGCGCTGATCTGCGAGGAGACGTCGGAACCGCCGGAACCGCCGCCCTGGCCGCCGAAGCCGCCACCGGCGATGAAGTAGTGGATCCTGCCCTGCGCCACGTACTTCCGGAACTGGGCGAGCGTCGGGGACGGGTCGCTGCCGTTGAAGCCGCCGATCGCCATCACCGGGTCACCGGTGGCGAGCTGGTAGCTCGCGGCGTTCTGGGAGCCGATGGACGCGGCCACCCAGGTGTAGTTCCCTGCGTCCTTCTCCAGCAGCTTCCTGGCCGCGGAGCCGACCTCGGCGCCGTTGAGCAGGCCGCCCATACCGCCGGGGCCGCCCATACCGCTCTCGCCCGCCCGGCCGCCGCCGGGGAAGCCGTTGCCCTGCTGGTTCCCGCCGTTGCCCTGCTGCTGGTTCTGACCCTGGCCGTTCTGGCCCGGCATGCCGGCGCCGGGGAAACCGCCCATGCCGCCCGTACCGCCGGTGCCTCCTGTGCCCCCGTTTCCGCCCGGGAGGCCGTTGCCCTGGGGGCCGTTGGGGGTGATGCCGTTGCCGTTTTGCCGGCTCCCGCCCGGCATGCCGCCACCGAAGCCGCCGCGCATGCCGCCACCGGGACCGCCGCGGCCGCCCATCATGCTCGCGCCCGCCGGACCCGCCGTCACGATCGAACCGCTGTGGCCCTCGTTCACCGTGGTCAGCGTGTACGCGGTCGGGCCCGCGAGGGCGGCCGCGAAGCCCAGGCCCACGGTCGCGAGGGCGAGCTGCCGGCCGAGCCGGGCCACGAAGATCAGGCCGAGGGCGGCGGCCAGACCGCCGAGCAGGACGAGCCACCTCAGCCAGGGCAGGTAGTCCGGCGTACGGTTGAGAAGCACATACCCCCAGGCCGCGGTCGCCGTCGCGGTGGCCGCGAGCGTGAGCGACGCCCAGGTCTTCGACCGCTCCTCCCACAGGACCGTGACGCCCATGCCGACCAGGGCGGCGATGGAGGGGGCCAGGGCCACCGTGTAGTACTGGTGGAAGATGCCGGCCATGTAGCTGAAGACGACCGCGGTCATCAGCAGCGAACCGCCCCAGGCGAGGAACGAGCTGCGGGTCGGATCCGTGCGGGGGGACTTCCGGGAGAGCACCAGGCCCGCGACGAGCAGGATCAGCGCGGCCGGCAGCAGCCAGGAGATCTGGGAGCCGATCTCGGAGTTGAACATCCGGGTCCACCCCGTGGCACCCCACTGGCTGCCGTTGCCGCCCATGCCGCCGACGCTGCCGGTCTCGTCGCCGTTGATACGGCCGAGGCCGTTGTAACCGAAGGTCAGCTCCAGGAACGAGTTGTTCTGCGAGCCGCCGATGTACGGGCGCGAGGACGCGGGCCACAGCTCCACGATCGCGACCCACCAGCCGCCGGATACCACCAGCGCGACCGTCGCGAGGGCGAGCTGCACCAGCCTCTTCCTGAGCTTCACGGGCGCGCAGACCCCATAGACGACCGCCAGGGCCGGCAGGATCAGAAAGGCCTGGAGGGTCTTCGTCAGAAAGGCGAAGCCGACCGCGACCCCCGCCCACACCAGCCACTTGGTGCGGCCGTCCTCCAGGCCCCGGATCACGAAGTGGACGGTCAGAGCCATCAGGAGCGCCAGCAGCGCGTCCGGGTTGTTGAACCGGAACATCAGCGCCGCGACCGGGGTGAGCGCGAGCACGGCACCCGCGATCAGGCCGGCCGCGGGGCTGAACCGGCGCCGGACGGCCGCGTGGACCACGGCGACCGTGAGGACGCCCATGACGACCTCGGGGACGAGGATCGCCCAGGAGTTCAGGCCGAAGACCCGCACCGACAGGGCCATCGGCCAGAGGGCGACCGGGGGTTTGTCGACAGTGATCGCGTTGCCCGCGTCCAGCGAGCCGAAGAAGAACGCCTTCCATGATCTGCTGCCGGCCTGCACCGCCGCCGAGTAGAAGGAGTTGGCGTAGCCGGAGGCGCTCAGGTCGTACAGATACAGCAGTGCGGTGGCCAGCAGCAGACCGAGGAACGCGGGACGGACCCAGCGGGGGTCCTCGGGCCGGCCGCGCAGGAGCCTCGTCGCGAGCGGTTGTCGGGGCTCACCGGCGCCGGGGGCCGGCGCCGACGGTGTGACGGGCTGCCGCGACCCGGGCGCGGGGGGCGGGCCCCAGGTCCGGGGACCCTCGCCCTCTCGGTGGGTCGGCTGCTCGTACTGGGTGGTCATCGGTAGTCCCTAGGGTCGGTGTCCTGCGGACGCACCGGCGGCAGTGGCATGGTCGCGTCCCTCCGGATGGCGCGCTCCGGGTCGGCACCGGCGCGGAACCGGGTGGCGTCGTACGAGGACTGCGGCGGCGCGGGGCGCCGGGGCAGCGAGGGGTGCTGCTGGGGGCGCCGGTGCTGCTGGTACGGCTGCTGGTGGAACTGCTGGTGCTGCTGGTTCTGCTGGTTCTGCTGGAAATGCTCGTGCTGATGTGGCCGGCAGGGGTGCTGCGGGGAGTCGTGCGGCGAGGACGGGCCGTGGGCGGCGAAGGCCGGGGGAGGTGTCCGGTCGTCGTCGCGCCGGTCCGGGAAGACCCAGGCCCGGAAGAGCAGGAACCGCAGCACGGTCGCCGCGAGGTTGGCGGCGATCAGCACCGCCAGTTCCGTGGAGTGCGCTGGGTTGCCGGTCGCCGCGTTCAGGGCGGCGAGGGAGCCGCTGGTGAGGGAGAGGCCGATACCGAAGACGACCAGGCCCTGCGCCTGGTGCCGGACGGCGCCGCCCCGGCCGCGCACCCCGAAGGTGAGCCGGCGGTTGGCCGCCGTGTTCGCGACCGCCGAGACCAGCAGGGCGAGCGCATTGGCGATCTGCGCGCCCGAGAACTGCCGGAAGAGGCTGTAGAGGGCCAGATAGAGGAGGGTGGACAGGCCGCCGACCACACAGAAGCCGACGAGCTGGCGGGCCAGGCCCCGCGGCACGTCCTGGACGTCCCGGTCGCGCGGGTCGTCACCGAACGGCCGGGCGAGCCGGTCCAGCGGCAGCGAGCCGGTGGCCAGCGCCCTGCCGATCCGCCACACGCCCTTGAGGTCGTCGGTGGCCGTCCTCACGATGTGCACGGTCGAGTCGGGGTCGTCGACCCAGTCGACCGGGACCTCGTGGATCCGCAGACCGGCGCGCTCGGCGAGGACCAGCAGCTCGGTGTCGAAGAACCAGCCGGTGTCCTCCACCAGCGGCAGCAGCACCTGGGCCACATCACGGCGGATCGCCTTGAAGCCGCACTGGGCGTCCGAGAACCGGGCCTGCAGCGAGCCGCGCAGGATGAGGTTGTAGGCACGGCTGATGAACTCGCGCTTGGGCCCGCGCACGACCCGGGAGGCGCGGGCCAGCCGGGAGCCGATCGCCAGGTCGGAGTGGCCCGAGATGAGCGGTGCCACCAGGGGCAGCAGGGCGTTGAGGTCGGTCGAGAGGTCCACGTCCATGTAGGCGAGGATCGGGGCGTCCGAGGCCGACCAGACGCTCCGCAGGGCACGGCCGCGGCCCTTGTGCTCCAGACGGAACGACCGCACCTCCGCAACCTGTGCCTCCAGCCGTGCGGCCACCTCGGGGGTGGTGTCCGTGGACGCGTTGTCCGCGATCGTGATGCGGAAGGCGTACGGGAACGTCCGCTTGAGGTGCTCGTGCAGTCGCAGCACACACGGCTGGAGGTCCTTCTCCTCGTTGTAGACGGGGATCACTACGTCCAGGACCGGCGTACCGGCTCCGGCGGCCGGGAGGTGCTCCCGCGCCGGCAGGGTGCCGGGAGAGGAATCGGTTCGCATGGAACCGACTCTTCTCAAGCGCCCTGTCGCACCCGTGTGGTGGCGCTGTGGTGTGCCTGTGAGTGCGATTGCCGGTTCGTTTCGGGAGCCGGCGAGGACACGTACGGGGTGAGCGCGGGCACATGGACGGTGAACACCGTCCGTCCGGGCACGCTGTCGACGGTCACCGCGCCCCCGTGCGCGGTCGCGACGGCCTGCACGATGGCCAGCCCGAGCCCGGTGGAGCCGGTGGCCCGGGAACGCGCCGAGTCACCGCGCGCGAACCGTTCGAAGACATGCGGCAGCAGGTCGGGCGGGATGCCCTGGCCGTCGTCCTCGACCTCCACGCACAGCCAGGGCCCCCGCCGTGCGACGCGTGCGGTGACGGTCGTACCGGGCGGGGTGTGGGTGCGGGCGTTGGCGAGCAGGTTGACGAGCACCTGCTGGAGCCGGGCGGCGTCCGCCAGGACCAGTGCGGGCTCGTCGGGCAGCTCCAGCGCCAGTTGTGGTCCCGGCCGGCCGCACGCGCGTCGCTGACGACGTCCACGACGAGTGGTACGAGGTCGGTCTGCTCGAACCGGAGCGGGCGGCCCGCGTCCAGCCGTGCGAGCAGCAGCAGGTCCTCGACGAGGAGGGTCATGCGCCCGGCCTCGGACTCGATCCTTCCGAGGGCGTGCCGGGTGTCGGGCCCGGTCTCCTCGCGGCCCCTCCTGGTCAGCTCGGCGTACCCGCGGATGGAGGCGAGTGGCGTGCGCAGCTCGTGGCTGGCGTCGGCGACGAACTGCCGTACCCGCATCTCGCTCTGCTGCCGTGCATGCAGGGCGCCGTGGACATGGTCCAGCATCCGGTTGAGCGCGGCCCCCACCTGCCCGACCTCGGTGTGCGGATCGGTCTCGGACTCCGGCACCCGCTCGTCAAGGGTGACCTCGCCGGTGTGCAGCGGCAGTTCGGAGACCCGGGTGGCGGTCGAGGCCACCTTGCGCAGAGGCCGCAGGGCGAGCCCGACCAGCACGGATCCGGCGATCCCGGCGGCGACGAGACCGGCGGCGGTGACGCTGACCTCGACGACGATCAGGGTGTCGATGTTGTCGGTGACCTCGGAGGTGGGCAGCCCGATGTAGTAGTTGCCGCGGGTGCCCGTCACATACGTGACCCGGTATCCGCCGAGGCCCGGGATGTCGACGCTGTGCATGCCCTTCTTCGGCACGGCGGCGAGCGCGGCGACCTGCGCGGCGCTGAGCCGGCCGGGGACCATGCCCTTGAAGCCGTCGCTGTCGTTGTTCGACTTGGAGACGGCCGCCTTGACGATCCGGCCGCTCGTGTCGACCACGGCGGCGACCGTTCCGGGCTGCGCCCCTCCCTTGGTGACGATGAAGTCGAGCTTGTCGTCCGTCGACGCGGCCTGGCCCGAGGCGTCGGGCAGGGACCCCCTGCCGGAGGGCGCTTCCGAGCCGCCGCCGAGGCCGGGCGGCCCCCCGTCGGGCACCCCCTTGGGCAGCCCGGCGACACGCCGGCCGACATCGGCGACCTGGGCGTCCTTCTGCTTGTTCAGATGCTGGCTCAGCGCGATCGTCGTCACCGTGCCGATCACCGCGCACACCACGGCGATCAGCGTGACCGCCGAGACGACGAGCCGTGTCCGCAGCGTGTGCGGCTGTCGTGCTCGCCTCTGCGTACGCGGCCGTCGCCGGCCGCTCATGACGCCGCGGGCTTGATCAGATAACCGGCACCGCGCCGGGTGTGGATCATCGGCTCACGGCCGGCGTCGATCTTGCGCCGCAGATACGAGATATACAGCTCGACCACATTGGCCTGGCCACCGAAGTCGTACGACCACACCCGGTCGAGGATCTGCGCCTTGCTGAGCACGCGCCGCGGGTTGCGCATCAGAAAGCGGAGCAGCTCGAACTCGGTCGCGGTCAGATGGATGCTCTCCCCTGCCCGCCACACCTCATGGCTGTCCTCGTCCAGGGTGAGGTCACCGACGACCAGGACGGAGTCCGAGCGGCGGTCCGCGGCACCGGAGCGCCGGATCAGCCCGCGCAGCCGGGCCACGACCTCCTCCAGGCTGAACGGCTTGGTGACGTAGTCGTCCCCGCCTGCGGTCAGACCCGCGATCCGGTCCTCCACGGCGTCCTTGGCCGTCAGGAAGAGCACGGGCACGTCGGGCAGCTCGCGCCGCAGCCGCCCGAGGACGCTGAGGCCGTCCATGTCCGGGAGCATCATGTCCAGGACGACCGCGTCGGGCCGGAACTCGCGCGCGGTCTGGATCGCGCCGTGCCCGTCCCCCGCGCTGCGGATCTGCCAGCCTTCGTAGCGCAGGGCCATGGACAGCAGCTCGGTGATCGACAGCTCGTCGTCCACCACCAGCACTCGGACGGGGCTCCCGTCCGGCCTCAGCAGTTCGGTGCGCCCCTGGGGCGAGGTCGTGGTCATGGTGGACACCTTGTCCGGAGCCCCTGAGAAAGCCGTTTCACCCATCTGTGATTTCCCTGAGAAACGCACAGGTGCCTCTCAGGAAGCACCTGGGAAGATCGCGAAATGGCCTGGTGCCAGGGGCTGATGACCTCGCCGCGGGGCCCGGATGAGACGAGGATGAGCGCCCGTGCCCGTGCGGCCGCTGTGAGCGGACTGAGGGTGAGCGGGCGTCAGCGGGACGGGGCGGTCGCACCCCTGTCGAAGGTGTGGCTGCGCTCCACCTTGGCGACATGCAGCGAGTACGTCCGGTACCACTGCGCGCGCCCGCGCTTCTGGGCCGCGCGGTGCTCCAGATCGCTCCGCCACTCCTCGATGGCGGCCGGATCACGGAAGTACCCGACGGTGATGGACAGTCCGCCCGGCGTCATGGCCTGGTCCATGCCGAGATACCCGGGAACCTCCTTGACCAGCTCCTCCATCCGCTCGGCGGTCTCCCCGTACCCCTCGTCGTCCCCGGTGCGCAGGGAGGTGAAGACAACGACGTAGTACGGGGGTTCGTGGGCGGGGACGGGTACGGGGACACCGGGTACGGCGGAGGCGCTCTCGGGCGCACTGCGGTGATCGCTCATATCGCCACGATCGGCCGCGACGCCACGTCTGTCCACCCCCCTTTCTCAGAACAGCCCGTCCTGTACGCCCGCCTCCCCCACCTCCCTGACCGGCACGGTCAGTTCCCCGCCGGCGGCCCCCGTCAGCTCCCACCCCGTCATCAGCCGTGTGTCGAGTACGACGGCGCCGCGCCCGGTCGCCAGATGGAGATCGGGCCCGGCGGCAGCCAGCAGATCGCCGCTCACCACCCCGCCGGCGACCAGCTCAGTCACCACGCCGTCCACCCGCCGAAGCCCCTCCAGCCCGAACACCGCTCCATGGTCGACGGGCCGGAACGGCGACCGCTCCAGCGAATCCGGCCAGCCGGCGAGCGTCACCGCCCGCGCATGCAGCTCCGCCAGCTCGGCGGCCCGCTCCCCGGCCGGCGGCAGCGCGGCCCGCACGGCGCGCTTGTCGGCGTACGGGATCCGGTCCGGTACCCCCAGCGCGGCCCGCAGCAGTTCCTCGGTACGGCGCGCCACCATCAGGGGCCCCTGCCCCAGCCAGCTGAAGGAGACGGCGCCCTGCTCCAGCAGCCGTGCCGGTCCGCGCTCGGCCGCGGTGATCCCGACCTTGACCATGCCGGACCCGAACCAGGCCAGATAGACCCGGTACGGCCGCGGATCGTCGGCGACGGTGTCGGCGGCCACGGAGTGCGCCCGGTCGAGTCGCGCACACTCCTCGCACCGCGCGCCGGTGCTCCGCCCCGAGACCTCGGCCCGCAGCGGGCACTCGTGCCCCCGCGCGCCCAC
Organism: Streptomyces sp. NPDC093261; assembly: GCF_044753645.1. Lineage (NCBI taxonomy): Bacteria > Bacillati > Actinomycetota > Actinomycetes > Kitasatosporales > Streptomycetaceae > Streptomyces > Streptomyces sp. NPDC093261. The sequence goes on from NZ_JBIVNO010000023.1 coordinate 114,389, forward strand.
ACACTTCCGCGCGCCCCCCGCCACGACCGCGAAGGCCACGCCCCTCCCCCGCTGAAGTCCACTGTGCCGCCCCCCTTCCCACCGCAGCGTCGGCCCGCCGCCGCTCCACGACAGCCCCGTACATCTCCACGCCCGAGTCATCACCACCGAGATTAGGAGCCACCACTGACAACGCCCCCCGACGCCGAAGGCCCCGGAACTCTCCGGGGCCTCCGTCCCTGTGCGCACTCGGCGGCATACGCATCCGCGGCAGTCCTGGGGTGCGGTCGTCCGAGCGGGCGGCCTCACCGGACGCCCGACGGCGGCGGAACACACATAATGAGTACGACGCTCAATGCCGCCGCCGATCGGATGGACGACGCCCTCGGCTGGATGGATGGGCCGCGTCTCCTCTGCTCTGCCTGGATCGACGGTGTATGGGATGGCAGCTTGGGGAAAGTGGTGGGCTCAGGTGGCAGAGTGCGTCTGAGGACTACTTCAAACCTGCCGCGCTCCGGGCATCGAGGTCCGAGAAGAAGCGGTCTACGACATCGCTTTCGTCGACGACACTGTCAATCGGCTCGCCAACCACCCGGCCGGCCAGCTCCGTGGCCGACGACACGACGGCACCGCGAAGCTCTGCTTCCGCAATCACCCGGTCGGTCGCGAGCCGTGCCTGAGACTCCGCAATCATCGCCTCGCGTTCCCGCAGGGCCTCAGCACGAATCTCAGCGATCAATTGCGCGCCATGCTCCATGGCCTCCTGGCGCAGGCGAGCCGCCTCATGCCGGGCCTCAGCCAGCTCATCCCGGTACTTGGCAAGGACTTCACCGGCCTCGATCGCTGTCCGCTCGGCCCGTTCCTTCCGACCCTCGATAGCGTCCTGCCGTTCGGCGAGGACACCGTTGATCCGAGGCAGAAGAATCTTGGTCAAACAGACGAAGACCACAGCGAAGGTCAGTACGCACACGACTGTCGGCAGAAGCCGAGGTATGAGGATGCCCATGCCAAGATTTTAAGGAGTGAGCGAACCGTCATGGAGCGCTTCAGGTAAGAAGTCTGCTCCTAACTGGCGTGCCAGGTCCGCTTAGTGAGGACCCATCAGATCGCATCGGCTTGGGAAGTTAGGCGTTCTCAAGGGAGGATGCCGGGCTGACCTGTGGCGACACGGTGTCGGAGCTTGGTTGTCAGTCGCCCTGATCCCTGGTGTTCCCCTGAACCGCTCCGGGTCTGATGGAGGCTCGATTCCCTGAGAGGATCGAGTCATGGCACGTCCGTCCCCTTACCCTCCCGAGCTTCGCGAGCGTGC
>NZ_JBIVNO010000024.1:0-115247 GCF_044753645.1 Streptomyces sp. NPDC093261
AGGCCCGCCCCTTCAAGTGGACCAAGACCGCAGACCAGATCATCGACCGCATCTGCCGCTACTGCGACAGGATCTCCGGACCGGCTCACTAGGCGTGCCTTCCCAGCTCGGCCAGCTCCCCGTCCGCCAGCCGGTACACGGTCCACTCGTCCTGCGGGCGGGCGCCCAGAGCCTCGTAGAAGGCGATGGCGGGGCGGTTCCAGTCGAGTACCGACCACTCCAGGCGCTCATAGCCGCGTGCGACGCAGATCCGGGCCAGTTCCGTCAGGAGCGCCCTGCCATGGCCGCCGCCCCGGGCCTCGGGGCGCACATAGAGGTCCTCCAGATGGATGCCGTGCACGCCCCGCCAGGTGGAGAAGTTCAGGAACCACAGCGCGAAGCCGACGACCTCGCCGTCCTCCTCGGCGACATGCGCGAACGCCGCCGGGCGGTCGCCGAACAGGGCCTCCCCGAGCTGCTCCTGGGTCGCCCGTGCCTCGTCCGGCGCCTTCTCGTACGCGGCCAGCTCACGGATCAGGGCATGCAGGACGGGGATGTCGTCGGGGGTCGCGGTGCGGATCATGCGCGCAGTGTCACACGGCGGAGGCGGGGCCCGGCAAGCCCCTCCCCCGCCGTCCGCACCGGTCGGCGCGGGCGTAGCAGGCCGATCGTCCGGATCCCTCGCCCGATCGGCGGCCGGGGGCCGGTCAGTGCCGCCCCGCCACCCGGTCCGCGAACCGCGCCAGCGATGACGACTGGGCGTCGGGAGCGGTGAGTTCCCGCCGGTCCGCGGCGCGGTAGGTGGTGTACAGGCCGTGCACCCCGATCCAGCGCAGCGGCTCCGGTTCCCACTTGCGCACCCGGTGGTTCACCCAGGGCAGCTCCGTCAGACCGGTCCCGCCGGCCTGGCCCGAGTCCTGCTGGACGAGGTCGCGCAGGGTCCGCGCGGCGAGGTTCGCGGTGGCGACGCCCGAGCCGACGTAACCGCCCGCCCAGCCGAGCCCCGTCGAACGGTCCAGGGTGACCGTCGCGCACCAGTCGCGCGGCACCCCGAGCACGCCCGACCAGGCGTGGGCCACCCTGACCCCGGCCAGCGACGGGAAGAAGCGGACCAGGATCTCGTGCAGCGCCTCGACGGTGGCGGGCTGCGTGCGGCCGTCGTTGTCCGTGCGGGAGGCGAAGCGGTAGGGGACGCCGCGGCCGCCCAGTGCGATCCGGCCGTCGGCGGTGCGCTGCGCGTACATGTACGCGTGCGCCATGTCGCCCAGCGCCTCGCAGCGCTCCCAGCCGATCCCGGCCCACTGCGCGTCGGTCAGCGGCTCGGTCGCGATCATGGAGGAGTTCATCGGGAGCCAGGTGCGTCTCTGCCCCTTCAGCGACGCCGTGAACCCCTCGGTGCAGCGCAGGACATAGGGCGCGCGGACCGTGCCGTAGGGCGTCACCGCGTGCTTGGGGCGGACCTCGATGACCGGCGTGCCCTCGTGGATCGTCACGCCGAGCGCCTCGACGGCCGCCGCGAGGCCCTTGACCAGCTTGACCGGATGCAGCCTCGCTCCATGCGGGGTCCAGGTCGAGCCGACCGCGTGCGCGACCCTGATCCGCTCGGCGGTCTCCCGGGCGCCGTACAGCTCGCGGTCCTTCTCGCCGAACGACAGCTCGTGCTCGTGGAACGCCTTCAGCCGGGCCAGTTGGGCGGGCGTGTACGCGACCTCCAGGACGCCGCCGACGCGCACATCGGCGTCGATGCCCTCCTCCTCGGCGACCCGGACGACCTCGGCGACCGTCTCGTTCATCGCCTGCTGGAGGCGTACGGCGGCCTCGTGGCCGTGCAACCGCGCATACCGGTCGCGGCCCGCGATGCCGTTGTAGAGCCAGCCGCCGTTGCGTCCGGAGGCGCCGTAGCCGCAGAACTTCTGCTCCAGCACGGTGATGCGCAGGAAGGGTGCCGACTTCTTCAGGTAGTAGGCGGTCCACAGGCCGGTGTAGCCGCCGCCCACGATCACGACGTCGGCGGTCGCGTCCCCGGCCAGGGGCTCCCGCGGGGCGGGGAGGCCGTCGTCGGCGTACCAGTAGGAGATGCCGCCGTTGACGACACCGCTCGCTGCGCTGTTCATGGGCCGGACGTTAACTCCTGAGGGTGGCCAGTGTCTCCTTCGGATTCCATGCTTTTGCGCGGCCCCGGGTGAGCGGATAGCAGCCGAGACCGATCAGCACCGATATGAGATGTCCGAAATCGGTGAAAGTGGGAGCGAGGGCGAGGGGGATGGCGTACACGGTCAGGACGACCGCCAGATACGCGTAACGCCAGGGCGCCGCGATCCGGTAGGCAAGCACCGCGACGACCCCGGCCAGTGCGTAGCTGACGCCTATGTCCAGGGTGTCGGCGGCGGAGAGAGGGGCGACGCCCCGGCGTATCGCCTGGAGCAGAGCTCCCTCGCTGGCGAGGGTGGCCAGGACATGGGCGGCGACGCACACGGCCAGCCAGCGCGCGGTGCCCAGCCAGCGTTCCGCCTGCGCGTGGAAGACGGTGTAGAGCACGGCGTAGGGCAGCCAGTGTCCGCCGTCGATCCACATCGCGCTGGCGATGAACGCGCGCACGGGATGGGACGACAGCTCGTGGATGTTGGTGGACCGCTGGCGCAGGAAGTCCTCCTCGACGTGCGGCGACATATGGTGCAGGGCGACGGTGGTGACGAAGAGGATCGCCAGCCAGAGGTAGGTGCCCGGGGCGCTGCGGACATACGCCGTCACTGCTCCGAGTCCACACCTCAGCCGTATCACCGGATCCACATTCGCCAGTATGGTCGCCCCCGCCATCGATGTGCCCGGCGAGCCGATCTCCCGTCCCTCTTCTCGCACACACGTTCACGGTGGCACGCCACCGGATGGCCGACTCGGCTTTCTCTCCCCCATAACGGGCCATAGCGTACAGAACATGACGAAACGCCACATTGCCTATCTGGCGTGCACAGCAGCGCTCGTCGGGTCGGGACGGGGCGCCGCTCCGCGCGTCGCCGGCCCCACCAGCCATCTGGTCCACCCGGGGGAATCGATCCGGCAGGCGGTGGCCGCCGCCCGGTCCGGTGACACCGTCCCGCTCTGCGCCGGCACGTACCGCGAGAGCGCCCGGATCACCAAGTCCGGACCGACCCTGCCCGGCACGGGACGCTCCTCACCGGGGCGGACGACGACCTCACCGCTGTGCTGAACGGCCGGTCCCGGCACCGGCCGGCCCACCCCTTCCCACCAGCGGCCCCAGAGAGGAAAGGCGGCACATGACGACCGCAACCCCCGCCCCACCGCCGTCCATGCGGCTGAGGGAACTCGTGTTCGGGGCGGCCTGTGCCGCCGCAGTCCGCGCCGCCGCCCGACTGGGCGTCGCCGACGCGCTGGGGGACAGCCCCCTGAGCGTGGAGGACCTCGCTGCCGCGGTGAAGACCGAACCGCGGCCGCTACGACGCCTGCTGCGCGCCCTGTCCTGCTACGGCGTCTTCACCGAGCACGAGGACGGCACCTTCGCGCACACCGAGATGTCCCGGCTGCTGCGCGAGGACCACCCGGGCAGCCTGCGCTCCATCTCCCTGTGGTGCACCGAGCCCTGGACCTGGGACGCGTGGCCGCGGCTGGACGAGGCGGTGCGCACCGGCCGGAACGTCGTCGAGGACCTGTACGGCAAGGAGTTCTTCACCTATCTGCACGAGGACGCCCCGGAATCGGCCGACGTCTTCAACCGGGCCATGACCACCTCCAGCGAGCAGTCGGCGCGGGACGTCGCGGAATTCCTCGACCTGTCGGGGTGCGCGTCGGTCGCGGACATCGGCGGCGGCCAGGGGCATGTGGTGGCGAGCCTGCTGGAGAAGTACCCCTCGCTGCACGGCACCCTGCTGGACCTGCCGCCCGTCGTGGCGAACGCCGTGCCCCGGCTGCGCGAGGGGGGCGCGCTCGCGGACCGGGTGACCATCGTGCCCGGCGACTGCCGCGTGGCGATCCCGGTCCGGGCCGACGTCTACGTCATCAAGAACATCCTGGAGTGGGACGACGACAGCACCGCCCGGACGCTGCGCAACGTCATCGAGGCGGGCGGGCCGAAGACGCGGGTCGTGGTCATCGAGAACCTCGTCGACGACACGCCCTCGATGCGGTTCAGCACCGGCATGGACCTGCTGCTCCTCCTCAACGTGGGCGGCGCCAAGCACACCACCCGGAGCATGGTCGACCGGCTGACCGCCGCGGGACTGGTCATCGACGCGGTCCGCCCGGTCAACCCCTATCTGCACGCGTTCGACTGCACCGTGCCGGCCTGACCCCAACGCGCCGGGGTCAGGCCCCCACAGCACCGGTCGCCGGGTCCGCGTCCATCGCGCGGGCCCGGCGACCGGTGGCCGTATGGGCGGTTCAGGAGGTGGCATCCCGCTCCCAGAGGTAGAAGCGCTGCGCCATCGCGTCCTTGGGCGAGCGCCAGGTCGCGGGGTCGTAGGCGCTGACGTACGCGGAGAGCCGCTCGCTGATGGAGCGGAACTCCGGGTGCCCGGTCACCTTGGCGATGGCGGGGCCGGGGTCCCGGTCGGCCTCGACGAGGTGCATGTAGACATCGCCGAACTGGAAGAGGCTGCGCCGGGTGACCCCGACGAGATGCGGCAGCTCTCCCCGGTCGGACTCCTCGAACACCTTGGCGATGTCCGGGGCGGAGCCCGGGGCCATCCGGGCGACGATCAGGGCTTGGTGCATCGGCCTGTCCTCCGTCCGGCTCAGTCGGTGAGGGCCGGCGCGGGCCGGTGATCGGCGGCGACCTGCTCGATCCGGTCCCGGATCAGGGCCATCTGGATCTTGGAGTTGCGGTTGATGTTGTCGGTCATCCACGCGTCGTCGACCGGCGCCTCCGGCTTCATCTCGAAGTCCTGCGTCCACACCATCCGGGTGCCCTCGGGTACCTCCTCGTAATGCCAGCGGATGTTCATGTACGCGAAGGGACCCGGCTCGACACGGCGGGCCCTGACGCTGAGCGTGGGGCGGTCGGTCTCCCGCTCCGACACCCAGCTCCACACCGTGCCGTTCTCGTCGGGGTGCATGGTCAGCCGGAAGGTCGTCCGGTTCCCCTCACGCGAGAGGACCTCACAGGAGGCGTACTCGCTGAACAGCCGCGGCCAGTTCTCCAGGTCGTTGGTCATGTCCCAGACGAGGTCGACCGGGGCGGCGATGGTGATGGCGTTCTCGGTGTGTCCGGCCATGTCAGGCTCCAGCCATGAGGGTGGTGTTGACGAGGTCGAGGAACTGCCGGGGGGTCTTGCAGCGTTCCGCGTCGGGCGGCATCGGGGTGCCGTGCCGGTTCTCCAGCTCCCCCACGATGCCGAGCAGGCCGAGCGAGTCGATGCCGAGGGCCTCGAAACCCGAGTCGTAGCTCCGCTCGAGATCCTCCGGGGCCACGGTGACCCCGGCGGCCGTCTTCATCAGTTCGGCCAGTTCTTCCAGGGTGATGCGATCACTCATGCGGTTCCTCTCCTTTGCTGATGCCTGCTCCGGTTTGCTGATGGTCTGTAGGGATTGCTGCGGGGGTTGCTGTGGGTTGCCGTGGTTGTGCTGCGGGGGCGCCTCGCTAGGAGGCGTCGGCGGCGCCGTGCCGCAGCACGAGCGCCGAGTTCGAACCCATGAGCCCCCGGCTGAGGACCAGTGCCGTGCGCAGGTCGGCCGCGCGGGCGCGGACGGTCACCAGGTCGAGGTCATGGGAGAGATCGAAAACATGCGGTGTGGGCGGAATCAGGTCGTGCTCCATCGCGAGCACCGCCGCCGCGGTGTCCAGCACGGGCGCCGCGCAGTAGCCGCGACCGATCCCGGTCTTCGGCGCGGTGACGGGCACCTGCGCGCCCAGGACGTCGGCGATCGCCAGCGCCTCCGCACGGTCCGCCGCCGGGATGCCGAGGGCGTCCGCGAAGACCACGTCGATCTCCTCGGGGGCGCAGCCGGCCTCGTCCAGGGCGCCGCGGATCGCCTGGGCGAGCCCCTCCCGGGACTCCTCCCAGCAGGAGGCCCCGGTGAACGTGGCCGCGTGCCCCGCGATGACTGCACGCACGGGCACGCCCCGCTCACGGGCCGAGCCCACCTCCTCCACGACCAGCATCGCGCCGCCTTCCGCGGGCACGAACCCGCAGGCGTCGGCGGTGAACGGACGGTAGGCGCGGGCCGGGTCCGAGGCCGTGCTCAGCTCCGGATAGCCGAGCTGGCAGACAGCCGAGTAGGGAGCCAGCGGCGCCTCGGTGGAACCGGCCACGATCACATCGGTTCCGCGCCCCACCGCTCTCGCGGCGTGCGCGAGAGCGTCGAGGCCGCCGGCCTCGTCGGCGGCGACGACCGAGCAGGGCCCCTTGAAACCGCGGCGGATGGAGATCTGACCCGTACTGGCGGCGTAGAACCAGGCGATGGACTGGTACGGGCCCACAAAGCGGCTGCCTTTTCCCCACAGTCGCTGCAGTTCCCGCTGTCCGAACTCGCCGCCGCCGGACCCGGCCGCGGTGACCACGCCGGCGACGAACGGAGTGCCGCTCAGATCGGCCTGGCCGATCCGCGCGTCCTCCAGCGCGAGATCGGCCGCGGCCATCGCGAAGTGCGTGAACCGGTCGGTCTGGACGAGGAATCGCTCCTCGATCGTCGCCGCCGGCTCGAAGGCGCGGACCTCGCCCGCCACCCTGAGCGGCAGGTGCTCGCACCCTTCCCGGGTGACCCGGTCCAGGGCGCTGACGCCCGCCTGAACGGCCTTCCAGAAGGTGTCGGTACTCGTTCCGTTGGGCGCGACGATGCCGATTCCGGTGACGCCGGCGCGCCTGACATGCGGTGCGCTCATAGTGTCCTCTCCCTCGGCCGGGTCAGGATCACCGCGGACTGGAACCCGCCGAACCCGCTGCCCACGGAGAGCACGTTGTCCAGCCTGCGCTCGCGGGCCACGCGGGGCACGTAGTCCAGGTCGCACTCGGGGTCCGGGGTCTCGTAGTTGGCGGTGGGCGGTACGACCTGGCGGTCCAGGGCCAGCACGCAGGCCACCACCTCGATCGCCCCGATCGCCCCGAGGGAGTGCCCCACCATCGACTTGATGGAGCTCATCGGGGTGTCGTAGGCGTGGTGCCCCAGGGCCCTCTTCACCGCCGCGGTCTCGTGCCGGTCGTTCTGCCGGGTGCCCGAGCCGTGGGCGTTGACGTAGTCGATCGCCGAGCCGTCGAGCCGCGCGTGGTCCAGCGCCTCGTCGATCGCCCGCGCCATCTCCAGGCCCTCGCTGGTGAGACCGGTCATGTGGTAGGCGTTGCCGAAGGTCGCGTAGCCGCTCAGCTCGCAGTACACACGCGCCCCGCGGGCCCGGGCGTGCTCCAGCTCCTCCAGGACGAGCACCGCGCCGCCCTCACCCATGACGAACCCGTCACGGTTGTTGTCGAAGGGACGGGAGGCGTGCGCGGGGTCGTCGTTGTTCGTGGAGGTGGCCTTGATCGCGTCGAAGCACGCCATGGTGATCGGGGAGATCGGCGAGTCCGAGGCGCCCGCCAAGCACACATCGGCCCGGCCCTCCTGGACGGTGTGCAGAGCGTAGCCGACCGCGTCGAGCCCGGAGGTGCAGCCCGTGGAGACGGTCTGCACCGGCCCGCGCGCCCCGAAGCGCTCCGCCACCGTCGAGGCGAGGGTGCTCGGCGAGAACGCCCGGTGCAGGTGCGGCTGCGCCTGCCGGGGGTCCACGTCCCAGCGCTCCCCGTGGTTGCTGACCAGGACGTAGTCGTGTTCCAGCCGGGTGGTGCCGCCGACCGCGGTGCCCAGGGAGACCCCCATCCGCCAGGGGTTCTCCCGGTCCGTGTCGAGGCCGGCGTCCCGCACCGCCTCCTCCCCGGCCGCCAGGGCGAACTGGATGTACCGGTCGCAGCGCGCGACCTGCTCCGCGTCCAGCCCGTGGGCCGCCGGGTCGAAGTCACACTCGGCGGCGATCCGGGAACGCAGGCTGGACGGGTCGAAGAAGGTGATGCCGCGCGTCGCGGTACGGCCGCTGGAGAGCAGGTCCCAGAACGCAGGGACGCCGATGCCGCCCGGCGCCACCACGCCTATGCCGGTGACCGCCACCCGCCTGGTCATGAACGGACCTGGTCTCGCTCGGCCGGCCGGGCGGCGACAGCCTCGGCTGCCTGCGCCGCGACCGCGACCGCGTCGGTCCCCTCGGTGTCGACATGCCCCAGCTGCGGGCGCGGGGCCAGGGGGCCCAGATGGAAGACGATCCGGGCCTCCGTGTCACCGACGTTGCGGAAGCGGTGGCGCATATAGGCGGGGATCAGCAGCCCCTGTTCGGGCCGCAGCGGCTGGGGTTCGCCGTCCAGGTCGACCTCCAGGCTCCCGCAGATGACGTAGACGAACTCCTCGGAGTACGGGTGGTAGTGCTCGCCGATGCGGTCGCCGGGCTGCACAATGGCCACGCCCATGAAACCGCTGGTGGAGCCGACCGTGGCCGGGGTGAGCATGGCGCGCAGATCGCCTCCGCGCTTGGTGTTGGGCTCGGTCTCGCTGAGATTCACGATCCGGGGCCGGGGTTTGATCACGTCGTTCCTCCGGTGGTGTGCTGCGTCGTCAGGGGGTGCGGCCGCTACGGCCCGAGGGTGCCGGTCAGGCCTGGTCCGACCGGCGGTCGGTGATGAGTTCCATGCGGGCGAGCTTGAGCAAGTGCGCGGCGTCCTCGGCCTTCGGCGCCGAGCCGTTCGCACCGAGGACCTCGCCGTCGAGGAGGGACATCAGCTCGGCCACCTGCGCGGAGTCCGTGATGGAGTGCACCGGGTCACCGGCGAGATCGCCCCGTACGTCGACCAGCCGCACCACGATGTCGTCGCGCTGGAAGATGGTGCTGCGGCACACCGGGCAGTTCGGGTCGTTCGCCGACGCCTCGTCCTGCTGCGCGAGCAGCCGGGCCAGCTGCATCCCACGGCCCGGACGGGCCGGGTAGTACAGGGCGTGCCGCACCGCCTCCGGGCACTCATCGTCCGCCGTCACATGGTGGACGGCGGGGACGGCGGCCAGGGCGAAGAAGATGCGCGCGGCCTCGGGGTCGGTCAGATCCCGCTCCTTCTCCAGATACGGGTTGATGGCCTCCTCGACGGCGCGTACCTCGGGCTGCCGGGAGACATGACGCAGCGCGGCGAGCAGGTCGCCCTCCACCTCGATGGTCCGCAGCACCCGGTTGCCGTGCATGAACAGCGTGGTGCGGCACAGCCGCGTGTTCTCGTCGACCTGCGCCTCCGGCGGGGCGTAGTCGGCGAGGATCCTGGCGACGGTCTCCTCGCTGCCGGGTCGGACGGTGAAGGAGAGTGCGTGACGGATCTTGCCGTCACCGATCCGCGGCGCCAACTGGAGCCGGCGGGTGCCCGAATCGGCCGGAACCGCGCCACTGGTCTCGCGGACGATGTGGAAGCGCAGCGACCGGGTGTTCCGGACACAGCTGTGCAGCGGCCGCACCATCTTCACATGCTCATCGCTGTTCACCCAGTCGAGGAACGGCGGGGCGCTCTCCCACTCACTGGTGATGAGCCATTGGGAGGGGTTCTCGATCGACTGGCAGAGCTGGTCGCTGACATGCCCGGGAACGGACGCGACCTGACTGCACAGGTGCTCGTACGCCTCCAGGAATTCCTGCTGGGCTCCGTCGTAGACGTCCACCAGCAGAACGACCCGCAGGCGGGAGCCGTCGAAGACGGACTGGGAGACACGTTTCGACGACTGGCGCGTCACCGGAGCTGAAATACGTTCCGTCGTTGTGGTCATCCTGCGCACTTCTCCTTACGCGGGGGCAGAGGGCATCGCCGGCCGCGGGGTGACGCGACGTCAGCGTTCTTCGATCTTGTGCCGGGGTCAGGGGGCGCGCGACTCGTATGAACCGCGTGGGTGATGGGGCCCGTGAACCAGGTGGGTGACGGGGGCCCCGGGCGCACGCGAAGCCGCTCCCGGCAGGGCATGCACACCGCGACGCGCCCCGCACCGGCACCCCGCGGCCGGCCCCGGAGGGACCCTGCGGGAGGTCCTGGCGGCGGTCCTGCGACCGAAACCGCGGGTAACCGCCGCGACGTGGCGCCTCGCGCCCGGTCCGGGGGAAGACATGCGCTCACCCCTTGAACCTCCTGGCCACCTGCGACGTATCAGTCACTGTGGGTGGCACCGCGCCCCCACCACCAGGACCAGTCGGGACCGCACCGCGCAAGAAAGGGCCGAGCGATTTCAGGGTTGAACTCTTCCCTCAGGAGTGATCTTGACGTACCCGCCCCCGCGCGACACCGGGACCAGCCCGGCGGAGTGCGAGATCCCGCCCATGTGCGGGGCCTCGACGGGCTCCGCGGCCTGGCCGCGCTGTACGTGGTCCTGTTCCACTGCCGGCTCCTGAGCTTCCCGGGATTTCCCCACAACTCGGGCCCGGCCTGGCTCGGCTGGATGATGTACGGGCGTATCGCGGTCGTTTTCTTCCTGGTGCTGTCCGGTTTCTCTCTGGCGCTCTCTCCGGCGCGAAACGGTTGGCGTCTGGGCGGCGCCGCCCGTTTCCTGCGTCGGCGCGCCTGGCGAATCCTGCCTCCGTACTGGGCGGCACTCGCCTTCAGCTTGCTCATCGCCTACTTCGTGGTGCCGGCCTCGCACTTCGGACCGCCGAACGGCTCAACCATTCCGGTGTACGGGCTCGTAGTCCAAGACATGGTCATGGCGCCGACACCGAATGGGGCGTTCTGGTCGATCGGCGTGGAGGCGGAGCTGTATCTCCTCTTCCCCCTGCTCCTTCTGGTCCGGCGACGGCTGGGAGCGGTGGCCCTCGTCGCGGGAGTGACCCTCCTGGCGGTCATCCGCGGCCTGTCGGCGGCACACGCCAACCCGGCGGAAGGCATGAACTGGCTGACTCCGAATCTCGCCCCGGTGTTCGTCGCCGGCCTGGTCGGCGCGGGGATCATCACCGCACCGGACAGGATCCGGCGCCTGCCGTGGCACTGGGCGGCCCTCCTGGCCGCCGCACCGCCTCTGGCACTCGTCATCGCCAAGGGACCGGCCTGGACCGTCAGCCATTACTTCTGGATCGACCTTGCCGTCATTCCCGCCATGACGATGCTTCTCGCCGCGATCGCAACGGGCAGGCCCGCCTCCCTCATGCGACTCCTGACCACCCGCCCGCTGCGTGGTCTCGGCGGCTTCTCCTACAGCCTCTATCTCGTCCATTTGCCCGTCGTCATGACCGTCGTGCGAAAAATCGCCCCGCACTACGTAGCCCCCGGCCTTCCCACCTTCTGGTTCACACTGACGCTGGGACTGCCCGCTTCGATCCTGGGAGCCTGGATGTTCGCCGAGGTCTTCGAGAAGCCCTTCCAGCGACACCGATCCTGGAAGTCCCTTGGGCGAGGGGCTGGATGACCGCCGCGCCGAACCGCGGCCGGGCGTGATCGAGCGTTTCTCATCTTCGAACGTGCAGGTCATCGGGACCGGTGTGAATCGGTGATCTCGCACTGGTGCTCTTCGCGGGCAGTTGCCCGCACTCAAGCTCGTCTGTCAGTCGGTCGCGGCGAGGTCCTCCGCGCGGTGGGCGCCGGCCCCCGCCGTGGTGGCGATCGTCGGAGCGGTCGTCGTGCCCCTGCTGTGCCTGACGGTGACCGGCAGGGAGCAGACGGAGGTCGGTGTCGTCGCTGTTCGCCTCCGGAAGCCCGTACCACCCCTCACCGCGCGTGGTGCGGGACTTCAATCCCCACCCGTGGATGTCGAACGCCCCGGACCGATCACCGGCCGGGGCGTTTGCGCTGTTCAGCGGAGAGCCCCGGCTGATCTGCGGCATCAGGCCGGTGTCCGCAACGGCCGGCGCAGGCGCCGCCGCCGCGCCACGGCCGTCGGCGTGAGCGGAGCGGCCGTACTCGCGCTCGTCGGGCTCGGCGCGACGGTCGTTCCCGGACTGCTGCCCGACGGGCGAACAGCCGACCACACGCTCGCCGGTCCGGCGGCCTCGGCCACAACCGGCTCGGCCACGGCATCCGCCACCCCGAAGCCGGCCTTCACCGGCACACTGCCCGCCGACCGCGCCCTTGCCACTCTGACCGCGCTGCTGCCGACCGGCCTGACCCATTCGAGCCCGCCCGGCGGCCGGCGCTCCGGGCAGCTGTGGGTGGACGACGGCCACGGCAAGTCGCTGCTCGAGGTGCACGTCTCCCGGCAGACCTCCACCACCGCGATCCGCAGCCACGTCTTCGCCGGCACGACACCCTTGGCCGACGGCACCCTGATCGAGTCCCGGCAGGCACCACCCGGAACGGACCCCGGGCACCAGGCGGTGAACGTACTGCATCCTGACGGGCTCTACGTCACCATCATGGAGTGGCAGGCACCGAGCCAGGACGCCCCCTCGACCCGTACCACGCCGATCCTGACACCGGCCCAACTGCGGGCCATCGCAACCAGCTCACAGTGGCAGTAACGCCCGCAGGCGGTGATCCTGGGCGCGGCAAGGCAGAAACAGTCGACACGAGCGCCGCTTTCCAGTCTTGTGTTGACACAAATGAGGATGATCGAGGCGGGGGTCGGACGGGCGCAACGCTGGACAGGTTCATCTTTGTGACCTATTTCACGCGAGAATCCGGCGACGTGAAGCACAACCCTTCTCGCGAGTCACCGATCTGATCTACGTAACCCCTGGCCACTCCCGCGCCCCACACGCGGAGGTCTCCGACACGTGCTGCGGCGCCGCAGCACGCCAGCCCTCTTGAGGTCTCCCATGAAGCTTCGCCGTGCCGTGGTCACCGCGGCCGCGACTGCAGTCATAGCCCCGCTGGCCCTGCTCTCCGCCCCGGCCGCGTTCGCGACGGACGGAACTCCGACTGTGTCAGCGAGCAGTCCGGCGGCCGGGGAGAGCTCTCCCGCTGCCGACGAAAGCGCCCCCGCGGCCGACGAGAGCAGCCCGGCCGCTGACGAAAGCACTCCCAGCACTGCGGAAAGCACCCCAGCCGCATCCGCCTCCGCGAGTGAGAGCGCGACCGCGTCGGCCTCCGCCCCGGCGTCGGCCCAGCCCACCGAGAGCGCGGAGCCCAGCGACTGCCCGGTCGACGACAATGGGGTCGACCCCGAATCCCAGCTCAGCATCTCCGTCTCCGGTCTGCCCGGCAAGATCGTCGCCGGCAGTGGCTGGCACTACTTCACGATGACGGCCGCCAACCACAGCGACCAGTCACTCGGCACCGTGCAGTGGCTCGCGACCATCGACAACGACTCCGCGAGCGACAACGAGAAGGACTGGCTGAGCACCTACGCCAACCTCGAGTACTTCAACCCCCAGGCCAAGGCGTGGGAGTCGATGGCAGACGAGATCGGCAACGGTGCCTACTTCGGCCAGACTCCCCTCGGCCCCAAGAAGACGGTCGACATCAAGCTGCGCGTCGACATCACGGCGAAGGCGCCCGCCGGCGACGGCTTCAGCATGGGCATCGGCGGCTACGTCGATGAGCAGAAGAACTGTGTGCACAGCGCGTTCGACTTCTACGACTTCACCGTCCTCAAGCCCGGCAGCAGCAACGACACTCCCGGCGAGGCCAAGCCGGGCAAGGGTACGAAGCCGGTCAGCGGCAAGAAGCCGCAGGGCGGCAGCACCGAGATCGTGCCCACCGGCAACCTCGCCGAGACCGGCTCCAGCTCCATGGTGCCGACCATCGGCCTGGTCGGCGGTGTGGCCATAGTCGTCGGTGCCGGTGCGCTGTTCGCCGTCCGTCGCCGCAAGGGCGCCGGATCGAACCTCGCCGCGTAGCCACGGATACGGCGGCACGAACGTGGCGGGGGTGATGCATGCCACCCCCGCCTCTCGGCCGGCGACCTGCGACGGCTGACCTCTGCCGCGGCCGCCATGACACCCGCACACTCGAGAAGGCCGGTCGCGGTATCGAGGACCAAGGAACCCCGGGGCGCCCGGAGGTTTCCGGACAGGGACCTGCACCAAGGGCACAAGCGACCAGGAAGACGGAAGAGGGCCACCGCCTCGATGCCGACACCTCTGGTGAGGCGCGCGCTGGATGGGACGCCTGTTCCCCACGGTTTCCAGGTCCCTTAATCTCCGGACACGCTCAACGAGCACTGGCAGCGCCGCAACAACCGCCGTGGTCTGCCGAACTGGGCGAGCGTCGCGCTCGGTCGCACCGGTGAGGTCGCGGGAAACGCCGTGAGACGGGTTACGGACGCTGTGCCAGAGGCGGTCACGGAACCAATCCGTCGCGCAGGCGACACGGCCGCCGACAAGGCCATGCGACCGGCGCTCGGAGGAGCGGCAGCGTCGTCGGTCCGGCCCGCGCCGACCCCGGACCACGCCCTGCCGCAAGGTCAACGTTCCCCCAGCCGGCCTGAGGCAGACGGCACTGGGACAGAGCAAGGGCGGCTGCCTCGGTTGGCCGCATGGCGGCGTAGTACAGGCACCTGAAGGACGCTTCCACCACAACGTGACACCACGTCAGTGTGCGAGACGAGGCGTATCGCTCAACTTCGGAGATCCCCATTCGGCGGCCGGGCGGCGCGTCTTGACGAGGATCGAAGACACATGTCGTAGAAAGTTCTGCGTTCCGAACAATCATCGGTATCGCGGCTTTGGGCACCGCTGATCCCCGCGTCGAGGCCGCACGACCGCCGCACCACCAGCGAGGTGAACAGGGGTGTTCCCGTTTCGGTCGAGGCTCTTGACGGCCGCTCTCATGGATCCACGGACCGGTCGGCCCCGAGCGCGTTCGGCGGGGCTCGCACTGCTGACTGTCGGCTGGCTGCTGGCGTCGACGGGGCTGAGCCCCCAGGCCTCGGCGCGAGATCTTGAATGCGTCAAGGCCTACGTCGCAAACGCCGGCTCGAGCAACGTCTCGGTCATCAACACGCGGACCAACACGGTCAGCGCCGTCATCCCCGTCGGGGCCCTCCCGGTCGGCGTGGCGGCGGCGTGGGACGAACGCCATGTCTACGTGGCCAACCAAGGTTCCAACAGCGTCTCCGTGATCGATACCCGCACCAACACGGTCACCCACACCATCCCCGTGGGCAACACCCCGACCGGCGACGTCGCATCCCCGGACCGGCGCCATCTGTATGTGGCCGATTACGGCTCGCAATCCGTCTCCGTGATCGACACCCGGACCAACACCGTCACTGACACCGTCCCCGTCGGCCACAACCCGCAGGGCCTTGCAATCACCCCTGATCACCAATACGTCTACGTCGCCAACTCCGGCGACGCCACCGTGTCCGTGATCCGTACCAGGACCAACCAAGTCGTGGCCACCATCACCGTCGGCACGAGTCCGGTGGGCGTGGGCATCCTCAAGTCCCAGGGCTCCATCGGGTAGCGGCCGGGCCGCGCCGGCCCGCACGAGCGGGCCCACGCCGTCGACCGGCACCTATGCGCCGTACCCCCCATCCGCCTCAGCCACGGTGCAGTGCCGTCGGCGGGAGCAAGTCGCGCCGGCCGGCCCGCTGCGTGTCCGATCACGATCGGCACGGTGCCTGGGTGACCAGCTGCTTGGCAGCGTCGATGGACGAGTAAATCGAACGCGTGCTTGAATTGAGTCATGCGATCGTTTCCCGCCGACCTGGCCCAGGCGCAGTAGGAATGGAGCGCTACCCACCGGCAGCCCGCCGAGCGCCCTGGCCGTACCGAGCTGCGTCGGCGTCTGAATGAAGGGCCGGAGTGCGGGACCGTACATCCCGGATGATTCTGAAGGCATGTCCGGCCCGATACGTGTGATCGTGCATCCGCCGTCGCCGACGGGTGGCCGGCGCGTACGCGTGGATGGCGAGACCCTCGGCCTGGCCCACCACGTGGTCGACGTCGCTGAGTTCCTTCGCCGCGCCGGGCTGGAGATAGACCCGGCGGAGATCGCGGAGTCGCCCTGGATCGACTGGCGCGGCGTCGGGCCAGAACGCTGGGGTCCGGAGACTTGATGGCCTCGGCGCGATACACGGCAAGGCCATCACCTGCTGATCCGCAGGCAGCAGCCGAGCTGATCCCTGCTGCACAAGCTCGATCAAGACCCCGGGCCGTGATCAGATCGGGTCCTTGCGCCAGTTCTCCCCGCGGGATTGGAAGCTGGGACACCCGCTTTAGGAGCGAGGTTGGCAGTCACGCGCCTGACCTGCGGGTTCCCTGTCTTGGACGGCGTCCCGCGGCCGTGCCCTTGCGCACCCCTATTCCCCCCGTGATTCCCCGCCCGTTCTGGCCCGAGGGTGGCACAGAACTGTGCACGGATAACCCTCTCGATGCGAACTACGGGCGCTGAGGTCAGCAACCCTGGTTGCAGGGTTGGTAGTTGGGTCGGGATGGCCACCTTGAGGTCGGCAACGTTGCTGTACTTCTCCGCCGTATTGCACTCGACCCGGAGGTGATCAGGCGGTCGGTTGGGCGAGACATACCGAATGCCCTTGTTGACCGCTTTGAAGAGATTTGTGCGGCGATTGCGTGAGTGTCCTTTAGTGGCCTCTCCCCCGGTCACCTGGGGCCGGTTCACCCGGCCCTACGGGTCGACGATGGAGGTGTGCGGGCTGACGGTGCGGCCGTCTCGTCTGCGGGCGTTCATGACCCGGACCGTGGCTCGTCGGGAGGTGCGGCCGGTGCCGCCGAAGGTTCGTCGGGTGCGGCCGACCATGACCGGGCTGCGGATCACGCTGCGGCTTCCGGCGGGCCCGGAACCGGCGGACGTGGCCGCGTCCTCTGAGCGGCTTCGCCGCCTTCGGGGTGCAGTCGGTCACCGTGGCGGAGATCAAGCCGGGGTACGTCGAACTGCGGATGACCGGGTATGACGTGCTCCGCCGGGTCCGGCTTCCTCGCTCGGCCCGCCCCGTGACCTGGTCGTTCCGGTCGCGCCGCGGGAGGACGGCACGGTGTACGAGCGGGACTACCGCAAGGTCCCGATGGCTCTGACGCCGGGCGCCACCCTCTCTGGCAAGTCGGTGTATCAGCACACCGCCTCGACCGTGAGTGACCGCCCCGGTTGATGTCACCCGTGGATGTCAGACGCCCCGGACCGATCATCGGCCGGGGCGTTTGCGCTGTTCAGCGGGAGAGCCCCCTGTCGGATTCGAACCGACGACCTTCGCTTTACAAGAGCGGCGCTCTGACCAGCTGAGCTAAGGAGGCGTGCGCATGCGCGCCCGTGCAGTGTACCCAGGTCCGGGCCCGGAACCGTCGAAAATTTCCGCGAAGTTCACAGTCGCCCGGGTACTGACAGAGCAGGTGAAAGGCAGGTACCGTCCTGAGCCAGTTCACTCTTGTGGACTACACCACAACGGAACCCCGTAGTGGACACCACCTTTACAACGGATCGTCCGGCACGTTCCTGCCGGTGAAGGGGGCCCATTCACCATGGCCACTGTCTCGTTCGACAAGGCGACCCGGATATACCCGGGTTCCACCAAGCCCGCCGTCGACGCACTCGACATCGAGATCGAGGACGGGGAGTTCCTCGTCCTGGTCGGCCCGTCCGGCTGCGGCAAGTCCACCTCGCTCCGCATGCTGGCGGGGCTCGAGGACGTGAACTCCGGCGCCATCCGGATCGGCGACCGTGATGTCACGCATCTGCCGCCCAAGGACCGGGACATCGCCATGGTGTTCCAGAACTACGCGCTCTACCCGCACATGACGGTCGCCGACAACATGGGCTTCGCGCTCAAGATCGCCGGCGTGGCGAAGGCGGAGATCCGCAAGAAGGTCGAGGAGGCCGCCAAGATCCTCGACCTCACCGAGTACCTGGACCGTAAGCCGAAGGCGCTCTCCGGCGGTCAGCGCCAGCGTGTCGCCATGGGCCGCGCCATCGTGCGCGAGCCGCAGGTGTTCCTCATGGACGAGCCGCTGTCCAACCTGGACGCCAAGCTCCGTGTCTCCACCCGTACGCAGATCGCGTCGCTCCAGCGCCGTCTCGGCATCACCACGGTGTACGTGACCCACGACCAGGTCGAGGCCATGACGATGGGCGACCGCGTGGCCGTACTGAAGGACGGTCTCCTCCAGCAGGTGGACTCGCCGCGCAACATGTACGACCGCCCGGCCAACCTCTTCGTCGCCGGCTTCATCGGCTCCCCGGCGATGAACCTCGTCGAGGTCCCGATCACGGACGGCGGCGTGAAGTTCGGCAACAGTGTCGTGCCGGTCAACCGTGAGGCCCTCAAGGCCGCCGCCGACAAGGGTGACCGTACGGTCACCGTCGGTGTGCGCCCCGAGCACTTCGACGTGGTCGAGCTGGGCGGCTCCGCCGCCGCCTCGCTGTCCAAGGACGCCGAGGACGCCCCGGCCGGCCTCGCCATCTCCGTGAACGTGGTCGAGGAGCTGGGCGCCGACGGCTATGTCTACGGCACCGCCGAGGTCGGCGGCGAGCCGAAGGACCTGGTGGTCCGCGTCGGCGGCCGCCAGGTGCCGGAGAAGGGCGCTCAGCTGCACGTCGTGCCGCGGCCGGGCGAGACCCACGTGTTCTCGACCTCGACCGGCGAGCGCCTGTCCGACTGAGGTCCACCACCGGCCGGACCGGGCCGGGTGACGTCCCACGGGAGTGACGAAGAGGGCCCCGCGGCTTGCCGCGGGGCCCTCTTCACTGTCGGCAAATACCCCGGCATACACGACATTTCGACCGGGAGCGTCAACCCCCTGCCCGGAAATCGTCACTTTCCCATCCCTCGAACCGGTGACTAAATGTCGCCAAATCACTACGTCGCGCTACCCTCACTCGCGTGATGCACACCACTACTCCTCGGACCCGGCGCGGCCGTGGCCCCGCCCGCCGGATCGGCCGCACCCTGGCCCTCGTCCTGCCCGTCGTCCTGGTGCTGTCCGGGACCCTCGCGGTCACCCGCGTGAACTGGTCGGGGGGATCCTCGAACTCGGTGCTCGCCGCGTCCGCCGCGGACGTCTCCACGCGCGCCTCCTCCCGCGCCCCGCAGGACGTGCTGCGCGACAAGCTCCTGCTGGAGCTCCAGGACAGGAACCCGGGCGTCGCGCTCACCCACCTCCAGCAGGCGGTCAACGGCCGCCCGTCGCTGGCGAAGCACTGCGCCTCCATCGCCCGCGCGCTCGGCCGCGCCGCCGTCCGTATCTACGGCCCCACACGCGCCCAGTCCTACGCCCGCCCGGTCTGCGACACCTCCTTCGCCTCGGGCGTGGCCATGCGGCACGCCTGAGGCAGCCGGCCGTCCGGACAGCGGACGGGGCGCGCGACGTACAGTTCGGTCATGACCGACCCGAACGCCGTCTCGCGCCCCGTTCAAGCCGTCATCCTGGCCGGGGGCCAGGGCTCACGGCTGCGTCCGTACACCGACGACCGGCCCAAGCCGATGGTGGAGATCCCGGGGACCGGGACCCCGATCATCGGCCACCAGCTCACCTGGCTCGCCGAAGAGGGTGTCACGGATGTGGTGGTCTCCTGCGGCCACCTCGCCGACGTCCTCCAGCGGTGGCTGGACTCCGCCGATCTGCCCCTGCGCGTCACGACGGTCGTCGAGGCGGAGCCGCTCGGGCGTGGCGGCGGTCTGCGCTACGCCGCCGAGCATCTGCCGCACCCCGACAAGCCGTGGTACGCGACGAACGGCGACATCTGGACCCGGTTCTCGCTGCGGGACATGGCGGACTTCCACACCGAGCGTGACTCCGTCGCCACCCTCGCGCTGGCCCGCCCGCGCATCCCGTGGGGTGCCGTCAAGACGGACGGCTTCGGGCACGTCACGGACTTCATCGAGGCCCCGCCGTCGACGTTCGAGATCAACGCGGGTGTCTACGTGTTCTCCGCCGAGTTCGCCAAGATGCTCCCCGAGCGCGGCGACCACGAGCGCACGACCTTCCCCCGCCTGGCCCGGGAACGCCGCCTGGCCGGCTTCCCCCTCCCGCAGGGCGCCTACTGGCGGGCCATCGACACGGCGAAGGACCTCACGGAGGCGGCCAAGGAACTGGCCACCTGAACCGCTGGCCCGGACGCCCCCAAGGCTCGACCCTCGGTCCATGCTCGCCATGCGGTGGACCAGGTGATCCACCGCATGGGGAGGATGCATGGAGGCGTCAGCACGGTTCATGGCCGGTGTCGAGCGGCGCCATCAGCAGATCCGTACGCGCCGTTGACGTCGCACCCGGCCCCGGCGGCACCGGGCCCTCGCCCGCCCCACGACATGACAAGGGCCCCGCACCTCCCCGGTACGAGGCCCTGCCACCCGAAGCTCGGTCCGCGTCAGCCCAGGAGGCCGCCCACCAGGTGGTCCGAGCCGCCGGAGCTGCCGCCGCCGCCGCTGCCGCCCGCTCCGCCCGTCGGGCCGCCCGTGCCGCTGCCGCCCGAGGACGACGGGCCCGCGCTGGTGCTGGGAGCCTGCCGCGCCGGTGCCGAGCGCTGCGGCGGGGCCTGGCCGGCGGTGCCCTGGGTCTGGCTCGGCTGGCCGCCGGTGACGGTGCCGGTCGCCCCGGCCGTACCCGGCGTGGTGACCGCGCTCGACGGTGACGACGAGGTCGCCCCCCGCGTCGCCGAGGGCCGCGAGGCCGAGGGGCTCGAGGTGTGCTGCCGGTCGCCCGGCGTCCCGGGCAGCGGCGAGCCCGGCAGCTCGTTGCGCGGCGCCTCCCCGGGGCCGGGGACGACCACACGGTCCGCGTCCCGTACCGCCCCGCCGAGCAGCGACCCGACGAGCAGTGTCAGGCCTGTCACGAGCGCGGTCAGCAGCGCGCCCCGCCGCAGCACGTACCGCCGCAGTTCCCAGATGTCCGCCCGCGGACCGAGTGTGCGCCATGCGCCACCCGCGAGACGGCCGTCCACGGAGTACACCGGCGCCCCGGCGATGACGAGCGGCGACCAGGCCGCGAGGTAGATGATGTCGGGCGCGTCGTACGCGGGAACCGTCCGCCAGCTCACGGTGACGATGAGCGCCGCGGACAGCAGCGCGCCGACCGCGGCCGCGACCCGCTGCCACAGGCCGAGGACCGTGAGCACGCCCACGATCACCTGGAGGAAGGCGATGACGAGCCCGGTCCCGACCGGGTGCTGGAGGGCGAACTGGCGCAGCGGCTCGGCGACTTGCCAGGGGTGGAGCGTGCTGAGCCAGGTGACCATGGAGCCCCGTCTGCCGCCGTCGAAGTAGACGGGGTCGCAGAGCTTGCCCATGCCGGCGTAGGCGGAGATGGAGCCCAGGAAGATGCGCAGCGGCAGCAGCACCACGCCGAGATTCATCCGGCGGCCCGGGTAGTAGGCGTGCCGCACCCCCGCCGCGGCGGCGGACGTGTTCGGCGCGCCCCCGCGCCGCCTGCCCCGCGGTTCCGGCTCCGCGGTCCCCACCTCGTCCCTGAAGAAGGGACCGGCGTAGGTCCGTTCGCCGTGGCCGGGCGTGTCGTAGGACGGTTCGTCGTAGGCCGGTTCGTCGTAGGACGGCCCGCCGTAGGTCGGTTCGTCGTAGGACGGCCCGCCGTAGGACGGCCCGCCGTAGGTCGGTTCGTCGTAGGACGGCCCGCCGTAGGACGGTTCGTCGTAGGTACGGCCGTCGTACGGTGACTCGTCGTACGGGGACTCGTCGTAGGCCGGTCCGTCGTACAGCGGTTCCGTGTGGAGCGGGTCGTCGTATGTGCTGCCCGTGCTCCGCATGTGCGGCAGCAGCCGGGTCGCGCCGGAGTCGTAGCCCTGGCCGGGCAGGCGCGGCCCATCGAGGCGGGACATGAGCTGCGTCGCGCCCGCGTCCACGGCCGGTTCCTCGCCATGGCGCATGCTCTGGCTTCGTACGGCCTGAAGCAGCCGGTGGGCTCCGGTGTCGTCCGGCGCGGACCTCCCGCTCCACACGACGGGACGACGGCGGCCCGCGGCATCGGCGGGGACTCCCGTTCCGCCCGCCTGGCCGGCGAGGGGCAGGCGCGCGACGTCCTGGGGGGCGCTCAACTGCCGCGCCGCGCGCGGGGACGGGGCGCGCCGTGTCGACGCGCCCAACTGCACGCGGAAGCTCGCATGATTGACGATGACCTGCGCCGGGTCGCTCGGCACCTTCACCATGCTCAGCGCGGGGGTGTCGTCGAATCCCGACGACCGCTCCCCCGTGGATGTGCGGCGTGTTCTGGTGTCCACACTCATCTAACCGAGTGACGTGTGGTTAGGACACTGCTTTGACCGCGCGGATCTGTCCGGACCCCGTCAAGCTCGCCCTGTACGACCGGTTTCCCCCGTACGGGTGAGTGTGCGAACGGCCCTCCGGGCCCGTCAGGGCCGTCTGTTCAGGCCCGGCCCCCGGCCTCAGGCGCGCCTGCGGGCCGCCTCGTACAGCACGATGCCCGCGGCCACACCCGCGTTGAGCGACTCGGCGCCGCCCGGCATCGGGATCCGCACCCGGAGGTCGCACGTCTCGCCGACCAGCCGCGACAGGCCCTTGCCCTCGCTGCCGACCACGATCGCGACGGGTCCCTGAAGAGCGTCGAGGTCGCCCAGTTCGACCTCCCCGTCCGCGGCGAGCCCGACGACCGTGATGCCCGCCTTCTTGTACGCCTCCAGGGCGCGCGTCAGATTGGTGGCGCGCGCGACGGGCGTACGGGCGGCCGTACCGGCGGACGTCTTCCACGCACCGGCGGTCATCCCGGCCGCACGCCGCTCGGGGACGACGACCCCGTGCCCGCCGAAGGCGGAGACGGACCGCACGACCGCGCCCAGGTTCCGCGGGTCGGTCACCCCGTCGAGGGCGACGACCAGCGGGTCCTCACCCTCGTCGAACGCGGCGTCGACGAGGTCCTCGGGATGCGCGTACTCGTACGGCGGGACCTGGAGGACCAGCCCCTGGTGGTTGAGGCCGTTCGTCATGCGGTCGAGCTCGGGACGCGGGGCCTCCATGAGGTTGATCCCGCCGCGCTCCGCCGCGAGCTGGAGCGCCTCGCGCACCCGCTCGTCGCTGTCGATGAACTGCTGGACGTACAGCGTGGACGCGGGCACGCCCTCGCGGAGCGCCTCGACGACCGGGTTGCGCCCGACGACCAGCTCGGACGACGCCTTTCCGCCCGTACGACGCTGGGGGCGCCCCTGGGCGCGGCGCGCCTTCGCCTGGGCGGCGCGCTGCTTGGCGTGCCCCTTGCGCATCTCGGCGGGCGGGGTCGGGCCCTTGCCCTCCAGGCCGCGGCGCCGCTTGCCGCCGCTGCCGACCTGCGCGCCCTTCTTGCCGGACATGCGGCGGTTGTTCGCGGCCATGACCTACCTGTCTGTTGAGGCTTTCGTACGTACGTCTATGCAGTGTGCCGCCCGGAGGGCCGGGCGGCACAATCGATCAAGGAGTCGCCGGGACGCGATCAGCGCGAGCCGAGCGTCCAGCGTGGGCCCTGGGGGCTGTCCTCGATGACGAGACCCGACTGGTTGAGCTGGTCGCGGATGGCGTCCGCGGTGGTCCAGTCCTTGCGGGCCCGGGCCGCCTCGCGCTGCTGGAGCACCAGGCCCACCAGGCTGTCGACGACCCCGTGCAGATCCTCGCCGCGGTCGGCCTCCCCGGACCACTGCGCGTCGAGCGGGTCGAGGCCGAGGACGCCGAGCATGGCCCGCACCTCGGCGAGCCGGGCCACGGCGGCCTCCTTGTCGTCGGCGGCCAGCGCGCTGTTGCCCTGCCGGACGGTGGTGTGCACCACGGCCAGCGCCTGCGGCACGCCCAGGTCGTCGTCCATCGCCTCGGCGAAGGCGGGCGGTACCTCGGCGGCGGGCTCGACGGCACCGCCGGCCTTCTCCACGACGCGCTGCATGAAGCCCTCGATCCGGGCGAACGCGGACTCGGCCTCGAGCAGGGCGTCCTCGCTGTACTCGATCATCGAACGGTAGTGCGGGGTGCCCAGGTAGTAGCGCAGCACGATGGGCCGCCAGCGCTTGACCATCTCGGAGACGAGCACCGAGTTGCCGAGGGACTTCGACATCTTCTCGCCGCTCATGGTGACCCAGGCGTTGTGCAGCCAGTACCGGGCGAACTCGTCGCCGAAGCCCTTGGCCTGGGCGATCTCGTTCTCATGGTGGGGGAAGATCAGGTCGATCCCGCCGCCGTGGATGTCGAAGACCGACCCCAGGTACTTGTGCGCCATGGCCGAGCACTCCAGGTGCCAGCCCGGGCGCCCCCGCCCCCAGGGCGTCTCCCAGCTCGGCTCGCCCGGCTTCACCGCCTTCCACATGGCGAAGTCGCGCGCGTCGCGCTTGCCGGTCTCACCCTCCTCGGAGGGCTGGCGCAGATCGTCGAGCTCCTGCCTGGACAGCGACAGATACCCGGGCAGGGAGCGCACGTCGAAGTAGACGTTGCCGTCGGCCTCGTAGGCGTGTCCGCGCTCGATGAGCCCGCGCATCATCTCGATCATCTCGGGCACATGGCCGGTGGCGCGGGGCTCGTAGGTGGGCGGCAGGCAACCGAGGGCGCGATAGCCGTCGTTGAAGGCGCGCTCGTTGTCGTAGCCGATGGCCCACCACGGGCGGTCCTGCTCGTGCGCCTTCTTGATGATCTTGTCGTCGATGTCCGTGACATTGCGGATGAACGTCACGTCGAAGCCGCGGTACTCGAACCAGCGGCGCATGATGTCGAAGTTGAGGCCGGAGCGAATATGCCCGATGTGCGGCGGCGCCTGCACGGTGGCACCACACAGGTAGATCGAGACACAACCCGGCTTGAGCGGGGTGAAGTCACGGATCTGCCGGGCGCTGGTGTCGTACAGGCGAATGGTCACGTGTCCAGGGTAGTGGGCCGCAGGGAGTGCCTCACGCCCCTTGCCGTCAGGGGGCGCGCATTCGTGACCGACGTCAAGGGCGCCGGGGACCCGCTCTCACAGACTCCCGGCCACCTTCCGCGGGACGATCCGCACCACCACCCGCTCGGCGTCGCGCACCGAGTCCGGGTTGAACTCCGCGTACTTCCTGCCGGTGTACTTCAGCGACAGCTCGTCGATGAGTTCCCGGGCGCCCTCGGCCGTCAGCTCCGCGGTCCCCCTGATCTCCGCGTACTCGTACGGCGAGTCGGGGTCCTGGACCACGACACTCACCCGGGGGTCGCGGTCCAGGTTCCTCTTCTTGCGCCGGTCCACGGTGGTGGAGACCAGGAGGTGATCACCGTCCCGCTTGACCCACACCGGGGACAGCTGCGGGCTCCCGTCGGGCTGGATCGTGCCCAGGACGACGAAGACGGGGCGGTCGAGCAGGGCCTTGAGCCGGTCGGACAGGGCGGCGGATGCCATGGGGTACCTCCGGGACCTTGGTCACTGGTGGCCCCCGGGTACCCGCGCGCCCTCAGTCCACCCGCACCACGAGCGCCGTCGCGACCGCCATCAGTCCTTCGCCGCGCCCCGGGAAACCGAGGCCGTCCGTCGTCGCGCCCGAGACCGACACGGGGGCGCCCGCCGCCTCCGAGAGGATCTTCTGCGCCTCGTCGCGGCGCTTGCCGATCTTCGGACGGGGCCCGACGACCTGCACCGCGATGTTGCCGATCCGGAACCCGGCCGAGCGGACGATCCGCGCCGCCTCGGTCAGCAGCGTGACACCCGACGCGCCCGACCACTCGGGGCGGCCCGTGCCGAAGTGCTGCCCGAGATCGCCGAGGCCGGCCGCCGAGAACAGCGCGTTGCACGCGGCGTGCGCGACCACGTCAGCGTCCGAGTGGCCGGAGAGGCCCGGCCCCTCGCCCTCCCACTTCAGGCCCGCGCACCACAGCTCCCGCCCCTCCTCGAAGGCGTGGATGTCGGTGCCGACGCCCACCTGCGGCAGCAGCGGCGCCTCAGAAGCCATCGTTCAGCCTCCTGCGGGCCAGGACCGCCTCCGCCAGCACCAGGTCCAGCGGCCGCGTCACCTTGAAGGCCTCCTCGTGGCCGGGCACCACCACGACCCCGAGCCCCAGCTGCTCGACCATGCTCGCGTCGTCCGTGACGTTGTCCGTCACCGTCTCGTGGGCCCGCACCAGCGTGGCGCGGTCGAAGCCCTGCGGGGTCTGCACCGCACGCAGCCGGGCCCGCTCCGGAGTGGCGACCACCGGTTCCGGCTCACCGGGCGTGGCGGCCGGCTCGACCTCCTTGACGGTGTCGGCGAGCGGCAGCGCCGGGACCACGGCGGGCGCGCCCTCCCGTACCGCCTCGATCACCGCGTCCACCGTGTCCACCGGAACGAGCGGGCGGGCCGCGTCGTGGACGAGGACGATCTCGTACTCCGGCGGCAGCGCGTCGAGGCCCAGCTTCACGGACTGCTGCCGTGTGTCCCCGCCGGGCACGACCACGAAGTCCGTCCTCCCCCAGCTGCCGCCGGGGGTGCCCCCGGGCAGCGCGTGCGCGTCGAGGAGCGACTTGACCTCGGCGGCGCCGTCCGGCGGGGCCACGACGACCACCAGGGAGACGGCGCGGGACGCGGCCATGGCGCGCACCGCGTGGATGAGCATGGGGGTGCCGTTGAGTGTGCGAAGCGCCTTGGGGGCGCCCGGACCGAGGCGAACTCCCCGGCCGGCGGCCGGAATCACCGCGGCGATGCGGGTCCCCGCCTGGGGAAGGACTCCGGCGGGTGAAGGGCGCGAATCGTCAGACATCGGTTCCTGTCAGGTTTGTGTGCTCGGCCGGGATGGGTATGGCCCTGGGGGTGCCCCTGCTCGAACGAAGCGGAGAGCGTGGGGGAGTGCCGGGCGCGAGCCTTGACCGGACCCTTCCGTGACATCCGGTCGAGCCGGCTGTCCGGGCCCGGCACGCCAAGTATCGGGGTTTTCCCCGGCACGGAACAGCAGGGCAGGGCTCTGTGCAGGGCTCCACATCTCGGGAGGGCTCCACATACGCATATGCCTGCGGGTACGACGGTGCTTCCGGGTCCGTGGTGTGCTTGTGGGTACGGCGTGTGCCTCTGGGGACGAACGTGAACATGCCGCAGCGCCCGGCGACAGCTACTGCGTCATCGGGCACCGCGGCATATGCATGGGTGCTGTGCACCGGTCCGTCCGCCCCGCACCTCCAAAGGCCGAGCGGCGCCCCTCGGGGGAACCAGGCGGAGCGGAAGGGCGTCAGGACGCGAGGACCTCGTCGAGCAGCGCCTCGGCCTTGTCCTCGTTCGTGTTCTCCGCGAGGGCCAGCTCGCTCACCAGGATCTGCCGGGCCTTGGCGAGCATCCGCTTCTCACCCGCGGACAGTCCGCGCTCACGCTCGCGACGCCACAGGTCACGCACGACTTCCGCGACCTTGATGACATCGCCGGAGGCGAGCTTTTCCAGATTTGCCTTGTAGCGACGCGACCAGTTCGTGGGCTCCTCGGCGTACGGCGCGCGCAGCACCTCGAAGACCCGGTCCAGCCCGTCCTGACCGACCACATCACGCACGCCGACGAACTCCGCATTGTCCGCTGGCACACGCACCGTCAGGTCGCCCTGGGCGACCTTCAGCACCAAGTAGGTCTTGTCCACGCCTTTGATCTGACGAGTTTCGATGGCCTCGATCAGCGCGGCCCCGTGATGGGGATAGACCACGGTGTCGCCAACCTTGAACGTCATGTGACAGGTACCCCTTCCGTGGCTATCCAGGGTAACACGGAAACCGCGTCTTCTGAATGGCGTTTTCGCAGGTCAGGGCATATCTCGGGGCTTGACAACCGCGACAGGAACGTGCTTCGAGGGGCGAGCGGAAGGGGGTATTCGCAGGTCGGAGCGGCTCTGCGGGCACAGCGAAACGCGTACGTCGCACGCCTCGAAGCCCTCCGGTCAGCGTCTGATCGTCCCCTTTTGTCCGGCTCCAAGCGCTCGACTTACGCTACTCCGTTCGGTGTCTGTCGTCGCGTACGAGCCGAATCAGGAATTGATCAAGGCGGCAGACGATCCCCGCCCGGTTGCCCCCGTGATCGATTTTCGGTACCGCCGCGCATTCCTTGCCGGAAAATTCATGGCAGAACCGAGGCGGTTATGTGAATGGAAGACCAAGCCGAGGTCAAGGTGGCTGATGAGGCAGGTGCGAAGGATGAGGTCACAGTGACCGGAGGCGTCCCCTCAGACGGCCCGGAGGACCCCACGCCACATCCCCGAGGGCCGCTGCCCGGGCCCTCTTCGCGAACGAACTGGGGGCCTTGGGGAGGGTCGGGTGCAGCGGCCGGGGAACGGCTCGGTAACCTAAGGCCGCTGAAAGACACTTAGGGCGCCTTTATCAGGGAGTCGCCCTGCTCCGCCCACGTTCAAGGAGTTGCCGCCGCCGTGAGCAGCAGCCTTCGACGCGGCGCCCTCGCCGCCGCCGCCCTCGCGTTCTCGATCGCCTCGCTCGCCGCATGCGGCGCCGGCAACAGCAGCCAGACGCTCGAGGTCAAGCCGGACAACGCCGCGACCAGCGTCGGCGACATCAAGATCCAGAACGCTCTGGTCATCACCCAGCCCGACCCGAAGGCCACCGGCCCCGCGGTGATCTCGGCGACCATCTTCAACACCGGCCGCACCGAGCAGACGCTGGACTCGATCAGCGTGGACGGCGACGGCACCGCCACCCTCTCCCCCGCCAAGGGCTCGGGCAAGGTGACCGTCCCGGCCGGCGGCTCCCTCGTCCTCGGCGGCAAGGGCAACGCCTCCGCCGTCCTGGACAACGTGGGCGCCTCCGTCCAGAACGGCAACGCGCAGAAGATCACGTTCAGCTTCAGCAAGACCGGCGACGTGAGCCTGAAGGCGTTCGTGGTGCCGGCCGAGAGCTACTTCGCCAAGTGGGGACCGAGCAACATCCCCTCGCCGACCGCCACCGCCTCGCCGTCGCAGAGCACGGGCGCCAAGCCCTCGAAGTCGGCGTCGGGCTCCCCCGCCGCGGGCTCGTCCGGCAAGCCCGGCCACGGCGCGTCCAGGAGCGCGACCGCGACCGCTTCCGCGTCCGCCGGTCACTGACACACCGGGGCGGGCGGGGCCATGGCCCCGCCCGTACGGCCGTGCACGACGCCCGTACAGCCGTGGACGCCGAAGGACGGCGCCCCACCAGGGGTGCCGCCCTTCGGCGTGCGGTCGTGAGGCCGCTCGATCACGAGGCCTTGGGGCCGGTGGCCATAGGCCGGTGGCCGTGAACCATGAGTCGTCGTGACCCGCGGACCGTGGGCCGGCTTACGGCTCGAACTTGTAGCCGAGACCGCGGACCGTGACCAGGTAGCGCGGGGCGCCCGGGTCCGGCTCGATCTTGGCGCGCAGCCGCTTGACATGGACGTCCAGAGTCTTGGTGTCGCCGACGTAGTCGGCGCCCCAGACCCGGTCGATGAGCTGCATACGGGTCAGGACACGGCCCGCGTTACGCAGCAGCATCTCCAGGAGGTCGAACTCCTTCAGCGGCAGGTCGACCTTCGATCCGGCGACCGTCACCACGTGCCGGTCGACGTCCATGCGCACCGGCCCGGCCTCCAGCGCGGCCGGCGCGACCTCCTCCGGCTCACCACGGCGGCGCAGGACGGCCCGGATACGGGCGACCAGCTCGCGCGAGGAGAACGGCTTGGTGACGTAGTCGTCGGCCCCTATCTCCAGCCCGACCACCTTGTCGATCTCGCTGTCCTTGGCGGTCACCATGATCACCGGGACGTTGGACCGGCCGCGAAGCTGCCGGCAGACCTCGGTGCCGGGCAGACCGGGCAGCATCAGGTCGAGCAGGACGAGATCGGCGCCATTGCGCTCGAACTCGTCGAGACCGTCGGGCCCGGTGGTCGCGATGGCGACCTCGAAGCCCTCCTTACGGAGCATGTAGGAAAGGGCGTCGCTGAAGGACTCCTCGTCCTCGACGACGAGCACTCGGGTCACGGAAGGACCTCCGGGGCGGGAAGCGGTTCGTACGGGGATGAGACGGTGGTCGTCCCGTCGGGCCGGCCGTCCTCTTCTTCGAGGTCGGACGGATGATCGGTCGCACGGTCGCGGGCCGCACCCGCCTCCGGCAGCCGCAGGGTGAACGTGGAGCCCTGTCCCTCCGAGCTCCACACCGTGACCTCCCCGCCGTGCGAGGCGGCCACATGCTTGACGATCGCGAGACCCAGACCCGTACCGCCCGTGGCACGGGAGCGGGCCGGATCGACGCGGTAGAAGCGCTCGAAGATGCGCTCCTTGTCCTTGTCGGAGATGCCGATGCCCTGGTCGGTCACGGCAAGTTCGATCATGTCCCCGCCGGTCGCCGGCACCCTGCGGGCGGCGATGCCGACGCGGGTGCGGGCGGGCGAGTAGTTGACGGCGTTCTCGACGAGGTTGCCGAGGGCGGCGGCCAGCTGTCCGCGGTTGCCCCACACATGCAGGTCGGCGGTGCCTCCGGCGGCCATCGTGATCTGCTTGGTGCCGGCCTGGTGGCGGCAGCGGTCGATGGCCTCGGCGACGAGTTCGTCGACCCGCACGGGCTCGGCGTCCTCGAGGGGATCGTCGTTCTGCACCCGTGACAGGTCGATGAGCTCCTGGACCAGGTTGGTCAGCCGGGTGGCCTCGATCTGCATACGGCCCGCGAAGCGCTCCACGGCCTCGGGGTCGTCGGAGGCGTCCATCACGGCCTCGGAGAGCAGCGACAGGGCCCCCACCGGCGTCTTCAGCTCATGGCTGACGTTCGCCACGAAGTCGCGGCGCACCGCCTCTATCCGCCGGGCCTCGGTGAGGTCCTCGACGAGCAGCAGCACGAGCCGGGAGCCCAGCGGGGCCACGCGCGCGGAGACGGCGAGGGCCTCTCCGCGCCCGGTGCCGCGGCGCGGCAGGTCCAGCTCGACCTGGCGTATCTCGCCGTCCCGGCGGGTGTCACGTGCCATCTGGAGCATCGGCTCGACCGCGAGTTTGCCGCCGCGCACGAGGCCGAGGGCATAGGCGGCGGAGCTCGCCTTGACGACTGCGTCGGATTCGTCGAGTACGACGGCCGAGGACCGCAGCACGGACAGCACCGTGTCCACGCCCGGCGGAAGCACGGGGTCGGTGTGCAGGGATGTGCGGGTGGGGCGCTTCTGGTCGCGCTCGCTCCAGCGGAACGCCAGCATGGCGATGACGCCGGTGAGCACTCCGGCGATCGCTGCCGCTGCGGCGACCGCCGCGTTCACGTCCATGCACCCAGGTTAGGCACGTCCTGACACTTACCCACAGCCATGCGAGTGCGACCTCGAACACTCGTCGCCCAGAGTTCACCTTGGAGCCAGTATTGGTTCATTTGGGATGCCGGAAACGGTCGCGTACGGACCGGAACGTGGGAGCGTGGGGACCGAAGGGCGTCGTGTCCGCCGTGTTCGCCATGGTGACGACGGGCCCCGGCCCCCGGCCCCCCGAAGTAGACGTAAGAGAGGGACATCCTGATGCGGGACGCGTACCACGAGGAACTTGACTCGATCGGCGAGGGTCTGGTCGAGATGGCCCGGCTCGTCGGGTCGGCGATCGGACGCGCCACGACGGCGATCCTCGACTCCGACCTCAAGCTGGCGGAAGCCGTGATCGAGGGCGACAAGAAGGTCGACGACCTCCAGCACGACCTGGAGGCGCGCGCGATAGCCCTGCTCGCCCGTCAGCAGCCGGTGGCGACGGACCTGCGCATCGTCGTCACGTCGCTGCGGATGAGCGCCGATCTCGAGCGCTCGGGCGACCTCGCCCAGCACGTCGCGAAGCTGGCCCGGCTGCGCTTCCCGGAACGCGCCGTCCCGCAGGACCTGCACGCGACGATCCTGGAGATGGGTCAGCTCGCGCAGCGCCTGATGGCGAAGGCCGCGGAGGTCATCGTCACGAAGGACATCGATCTGGCGATGCAGCTCGAGCAGGACGACGACGAGATGGACCTGCTGCACCGCACGCTCTTCCAGCACCTGATCGACGACCGCTGGAAGCACGGCATAGAGACGGCCGTCGACGTCACCCTGCTGGGCCGCTACTACGAGCGCTACGCCGACCACGCGGTGGCCGTGGCGAAGCGGGTGGTGTACCTGGTCACGGGTGAGCACGCCGACGATCTCCAGCCGGACATCCGGCCGGTGACGGGCGTCGAAGGCGCCTGACCGCCGCTCGCGGATCCGGCCGGGCGGGCGTGCCCGAGCCGGGGTCGGCCGGGGTCGAAGGAGCCCGGCCGAGAGGGGGCGAGCCTCCGTGCGCCGTTGATGCGCCTCCCGTGGCGGGCATGAGATGGGCACAGGCACAGTCTCGTCAGACTCGAGGAGAGACCCATGGCCGAGGCCCCCAGTACGCCCGACCCCACGCAGGAGCGCGAGACCCAGCAGCCGTTCGAGATCAAGAGCCTTCCCCTGGTCGGCGCGTGCGGCTGCGGCTCCGGCTGCGGATGCGGATGCCAGTCGGGCGCGCCCTGCCAGTGCGGCTGACCACGCACGGCACGCATGATCCCCCCCGACAACCGCACACGGAGTGACGAGGAGGAGGGGCCCCGGCTGACGCGGGGCCCCTCCTCCTCATGCGCCCATGCTTCTTCATGTGCCCATGCCTCCGTGGCAGCCGGGGTCACACGGGCGCAGCATGGAGGCGGGGGCAGGCGAGCGCACGCGGAAGGAGGGCGCGAGGCCATGACTCAGTTCATGGACGTCCACCACGGCATGCAGGGCATCACGGACGAGCAGCTCAAGCAGGCCCACCGGGCCGATCTCGCCGTGGAGAGGGAAGAGGGCGTGCACTTCGAGCGGGCCTGGGCGGACCCGGAGTCGGGCACGGTGTACTGCCTCTCCGAGGCCCCCTCGGCCGAAGCGGTCCGCCGCGTCCACGAACGCGCGGGCCACGCACCCGACGAGATCCACCCTGTGCCGCTGTCCATCTGGTGACCGGTCGGCTGGTTCTCAGGCCCGCTGGTTCTCTCGGGCCGGCTGATTTCTAGGCCCGCTGGTTCTCGGGGGCCGGCTGATTTCTGGGCCCGCTGGTTCTCGGAAACCCGCTGGTTCTCACGGACCCGCTGGTTCTCACGGACCCGCTGGTTCTCACGGACCCGCTGGTTCTCACGGAGCGTGCACCCAGCCCATGCCGCCGCCGGTGAGACCGGGGCCGGCGCGCGGGTACCCAGAGGACGGCGGCCGAGAGGGCGGGACGCGCTTCCGAGGCCCGGGGAAACTTCCCAGGCCGGTCCCGGGGCGGCCGCGGCCGGGTCCACCGTGTCATGCGTCGCCGGATGCCCGGCCGACCATGGCGGCCGGGTCGACGGTGCGGTCGAACTCCTCGGCGCTCACATAGCCGGACGCCAGGGCGGCCTCGCGCAGGGTGGTGCCCTCGTCGTTGGCCTTGTGGGCGATGGCCGAGGCCTTGTCGTAGCCGATCACCGGTGAGAGCGCGGTGACCAGCATCAGGGACCGGTTGACGAAGTCGTCGATCCGGGAGCGGTCGAGTCGGGCGCCCTCGATGCAGTACCGGCGCAGCTTGGTGGAGGCGTCGGCGAGGATGCCGGCCGCGTGCAGGAAGTTGTTGATGATCACCGGGCGCATGGCGTTCAGCTCGAAGTTGCCCTGTGAGCCGGCGAAGGCGACGGCCGTGTCCTCGGACAGCACCTGGATGCAGACCATGACCATCGCCTCGCACTGGGTCGGGTTGACCTTGCCCGGCATGATCGAGGAACCCGGCTCGTTCGCGGGGAGGAGCAGTTCGCCGAGGCCGCAGCGCGGGCCGGAGGCCAGCCACCGGATGTCGTTGGCGATCTTCATCAGGGTTACGGCCACGGCGCGGAGCCCGGCGGAGGCGCCGACCATGGCGTCCAGTCCGCCCTGGGCGGCGAACTTGTTCCCGGCGGTGATGAACGGACAGCCGGTCTCGGCGGCGATCTCGGCGGCGACCTGCTCGCCGAACCCGGGCGGGGCGTTCAGCCCCGTGCCGACGGCGGTGCCGCCCGCGGCCAGTTCGAACAGGCCCTCCGCGGACGCGGCCACCCGGTCGATGGCCTGCGACAGCTGGTGGGCGTAGCCGGACCATTCCTCCCCGACGGTGAGCGGGACCGCGTCCTCCAGATGCGTACGGCCGATCTTCACCACATCGCGCCACTGCTCCGCCTTGTCCTCGATGGCCCGCTGGAGCGCCCGCAGGCTGGGCAGCAAGTGTTCGTGCACCGCCTTGACCGCGGCGATGTGCATCGCGGTGGGGAAGGTGTCGTTGGAGGACTGGCCCATGTTGACGTGGTCGTTGGGGTGGATCGGCGACTTGCTGCCCAGCTCGCCCCCGACCAGCTGGATCGCCCGGTTGCTGATCACCTCGTTGGTGTTCATGTTGGACTGCGTCCCGGACCCGGTCTGCCACACATACAGCGGGAAGTGGTCGTCCAGCTTGCCCGCGATGACCTCGTCGGCCACCCTCTGGATCAGGTCGGACTTCCATGCGGGGAGCCGCCCGGCCCGGCCGTTGACCAGCGCTGCGGCCTTTTTGACGTACCCGTAGGCGTGGTAGACCGCCTTCGGCATCCGGTCGTCCCCGATGGAGAAGTGGATCAGGGAGCGCTGTGTCTGCGCGCCCCAGTAGCGGTCCGCCGGGACGTCGATGGCCCCCATGGAGTCGGTCTCCCGCCGGGTGCCGCTCGCGTGCAGGCCGATGGGCACATCGAGGATCCGCGGCGCGGGCTCGTGCGGGGCCGGGGCGGTCCGGTCCGTGCCGGAGCGCGCACTCACGACGCCGCCCCGTCGGAGTAGACGGGCTGCCACATGGCCTCCCGGACGGCGCGTCCGGGATCCTCCGGCTTGTGGCTCGCGACCCCCTCGTTGACCGCCGCGCCGACCACGGCGGTGGCGGTGATGGCCGAGGAGCCCCACAGGTTCTCCACCGGCGGCAGCAGGCAGGCGCCCGGCGTGGAGGGGTCGACCTGGTCCGCCACCGCCTGCGCCGCCGCGAGGAGCATGCCCGCCGTCACTCTCGACGCGCCGGAGACGATCGTGCCGAGCCCCAGCCCGGGGTACAGCAGCGCGTTGTTGGCCTGCCCGATCTCGTAGGTGACACCGCCGAACTCGACGGGTGGGACGGGGATGCCGACCGCGACCAGCGCCTTGCCCCGGGACCAGGCGAGGACGTCGGCGGGCATGGCCTCGATCCGCGAGGTCGGGTTCGAGATCGGGAAGATGATCGGCCGCTCGGTGCCCTCGGCCATGGCCTCGACGACCTCACGGGTGAACGCCCCGTGCACCGTCGAGGTGCCCAGCAGAATGGTCGGCTTCACCTGGCGCACGGTCGTCAGCAGCGAGATCGCGCCGTCGTCGGTCGGCCAGCCGGCGACCTCGGCCCGGTCGCGCGCGTAGGGCCGCTGGTAGTCCCGTAGATCGTCCATGTCACGGGTGAGCAGGCCCTGCTTGTCGACCAGCCAGATCTGGGCGGTGGCCTGCTCGGGGCTCGCACCGTCGCGGATCATGGCGTCCCGAAGCTGGTCGGCGATGCCCACCCCGGCGGTGCCGGCGCCGAAGACCACGAGCCTCTGGTCCCGCATCGGCACACCGCTCACCTTGACGGCCGACAGCGCCGCGGCCAGGGTGATCGCGCCGGTGCCCTGGACGTCGTCGTTGAAGATGCGATAGGTGTCCCCGTACTTCTCCAGGATCCGCCGGGCGTTTCCGGGGCCGAAGTCCTCGAAGTGCAGCAGGGCGTTGGGGAACATCGAGGAGGCGGTGCGCAGGTACGTCTCGATGAACGCGTCGTAGTCGGCGCCGCGCACGC
Organism: Streptomyces sp. NPDC093261; assembly: GCF_044753645.1. Classification (NCBI taxonomy): domain Bacteria; kingdom Bacillati; phylum Actinomycetota; class Actinomycetes; order Kitasatosporales; family Streptomycetaceae; genus Streptomyces; species Streptomyces sp. NPDC093261. The sequence continues at coordinate 35,476 of NZ_JBIVNO010000024.1, forward strand.
GCGGGTGCCGATTGCCCACATACAAAGGATCGTTCAGCAGGGACTTACGGTCGGTCCCCACGTCCAGCGACACCGGGATCACCCGGCGCGGGTCGATGCCGGCGGCCGCCGTGTACACCGCCAGCTTGCCCACCGCGATCTGGATTCCGCCCACGCCCCAGTCGCCGATGCCGAGGATCTGCTCCGCATCGGTGCACACGATCAAGTCCACGTCCTCGGGCCCGAGCTGGAACGTGGCGAAGGCCTTCTCGATGTCATCGGGCCGATCAACGGACAGAAAGGCCCCTCGCGGGCGCCGGTACTCATGGGAGTACTTCTCGATCGCCTCACCGACCGTGGGGTCGTAGACGACCGGCAGCAGCTCCACCAGATGGTCGGTCAGCACCTTGAAATACAGCGTCTCGTTGCGGTCGTGCAGTTGCTCCAGAGCGACGTTCTTGGCCAAGTCGCTGCCCTGCGACCGTATTTGCCGGTACGCGCGCTCCGCCTGCAGCTCCAGGGTCAGCACCCCGGAGGGCAGGCGCCCGGTCAGGCCCAGGGCCTCCCGCTCCGCTTGGGTGAACGCCGTACCGCGGTTGAGAAACGGATCCGTCAGAACGCTCGGGGTAGCCGGAGTCGGGCCGGTCTTCTCGCTCATGATGGTCTCCTGCTCGCGTATGCGGCTGTCGCGTGTCACGCACCGCCCACCCGAACCCGGACCGGCAAGCCACCCCCTTGTCTCCACTGTGCGCCCACAGCCCCACCGCCGCTCGCCGATCTTGCTGCGCCATGCCTCCGGGCGCCGGCCATCCACGTGTGACCTGTATTTCTCCCACTCGGCGCACGACCCGCAGGGCGCGGATTGCCTCCACGATGCCGTCGCGGGCTTTGGGCGTCCCGCTGGCCCGGCCGGTGAGGACTGCTGCTGCGGCGGCGAAGGCGTCGATGGGGTGGGACTTGCCGCCTGCCCGGCGGCCCCGGCGGTCGGGGCGGTCCACCTCGATCACGGTGACCTGTTGTCCCGCAGGTACCGGGCGAGTAACGAGCCATAGGTTCCGGTGCCCTCGACGCCGACGGCGATGAGGTGGCCGAACTGTGGTGTCCGTGTCTGGGACGAGGTGGCCGCCGAGGACAGGGTGGACGCACGGACGCGTCTGAAGCATGTGCACCAGGACGAGGAGAACGGCGAGGAGAGGCGAGGAGAAGAGGGACTGAACGACGAGACCCCCGGCCGGCCGGGGGTCTCCTCCTGCGCTCGCCTACCCCTTGCAGCCGGGGAGGACGAGTGGCCCTACCCGGCCACCGCCCGGTTGCCGGGCACGGCGAGGAACGCCAGGCGCCCGGCTCCGGGCCAGTTCGTGCACCGGTACCTTGCCCGGCAAGTCCCGTGCGCGGCTCAGGTCACCACCACGGTCCGGAGCTTCTGACGACGCGCTTTCCAACTGTGTTGGTGTCTTAGCGGATGCGTACAGGGTCGTTCACCCGCGTTCACCGGTGGCTGATTGACCGGACAGAGCAGTCCCGGAGTCTCACCTAAACGGACATGCACGAGCCTGAACGAAACGGAAACCGAGACGGTCGGCCAGCACCGTGACGGCGGCTTCCGTACTGGGACAGCAGGCTGCGGGGGCTTGGTACGTGGCACGGTGCAGACCATCAAGGCTCTGCGGGCAGCGGCTGCTTGGCTGGGGCGCTGGGCGAACGGGCCCGCATACGCTCTGGTGAGGATGCACGTGGGCCCGTCGTCCGGGTGCGGGTGCCTTCCGCGGGAGGACCGGTCAGCTCAGCCGGTAGCCGTTGTAGCCGTATCCGATCTTGACGCGGGAGGCCAGCGGGTGCGAGACGTTGCCCGTGCCTTCGTACAGCCACAGGCTGCCACTGCTGTCGCGGGCGATCAGGTCGGAGTGGCCGTTGCCGGTCATGTCCCCGTTCATCACGTACGCGGTGTAGTGGAACCCGTAGCCGATCTTCACACGGGACGCCAGCGGGGCCGACGGCTTGCCGGTGCCCTTGTACAGCCACAGGTTGCCAGAGGAGTCCTGGGCGAGCAGGTCGAGCTTGCCGTCGCCGGTGAAGTCACCCTTGCCGAAGACGTTGGCGCCGTACATGGTCCAGCCGTAGCCGAGCTTGACGCGCGAGCCGAAGTTGCCGTGGCCGGTGCCCGGGTAGAGCCAGAAGTTGCCGCTGGAGTCCACGGCCAGCAGGTCCTGGTAGCCGTCACCGGTGACGTCGCCGGGCACGAGCATGACCTTCATGCCGTTCCAGCCGGACCCGAGCTTGGTGACGTCGGTGTTGTCGGTGGACAGGTTGTAGTGCTGCCAGTACAGGGTGCCGTCGGTGGCGCGTACCAGCAAGTCGGCGTAGCCATCGCGGTCCAGGTCCGCCTGGCGCACCAGGTTGACCCCGCTCCAGTCGCCGAGCGACACCCGGGACCCGAAGGACTTGCCACGCGAGTCGTACTCGTAACCCTGGCCGTTGGAGGCGATCGCGAACATGTCAGCGCGGCCGTCGCCGCTCAGGTCGGCGTCATCGATGCGCGGTTCGGCCGCCCCGACGTACGTGCTCAGCTTGGTGAAGACGCTGTACGAGCCCTGGCTCACGCAGTCCTGCACGCCCCACGACACGACACCGACGACGCGCCCGCCGACGACCAGCGGGCCGCCGGAATCGCCGTTGCAGGTGGCGACCGTGCCGCTGTCGGAGCCGCTGGCCGACGCGCCGACACAGGTCATGGCACCCGACACGAAGTCGCTGCCGTAGAAACCCGAGCACGTCGAATCGCCGTTCACCGGCACGGTGGCCTTGCGAAGGGTCTGCGAGATGTCCTGACTGGTGGAGCTGGTGCGCCCCCAGCCGTAGATCTGCGCCTGGGTGCCCGCCTTGTACGACGTGGTGTCGTCGGAGGTGGTGATGGGCAGCGGCTTGGCGCTGATCGGGTTGGGCAGCGTCAGCACGGCGACGTCGTTGACGGCGGTGCCGTGCGAGGTGATCTGGAACGAAGGATCGTTCCACTGCCGCCACACGCCGGTCACCGTGCCGCCGTGGAGGTCGGTGGTGTTGGTCGACGAGTCGGTGGTCGGCAGTTGGTCGGTGCCGTAGACGATGGAGCCGTTGTTGTGCCAGTCGTAGCCCGAGACGCAGTGCGCGGCCGTGAGGATCTTCGTGGGCGACACGACGGTGCCACCGCAGAAGAAGCCGACGTCGTCACTGGTGTCGGTGGTTCCCTTGTCGTCGTAGTACCACAGCTGCACCATCCACGGGGCTGTGGAGATGCTGGTGGTCGTGCCACCGATGATCTGCGCGTCGGCAGTGCCGGAAGCTGACGGCTGCGGCTTCGGGCTGGTGGTGGTTCCGGACGGCGCGCCGGTGCTCGCGGCAGGCCGCAGGGTTGCGGGGGTATTGGCGGCCGGCGCGGTGAGCGCGCCGTGCACGCGGGCGGTGAGCTGCGACTTGCCGACGCTGCTGTGGCCCTTGACTCCGATGTCCGTCGGTAGTGGTGCTGCGTTGGCAGGCGCCATGATGAGCGCACTGGCGCCGCCGAGGAGCAGCGTGGCGGCAGCGGCGGGTACGGCTATCCGGCCGCGGCGACGGTGTTTCCCGCCTCTGTGGGCAGAGGACACTCATGTCTCCTGTGATGAAGATGCTGGGGGGGTGGCATCGACCAAAGCGGCCGATCATACTTCGGGTTCGTTGATCTTCACCAGCCTCATACGCCACAGAAACCTTTAATTTTCTCGCCGTTGCCCTGCTTTTTCCAAAGCGCCGGACCCGACCACGCAGGCCTCGACGGAGTCGCAGCTTCGGTTGCACGCCTGCCTGTACCTGAACCGGACGGTGCGGATGGCGCCCGGTACAGCGTCTGAGCGTCGCGAGTCTCAACCGGTGGCCAGGGCGCGCCACTTGTCTGCATGCATCACAGGCGTCACCACGATGGCGTGGAAGCGTCCTGGCGTGCGGAAGTTGATCACCACCTCACCCGGTTCGCCGCCGTCCCGCACACCGGCGATCTCGGACCGGTCGATGTGCCAGCCCTTGGCTCTGGCCTTGAGGTCTGAGTTCGATTTGAAGTGAAGGTGGTCGTCGCAGACCTCCGCGACACCGGCGATCTCCTGGCGGGCTCCGGATGCTTCAACCGCCATCGCGTCAGCCATCAGGGCCTGCCCGGAGTTCACGGCATCGACGATCCGCTCGATCTGAGCGTTCGCCTTGCGACTGCTCCACCAACTGCGAAGTCCCATCCGGCTCCCCGATTCCCTTGCTCACTGGATTCGCCCAGCAGTGTGCACGGCCGGGGCGATCAGTCAACACACGGGACCGCCTGGTCCGGCGCGTACGCGCGCGTCATTTTTTCCAACGTCCGCGCCGTGCTCCCCGCCGCCGCGGAAGACGGATGCCTGCGCCGGAACCCCTGCAACTCGCGCACGGTGACCCCGCCGGCCATGGGTGCGCACCGTGTCGCCCCCTGGGAGCCTGACCGTGTCTTTGCTGTGCGCGCCGCCATGGTCGAGCGCTTCCGGCCCATGGTCGACGTGGGCGCCGGATGCGGCCTGCGGCAAGGCGAGATCCTCGGCCTGTCCGTCGATGAAATCGACGTCGACAGCGGCACCGTGCACGTGGTGCAGCAACTCAAGCTGAACCTGAGCAAGGCCGTGTTCGCGCCGCCGAAGGGCGGCAAGCTCCGTGACGTACCGCTGCCCGATCCCGTGGCAGAGGCACTACAGCAGCACATGCGGCGATTCCCGCCGGCAGAGATCACACTCCCGTGGATACGAGCGAACGGCCAGCCGGTGACCCGGCGGGCCCAGGCCGTGAAAATGCCCCTGAGCTGCGCCATCTGCGCAGCTCAGGGGCATGATCATAAAACCTACTTCTTCTTGCCCTGGTTCTTGACCGCCTCGATCGCCGCCGCGGCCGCCTCCGGGTCGAGGTACTTGCCGCCGGGGGTGATCGGCTTGAAGTCGGCGTCCAGCTCGTAGGAGAGGGGGATGCCCGTCGGGATGTTCAGGCCCGCGATGTCGGCGTCCGAGATGCCGTCGAGGTGCTTGACCAGGGCCCGGAGGCTGTTGCCGTGGGCCGCGACCAGGACCGTGCGGCCGGCCAGCAGGTCGGGGACGATGCCGTCGTACCAGTACGGCAGCATGCGGAAGACGACATCCTTCAGGCACTCCGTCCTCGGGCGCAGCTCCGGCGGGAGCGACGCGTAGCGCGGGTCGTTCGCCTGGGAGAACTCGGAGTCGTCGGCCAGCGGCGGGGGCGGGGTGTCGTACGAGCGGCGCCAGAGCATGAACTGCTCCTCGCCGAACTCGGCCAGCGTCGCGGCCTTGTCCTTGCCCTGGAGGGCGCCGTAGTGGCGCTCGTTCAGGCGCCAGGAGCGGTGGACCGGGATCCAGTGGCGGTCGGCCGCCTCCAGCGCGAGCTGCGCGGTGCGGATCGCGCGCTTCTGGAGGGACGTGTGGACCACGTCGGGCAGCAGGCCGGCGTCCTTCAGCAGCTCACCGCCGCGGACCGCCTCCTTCTCGCCCTTCTCGTTCAGGTTGACGTCCACCCAGCCGGTGAACAGGTTCTTCGCGTTCCACTCGCTCTCGCCGTGGCGGAGGAGGATCAGCTTGTACGGTGCGTCGGCCATGCCTCAGAGCGTAATCCACGCATTCGCCGCTTTGCCCGCCTGCCCGGAGGGCGGACAGCCCGCCCCTGGCCCGTACGACAGTTGACGGCATCTGTTAATTGAGTGGCCGTCCCGAGGCCTGCTCTCGTAAGTTGTGCTCACCGCTGGAGCCACTTACGTTCGTGGGGGATCACACATGTCACTCGCCACCCTCAGACGCGCCGCCCGGGAGACCGTCTCCGGGCTACCCCGAGAGTTCTGGTGGCTGTGGACCAGCACGCTCGTCAACCGGCTCGGCGCCTTCGTCGCCACCTTCATGGCCCTGTACCTCACCCTGGACCGCGGGTACTCCGCCTCGTACGCCGGTCTCGTCGCCTCGCTGCACGGGCTCGGCGGCGTCGCCTCCTCCCTCGGGGCGGGGGTGATGGCCGACCGGCTCGGACGGCGGCCGACCCTCCTTGTCGCCCAGTCGTCCACGGCCCTGTCCGTCGCCCTGCTCGGCTTCATGCGCGACCCGGTCGCCATCGCCGCCGTCGCCTTTGTCGTGGGCATGGCCTCCAACGCCTCCCGCCCGGCCGTGCAGGCGATGATGGCCGACATCGTCCGGCCCGAGGACCGGCTCCGTGCCTTCTCCCTCAACTACTGGGCGATCAACCTCGGCTTCGCCGTCTCCTCCATGGCCGCGGGGCTCATCGCCGAGTTCAGCTATCTCGCCGGGTTCCTGATCGAGGCGGGCATGACGATGATCTGCGCGATCGTCGTCTTCGTGAAGCTGCCCGAGTCGAAGCCGGCGCCGCTTGCCGGGGAAGCCGGGGACGACGTGCGCCTCGGGACCGTGCTGCGCGACGGCCGTTTCATGAGCGTGGTCGGGCTGTCCTTCCTCGTCGCGCTGGTCTTCCAGCAGGGCTCCGTGGGCCTGCCGGTGGCGATGGGCCGGGCCGGGTTCACGCCCGCGGACTACGGCCTGGCGATCGCCGTCAACGGCGTGCTGATCGTCGCGCTCCAGATCCCGGTCACCCGGCTCATCGAGCACCGGGACCCGCGCCGGCTGCTCGTGGTCTCGTCCCTGCTCGCGGGCTACGGCTTCGGACTGACCGCCTTCGCGGGGTCGGTCGGCGCCTTCGCGCTGACGGTGTGCGTGTGGACGCTCGCGGAGATCGTCAACGCGCCCACCCAGACGGGCCTGGTCGTCCGTCTCTCCCCGGTGCGCGGACGCGGCCGCTACCAGGGCATGTACACCCTGTCGTGGTCCGTGGCCGCCCTGGTCGCCCCGTTGATGTCCGGTCTCGTCATCGACCGGCTCGGCGCCGGGTGGCTGTGGGCCCTGTGCGCGGCGGTCGGCACGGGCGCCGCGGTCGGGTACGGGGCGCTGATGCGCCGCCTTCCGCCGCAGGAGACGGCGGCGGACAAGAAGACGGGGGCGGAGCCGGAGACGGGGGCGGAGCCGGAGACGGGGGCGGAGCCGGAGACGGGGGCGGAGCCGGAGACGGGGGCGGAGCCGGAGACGGCGGGCGCGGAGGTCGGCGCGGCCTGACGCCGCCGGGAGCGCCCCAGCCGGGCTCTGGTAGCGCGACCGCCGGCTCGCCCCGCTGATCGACCGCTTGAGCCCGCCGCGGGAGTGAGGGCCTACAGCTCCCGCTGGGCCTCGTACAGGTTCCGCGGCCGGACCACGTCCGTCGTGCCGTACAGCTCCAGCCGGGAGTGCAGATCACCCGTGAAGTCGGGCACGTCGATCTGGTCGAACTCCGTGACCTCGTTCAGGCCGACGGTCGCCGACCAGGGGGCCAGTCCGTCGAGCCTCATCAGGCCGGCGCGGCCGTTGGTGACCCGGATGTTCCAGTGGGTGAAGCGGGCGCCGAACAGGGGTCCGGCGGAGGCGTCCCCGCCGTGGCGGCCGTTGTTGTTCACCGTGATGTCCGTACGGACGTCGGCGAACGGCAGTCCGCGGTGCGAGTCGAACGTGCCCATCTGCATCTCGCCGCGCGACCAGACGTTGTACGAGGACAGGCCCTCCACGTTGATGCCGTGCAGTTGGGTGTTCGGCGGTGCCGGGACCGTGCGCTGCTCGATGGTGAAGTCCTCGATCAGGTTGTCGTGCGAGCCCTCCCGGCAGAAGTACGGGTGGTGCGAGCCCCGGCCCGCCACGCGGGTGCGGCGCAGGGTGCAGGAGGAGGCGGCGACCAGGCCGAAGCCGTTGTCCACATGCCGTACGACGACATCGTCCGCCCAGCAGTCGTACGCACACTGGAACACGACCCCGTTGTAGCCCTTGTCGAGCAGATGCGGGGACTGCGGGGTCTCGACCGCCTGGAGGGTCAGTCCCTCCACTCCGGCGCCGCTCAGCGCCCGTACGTGCGTCGTCAGACGCGGGTCCCACTCCGGGCGCACATCGAGCGGCAGCGGCCGCTCGAACGTGACCTTCCGGCCCGCCACGCGCGCGATGCGTACGGGCCACTCATAGGGGACGTACGACGTCAGCTTGGTCTTGTCGTCCCAGTAGTACGCCTGCGGACCGGGGCCGCCGCCGGACATGTGCTCCAGGAGGGTGTGCCCGGAGTCGTCCGCGAGGCGGAGCAGGACGAGCCGGCCCGGCCTCAGCCGCCGGGCGTCGGCGACGGTCACCGTCCAGGAGCCCTGCCGGGCCGGGGACACCGTGGTCAGCGTCTTCCACTCGTCGCGCTTGTTGCCGGTCCAGCCCTCGAAGGGCCAGGCCTTTGCCTGGATGGCCGTGACCAGGGAGTCCCAACGAGCCGCCGGCGCCAGCCAGACGAGGCCGCCGGCCCAGGACCAGGACGACTTGTCTCCGCCGTACCGGGAGCCGTAGACGCCGATCAGCTCGGTGAGGTTCTTCGTCGCGTACAGCGTCGTACGGCCGCTGCCCGCGCCCCGCAGAACGACGTTGTCGTACCCGATGCGGATCAGGCCGTCGATGCGGAACGTGCCGGGCGGGATGAGGACCGTGCCACCGCCGGCCCTGCCGGCAGCGGCGATGGCACGGTTGATCGCGGGGGCGCAGTCGGTCGTGCCGTCCGCCACGGCCCCGTACGCGCTCACGTCGGCCACCACGGGGCGGCGGGGGAAGCGCGCAGCCCCGCGGCGGTAGCCGGCCCGGCCGACGTACGGGATCTGCGGGTGGGTGAAGGGGGTGCGCGCGAACTCGCGCCAGAGCGCGGGGACTTCGCCCTTCGGCGGGGCGGGTGCGGCGGCCGTCGCCGTGGTTCCGGTCACGGCGACGGCCGCCACGGCGATGGCGCCGCCGAGCAGGCTCCGTCTGCTGATGTCCGCGTGCCTCATGCCCCTGCCCATGTCCGAACCGCCTTCCAAGGATTTCAAGGCCTCAGAGAGTGAATTTCCATGGATGTGAACGAAGTTCAGATGTGCGTCAGCAGTGAGCATGCCACGGACCCGCTGACCGAGAAAGAGTCGTGCAGCGATTGGTTGGTCCGGTCCAGGCGGTCAGTCCTCGGAGCGCCCAGTCAGATGGCTGAACGCGTCCAGATTGCGCGTCGACTCCCCGCGCGCCACCCGCCAGGCGTACTCCTTGCGGATCGCGGTGGCGAACCCCAACTCCAGAAGGGTGTTGAAGCTGCCGTCCGCCGCCTCCAGGACCGAGCCGAGCAGCCGGTCCACCTCCTCGGGCGTGACCGCGGCCAGCGGCAGTCTGCCCGTCAGATAGATGTCGCCGAGCGGGTCGACGGCGTAACTCACGCCGTAGAGCCTGAGGTTGCGCTCCAGCAGCCAGCGGTGGACCGCGGACTCGTTCTCGTCGGGGTGGCGGATCACGAAGGCGTTGAGCGACAGGGAGTGTCTGCCGACGATCAGTGAGACGGTCGTCGACAGCTTGCGCGTCCCGGGGAGCTTCACGACGTACGAGCCCGACTGCGGGCTCTCCCACTCCAGTTCGGCGTCCTTGAGGACCCCTTCGATGACCTGCGCCGCCCGCTGTTCCTCAGCCATGCGGGCAGCGTACGCGACGGGCGTCAGCCGTGGTGCGCGCGCACCCGGCGCCGGTGGGCCCCCATGGCCTCCGTGTACACCCCGGCCGTCGCCGAGGCCGCCGTCTCCCAGCCGAACGACTCGGCGTGCCGCGCCGCGGCCTCGCCCATACGGGCGCACAGCCGCGGGTTGTCGGCGAAGTCGCGCAGGACGCGCGCGTAGGCGGCGGGGTCGTGCCCCTGGACCAGGAACCCGGTCTGCCCGTCCCGGACGGCGACGGGCAGACCGCCGACCGCGGCCGCCAGCACCGGCGTACCGGCCGCCTGTGCCTCGATGGCGACCAGCCCGAAGGACTCGCTGTACGACGGCATGACCAGGACGGAGGCCGCGCGGAACCAGTCGGCGAGCTGCTCCTGCCCGACGGGCGGCCGGAAACGCACGACGTCGACTATGCCGAGCCGGGCGGCGAGCTTCTGGAGCCCCTCCGGCTTGGCGAGTCCGCTGCCGCTGGGGCCGCCCACGATCGGCACGACGATACGGGAGCGCAGCTCGGGGCGTTCGTCGAGGAGGACGGCGACGGCGCGCAGCAGGACGTCGGGCGCCTTGAGGGGCTGTATGCGGCCCGCGAAGAGGGGGATCAGCGCGTCCTGCGGAAGCCCGAGCCGGGCGCGGGCGGCGGCACGGCCGTCGGCGGGGCGGAAGCGATCCAGATTGACGCCCGGGTGGACGACGGCGACCTTGCCGGGGTCGGCCGCGTAGTGCCGTACGAGTTCGGCGGCCTCCTCGGCGGTGTTGGCGATGAGCCGGTCGGCGGCGGCCACGATCTGGGTCTCGCCGATCACACGGGCGGCGGGCTCGGGGGTGTCGCCCTCGGCGAGGGAGGCGTTCTTGACCTTGGCCATGGTGTGCATGGCGTGCACCAGCGGGGCGCCCCAGCGCTGGGCGGCCAGCCAGCCGACATGGCCGGAGAGCCAGTAGTGGGAGTGCACGAGGTCGTAGTAGCCGGGGCGGTGACCGGCCCAGGCCTGCATCACACCGTGGGTGAAGGCACAGAGCTGGGCGGGCAGGTCCTCCTTGGCGAGCCCCTCGTAGGGTCCGGCGTCGACATGCCGGACGAGGACGCCGGGCGCCAGCTCGACGGCCGGCGGGAGGGCGGCCGTGGTGGCCCGGGTGAAGATCTCGACCTCGATGTTGATCGCGGCCAGGCGCTGGGCCAGCTCCACGATGTAGACGTTCATGCCCCCGGCGTCGCCCGTGCCGGGCTGGTGGAGGGGCGAGGTGTGCACGGAGAGCATGGCGATGCGGCGGGGCCTGCGGTGCGGCAGCCGGAGCCGGGGGGAAGCCGCCGGGGAGCGACGCCCGAGCCTGCTGACGTACTGGCTCACGTCGCGTTCCTCCCTTGTTGCGTGCATGCCTTGTGCGGGGGCCCGCACACCCACGCAACGGTGCGAACGCCAGGGCGGGGCGCTCCATTTCCCCGACGGATGGCTTTACCGAATCATTGCGTATTTCCGATCAACCGTTCGACGGCGAGGTCGGGCCCCACGGCGGCGGAGCGGCGTTGTCCACAGGCCGCCCGCCGTTCCCGTGCCGCCGCTTACTCTCGTACGCATGTCAACCCGCGCCGCGTCCCGCCCCGTGGGTACGGTGACGCGCGGGACCACCAATCCGAACCGGCTGCGCCGGATGGACCGCTGGATCGCCGCCGCCCACGGCGCCGAGCTGCGCCGCACGGCGGACCCCGTGGCCGTCGACCTGGGATACGGGGCAGCCCCCTGGACCGCCGTCGAGCTGCTGCACCGCCTGCGCACCGCCGCGCCCCGCACCCGGGTGGTCGGGGTGGAGATCGAGCCCGCCCGGGTCGCCGCCGCGCGGCCGTACGCCCGGGAGGGCCTGGCCTTCCGGCACGGCGGCTTCGAGGTGCCGGTGCCCGGCCGCCCCTGCCTCATCCGCGCCGCCAACGTCCTGCGGCAGTACGAGGAGGGGGAGGTCGCCGCCGTCTGGGAGCGGCTGTGCGCCCGCCTGTCCCCCGCCGACCCGGTGACGGGCTCCCGCGGCGGGCTGCTCGTCGAGGGCACATGCGACGAGATAGGCCGCCGCCATGTGTGGGTCGCCCTCGGCCCGGAGGGGCCGCGCACGGTCACCTTCGCCACCCGCCTCGGCTCCCTGGACCGCCCGTCCGATCTGGCCGAGCGGCTGCCGAAGGCACTGATCCACCGCAATGTCCCGGGCGAGCCCGTGCACGCCTTCCTGCGTGACTTCGACCGCGCCTGGGCTGCCGCCGCGCCCTTCGCGTCCTACGGCGCACGCCAGCGCTGGATACGCACGGTCCGCCGGCTGACGGCGGACTGGCCGGTGACCGACGGCCCGGCGCGCTGGCGCCAGGGCGAGGTCACGGTCGCCTGGCAAGCCCTGGCGCCACGCGCCTGAAACCCCTCCTGACCTGCGGGGAACGATCTTCCCGCGTTCTTCGTCACATTCGCGCGAGATGGCCGTACGAGGGTGAGTGAGGGGCAGGGAGATCACTGTGCCGGGGTGACCGTGGGGGCGGGGAGACCACTGTGCCGGGAGTGACCGAAGGGGCGGGAGACCGCCGTACGCGGGCGACCGGCAAGGCAGGAAAGACGGCCGTGCGAGAGCGGCCGAGGGGTAGGGAGATCGTCGTACCAGGTGCGGCAGGCGAGGGAGTTTTTTGTGGGGATAAGTCCCGCCTCTGTCGCTTTGGCCGCCGACATGGCACGATCCCCAGACGTCGCAAGTTACTGACGGTAAACCAGATTTGGGGGCGAAGTATGGGATCCGGGAAGCGGGCCCTGACCACGGCGGCCATCGCTCTGGTCTGCACGGTCACCGTGCTGGGCGCACCGGGCGCCGCGCATGCGAGCCCGGGCAGGCCGGCCCCGACACCCCCTCCGCCCGGCGGGACGGCCCCGGCGGCCGGCGGGTCGACCATCGCGGCCGGCACGGACCTCGAAGCGGTCCGCAAGAAGCTGGACAGGCTGTACCACGACGCCGCGGTCGCCACGGACGCGTACAACGCGGCCGAGGAGCAGACCAAGCAGCAGTCGGCGCGGATCGCCGATCTGGCCCGGGAGATCGTCAAGGGCCGGGAGAAGCTGGCCGAGTTGAAGGACCGGGCGGGTGCCGCCGCCCGCGCCCAGTACCGCGGCGGCGGGCTGCCGCCCGAGGTCCGGCTCTGGCTGAGCAACGACCCGCAGAAGTTCCTCGATGACGCGGGCACAGTCCGCCAGGGCGAACACGCGACCGAGGGACTGCTCGCCGAGATGACGCGCACCCAGGAGGACTTGAGGCAGTACGCGCGTGACGCCGCCGACCAGTGGAAGCGACTCGACGCCAACCGCAAGGCCAAGGCCGAGGCCAAGAAGAGGATCGAGAAGGAGATCGCCACCGCCGAGAAGCTCCGGTCCCGGCTGAGGAAGCAGGAGCAGGAGCGGCTGCGGAAGCTGGAGGAACAGGCCGCCAACCAGGCGCAGACCGCCTGGCTCGACACCGGCATACTCAAGGACCTCGGCAGCAAGGCCTCCGTGGAGGGCCGCACGGCGGTGCGGTTCGCGACCGACCAGCTCGGCAAACCCTACGTATGGGGCGCCGAGGGCCCCAAGTCCTACGACTGCTCGGGGCTGACGTCCCAGGCCTGGGCGGCGGCCGGCACCCCCATCCCGCGCACCTCGCAGGAGCAGTGGAAGCGGCTCAGGCACGTCGACATCAAGGACATGCGCCCCGGCGACCTCATCATCTACTTCCAGGACGCCAGCCATGTGGCGATGTACGTCGGCAACGGCGCGATCATCCACGCTCCGCGCCCGGGACGCACGGTGACGGTCGCGGGCGCGGGCTCGATGCCGATCCTGGGAGTGGTGCGCCCGGACGCGACCTGAGGGGCCGGCCCGTCCCACGTGACGGGTCCCACGTGACACGGAGCACGCCACCCTCCGCCCCAAACCCGCACCCGACGTGACTTTCGTCATCCCGGGCGCCGACACCCGTGTCCAACTGCGGTAGGGGATGCGGCATATGACGGCGGCCCGTTGCCCAGCGCCACGCCGCCGGGCATTCCGTTGCAGCCTCGGCTACCGCTATGGTCCCGGTCGGTGGGTCGAGGTCCCTCGCCCCGCCCGTGCCCTCGGGGGGAGGGAAGGAACCCAAGACGATGCCCGTACCCGTACCGCGGCAGAGAGCGATCCCGGCCGTGGAGAGTGGTCAGGCTCAAGCGGTGTCCCCGCCCGGGACCCAGACCGCACCGGGGCCGGCCACCCGCATCAAGGCCGTGCCCGACACGCTCACCCTGCTGGTGATCGAGGACGATCCGACCGGCGCGCCGATCGTGCCCGAGATGCTCGACTCGGCGGGCCGCCCCATACGGCTGCGCACCGCCCGCAACCTCACCGAGGCCGAGCGGCTGCTCACGGACGACGTCCACTGCATCCTGCTGGACCTCGCGCTGCCCGCTCCCGGCCGGGCCGCCCAGGAGGACGACGAGCTGGCCGTGCTGCGGCACGTCCTCCAGCTCGCGCCCCGCCATGCCGTTCTGGCCCTGACCGCGTCCGGTGACGCGGAGCGCGGCGCCGAGGCCGTGCGCGTCGGCGCCCAGGACTATCTGTTCCGCGACGAGCTCGACGGGCGCCTGCTGAGCCGCGCGATCCGCTACGCCGTCGAACGCAAGCGGTCCGACACGGCCGAGCGGCGGCTGACCGAGTCCAGGCTGCGGGCGCAGGAGAACGCCCGCCTGGAGCGCGGTCTGCTGCCCACGCCCCTGCTGGACGGCTCCTCGCTGCGCTTCGCGGCGCGCTACCGCCCCGGCCGCTCGCGCGCGCTGCTCGGCGGTGACTTCTACGACACGGTGCGTACGCCGGACGGCACGGTGCACGCGATGATCGGCGACGTCTGCGGGCACGGCCCGGACGAGGCCGCGCTCGGGGTGGAGCTGCGCATCGCCTGGCGTGCGCTGACGCTGGCGGGCCTGTGCGGCGACGAGCTGCTGTCCACGCTTCAGCAGGTCCTGGAGCACGAGCGGGACAACGACGAGATCTTCGCGACGCTGTGCACGGTGGACATCACGCCCGACGGCCGCCGCGCCGGGCTGTGCCTGGCCGGCCATCCGGCGCCGCTGATCGCGCGCCCGAGCCTGCCCCACGTTCCCGGCGGGACGCCGAGGGCCGAGCTGCTGCCGTACGACAACAACGGCCCCGCGCTCGGCCTGCTGCCGCACGCCCGCTGGCCGCGGATGCAGGTCGAGCTGGGCCCCGCCTGGAGCCTGATGCTCTACACGGACGGTCTCATCGAGGGGCGCGTCGGCGAGGACGGGGAGCGCCTCGGCCAGGACGGCATGGTGGAACTGGTCCGTCGCCGGCTGGCCGAGGGCCTGACCGGTGAGGCGCTGCTGCGCGCGACGGTCAGCGAGGTCCGCGATCTCAACGGCGGAGAGCTGACGGACGACGTGGCGGTCGTCCTGCTCGACCGCGTGCCGTAAGCGCCGTCATCCCGGGTGCGGGCGGGACGGGTCACCGCCCGCCGTTGTACGGGCCGTAGGGTCCGTCGCTGCTGCTTCCGCGGCGGCGACGGCCCCAGCCGCCGCCCGAGACCTGCCTGAGCGCGGGCCGCACGTCCACGAAGAACACGATCGTGGCGACCAGGCCGGCGAGCTGGAGGAAGAGCATCGGCACCAGCAGGTTCACGGCGACCGCGATACCGAGGATGATCAGCCAGAAGCCCTTGTTCTGCTTGTCGGCGGCGCGATACGCGTCGTCGCGGTACAGCGCGGCCATCGCCAGTGCCACCACGGCGAGCACCAGCATGGCGAGATAGAGCAGCGACAAGAAGCCGCCGAATGCCGTCATCAGCACAATGCCCACCACCCGGGTCGAGTCCTCTGTACGGCCACCGTACCCGTGTCCGGCCGCCGTGTATCCGTACAACGGGCCGGGCACCAGCGAAGTGCCCGGCCCGTCACCGGTGTCCCGCCGTACGCGGGGCCGGTCATACCGCGCTTACTTGGCCGGCGGGGTGGTCTTCTTCGCCACCGGCTTGCGGACCGGCGCCGTCTTCTTCGGCGCGGTCTTCTTGTCGTCGCCGGGCTCGGCCTTGGCCTCGGCCGGCTTCTGCTCGTCCTTGACCTCGACGGGCTCCGGCTTGCCCTCGACGGCGACGGCGAGGTCCTCGATCTCCTCGGCGGCCTCGCCGCGCCAGGTCTTCACGGCCTGCTCGCCGTGCTCGGCGACCTTCTCGTAGGTCTCGCGGGCCTTGACCGCGTACTCGGCGGCGACGCCGACCCCGCGCAGCGCGATGTCCTGGGCGGTCTCGCCGAGCTTCTTCAGATCGGCGTCGAGGGTGCTGCCGAACTTCTTGAGGTCCGAGTCGAGCGAGTTCAGGAACTCGCCGACCCGCGCCTGGATGGTCTCCTGCGTCACCCTCACCCGGGCGCCGGCCTCCTTGGCGCGGGCCGCGGCCCGCTCCTGGACCGCCTTCGGATCGGTGTTGCGCACCGCCTCGATGCGGGCAGGGGCCTCGGAGCGCAGCTGCTCGACCAGGCCGGGGACCTTCCTGGCCTGCTGGATGGCCAGGTCGGCGGTGCCGGCGGCGAAGTAAAGCGGGGTGGGGTCGCTGAGGGTCTTGCGCAGGTCGTCGGTGATGGCCATGGGAACGGTCCTCCCGGTTCGGCTTTCGACTGAGGGTTTTGGGTGGTCCGCCGGTCGCGTCCGGGTCGGCCCGGCCGGCCCGGTCATGCCGGCCGGCCCGGTCGGCGGGTGTCGCGCCGCGGACCGGCATCGCTGTCGTCGGCCGTGCGGGGGCCGGGGGTGTCGGTGTCCTGGGCGTCGTCCGTGTCCGGAGCCTTCGGGGCCACCCGGTCGTTCTCGTCCGCCGTGCCCGCCTGGGCGATCCCGACTCCGTTCTCCTTGCGGAAGGACTCGTAGATCTGGAGCAGCACCTGCTTCTGCCGCTCGGTGAGCGTGGGATCGGCGAGGATGACGGCGCGCGTCGCACCTTCCCGTCGGCACTCCTCCCTCTCCCGCTCGGCGTCGAGGATTCCGGCCCGCACGTACAGCGTCTCGGCGGAGATCCGCAGCGCCTTGGCGACCTGCTGCAGCACCTCCGCGCTCGGCTTGCGCAGCCCGCGCTCGATCTGGCTCAGATACGGATTGGACACCCCGGCGGCTTCGGCGAGCTGCCTGAGCGACAGCTGCGCGTTGCGCCGCTGTTCGCGCAGATACTCACCGAGGTTGCCGACGTTGAGCGATGCCATGTCTCCACTGTGCCCTACTCGCGCTAACAATTGCAAGCACACCGCTTGCAAGAGTGTGCCGCGCCGCGCGACGCGGCCCCGTGGGGCCCAGTGGGGCCACCGGACCACGTGAGGCCACCGGACGTGAGGCCACCCGGCCCCGTCGGCTCACCAGGGCAGTGGGCGGGTGTGGATCACATCGAGGCGGGAGACCGCACGGGTCAGTACGACGTAAAGGTGGTGCAGCCCGCGCGGCTCCGCTTCCGCGATCGCGGCGGGTTCCACGGTGACGACGTGGTCGTACTCCAGGCCCTTGGCCACGCCGGCCGCCAGGACCGTGACCCGTGCGCCCAGCCGGTCGGGGCCGGCGGTCGCCACACCCGCGGCCTCCAGTGCCTGCCGGACCCGGGCGACATCCGCCCCGGCCGAGATGACCCCGATGGACCCCTCGTGCGCGAGGGCGCCCCGCACCGCCTCGACGACCCCGGCCGTCAGCTCCGCCGCCCGGCTGACCCGCAACTCGCCGTCCCGGCGCAGGGACCGCGCCGCCGGCACCCGTACGTCCAGCCGCTCCAGCAGCCGGTTGGCCAGCCCCACGACCGCCGCCGGCACCCGGAATCCCGTCGTCAGCGGGACCACGGCGGTCTCGGGCCGGCCCAGATGAGCAAGGAGTCCGGGCCACTCGCGCGCGGCCCACGGGGTCGTCCCCTGGGCGAGGTCCCCGAGCACCGTCAGCGATCCGAAGACGACCCTCCGGGCGATCGCCCGGCACTCCATCGGCGACAGGTCCTGCGCCTCGTCGACGACCACATGCCCGTACCCCTCCGGGTGCTCGATGAGTCCCGCGACCTCGTCCAGAAGGACGAGGTCGGCGGCCGACCAGCGCGCCGAGCGGTGGGAGCGCGGCCGAGCCTAGGCGCTGCCGCGCGGGGCGGGAGCGCGGGGGACGTCCGGGGCACCGGGAACGCCCGGCCGGCGTGGGTCAGATCTCCGCCGTCATCGGCGCCGCCCGGTGACCCCCGTGCGGCAACGCGCGGACGAGGTAGGGATTGAGCGTGGACCTGTCCGGCAGGCCCAGCGCGGCCGTGGCCTCCACCAGCGTCATCGCGTAGGTGTCCACCGCCCGGCGTACGTTCGGGGCCTCCAGGCTGTCGCCCGTCACCAGGCGGTCGAGGTCCACATACGCGGAGCGGATGATCTCGATCCACCGGTACACCCGCCAGTCCTCCTGCCAGCCCTTGGTGCAGTCGTCCGGCAGCCGCAGCGACCAGCGCTTCAGCAGCCGCCGGCGGATGTCCGGGCGGGTGGGCGTCAGATGCATATGGCGTACCAGGTCGTACAGCGGATCCCCGATCATGGCCATCTCCCAGTCGATGAGCGTGAGACCGCCGTCCGCGCGGCGTACGAGGTTCCACGGGTTGAGGTCGCCGTGCAGAAGCACCGACCGGCGCGGGGCGAGGATGTGGCGGGTGAGGATCTCGTCCAGCCGGACGCTGTCCGGGAGTCCCAGTTCCCGGGCCAGGTCCCTGGTGCCCTTGGGCAGCTCGCCGACCATGTGGACCAGCTCGGCCCGCAGCCAGGAGTAGAAGTCCACGTCCCTGAATATGGGGTCGACCCGCTCGCAGGACACGGCCGTCAGTTCGGCGAGCTGGTCGACGAGGTCGTCGGCCTCGTGCGGCAGCAGTCCGTACTCGGGGTGGGCGGGCGGCCGGATCCCGCCCGCCGGGCCCTCGTAGGTGTGGATGGTGAACGGCTCGCACAGTCCGCTGGTGCCCAGCGCCAGCACCCGCGGCGCGCACACCCGTACGCCGGTCTGTTCGATCGCGCCCAGCACCACGTGCTCGTTGAGAAAGCGCCGCTCGCGGGGGCTCGACGATCCCGCCTTCCGGCGCACCATGACCGGGAAGCCGACCCCCGCCACCCGCACGGCCGTGTTGAGGTGGGCCGTGCCCTTGAACACCCGGTCCGCCGACGCGGCCCCTTCCTCGAACAGCGCGCGGCCGACCGCCCAGAGGGGGAAGTCCGGACGGACGGGAACCCGTCGGTCGCGCTCCCAGACGATCTGGAACCTGGTGCGCTCCCGGCTGGGCCGGACCCCGTGGGACTCGTTCCACCGGAAGAGGATGCGTTCGATCTCCCGTTCGTCCGGCAGGTTCTTCAGGCACAGGGGCTCCTCCGCCGCCACCAGCGCCCGGTGCACCGCCTGCGTGGCGGCGTCCAGGTCCCGCTGGTCGAAGGAGTCGCCGAGCGAGTCGGCCGCGCGCATCACGTCCGGATACACGGACTGGGCGCGTTCGAAGGCCAGATAGTGCTTCAGGTCCCGGTCGAGTCCGTGGACGGCCTTGCTGCGCCGCTCCCCCATGACGGTGCGCCAGACTTCCACGACCTGGTCCCACTGATGGCTCGGGTACCGCATGCGCACGAGGTGGTTGGCGAGGTCGTGGAGGGGGTCGCCGTAGGTCGCCAGCTCCCAGTCGACGCAGATCAGCGGCGGATCACCGTGGAAGGACACGATGACGTTGTCCCGGTGCAGATCGGTGTGCAGGAGGCTGAAGGGGCGGTTGATGAGGGCGGGCACCCGTTCCGCGAAGCGGACCATGGCGTCATCGGGAATGCCCAGCATCGCGAACAGACCGCCGAACCGGGCCCGGTTGCGCGCTCTGATCTGCTCCTCCGCCGCCAGGGCGAGGGCCCGCAGAAAGGCCCTGCCGTCCCGGCCGGACCGAGGCCAGGACACGGGCAGCGGCGGCAGATGCCGTCGTCGCACCTGGGTCATGTCCGCGAGCAGGCCCGCCAGGGCGGTGATGACGCCGGGGTCCAGCGGTGTGCCGTCGGGGCAGATGCTCGAGAGGGGGACGCCCTCGACATAGCTGAGGACGACGAGGTCCCGGTGCTCGGCCAGGCAGCGCGGAACGTGCGGCAGAACGCCCCGGATCCTGTCGAGGATCTCCGACTCGTTCTGCCAGGTCCTGATGACCACGGGCAGCGCGGTCGGGATCCGCTGCCGCACCGTGACCGCCGCCCCGTCGTCGGCCGCCACCAGAGCGGAGTCCCGCTCGGTCAGCGGCCTCACCATGTAGTTCAGGTGGTGATGGCCGCGGTCGAAGGAGCCGAGCGCCCGCGCGTAGCGCAGAAAACTTCCGTACGCGTCCTCCGCCGACCGCTGTGGAGCGGGGTGGTCAGGCACTGACGGACCGCCCAACGGTGACTCCTGCATGACTGTGCGACGCTCTCGATGTTCATGCGCCGCGAACGAGGTGGGCACACCTTAGGGCATCGGGACCGCCCCCGAGGGGCGGACCCGGCACTCCCGGCGGGATCCGAGCACCCGCGGCACCCGGAAGGCCCACGCCCCGCGCGGGCCCGGAAGGGCCGGCGCGCAGGTCGGGTCTCCTAAGCCCAGAGCGTCCAGCGGGAGTCGAAATCAGCCTGTGCCGTATCAAAGGTCGCTAGGAGAGCGTCAGGTCCGTGGTGATGGTTTCCCAGAGGGCGTCGAACCACTTCTGGGACTGCTCCACGAACGCGGCGTCCCGGGTGCCCGTGCGGCGTTCGAAGGAGAAGAGGAGCGACGTGGCGCCCAGGGTGTCGTACATCTCCAGGGTCCGGCTCTCCACCTCCTCCTGCCGCTTGGTGAGCATGTAGTACGCGATCAGGGCCTCGGTCCCGTTGAGGAGGTAGAGCTTCACCGGCGGGGTGAAGGGCAGCGCGCGGAAGGTCACCCGGACGTCGATGTTGTGCGACGTGCGCAGGGTCTGGAGATTGTGGCGCAGGACGTGCCCCTGGGCGTTGCGCTGCTCGAGCCAGCGCCGGTGGACCGGATCCTCGTCTCCGGGGTTCGTGACGGAGACCGGGAACGCGAGGTTGATCTCCCGGGAGGGCAGAAGGATCCGCACATCGATCGACCGGGGGCGCAGACGGCCCTCGTGGATCTGCCGGACCGGCTCGCCGAGGGCCAGCATCAGCGTCTCCGCGGTCAGGCAGGCCGCGTCGATACGGACATGCGGGGCCGCGAACGCCTCCGTGAGCCTCGGCGCCAGTGCGACCATCGTCGGCTGCGGCTCGTCCCCGGCCGGCGGGGGCTCGGCGACCCGGGGCGGGCTGCCCTTGCTGACGTTGCTGAGCAGGCCGTCCTCATGCAGGGCACGCAGGGCCTGGCGGACCGCGCCTCGCTCCACCCCGAACTCCCCGGCCAGTTCGGCCTGGGTGGGCAACCGGTCGCCGGCCTTCAGATCGCCGGCGCGGATGCGGGCGCGCAGCGCGTCGGCGATCTCCTGGGGCGAGGACCTTCTGCTGCCGTTCACTGCGACGTTCTCCTGGGTCACGACCAAACGCTACAACCTCTGTCCATCTATGGGGAGTTGTTTAGAACCTGTTTATTACCGACGACCAACTGGGAATAACTCCCAGGGAGTTGGCAGCCAACTTGGCAGAGTTGGCGGAAGGTTTGCTTCCTCTCGCGCACCACCCGTAGGTCCTCACCCCCGCAGACGGCTGATTCCTCGTGCCCGAACGCCACGGGGACCGCGCCGGTCCGCCCCCTCGGAAAGAGGTGCCGCCATGCCCGCCTCAGCCCTTCTCTCCGCCGTCCTCGCCGCCGGCTTCGAACAGTTCGTCCAATGGCGCTACGGCCCGACGGGCATCGTCGGGCTGCTGCTGCTCACCGTGGGAATCAAGACGAAGAGCCACCTGTGCAGCTCCCTCGGAGCGTTCATCCTCGCCGTGCTGTTCACCCAGCCGGCCCTGTGAGGCGCCCTGCCCCGCACAGCACCGGGCTCACCCCGCACCAGCGGTCGTGCCCGGACTCACCTCCGCAGGATCCACAGCACCGCCTCCAGCGAGCGCACGACCACCTCGGCGCCCGCCTCGCGCAGGATCTTCTCCTTGTCCTCGTTGTGGGCGTAGCCGAGGAACGGCACCCCGGCCCGCCGGGCCGCATGGAGGTCGGACGGGGCGTCACCGATCATCACGGTGTTCCCGGAGGCCGCCCCCATCGCCCGCCGGGCCCGGTTCAGGGGGTACGGGTCCGGCTTCATCCGGTGGAGTTCGTGCGTACGGCCGTAGATGTGCGGGGCGAAGCAGCCGGCGAGTCCCCGCCCGGCCAGATACAGGGAGACCGTACGGGCCGAGTTGTTGGTGGTGATCGCGAGCCGTGCGCCGCGCGCGGTCCAGGTACGGATGAGGGGATCGGCGTACGGAGTGGGCATCGCGCTGGGGACGGCCCTCAGCTCGTGCTGGGTGAGCACCTCCTCCAGCTCGGCGACAAGATCGCTCCCCGGGTGCCGGCGGTGGACCGTGCGCAGCACCGCCTGGGGGTCGGGCTGCTCGCGCTGCTCCTCGGCCGCCGGCAGGCGCAGCCCCTGCCCGTGCAGCCACTCCCTCATCGCCCGTGCGACCTCCGCCGCCGGGTGGCGCGCGAACAGACGGCAGATCGGGCCGTCGAAGTCAAAGAGCACGAAGCGTGCGTCCTCGACCAGTTCACGCAGTTTCTCGGTCTCCGCTGTCACCGACATGGTCCGCGTCGTATCAGAGGTCACTAGGAAAGTGTCAGGTCCGTGGTGATGGTTTCCCAGAGGGCGTCGAACCACAGATGCGACTGTTCCACGAACGTGGTGTCCCGCAGGGTCGCGCCCTGCGCGAAGCGGAACAGCATCGACCGCGTGCCCTCGGCGTCGTACACGTCCAGATGTTCCTGGTCGAACTCCTCGCCGCGGCGCGTCAGCGTGTAGTAGGCGAACAGCGCCTCCGACCCGTTGAGCAGATAGAGCTTCACGGGCGGGGTGAAGGGCAGTGCTCGGAAGGAGACACGCACGTCGATGCCGTGCGTGCTCCGCAGCGTCAGCAGATTGTGCCGCAGGACGTGGCCCTGCGCGTTGCGCTGTGCCAGCCAGCGCCGGTGCAGCCGGTCGTCGTCCGGGCCCTCCACCGGGGTGGGGAACGCCAGGTCGATCCGGCCGCTCGGCAGCAGGACGCGCACATCGACTCTGGCCGGTTTTATGCGTCCCGCGTGAATCTCGCGCAACGGCTCGCTCAGCGCCAGCGTCAGCGATACCGCGGTCAGGCACAGGGCGTCGATCACCACGTGCGGTGCGGCGAACGCGGCGGACACCCGCTGGGCGAGCGCCACCGTCGTGGGCCTGGGCGGGGCCTCGGGCCCGGCCGGTGCCCCGCCCGCGTGCCGCGCCACGGTCGCCGGGCTTCCCTTGGAGACATCGGTGAGCAGATGCTCGGACTGGAGGATGCGCAGCGCCTGGCGTACGGCACCCCGCTCCACGCCGAACTCGTCCGCCAGCTTGGCCTGGGTGGGCATGCGCTGCCCCGGCCGCAGCACCCCGGACCTGATCCGGCTGCGCAGTTCGTCGGCCACGTCGTGGTGGGACTTCTGTGGCCGTTGTGACCTCGTCCGCCCATGGGCGGCAGCCTGTTCCGCCTCCACGGCCCAACGCTACAACTTCGCGCCATCTTTGGGCAGTTCACCGGAAGGTGGTTATGAGACGACTCCAGGCGGAGATAAGTCAGTTGAAGTTGGTCGCCAACTTCGATGGAAGTTGAGCAAGTTTGAGCGTTCTTATGCGACGTGGTCAGATTTTGGAAAGGTTGGTCATCGTGACCTCATGACGTCGCCCGCCCAGGCCGGCTGACCGGGGGTTCAGGCTCCGGCAGTCCGGCCGACCGGGCTCCCTTCCGGAGGGGAGCCGGGAGCCCGGCCGGCCCGCACCACGAGAACCGTCCTCACCACAACTGAACAGCTACGGATGCACAGCACGGCAGCCACGATCCGCACGGAAGGAGCATCCTCCGCGAGCGAGCCTGAGACGGCTCAGAAGATGTCCGGGCACCACGGCCGCCTGGACGTACGCAGCAGGGCGTCGGCCACGGAGGCGGCGCCCTGCCGCTGTTCGCTCAGTCTCCCGAGCGCCGCGAGCCGCACCGCGGACTCGTCACCCAGCCACAAGGTGGCCAACTCCCCCACCGGCAGAGTCAGCTGGGGCTCCTCGTCGGTCGGCGTGCACTGCGCGCCGTCCGGCCCGGCCTCCAACCGGTAGCGGCCCGCGGCCGGCCCCGCCTTGTCCACGACCTCCAGGACGAGCGTGCCCGCGGTGTCGTACGTCCGTGCCTCCAGGGCCCGTACGACGTCCAGGATCCGCACCCACAGCCAGTCGGAGTGGGTGACGAGACGGGCCGCACGGGGATCGGGCAGGAGATGGGGCAGCAGGTCGTCCGGGGCGCGGTGGCCCGACCGTACCGTCGTGACCCAGTCGATCGAGCAGAGGTAGTGCCACAGGGCGCGCTCGGCGGCCGGTTCCGTGGCGATCAGGCCCTTGACGGTGACCTCGCCACCGGGCTTCTTGTCGTCGCCCCAGCGGTTCTCGCACACATAGGTGACCAGGCCCGCCACCGCGCCGGAGGGCCCGCGGTACACGGCGTGGAACGGCTCGGTCCAGGGCCGGGCGTCCATCCGGATCGCGCCCGTGGCGACCTGCCACCAGCGCTCGGAGCGGTCGATGGCGCCGGCCTGGCCGCCGCGGAGGCGTTCGTGCAGCGCGGGACCCAGCTCCCGCACCGTGGCACCGTCGACGAGGTCGATGCGGCCGCCGTCGTCCGGCACCGGGCGGTGGCGGTCGAGGCCGGTGCGGTGGACCTCGACAGCCCACTGGGCGGTGTGGGTGGCCGGACCGAAGCCGAAGCGGCCGTAGATCGGGTACTCGGCGGCGATGAGCGTGGCGACGACGTCACCGCGCTCCTTCGCGGCGGCGAGGTCGAGGGCCATCATCCGGCTCAGGAGGCCACGGCGGCGGTGGGTGGCCGTGACGGAGACGTTGGTGATCGCGTCCGCCGGGACCCGGGCGCCGCCGACCGCGGTCAGCTCCTGGGGAAAGGAGCGGAAGGTGGCCACGACGGGGGGCTCCGCGCCCGGGGAGCGCGGGGCGCCGTGGTCGAAGGCACCGAGGGTGCGCGACGGGATGAGGTGCGTGGCCAGGTCAGCGACGTCGTGGTCGGAGAGCCCCGGGGGACGAAGGAAGCCGGCGGTCAGGGCGCGGCTCCACTCCTTGGTCTCGGGCTCGGTGATGGCGCGTACGTCGATGTCCTCAGGGCGACTCATGCGGACACGCTAGGGGGCGGCGGCCCGGGTGTCGTCCGAATATGCGGTGGTCCGGGGGGCGACGGCCGGGTAAGAGCGACGGCCGGGTAGGAGCTACGGCCGGGGCCCGGCCCGCAGCCGGAAGACAACAGCCGGCCCAGACGTCCGGCCGGCGGCTGGTGCCCCGGCAGGCAACGTCCGCCCCGT
The DNA here is from genome assembly GCF_044753645.1 of Streptomyces sp. NPDC093261. Taxonomy (NCBI): domain Bacteria; kingdom Bacillati; phylum Actinomycetota; class Actinomycetes; order Kitasatosporales; family Streptomycetaceae; genus Streptomyces; species Streptomyces sp. NPDC093261. The sequence goes on from NZ_JBIVNO010000024.1 coordinate 60,523, forward strand.
CGCCTGCCGGGGCACTAGAAGGCAGCGTGTATCCCGCCGACCTCCCGGCCCCCGCCCAGCAGCGGGGCCCGGCCGATGCGGGTCACCACCGGGGCCTCGACGCCCATCAGGGTCAGGGCGCGGGCGAGGATCGGGCCCAGAGTCCGGGTGCCGCCGTCGTCCACCTTGAAGGCGAGGGCCCGGCCGTCGGGCAGGGCCATCGCCTGGACCGCCTCCGCGCCCATCTTCGACAGGGCGCCGGGGATCTCGCGCATCAGCCAGGTGTCGGGCCTGCGGGTGCCGGCCACGTACTCCGGGTGCGCCCGCATCGCGTCCGCCACCCGGCGCTCCGCCGTGCCCGGTGCCGCGAGGACGAAGAAGCGGAAGGCACGGGCCAGGCCGACCAGGCTGATCGCCATGAGCGGGGCCCCACAGCCGTCCGTACCGACCGCCGCCACCTGCTCGCCGGCCGCCTCCTCCACCACCGAGTGGATCAGCTGCTGCAACGGGTGCGCGAGGTCGAGATAGGAGTCCAGCGGCCAGCCCCGCAGCGCGCACGCGGCCAGCATCGCCGTGTGCTTGCCGGAGCAGTTCATGGTGATCCGCTCCCGCACGGCGCCCGACGCCAGATACGCTTCCGCCTCCGCCGGGTCCAGCGGCAGGTCGGGCGGGCACTGGAGCCGCTCGTCGGTCAGGTCGTGCTCCGCCAGCATCCGCCGCACCAGGTCCCGGTGGAACGCCTCGCCCGAGTGGCTCGCGGCGGCGATCGCCAGCCGCTCCCCGGTCAGCTCCAGGCCCGCACGCAGCACCGCGGCCGCCTGCATCGGCTTGTTGGACGACCGGGGGAAGACCGGTGCGGTCACGTCCCCGAGCGCGAACTCCACGGAACCGTCCGCGGCCAGCAGCACCAGGCTCCCGCGGTGCCGCCCCTCGACGAACCCGGAGCGCACCACCTCGGCGAGCACCGGGGGCACGGGAGCCGGAGCGGACACGGTGGGCTGGGCGGACACGGTGGGCTGGGCGGACGTCGACATGGGCGGTGGCCTCCGGGACGGGGACCCGCCCGGCGACGCCCGGCCAGGAGGTTCTCCGGCCCGGGCGAGCCCTCCGTGCACACTCGGGGCCCCGGGTTCACCAGGGCCCTCGCGTCACATGAGCAGGTCGTCTACTTGCGCTTCCCCTTCACGGTACCTGCGCGCGATTTCGGCACTGCAGTCATCCGCCGTGCGCTGCAGGTGCTGCCGCCGCCGGGAGACCTGCCGCTCGTAGCCCACGAGCCGGATCATCCCCGCGCCCAACTCCTCGTCCGTGCGCGCCTGGAGGTCCGACAGCTCGACCTCGCCGAGCATCCGGGACGCCAGCCGCCGGTACTCCTCCCCGTGCGGTGTGCCGAGCGTCACATGGCGGGCGGAGGAACGCTGGCGGGCGGGCGCGTCCCTCAGGATCTCCGCGAGCCGCTCCATGACACCCTCGGGGGCCGCCCGGCCGCCGCGCCGGGCCAGCTCCGCCCGCAGGATGTCGATACGGCCCTGGAGCAGCCGTCGTACGTAGCTGAGATCGGCCTCGTCCCGCTGGGCGTCACGGCGCAGCGCGCGCAACTCGCTCAGCCGCAGCGTGGACAGGTCAGGCCCGGGCGGATCGGCGGCCAGGAGGCTGTCCGTGCGCTGCACGGGCGGCCGGTGCTGTCCCAGGACTCCCGACAGGGCGGGCGCCGCAATCCCGGGCGGTTGCCCGGTACTCGATGTGCTCATGTACCTCTACCGTCCCCTCGACCGGCGCGGCACCCCCCACGGATGGGCCGCGACACACGCATCGTGCCACCCCGTGCGGCCGCCGCGTGACCGAGTGCCACCGATCTGCCCCGGATGGAGGCGTTAAGGGGTAATAAGAATGCCCTCATAAGAGATCACCGGTCGGTTTTCACCGACCGGTCCCGGAACGCTCTCCGGGGTGCCCGCCAGGCCCTTCGCGCCGCACGGCATCATGGGCCCCATGCGTGCGGTGGTGCAGAGAGTGGACGGCGCGAGCGTCGTCGTGGACGGCGAGACGGTCGGCGAGATCGACGGCGAGGGGCTGTGCGTGCTCGTCGGGGTCACCCACGAGGACACCAAGGAGAAGGCGGCCCAGCTCGCCCGCAAGCTGTGGTCGATCCGCATGCTGCACGACGAGAAGTCCTGCTCCGACATCGATGCGCCGCTGCTGGTGATCAGCCAGTTCACGCTCTACGGCGACGCCCGCAAGGGCCGCCGCCCCACCTGGAACGCGGCCGCCCCGGGCGATGTCGCCGAACCCCTCGTCGAGGAGGTGGTCGCCCGGTTGCGTGCGCTGGGCGCGACGGTGGCGACGGGCCGGTTCGGCGCGCGGATGCGCGTGTCGCTGACGAACGACGGCCCGTTCACCGTGCTCCTGGAGATCTGAGGCCCCAGGCGCGTACAAGCCCTACGGCTCTACGACGACCTCCTGCGCCGCCGCCGTCGAGTCCGCCACGAGGCGGGCGTCGACCGGGATGTTCCGCTTGACCAGGGCGAGGGCGATGGGGCCCAGTTCGTGGTGGCGTACCGACGTCGTCACGAACCCGATCTTGCGGCCCTCCGGGCCTTCGTCCGCGAGCCGCAGCTCGGTGCCGGGCGGCGGCAGATGCACCTCGCTGCCGTCGAGGTGCAGAAAGACCAGGCGGCGCGGTGGCTTGCCCAGATTCTGGACGCGCGCGACCGTCTCCTGACCGCGGTAGCAGCCCTTCTGGAGGTGCACGGCCGTCCCGATCCAGCCCAGCTCGTGCGGGATGGTGCGGTGGTCGGTCTCGAAGCCGAGGCGGGGCCGGTGCTGCTCCACGCGCAGCGCCTCGTACGCCAGCAGGCCGGCCGCGGGGCCGTTCACCTCGGCGTAGGACTCCAGGTCGCCGCGCGGCAGGAAGAGATCGCGGCCGTACGGCGTCTCGCGGACCAGTACGCCCTCGGGGGCCTCCGCGATCGAACCGGCGGGCAGGTGCACGACCGCGAAGTCGTCCGTGCGGTCGGCGACTTCGACGCGGTAGAAGAACTTCATCGACTCCAGGTATGCGATCAGCGCGTCCTGGGTGCCGGGCTCCACATGGGCCCAGACCGTCTCGCCGTCGTCGACCAGGTACAGCGCGTGCTCGATGTGCCCGTGCGCGGACAGGATGAGGGCCTCGGTGGCCTGGTGCGGAGGCAGTTCGCTGACGTGCTGGGTGAGCAGCAGATGCAGCCAGCTCAGCCGGTCCTCGCCACTGACGGTGAGGACACCGCGGTGCGAGAGGTCCACGAATCCGGAGCCGTCGGCAAGGGCACGCTGCTCGCGGAACAGGTCGCCGTAGTGGGCGGCGACGCCTTCGTCCACGCCCTCGGCGGGGACAGCGCCGGGCAGGGACAGCAGGGGACTCTTCATGGAGCCAAGCCTACGACGTGGTATTTGAACTCTTCAGAGAACAGTCCTCGCACCGGCCGAAGATCGCGAAATGCTTCATGTCCGTGTCGAAACCGAACGTCTCACGCAGCTTCGCGGTGAAATCGGCGGCGATGTCGAGATCGGCCTCGATCACGTTCGTGCAGTCGCGGCAGACCAGGTGGATGTGGTGGTGCCGGTCCGCGAGGTGGTACGTCGGCGCGCCGTGCCCCAGGTGGGCGTGGCTGACCAGCCCCAGCTCCTCCAGAAGCTCCAGCGTGCGGTACACGGTGGAAATGTTGACCCCCGACGCGGTCTTCCTCACTTCCACGAGGATGTCGTCGGGGGTCGCGTGCTCCAGGGTGTCCACGGCTTCGAGCACGAGTTGCCGCTGCGGGGTCAGCCGGTAGCCGCGCTGCCGCAGATCGCTCTTCCAGTCGGTGCTCACCACAGCACCCAGTGTAGGACCGGCGTCCCGTATCACGGGCCGCCGAACGGGACTCGCCGCCCTCGGACACGACGCCGGGACGGCGTGCAGCCGACCGGAGGGGAATACCGGCGGGCTGCGGAACCTGCCCATCCCGGCGGGCGCGGCTTCACCCAGTTCCTCGCGGTGCCCCGGCGCGAATCCGACTGCGTCTGCACCGTCGTCCGGAACGGGTGAACCCCACCTACTTGAAGAAGGCGATGCCGTCGTCCGGGAGGTCGTCCGGGAGGGCCTTGGCCCAGCGCTCGACGTCCTCCGGGGTGACGACCTTCTTCAGGTGGGCCGACATGTAGGGGCGCAGCGGGACCTCGGGGGTCTGCTTCTCGCCGACCCACATCAGGTCGCTGTTGACGTACCCGTAGAGCCGCTTGCCGCCGGTGTACGGACCCGAGGCCGCCGTCCGGGCGACGGCGTCCGTCGCGATGTCGACCTGCGGCTTCTTCTCGGCCAGCTCGCCGTACCAGACCTCGACGACCCCGTCGTTGCGGACCATGGTGACCTCGACCTTGCGGTCCTTGTCGATCCGCCAGAAGCCGGACTCGGACTCCAGCGGCCTGACCTTGTTCCCCTCGCCGTCCAGCACCCAGGTGTGGGAGTGGTACTCCAGGAAGTCCCGGCCGTCGTGGGTGAAGGAGACCTCCTGGCCGAAGTTGCACTTCTCGGAGCCGGGGAAGTCGTGCACGCCCGCGCCCGCCCAGTTGCCGAGCAGGAAGGCGAGCGGGACGAGGTCCTTGTGGAGGTCGGACGGGATCTCGATCATGAGCAGCTTTTCGTCGTGTGCGTCGGGAGTGCGGAGGTCAGCGCTGGCCCTGGTACAGCTTCTTCACGGCCAGCCCGGCGAAGGCGAGGACGCCGACGCAGACCAGGACCAGCAGGGTTTCGAAGAAGATCTCCACGGGGTGCTCCTTGGTGAGCGAGGGTGGGTACACAAGAGCCGGCTCCCAGCTTACGTGGCGGGAACCCCGGGTTCTCGATGAGGGTGGCGCCTGCCCGGGTCAGCGCTTGACGTCGTCGATGAACCGGGACCATGCGGCGGCCGTGAAGACGAGGGCGCCCCGGGAGGGGTCCTTGCTGTCGCGGACGGGGACGACGGAGGGGAGGTTCTGGGCGACCTCTACGCAGTTGCCGCCATCCGAGTTGCTGTGACTGCTTTTGCGCCATGTCGCGGCGCTCAGGAAGTCGTCAGAGACCTCGACACACTCGCCGCCGTCCGGATTGCTGTAACTGCTCTTACGCCATGTCGCGGTGCTCAGGTCGATGGCTCGCACGGCACTTCCTCCAACATCCGCAGGATGAACTTCCGCGACTCGGCCGGGTTCAGAGCCAGGTCACGCATCGCATCGTACGCACGTTGCAGCAGTTCAACTGCGCTGTTTTCTTCCACCAGTTCACCACGGTGGGCGTTCTCCGTGTATGCCACGGTCTTGCCGTCCAGCAGGCGCAGGAACATGACAGCTGTGCCGACGAGGGCGTGCAGTCCGGCCTCCTGCGGCAGCACCTGAAGCGTGACGTTGGAGTGGTCGGACACTTCCAGCAGGTACTCCAACTGCTCCCGCCAGGCCGCCACGTCACGCAGCGGGGTGCGCAGCACCGCCTCGGCGAGGACGGCACGGAACGGCGGCGCCTCGTCCCCCTCCAGCAGCTTCCGCCGCCATGTACGGGCTTCGACCTGCTGGTCCAACTCCTTGCCCTTGGCGCCGCCCAGCGCTAGCACCTCACGCGCGTACCCGTCTGTCTGGAGCAGGCCAGGCAGAATGCTGACCCCGAAGTGCCACAGGCTCACCGCCTCGGCCTCCAGCATCATGTACCGCCGATACTGCTCCTTGAACTGCGTCGGATCCCCCACCGCCAGTTCCCACAGCGCCAGCAGCAGCCCGGGGGTCCCGTAGTGCTGGTCCAGCGCCTGGACCACCTCGGGGCTGCCCAGGGTCTGGCCGCTCTCCATCTTTCCGAACAGGGACCAGTCCCAGCCCAGCACCTCGCCGAGCTTCCGCAGGCTCTCGCCCCGTTCGGTGCGCAGTAACCGGAGCTCCTCCGCGAACCGCTTCCTCGGCTCCTGACTGCGTCCCGTGATCACCCTTCGCGGCGGCATCGCGCTCCTTTCACGGAAGACGGCCGTGGAAGGTGTGGAAGGAGCGCCGGGCGGCGGCGAAGGAGATCCCGTCCACGGCATTCCGGCCCTGCTCGGCGGCCATGCTCATACGGTGCGGAACACGCAGCGTAGTTCAATGGTCACGCGGCGCGCAGGCGTTGTCGGGAAAGGAACGGCACCCATGACGGCGGAGTCCCCCGAGCGCGGAGCGCTTCTCTACGACCCGGCGACGGGCAAGGTCGGCGCGTACCAGGACCGGTCGGGGCCGTACGCGATGCTGCGCCCGGTCGGCGGGGGCCGGGAATGGCAGGCCGACCCGGCCGCGCTCCGCCCGGCGACGGCCCGGGAGCGGCTCAGTGCCGGAGTGACGGCGGCGAACGAGCGCGCCCGGACGGCCGGCGACACGAGCCGCCCGCCGCTTCCGGTCCGTGGCTGTGCGATGTGCACGGAGCTGGACGGGCTGCGGGAGGCCGCGCGGGCGGAGCACGACGCCAGCGCGGAGACGGACGCCAACGTTCTGCTGCGCCGCCACCACAACAAGGAGCACCGCGCATGACCCCGCCGGACTAGGCTGCGGGCATGGCGAAGAAGCTCGTGATCAAGGTGACGGCCGGGGCGGACGCCCCGGAGCGGTGCTCGCAGGCGTTCACCGTGGCGGCCGTGGCCGTGGCCAGCGGCGTGGATGTCTCGCTCTGGCTGACCGGGGAGTCGTCCTGGTTCGCGCTGCCGGGCCGGGCCGCCGAGTTCGAGCTGCCGCACGCAGCGCCGCTGCCGGATCTGATCGAGTCGATCATGGCGGCCGGGCGGATCACCCTGTGCACGCAGTGCGCGGCCCGCCGCGACATCACGGAGAAGGACGTCATCGACGGCGTACGGATCGCGGGCGCACAGGTGTTCGTACAGGAGTCGCTTGCGGACGACACACAGGCACTCGTGTACTGAGACGCGGGCGCACCGGGCCGAAGCCTAGTGCCGTTTCTTCCCGTCCAGTTCGTCCCACCACTCGTCGGACTTCGGGTCCCCGGACGGGTCGTCCCACCAGCGGTCGTCGGGGCCGCGGCGGTTCGCCACGATCGCGGCCAGCGGCGGGATCACCATGGCGACCACGCACATCCCCACCGCCACGGGGACGGACCAGAGCCGCACGACTCCCCACGCCAGGACGAACAGCCCGATGCAAGTCCCCATCATGGCGAAGTAGAGATGACGCCTGCGTGCGTACATACCTCCAGGCTATGCCCGGAGCCCGGACATGCCGAAGGGCCGCACCCCTGCCGGCAAGCGTCCAACCCCCGGGGGATGCGGCCCTTCAGCCGTCACACACGGTCCCTCGGACCGTCGTGGAGTGTGCCCGTCAGACGGCGATCGCGACCTCCGCGAGGCCGCCCTTCTGGGCGACGACCGTACGGTCCGCGGTGGCGCCCGGCACCAGGGCGCGCAGGGTCCAGGTGCCCTCGGCCGCGTAGAAGCGGAACTGTCCGGTCGCCGAGGTCGGGACCTCGGCGGTGAACTCGCCGGTCGAGTCCAGCAGGCGCACGTAGCCGACGACGGGCTCGCCGTCGCGGGTCACCTGGCCCTGGATCGTGGTCTCACCGGGCTTGATCGTCGAGGCGTCGGGGCCGCCGGCCTTCGCTCCACACATGGTTCTTCCTTCGGGTAGGTCCGGGATTACTTGGCGGCGCCCAGCTCGATCGGGACGCCGACGAGGGAGCCGTACTCGGTCCAGGAGCCGTCGTAGTTCTTGACGTTCTGGACGCCGAGGAGCTCGTGCAGGACGAACCAGGTCAGCGCGGAGCGCTCACCGATGCGGCAGTAGGCGATGGTGTCCTTGGCGAGGTCGACGTTCTCCTCGGTGTAGAGCGCCTTCAGCTCCTCGTCCGACTTGAACGTGCCGTCGTCGTTGGCGTTCTTCGACCACGGGATGTTGCGGGCGCTCGGGACGTGGCCCGGACGCTGCGACTGCTCCTGCGGCAGGTGGGCCGGGGCGAGCAGCTTGCCGGAGAACTCGTCGGGCGAGCGGACGTCGACCAGGTTCTGCGCACCGATCGCGGCGACCACGTCGTCGCGGAAGGCGCGGATGGAGGTGTCCTGCGGCTTGGCCTGGTACTGGGTGGCCGGGCGCTCGGGCACGTCGGTGCCGTCGACCAGCTCGCGGGCGTCCAGTTCCCACTTCTTGCGGCCGCCGTCGAGCAGCTTCACGTTCTCGTGGCCGTACAGCTTGAAGTACCAGTAGGCGTAGGAGGCGAACCAGTTGTTGTTGCCGCCGTAGAGGACCACCGTGTGGTCGTTGGCGATGCCCTTCTCCGACAGGAGCTTCTCGAAGCCGGCCTGGTCGATGAAGTCGCGGCGGACCGGGTCCTGGAGGTCCTTCGTCCAGTCGATCCGGATGGCGTTCTTGATGTGGTTCTTGTCGTACGCGGACGTGTCCTCGTCCACCTCGACGATGGCGAGGGTCGGGTCGTCCAGGTGCTCCTGCAGCCAGTCGGCGTCGACCAGGACGTCGCTGCGGCTCATGCGCTTTCTCCTCCGGGGCAGTTGCGGCGGGTGATGCGGTGCGAAGGGCGCGGGTACGCGATCGGGCTGGGGCGTACACGGCGCACGGAGGCCCCGGTTCAGGCGCGGGGCCGGCGATACGGGAAGGGGTTCCCGCTCAGAAGGGGCGACAGAGCATGGCGGCGACGCGGCACAGGTCTACTGCCCGCCGCTTCGTGAGATCCGCCTGTCGCTGCATGGGGTCGATCGTAGGGACCGATCGTGGGACATGTCACCGGTGTGTCGCATACTGAGACGCGATCGTCCGGGATGCGAGAAGGCTGGGCCGCCCGTCCCGCCGCCGGGAGAGCGCCGGACCCACCCGGGCGTTGATCCGTCTGCGCTACGGACGGGGTGTCTCGCTCTTCGGACACTTGTTCCTCGGACACTTGTTCCTCGGACACTTGTTCCTCGGACACGCGCCCTCGGACACTCGCCCCTCGGCCCCGGCCGTCGCGCGTCCTACCCCGCCAGCCTGACGTTCGAACCCTTCGCCGTGATCTCCACGCCGTCCTTCGCCGCCCGCACCGTGGCGAGGCGTATGTCGCCGGGAAGCTGGGTGATCCCCTGCTGGAAGTCGGTGATGGCCCGGATGCGGTTCTCGACGAGCGACACCCCGTCGAGGCTGGGCAGCCCGTCCGCGTGCACCTGGAAGCTGTTGCCGTGGACCGTGACCGAGCCGAGCACGGAGACGGGCTTCGTCGCCTTGATTCCGGGGGCCGTGAGGGTGAGCGTGACCTTGATCTTGCCGTTGCCGCCGTCCGACAGCCCGATCACCCGGGCCGTCACGCCGAGCCCCACGTCGGTGGGCTCCGACTTCGCGGCCCTGAGCAGTTCGGCGTAGGAGATCAGCGCGGTGCCCGTGGCGTCGGACGCGGTGGCGGAGCTGTAGTCCCCGGAGAACCTGACGCCCTTCATGTGCGCGTGGAGGTCGTCGATCCGGAGCTTCTGGCCGCCGTTGCCGGTGGGCGCCTCGTAGTCCTTGATGCCGACCTCGACGTCGTCCAGCTCCCCGCCGGCGACCTGGGTGAGGAAGGGGAAACCGTTGATCGACACGTCCGGGGTGTCGGCCAGGTTCTCCGTGGTCCGCAGCTTGTCGGCCACCTTCCCCTCGGCGAAGTGGACCGCCACCCGGTCCACGATCGCGAAGAGTGCGCCCAGGATCACGATGACGGTCAACAGTATTCGCAGTGCGCGCATGCTCGGTGTGCCCCCACCTCGGCGGTCGTCCACGACAGTTCAGCGACGACCGGGTGGCCGCCGAGCGCGACTGTATCCCCGTGCGCTGTGGCGGCCCCCGGATTGTCGATCACCTGTGACACGCGCCGGCCGAGGGCACGCCCCGGCAGATAGCGCCAGCCGAGGGCACGCCCCGGCAGATAGCGCTAGCCGAGGGCACGCCCCAGCAGATAGACGGCCGGCGCCGCCGCCGTCAGCGGCAGGGCCACGCCCGCCGTGAAGTGGACGAAGCGGGAGGGGTAGTCGTACGACGCGGCCCGGTGGCCGATCAGGGCGCAGACGCCCGCTCCGAGCCCGAGGAAGGCACCGGATGTACCGAGGCCCGTCGCCGCGCCCATCGCGATGCCCGCTCCCGCCGCCGCGAGCAGGGCGACGACCACGGAGGCCGCGGTCGGCAGCGGCAGCGCACGCGCCAGGACCGCGGCGGCGACCGCGAGGGCGCCCACCGTGACGGCGTGCGGCGCGGCCGCGAGATGCCCGGCCGCGAGGATCGACAGCGCGGCCGAGGCGACCGTCGCCATCAGGCCGTACATCCGCGTGTCCGGATCGGCGTGCGATCGGAGCTGGAGCACGAGGGACAGCAGCACCCAGACACCGAGGGTGCCCAGGATCGCGGCGGGCGCGTGCTCCCGGCCGGCCACGAGCAGCGCGACGTCCGCGGTGACCGCACCGAGGAACGCCAGCGCGATGCCCTGCCGGGCGGGCCACATGCCGTTCAGCCGGAACCAGCCGGCGGCCGTCACGGCCTGGAGCACCACGAGCGGTACGACCAGGGCGTACGTCCCGAGCGCCGCGGCACCGGCGAGGAGGACCCCGAGGCCGGCGGTGAGCGCGGCGGGCTGGAGCCCGGGCTCGATGATCGGCGAACGGCCCTCCAGCCGGGCCCGCTGGTTGGCGGGAAGGGCGGAGAGGTCGACGGGGGCGGGATGCGTGGCCGTCGCCGTACCGGCGTGCGCGCCGTCACCGCGGGCCGGGTGGGCCAGGCCTTGGGTGGGGGGCGTCGCATAGCCGTGGGACCCGTACGCCGGGGTCTCCGGCGGCAACGGCTGCCCGTGCGCCTGGCCCTGACCCTGGCCCTGCCATTGCTGCTGCGCGGGATACGGCTGTTGCCGCTGAGACTGCTGCGGATACGCCTGGGGCTGCTGTTGCGGATACGCAGCCGCGTTCGGGTCGTACCACCCCTGCTGCTGTGCCTGCTGCTCGGGATGACCCTGCTGTTGATACCCAGGGTGCTGGTATCCGGGCTGCTGGTATCCGGGCTGCTGATACCCCGCCTGCTGATATCCCGGCTGCGGCGCCGGGTGCGGATAGCCCTGCTGCCCCTGCTGTCCGTAGGGGTCGTAGCCCGGGTCGTACCCCTCATGGGGCTGGTTGCTCATCGCTCATCCTCCTGCGAACGGCGGGAGCACCTCGACCGTGCCGCCCTCGGCCAGCCGTACCGTCTCATGCGCGCGCGTCCCGACGGGGTCACCGTCGACGAGGAAGGAGCATCGCCGCAGGACACGGACGAGTTCGCCGGGGTGTCGCCCACGGACCGCGTCGAGCGCCTCCGCGAGCGTCGTCGCGTCGTACGGCTCCTCGGCGGTCCCGGCCGCGGCCTTGGCGGCGGCCCAGTAGCGCACCGTGCCCTTTGCCATCTGCTTCCTCAACTCGTCGTCGTGAACACCGTCAGGCTAGCCCGCGCGCGAGACCGCCCACGCCCCGATCCGCGCCATCAACGCGTCGTCGGCGGCGTGCTCGGCATGGCCCATGCCGGGCTCCAGCCACAGTTCGGCATGGCCGGGCGCGGCCTCCGCCAGCATCCGCGGGTGGTCGACGGGGAAGTAGCCGTCCTGGTCACCGTGCACGATCAGCAGCGGGGTCGGCGCGATCAGCGGCACGGACTGCACCGGCGAGAGGGGCACCGGGTCCCAGTCGCGGCGGTGGATACGGGTGCGCAGGCCGTAACGGCCCACCAGACGGCCCTCCGGCCGGGTGACCAGCCAGTGCAGCCGCCGCATGGGGGCCGTGCCCCGGTAGTACCAGCGGGCCGGAGCGCTGACGGCCGCCACCGCGTCCGTGTCCGCGCCCTCCTGGTGCAGTGCCGCGTGCCGCAGCACCACCGATCCGCCCATCGAGAAGCCGACGGTGGCCACCCGGGAGTGCCCCAGCTCGCGCGCCCAGCGCACCGCGGCCGCCAGGTCGTGCACCTCCCGGTCGCCGACCGTGGAACGTCCTCCCGACGCCCCGTGCCCGCGGAAGGAGAAGGTGACGACGGCGCCGTACCGGGCGAGGACGCCGGCGACCCGGCGGACATGGGGCCGCTCCAGATCGCCGGTGAAGCCGTGCGCCACGACGATCGCAAGATCCCCTAGATGGCCGGTGGATGCACGCCCGGTGTCGGATATGCCCAGGCCCGGGTCGTATGCGGCATCGATCGCGACTCCGTCGACCGTGCGCAGAAACGTCCGCAAAGGCCCACGACGCGCCGTCTCGCAGTGCGGACGAACCGTGGATCGTGCCATGTGACCTGCCCGACCAGTGCTCATGTGGGCTATTCTGCTGGGCAGAGGACTCGGGCAGCGTAGCCCCCGGGTCCTTTTGTGCTTTCGGAAGCGTTGTATACGAAGCGGGAAACCGCAGGTGTACGGGGCGGGCGAACGCATAGCGGGTCCCGGGGAGGCGGGGATTCGCCACCGTACGAAGCAGTGCCGCAAACGTCCTCGAAGGGACCGAGGAGGAACCAGACGTTATGGGCGAGCGAACCGTGCACAAACCGACGACGATTGAGGCGGGAGGCGCACGATGAGTTCTCTGCTTCTTCTGACCAACGCCCTCCAGCCGTCCGCGGAGGTGCTTCCCGCTCTCGGCCTGCTCCTGCACAGCGTGCGAGTGGCTCCGGCGGAAGGCCCCGCGCTCGTCGACACCCCGGGCGCCGATGTGATCCTCATCGACGGGCGGCGGGATCTCCCGCAGGTCCGCAGTCTGTGCCAGCTACTGCGCTCCACCGGACCCGGCTGCCCCCTCGTCCTCGTCGTCACCGAGGGCGGTCTCGCGGCGGTCACCGCCGACTGGGGCATCGACGACGTCCTGCTGGACACCGCGGGACCGGCCGAGGTCGAGGCGCGGCTGCGGCTGGCCATGGGCCGCCAGCAGCTCGTCAACGACGACTCCCCGATGGAGATCCGCAACGGCGACCTGTCCGTGGACGAAGCGACCTACAGCGCCAAGCTCAAGGGCCGCGTCCTCGATCTCACCTTCAAGGAGTTCGAGCTCCTGAAGTACCTCGCGCAGCACCCGGGCCGCGTCTTCACCCGCGCCCAGCTGCTCCAGGAGGTCTGGGGCTACGACTACTTCGGCGGTACGCGCACGGTCGACGTCCATGTGCGGCGGCTGCGCGCCAAACTCGGCCCCGAGCACGAGTCGCTGATCGGCACCGTCCGCAACGTCGGCTACCGGTTCGTGACCCCGGAGAAACCGGACCGCTCGGCCGAGGACGCGAAGGCGAAGGCGGGCCGGCCAAAGGCGGAGGATGCGGACGAGACGGCGGCTGTGTCCACGGCCGAGGTCACGGCTGAGGCATAGAACCACGTACGCCCTGCCCAGAGGCGGTCCATCCGCGTAGACTCCGCGCGTGGCCAAGGTGACTCGGGACGATGTGGCGCGGCTGGCGGGGACTTCCACGGCGGTCGTGAGCTATGTCATCAACAACGGACCCCGGCCGGTCGCCCCGGCCACGCGCGAGCGTGTCCTCGCCGCGATCAAGGAGCTGGGGTACCGGCCGGACCGGGTCGCCCAGGCCATGGCCTCGCGGCGCACGGACCTCATAGGCATGATCGTCCCGGATGCGCGCCAGCCCTTCTTCGGCGAGATGACGCACGCGGTCGAGCAGGCCGCCGCCGAGCGCGGAAAGATGGTGCTGGTCGGCAACACCGACTACGTGGCCGAGCGCGAGGTCCACTATCTGCGGGCCTTCCTCGGCATGCGCGTCTCCGGACTGATTCTGGTCAGCCACGCGCTCAACGACCATGCCGCCGCCGAGATCGACGCGTGGGACGCCCGGGTGGTGCTGCTGCACGAGCGGCCCGAGGCGATCGACGACGTCGCGGTCGTCACCGACGACCTCGGCGGCGCCCAGCTCGCCGTCCGCCATCTGCTGGAGCACGGCCACGAGTACGTCGCGTGTATGGGCGGCACCGCGGAGACCCCGGCAGTGGGCGACCCGGTCTCCGACCACGTCGAGGGCTGGCGGCGGGCGATGCAGGAGGCCGGGCTCCCGACGGAGGGCCGGCTGTTCGAGGCGCCGTACAACCGCTACGACGCGTACCAGGTGGGCCTTGAGCTGCTGTCCGGGCCGAACCGTCCGCCGGCCATCTTCTGCTCCACCGACGACCAGGCGATCGGCGTGCTGCGCGCGGCGCGCGAGCTGCGCATCGAGGTACCGGGCGAACTGGCCGTGGCCGGGTTCGACGACGTCAAGGAGGCGGCGCTGACGGATCCGCCGCTGACGACGGTGGCCTCGGACCGGTCGGCGATGGCCCGGGCGGCCGTGGACCTGGTCCTCGACGACGGCCTCCGGGTGGCCGGCTCGCGCCGCGAACGGGTCAGGCAGTTCCCGTCGCGGCTGGTGGTGCGCCGGTCCTGCGGCTGCGAGGGCTGAGCCGGACACCCGGCTCCCCTGCCGCCCGGACCTCGCGCCCGGCCTTCGGGGTGACTCGAACGCGACGGCCCGCCGGTGGAACCGGCGGGCCGTCGCTGGGGCTGTGTGCCTCAGGGGCTCAGAACAGCAGGTTGTACTGGTTGTAGCCGGTGCCCAGCCTGATCCGCGAGCCGAACAGGTCCGAGGACGCCTTGTCGGTGCCGGGGTACAGCCACAGCGTGCCGCCGGAGTCGCGGGTGATGACGTCGGCGATGCCGTCGCCCGTCACATCGCCGTTGGACACGTACGAGGTGAAGTTCCAGCCCGTACGCGCCTTGATCCGGGCCGACCACGGGGTCTGCTCCTGCTGGGTGCCCCGGTAGAGCCACAGGGTGCCGTCGGTGGAGCGGGCCAGCAGGTCGGCCTTGCCGTCGCCGGACAGGTCGCCCCGGCCGAAGATCTGCACACCCTTCCAGGCACGGTCGACGACCTTGACCCGGCCGTAGAACTGGCCGTTGCCCTTGCCCGGGTACAGGTAGACCGAGCCGTCCGCGTCCACCGCGACCAGGTCGGGGCGGGCGTCACCGGTCATGTCGCCCGGGATGGCGTAGGACTTGTAGCCGCCCCACACCGAGCTGATCTGCATCCAGGTGAAGTCCTGGGCGGCGTGGTCGTAGTAGCTGCGGTACAGCTTGCCGTCGCTCTTCTCGCGGACGATCAGGTCCTGGTAGTAGTCGCGGTCCAGGTCGGCCTGGAGCGCCCAGCCGGCGTCCTGCCAGCCGCTGCTGCCGAAGGAACGCTGGGTGAGCGAGGTTCCCTTGCTGTCCTGCTCGAACAGGCCCCCGGACGGGGTGCGCTCCAGCAGGTCCGCGCGGCCGTCGTAGTTCAGGTCCGTGTCGTCGATCCGGGGCTGGGCGGCCCAGGTGTACGAGGAGACCTTGGTGAAGACCGGGTAGGCGCCCTTGGCCGTGCAGCCCGCGACACCCCACGACACCACACCGACGATCTTGCCGCCGACCACGAGCGGGCCGCCGGAGTCGCCGTTGCAGGTGCTCTTGGTGCCCTCGTCGGTGCCGGTCGCCGGGGTGCCGGCGCAGATCATCGAGCCCTCGGCGAAGTAGTCCGCGCCGATGACCGACTTCATCGCACTGTCGCAGGTCGCGTCGGCGACCATCGGCAGGCTCACCTTGCGCAGGGTGGCCGACAGGTCGGCGCCGTCGGCACCGGAGGTCAGGCCCCAGCCGTAGACGGTGGCGTTGGCGGTGGTGCCGGGCTTGTAGAGCGCGCTGTCGCTCGACGATGCCAGGCGCATCCACTGCTGCTCCAGGGGCGCGCCGAGGGTGAGGACGGCGATGTCGTTCTGGAGGGTGTCGTGGTTGAAGCGGGGGTGGCTCCACTGACGTATGACGGCCACCGCGGTCCCGCCGTCGAGGTCCGCCGAACCGGCCCGGACGACGCCGTTGTCGACCCAGTTCAGGCCCGCGACGCAGTGCGCGGCGGTGAGGACCTTGTTCGGCGCGACCAGGGTGCCGCCGCAGAAGTAGCCCTCGTCGGTGGTGGGGTCGTAGTAGCCGAGCTGGACCATCCAGGGCGCGGAGGCGATCGTCGTCTCCGTGCCGCCGATGATGAACGAGGAGGGTTTGCCCGTGGCGGCGGCGGGGACCTTGTCGGCCGCCTGCTGCGCCTGCTCCGTGTTAACGGCCGCCTGCTTCCTGGCGGCGTTGATCAGGCGCTCGTGCAGTTCCTTGGAAGAGGCGGCCGGCTTCGGGGCGCCGGTCCGCTGCTGGGTGACTCCGGGCTTCGGGAGTCCGTCGGCGGCGGCCGCCGACTGGGCCGCCAGGGCGCCGGCGCCGGTCAGGGCCAGCGCGAGGGCGGCCGCGGGGAGCGCCACGGCGGGGCGTCTCCAGCGGTCGCGCAGGGCACGTATCACTCAGGGCTCCTGGGTGTGTCGTAGACAAGGGCCCGAGGAGGGCGTACGACGCACCGGCCCGACGCAGCGCGGCGCGAATGCCGCGCAGTGCGGTCGGGCGAAACCGCGGAGCCCCCCTCCGGCGGTCGTGATCGTAGCCTCGGGCGCCCTTTTGTGACACGGGCTTCACAGGCCTCGGACAAACGTTCGCCTGCCGCTCCCTGTTCACTCATCCCACAGAAACCTGAGGTTTCCCTGACCTCCCTGGCACCAGGAGCCCCGGGCCTCTCGAGACCTTCGCGCACCCCCCGCTCTCGAAGGCCTCCGGGAGCGCCTTTATATCGGGCATACGAGGTTCTGTCGGGCTTCTCAGCGGCGACTCAGGTGGCTCTCATGATCGCGGGACACTCTCTATTCCATGACCGAGAGCTTCCGCCGCAGCGGCGAGGACGAGTACCCCCAGGGTGACGGACACCAGTCCGCCTACCCCCGGCAGCAGCACGTCTCTCCCCCCGTGAACCCCGAGTGGCCGCCCCCGCCGGCATACGCGCCGGGCCTGGTGGCAGCCGCCCCGGAATACGGCGGCGGAGCCTCGCACCCCGGCACGGATCCCGCGGCGCCCGCCGCGAAGAAGCGGGCCAAGGGGCCGCTCGCGATCCTCGCCGCCGTGGCGATCGTCGCCGCGGCCATAGGCGGCGGCACGGCCTACGGCATCCAGGAACTGACCGGCAAGAGCACGGTCTCCTCCAGCTCGACCAGTACCAACGTCGTGCCGTCGAGCAAGAGGGGCACAGTCGCGGGCGTTGCCGCCGCGGTCAGTCCGAGCATCGTGGAGATCAGCGCCACCTCCGGCTCGGGCCAGTCGACCGGCTCCGGTGTGATCATCACCCGTGACGGCGAGATCATCACCAACAACCACGTCATCTCCGGCGCGTCCTCGATCAAGGTGACCACGAGCAGCGGCAAGTCCTACACCGCCCGGGTCGTCGGCACCGACAGCAAGAAGGACCTCGCGCTCATCAAGCTGGAGGGCGCCTCCGGGCTGAAGGCCGCCACGCTCGGCAACTCCGACGGCATCCAGGTCGGCGACCAGGTCGTGGCGATCGGCTCCCCCGAGGGCCTGACCGGGACCGTCACCAGTGGCATCGTCTCGTCCCTCAACCGTGACGTCACCGTCTCGACCGACGAGAACCAGGGTCAGGGCAACGGCAACGGCCAGTGGCCGTTCGAGTTCGGCGGCCGCCATTTCAACGGCGACACCGGTTCCTCCACCACCACGTACAAGGCGATCCAGACGGACGCGTCCCTCAACCCGGGCAACTCCGGCGGCGCCCTCATCGACATGAACGGCAACATCATCGGCGTCAACTCGGCGATGTACTCCGCCAGTTCGGACTCGACCTCGTCGAGCGCCGGCAGCGTGGGTCTCGGCTTCGCCATCCCGATCAACACCGTCAAGTCCGACCTGGCGACGCTCCGCTCCGGTTCCCAGAGCTGAGCGGGCGCCCGGTAGGGCCGGCTGGTAAGGAGCACGACATGATCAAGCAGGTTCTGCACCACACGACCGCCCCCGTCGCCCCGGCCCGGGTCTGCCTGGCCCTGGCCGTGGCCCACGAGCTCCACACCCCGGCGGCACCCGCGCCGGAGGCGTACGAACTCCACGCCGTCGTGGCCCCCGCGGCTCCCGCCTCGAAGGCGTACGAGCTGCGCGCACCGGCCGCCCGGGCCCCGGAGGTCGTGCCGGTTCCGCAGCTGATGGGTCTGCGGCGCACCAATGTCGGGCGCCCGCATCGCCGCAAGGTGCCGCTGAACCGCCTCACCACGGCGATGTGCTGATCCCTCCGCACGCCCTCATCCTCCGCGCGCCCTACGGCCCCGGCATCCGTCCGCACGCGCTACGGCCCCGGCATCCGTCCGCACGCGCTACGGCCCCGGCATCCTTCCGCACGCGCTACGGCCCCGGCATCCTTCCGCACGCGCTACGGCCCCGGCATCCGTCCGATCGCCCGGTCCGCGGATCAGCCCGCACCCTCGATCCGAGTCCGCAGGTCAACCCGCCCCGTCGAACCGTCCACTCCGCAGGTCAACCCGCCCCCTCCGCAGGTCAACCCGCCCCGTCGAACCGCCCACTCCGCAGATCAGTCCGCCCGCCCCTACGCCCCGGCGCCGGCACCCACCCGATCCTCCCGCCCGCCTGTACGCTCCCGGCGCCGGCACTCGCCCCCGTACGGCACACGACCCCGGCGCCGGCACCCGTCCGGACCTTTCCGCCCCCACCGCGCGAAACGTGCGAGGCTGAGGACATTCAGCCACCGTCCCGTCGCACCCCGAGGAACCCGCTATCCATGAGCCCCGCCGAAGGCGACCGTGAACCCCAGCGCATTCTGATCGTCGACGACGAGCCGGCGGTCCGCGAAGCACTCCAGCGCAGCCTGGCCTTCGAGGGCTATGACACCGAGGTCGCCGTGGACGGCGCGGACGCGCTGGAGAAGTCCACCGCGTACGAGCCCGACCTGGTCGTCCTCGACATCCAGATGCCGCGGATGGACGGCCTCACCGCCGCCCGCCGCATGCGCGGCGCGGGCGCCACCACCCCCATCCTGATGCTCACGGCCCGCGACACGGTCGGCGACCGTGTCACCGGCCTCGACGCCGGGGCCGACGACTACCTGGTCAAGCCCTTCGAGCTGGACGAGCTGTTCGCCCGTATCCGCGCCCTGCTCCGCCGCAGCTCGTACGCGGCCACGGCGGTGGGCACCCAGGAGGACGAGGCGCTGACCTTCGCCGACCTCCGGATGGATCTGGCGACGCGCGAGGTCACACGGGGCGGGCGGGCAGTGGAGCTGACCCGTACGGAGTTCACGCTCCTGGAGATGTTCATGGCGCATCCGCGCCAGGTGCTGACCCGCGAGCAGATCCTCAAGGCGGTCTGGGGCTTCGACTTCGAGCCGTCGTCGAACTCCCTCGATGTGTATGTGATGTACCTGCGCCGCAAGACCGAGGCGGGCGGCGAGCCCCGGCTGGTGCACACGGTGCGCGGCGTGGGCTACGTCCTGCGGCAGGGCGGCGCCGAGTGATCAAGCGTTTCCGCTCTCTGCCGCTGCGCTCCCGCCTCGCCCTGCTGGTGGCGACGGCGGTGGCGTTCGGGGTGGCGGCGGTGTCGGTGAGCTGCTGGTTCATCGTGCAGGGCAAGCTGTACGAGCAGGTGGACAGCGACCTGAAGAGCTCCAGCGCGCCGGTGCGGCCGGGCGGTCTGGCGAGCGTCCTGGCCAACTGCACGACCACGCCCTCCCCGCAGGACGACCGGGGCCCCGAGATGAGCACCTACTACACACAGGTGGTCAACGTCGACGGCCAGATCTGCGTGTACCCGAACTCCGCCGGCATGGTCAAGATCACCCGCAGCGACACCGAGATCGCCCGGAACCCGACGCACGGCATCCTGCACAACAGCGTCGACAGCAAGGGCGAGCCGGTGCGGGTGCTGACGACCCCCCTGCTGAGCGAGAGCCCCGGGGGTCCTCAGCTGTACCCGGGCTATGTCCTGGTCCTGGCGTACCCCCTGAGGGATACCGACAAGACGCTCGACGACCTCGCCGTGATCCTCCTCATCGTGTCCGGCCTGGGCGTCGTGGGCGCCGGTGCCGTCGGTCTGGCCGTGGCCCGTGCTGGTCTGCGCCCCGTCGACAAGCTGACGGAGGCGGTCGAGCACATCGCCCGCACCGAGGACCTGACCACCCGGATCCCGGTGGACGAGGACAGCGAGGACGAGATCGCCCGTCTGTCCCGCTCCTTCAACTCGATGACCTCGGCCCTCGCCAGCTCCCACGAACTCCAGCAGCAGCTGATCGCGGACGCGGGCCATGAGCTGCGCACCCCGCTCACCTCCCTGCGCACCAACATCGAACTCCTCACCCGCAGCGAGGAGACGGGCCGCCCGCTCCCGGCGGAGGACCGCAAGGCGCTCCTCAACTCGGTGAAGGCACAGATGACCGAGCTGGCCTCGCTGATCGGTGATCTCCAGGAGCTGTCCCGCCCCGAGAAGGGCCTGCACGCCGGCAAGGCCCAGGTGGTGGAGTTGCAGGACACCGTGGAGGCCGCGCTGCGCCGCGCCCGGCTGCGGGGCCCCGAGCTGACCATCACGGCGGCCCTCGAGCCCTGGTACGTACGGGCGGAGCCATCCGCGCTGGAGCGGGCGGTCGTGAACATCCTCGACAACGCGGTGAAGTTCAGCCCCGAGGGCGGCACGATCAACGTGGCCCTCACGAACGGCGTACTGACGGTCCGCGACCAC
Source organism: Streptomyces sp. NPDC093261 (assembly GCF_044753645.1). NCBI lineage: Bacteria > Bacillati > Actinomycetota > Actinomycetes > Kitasatosporales > Streptomycetaceae > Streptomyces > Streptomyces sp. NPDC093261. The sequence goes on from NZ_JBIVNO010000024.1 coordinate 81,075, forward strand.
GGCCCCGGCATCGCGGCCGAGGAACTCCCGCATGTCTTCGACCGCTTCTGGCGCTCCCCCTCGGCCCGCGCGCTGCCCGGCTCGGGCCTGGGCCTGTCCATCGTGGCCCGCACGGTCCAGCAGGCGGGCGGCGAGGTGGTCCTGCGGCCGGCGGAGGGCGGAGGCACGGTGGCGACGCTACGGCTGCCGGGCGCCCCGACACCGCCGCCGGGCCCGGGCGCGTAGGCGGGTAGGCGGGTAGGCGGGTAGGCGGGTAGGCGGGTAGGCGCCCGGACCTTCCCCCACCCCACCTTGTTCCCTCCCCTCCCCCCGGCCCGCCCCTTACCCTCGTATCCATGACCAGCGACGACACCGCCCGACCGGCAGGGATCCGCTCCATCGAGACCGTCACCGTGCTCTCGCCCGCACAGGCCGAGGCCGTGCTAGAGCTGCTCGCCGACGCCGCCCGGGTCGACGGACAACAGGCGGTGTCCGAGCAGGGGCGGCTGCAACTGCGCGGCGGCGAGCGCGAGGGCGTCTCCCATCTGCTGCTGATGGTCGGCGAGACGCTCGTCGGGTACGCCCAGCTCGAGGACACCGACCCGGTGGAGGCCCCGGCCGCCGAACTGGTCGTGCACCCCTCGCACCGCGGCCACGGGCACGGCCGGGCACTGGGCGCCGCCCTTCTGGCCGCCTCCGGCAAACGGCTGCGGGTGTGGGCGCACGGCGGTCACTCCGCCGCCCGGCATCTCGCCCAGGTCCTCGGCCTCACCCTCTTCCGCGAACTGCGCCAGCTGCGCCGCCCGTTGGACCAGCTCGAACTGCCCGAGCCGAAGCTGCCCGAGGGTGTCACCGTCCGCACCTTCGTGCCCGGCCAGGACGACGCGGCCTGGCTCGCCGTCAACGCCGAGGCCTTCGCCCACCACCCCGAGCAGGGCTCCCTGACCCAGCGCGACCTCGAGGACCGCAAGACCGAGCCGTGGTTCGACCCGCAGGGCTTCTTCCTCGCGGAGCGCGAGGGCGCGCGCGGCCCCGAACTCATCGGCTTCCACTGGACCAAGGTCCACGCGGAGGAGCGCCTCGGCGAGGTGTACGTCCTCGGTGTCCGGCCCGGCGCCCAGGGCGGCGGCCTCGGCCGTTCCCTCACCACGATCGGTCTGCGCTACCTCACCGCCCAGGGCCTGCCGACCGCCATGCTGTACGTCGACGCCGACAACGCGGCCGCACTCGCGGTGTACGAGCGGCTGGGCTTCAGCACCTACGAGACGGACCTGATGTACCGCACGGAGACCTGAGCAACCGGAAGGACGGGTGGACCGGAGGACGGGGGCCGGGCGCCCTGGCTGCTTGGACGTGAGCCGAGGGCCGGTTGGACGTGAGCCGGGGGCCGGTTGGACCTGAGCCGGTGAGCTGGGGGACGGGGACGGGGCTGGTTGAACGTGAGCCGGGGGCCGGTGGTTGAACGTGAGCCGGGGGCCGGGGGCCGGTGCCGGTTGAACGTGAGCCGGTGAGCCGGGCTCAGTGCCGGGGCCGGAGCACCGGGAACCGGTGTCCGCGCGAACACAGGGACCTGCAGGAGGAGTTCGCGCGCCTCGAAGCGGGCGAGCGCGAGAACCGCGGTGGCCGAGTGGCGGCCGGTCCGCGCGGGCGGGGCGACCGCGGGGGCCTTGTCGAGAACCGTACTCATACGGACGCCACCTCCGCGGGCTCGCCGTCGAGGGCCGGAAAGTAGCCGTCCTCGAAGGCCGGTTGGAGAAGGACGGCGCCCTGGCGCGGGTCGCCGACATCGGAACGTGCCCCTGCCCGTGCGCCGGCCGGCGCGGGCGCCCAGGTGGCGTTCCGTACTGCTCCACACCCGGCCCACGGCCCGTGCGGTCAGCGGGCACGGCGGTGGCGAGCACCCGCGGCAGGGTCGTCTTGCCCGCGCCGTTGGGGCCGAGCAGTCCCGTGACGCCCTCATGGAGACGGAGGGAGACGTCGTCCCCCGCGGCCGTGCCGCCGTAGCGCACGGTCAGGCCGGAGGCCGCGACGGTGGGGCGGTGATCAGGAGGCGCCCTGGGGGCGAAGTCGGAGAACGGGGAGTGGGCCGCCGAGGCGTCGAAGCGGTCCCGCAGGCGGTACAGCACAACGGCCGCGACGACCGCGACCGCCGCGCCACGCCCTGGCTCGCGACCGTGAACGGCGGGGGCCTCCCGTGGACGGCCTTCGCGGCCACCACCGGCAGGGCGACCCAGCCGCCGCCGACCAGGGCCGGGGTGAGGTCCGGGCCCAGCCGGACGGCAGGGCGAGCCCCATGGCGGTCGGGGCGAGCCCGGTGGGGGTCAGGGCGAGGCCAGGGAGCAGCCGGGACGGCGCACACGGTCCGTACACCGCGACGGCGCACACGGTCCGTACACCGGAACGGCGCACACGGTCCGTACACGGGAGGGCGAGCGTCGCCAGGCCGCTCAGGAGGACAATCTTTCAACGAGCCGGACGGTCCGCCGCCGACGCCTAACGGGCACGCCGACGCCCCGGGCCGCCTTGGCCCCGGCCCGGGCCCCTGGCCCCGCCTCCCCCTCCGCTCCCCCTCCGGCCGATCCTCAGCGGACCCCGAAGCGGACCCCCCCCGCCGAGTCTGGGCCCCCGACAGCCTCGCAGCAGTCCCCGAACCGCCCCGCACCCGCCAAACCCCGCCCCTCACCGCCCCCACCCCGGCCCAGGACACCGCACACGCCTCGTCCAGCCCCCTCGTACGCCGCCGCGCCCCCTGTAGACGTCCGCGAGCCTTCCCTCGCTATCCCGCACGTCATGTCGCCGTAACCATTGATTCAGACGGACTTGCGACGCTCGGCCAATGAACGCCGTCGTGCCAGAGCCCTCGCCGCCCCCGCACAACGGGGCCGGTGCGGAGCGCGGGCGTCCGGCCTCCGCGCCGCCTCCCGTTCTCTCCGACGCGCCCGTCACCCGATCGGCGCGGAAGAATGGGTTTATGAGCCAGCAGAACGCCCAGGCACCGGCCCACCCGTCCCCCGCCACCCCCCGTGAGGGTGAATCCTCGGGTCGCGCGAACACGCAGAATCAGCAGCCCTCCGTGGGTTCCATCGCCGCGCACCGCCCGCACACCGTGGCCGCGACGGTCTCCGAACTCGAACCCGACATCGACGCCGACCTCGACGCGTACGAGGAGGGCGAGGCCGCCCAGCTCCCGCAGGGCCGCTTCCTCGACCGGGAACGCAGCTGGCTCCAGTTCAACGCGCGCGTGCTCGAGCTGGCCGAGGACCCGAACACGCCCCTGCTGGAGCGCGTGAAGTTCCTGGCGATCTTCGCCAGCAACCTGGACGAGTTCTTCATGGTCCGGGTGGCCGGTCTGAAGCGCCGTATCGCCACCGGTGTCGCCACCCGGTCCGCCTCCGGCCTCCAGCCCCGCGAGGTTCTGGAGATGATCTGGGCCCGCTCCCGCGAGCTCATGGCCCGGCACGCGGCCTGCTTCCACGAGGACGTCGCCCCCGCGCTCGCGGAGGAGGGCATCCACCTGGTCCGCTGGAACGAGCTGACCGACAAGGAGCAGGCGCGCCTGTTCACACTCTTCCGGCACCAGATCTTCCCGGTGCTCACCCCGCTGGCCGTCGACCCCGCGCACCCCTTCCCGTACATCTCGGGACTCTCGCTCAACCTCGCGGTCGTCGTGCGCAACCCGGTCTCCGGCCACCGCCACTTCGCGCGCGTGAAGGTGCCGCCGCTGCTCTCACGCTTCCTGGAGGCCTCCCCGCAGCGGTACGTCCCCATCGAGGACGTCATCGCCGCGCACCTGGAGGAGCTGTTCCCGGGCATGGAGGTGCTGGAGCACCACACCTTCCGGATAACCCGCAACGAGGACCTCGAGGTCGAGGAGGACGACGCCGAGAACCTGCTCCAGGCCTTGGAGAAGGAGCTGATGCGGCGCCGCTTCGGGCCCCCGGTGCGCCTGGAGGTCGAGGAGTCCATCGACCGCTATGTGCTGGACCTGCTCGTGCGCGAGCTGAAGATCTCCGAGGCCGAGGTGTACCCGCTGCCGGGTCCCCTGGACCTGACGGGCCTCTTCGGCATCGCCAACCTGGACCGGCCCGAGCTGAAGTACCCGAAGTTCGTCGCGGGCACCCACCGTGACCTCGCGGAGGTCGAGTCGGCGTCCGCGCCCGACATCTTCGCGGCACTGCGGGAGCGCGACGTCCTGCTGCACCACCCGTACGACAGCTTCTCCACCTCGGTGCAGGCGTTCCTGGAGCAGGCGGCCGCCGACCCCGACGTGCTCGCCATCAAGCAGACGCTGTACCGGACCTCGGAGACCTCGCCGATCGTCGACGCGCTCATCGACGCGGCGGAGTCCGGCAAGCAGGTCCTCGTGCTGGTCGAGATCAAGGCCCGCTTCGACGAGCAGGCCAACATCAAGTGGGCCCGCAAGCTGGAGGAGGCGGGCTGCCATGTCGTCTGGGGGCTCGTCGGTCTGAAGACGCACTGCAAGCTGTCCCTGGTCGTGCGGCAGGAGGGCGAAACGCTCCGCCGCTACAGCCATGTCGGCACGGGCAACTACCACCCGAAGACCGCACGCCTCTACGAGGACCTGGGTCTGCTGACCGCCGATCCGCAGGTCGGCGCGGATCTGTCCGACCTGTTCAACAGGCTGTCGGGCTATTCCCGCCGGGAGACCTACCGCCGGCTGCTGGTCGCCCCCAAGTCCCTGCGCGACGGTCTGATCTCCCGGATCAACAAGGAGATCCAGCACCACCGGGCCGGCCGGCCCGCGTGCGTCCGCATCAAGGTCAACTCGATGGTGGACGAGGCGATCATCGACGCGCTCTACCGCGCGTCGCAGGCGGGCGTGCCGGTCGATGTGTGGGTGCGCGGCATCTGCGCGCTGCGCCCCGGCGTCGCCGGCCTGTCGGAGAACATACGGGTGCGGTCCATCCTCGGCCGCTTCCTCGAACACTCGCGCGTCTTCGTGTTCGGAAACGGCGGCGAGCCCGAGGTGTGGATCGGCAGTGCCGACATGATGCACCGCAACCTCGACCGTCGCATCGAAGCACTCGTCAGGGTCACCGACCCGGCGCACCGGGCGGCCCTCAACCGGCTCATCGAGACCGGTATGTCCGACACCACGGCCTCCTGGCGCCTGGGCCCGGACGGCGAGTGGACCCGGCACGCGACCGACGCGGACGGCCAGCCCCTGCGGAACATCCAGGAGATGCTCATAGACGCCCGGAGGCGCCGGCGTGGCACAGCAACACCTTGACCCTTCCACCGACCCCACGGCCGGGCCCACCGGGGACGCCCTCGCGGGCTATCTGCGGGCCCAGGCCACGGAGTTCCTCCGCTCACTGCGGCAGCACCGGGAAACCGGCGCCGGTGGGGGTCCCTCCGCCCACGGGGGTCCCTCCGTACGAGCGAAGTCGAGAGTGGGGGAGGAGCCGAGAGAGGGGCGCAACGGCACGGACGACGCCGGGGACGCGGCGCTCGCCCTGCGCCGCTCGGCCCGGCGCATCAGCGGCACGCTGCACACGTTCCGTCCCCTCCTGGACGCCGACTGGTCGGAGGCAATCCGCCCGGAACTCGCCTGGCTCTCGGGCACCCTGGCCCGCGAGCACGCGTACGCGGCCCGGCTCGAACGGCTGCTGCTCGCCCTGCACCGGCTGTCGGGCTCCTCGGTCTTCCCCGCGCCGACGGGGGGCGCGGGGGAAGCCGGAACCGGCCCGCGCAGCCAGCCCGGCGTCCCCGAGCGGGGCAATCTGACCGTCGGCGCGGCGAAGGCCGGCGCCCTGCTGGAGCGCCAGCTGACCCTGGCCCGGACGCGGGCCCACTCGGCGGCCCTCCAGGCTCTCGGCTCCAGCCGGTTCCACGCGGTGGCGGACAGTGTCGCCGTCCTCGCCAGCGAGGTCCCGCTCACGTCCGCCGCGGCCACCGCCGATCTGCGCCCGCTGGCCGCCGCCGCGGAGGAGCGGCTGTGCGACGCGGTGGCCGCGCTGCCGCTGGTCACCGCGGGCCATCCGTACAACGCGGAGGCCCTGATCCACGGTCTCTCCCCCGACCCGGCCCCACATCCGCAGGATGGCCCCTGGCACCAGGTGCGGCTGCTGCTGCGCCTGCACCGGTACGCCCGGGAGGTGCTCTACGGGGAGGACGCTCCCGTCGACGTACGACTACTGGCGGCGGGTCAGGCCCTGAACCGGCACCGGGACGCCTCGGAGGCGGCCGCGGCCGCCGCGGCGGCGGCGCGCACCCCGCGCATCGCCCCGGCGACGGCGTACGCCCTGGGTGTGCTGCACGCCGACCAGCGCCACGAGGTGGAGGCGGCCCGCTTCGCGTTCCAGCAGTCATGGCAGAAGCAGGCGGTGGGTACTCCGTAGGCGCCCGGCGACGGCCCCTCGCCGTGCTCGAGGGGCCCCGCCCCCGGGCACGGCGCGACAGGCACGCGCACGACGGACGACGGACGACGGACGACAGGCACGCGCATGACGGACGAGGACGACAGACACCCGCACGACGAACGACGGACGACAGGCACGCGCACGACGGACGGGGACGACAGGCACCCGCACGACGAACGAGGACGACGGCCCGACAGCACCACAGACACGCGCACGAGGCTCGAGGCACGAGGACGACGGCACGGCCACGACAGGCACTCGTACGACGACGCGCCGCGACAGGCGCGCCGCAGGCACGAGAGAGGAGCCGGAGCACCCGATGACCGATGACACCATCCGCGCGGCGGGCTGTGTCCTGTGGCGCCGCTCCCCCGTCGACGGCGAACCGGAGATCTGTCTGGTCCACCGGCCCAGGTACGACGACTGGTCCCATCCCAAGGGCAAGCTCAAGCGCGGTGAGGACCCGCTCGCGGGTGCGCTGCGCGAGGTGGAGGAGGAGACGGGGTACACCGCCGTTCCCGGCGCGCCCCTGCCCACCGCCCGCTACGAGGTGAACGGCCGCCCCAAGCAGGTGCACTACTGGGCGGCCGAGGCGACGGGGGGCTCCTTCACCCCGAACCGCGAGGTCGACCGCATCCTGTGGCTCCCGCCCACCGCGGCCCGGGCCCGTCTGACGCAGCCGCGCGACAGGGAACTGGTCGACGCCTTCCTCAACGCGCTAAACCTGGCATAAGCGCCCATGTGCCCCGAAGGGGGAGCCCGTGTGACGCCCGCGCCCGCTCGGGGCGCGGGAACCGCGTCAGCGACCGGAGACAGCGCGCCGTCGGCCCAAATCCGCAGGCCAGCCGCACCCTGATCCGGCTCGGCCGCCGGAATGCCCTCGTGTCCGAGACGTAAGCGTTCCGTGACCTAACCACACCGACCGCAGGGGTTCACCTTCCGTTCACTCTCGACCATCAGCAGCTTCACCTGTTCTGCCTAATTTCGGCCGTACACGGTGCGAAGCGCGCATGGGGCGTGCTGCCGCACTACATCGACACAGCAGCCCCGATGGGCTACCACACTTCGCACGCCGCCACGGACGGCGGCTCCTGGAAGGAACTCCCGAAAGTGATGCTTCAGCGCAAGAACCGGCTTCGCGCCCTGTCTCTCGGTGCTGTCGCCGTCTCCGGCGCCCTGGCCCTGACGGCGTGCGGCTCCGATGACACGGGCAAGAGCAGCAGCGGCGGCAGCTCGGCCTCGGCGTCCAGCTCCTCCGCCATCAAGTGCGACAACGCCAAGGGCCAGCTGCAGGCCTCCGGCTCTTCCGCGCAGAAGAACGCGATCGACGCGTGGGTCAAGCAGTACACCCAGGCCTGCCACGACGTGCAGATCAACTACAACCCCACCGGTTCCGGCGCCGGCATCACCGCGTTCCTCGGTGGCCAGACCGCGTTCGCCGGCTCGGACTCCCCGCTGAAGCCCGACGAGGTCTCGCAGTCGAGCAAGGTCTGCACCGGTGGCGGCAAGGCCATCGACCTGCCGATGGTCGGCGGCCCGATCGCGGTCGGCTTCAACGTGCCGGGCGTGGACAGCCTCACCCTCGACCCGTCCACCATCGCCCAGATCTTCAACGGCAAGATCAAGATGTGGAACGACAAGGCGATCGCGAAGCTGAACCCGAGCGCCAAGCTGCCGGCCCTCAAGATCCAGGCCTTCCACCGCTCCGACGAGTCCGGCACCACGGACAACTTCACCAAGTACCTGATCGCCACCGCCAAGAGCGACTGGCCCTACTCGGGCGGCAAGGCCTGGCAGGCCAAGGGCGGCCAGTCCGCGCAGGGCTCCGCCGGCCTGGCCCAGCAGGTCAAGCAGACCTCGGGCGCCATCTCGTACTTCGAGCTGTCCTACGCCGCCGACGGCATCAAGACGGTCGACCTCAAGACCGGCGCCGCGACCCCGGCCAAGGCCACCGTCGAGAACGCCACCAAGGCCATCGCGAGCGCCCAGGTCGTCGGCACCGGCAAGGACCTGGCCCTCAAGCTGAACTACCAGCCGACCGAGGCCAACGCCTACCCGCTGACCCTCGTCACCTACGAGATCGCCTGCGACAAGGGCAACAAGGCCGACACCCTGCCGGCCGTGAAGTCCTTCCTCTCCTACATCGCGTCCGAGGACGGCCAGGGCCAGCTGGCCGAGGCCAAGTACGCGCCGATCCCCGCCGAGATCAACTCGAAGGTTCGCGAGACCATCTCGAGCCTGAGCTGACCCGATGTGCGGCCCGCTCCCCGAAAAAGGGGAGCGGGCCGCACCGTCCGGTGCACCGCCGCCCGGAGCCGCCATCAGCCCACGGCTCCGCAGACCGGAGATCCTGATGGACATCACTACACAAAACACAGAAGCGCCTCCCCCCGCCCCCCAGCCTTCCGCGGCCACTCACAGGCGCACGAGCCGCGGCGCCACCCGTCCCGGTGACCGGGTCTTCCTCGGCCTGTCCCGGGGGTCCGGCATCTTCCTTCTGGTGATCATGGCCGCGATCGCGGTCTTCCTCACCTACCGTGCGACCCTCGCGATCAGCAATGACCACGGCAACTTCCTGACCACTTTCGAGTGGAACACCAACCTGATCCCGCCGGTCTTCGGCATCGCGGTCCTGGCCTTCGGCACGGTCGTCTCCTCGATCATCGCCATGGCCATCGCGGTTCCGATCGCGGTGGGTATCGCGCTGTTCCTCACGCACTACTCGCCGCGCAGGCTGGCCGGGCCCATCGCCTATGTCATCGACCTGCTCGCCGCCGTGCCCTCCATCGTCTACGGCCTGTGGGGCGCCCTCGTCCTCGTACCGCACATGGACGGCCTGTTCGGCTGGCTGAACGACTACCTCGGCTGGACCGGCATCTTCTCCTGGCAGGGCGGCGCCCCGCGCTCCCTGCTGACCGTCGGCATCCTGCTCGCGATCATGATCCTGCCGATCATCACCAACGTGAGCCGTGAGGTCTTCCGGCAGGTCCCGCAGATGCACGAGGAGGCGGCTCTCGCCCTCGGCGCCACGCGCTGGGAGGTCGTCCGCATGGCCGTGCTGCCGTTCGGCCGCTCCGGTGTGATCTCCGCGTCGATGCTCGGCCTCGGCCGTGCACTCGGCGAGACGATGGCCGTCGCCACCGTCCTCTCCCCGACCTTCGACATCCAGGCCAGCCTGCTGGACCCGGGCGGCGGCACCTTCGCCCAGAACATCGCCAGCAAGTTCGGCGAGGCCACCGACCAGGGCCGTGACGCCCTCATCGCCTCCGGTCTGGTCCTCTTCGTCATCACTCTGCTGGTCAACGGTGCGGCTCGCGCGATCATCGCCCGCCGCAAGGAGTACTCGGGGGCCAACGCATGAGCACCGCAGCCGTCAGCGACAAGCGTCCGAGCACCCTGCGCGGTGCCAGCCTGCCGAAGTGGTCGCCCTGGGCGATCGCCGCGGGCTCGATCGCCGTGGGCGTGGGCATCAGCCTGGCCGCCGGCCTCGACAGCAGCATCCAGTGGGCCCTGATGGCCGTGGTCCTGTTCGTCCTCGGCACCTATGTCGTCGCGGCGCGCGTCGAGGGCCGCCGGCAGGCCAAGGACCGGATCGCGACCAGCCTCGTCTGGGTGTGCTTCCTCCTCGCGGTCATCCCGCTGGCCTCCCTCATCTGGGAGACGCTCAAGCGCGGTGTGAAGGTCTTCGACGTCTACTTCCTCACCCACTCGATGGGTGTGGTCGCCGACACCGAGACCGGCGGTGGTATCTACCACGCGATTCTCGGCACCCTGGAGCAGGTCGGCCTCGCCACGGTGATCGCCGTGCCGATCGGTGTGCTGAGCGCCGTCTACCTCGTCGAGTACGGCCGCGGCAGGCTCGCCCGGGCCGTCACCTTCTTCGTCGACGTCATGACGGGTATCCCGTCGATCGTCGCCGGTCTGTTCGTCCTCAGCTTCTGGATCCTCATCCTCAAGATGGGCTACTCCGGCTTCGCCGGTTCACTGGCCCTGGCGATCCTGATGATGCCCGTGGTGGTCCGCTCCACGGAGGAGATGCTCAAGCTCGTCCCGAACGAGCTGCGCGAGGCCTCCCTCGCGCTGGGCGTCCCGAAATGGCGCACCATCCTCAAGGTGGTTCTGCCGACCTCGATCGGCGGCATCACGACGGGCGTGATGCTCGCCATCGCGCGCATCACCGGTGAGACCGCGCCGATGCTGCTGCTGGTGTGGGGCACCAACTTCATCAACAGCAACCCGTTCAAGGACCCGCAGGCCTCGCTGCCGCTGTACATCTACCAGCAGTACGCGAACAGCGCCGGAGCCGGCGCGGCCTACGACCGGGCCTGGGCGGCGGCTCTCGCCCTCATCGCCTTCGTGATGATCCTCAACCTGGTGGCCCGCGGCATCGCCCGCTGGAAGGCCCCGAAGACCGGTCGCTAAGGCGACGACTCCCGGCTCCGCCGGTCGGGGCCCACAGCGACTGATACTGGAAGTGAAGTAGTCATGGCCAAGCGAATCGACGTAAGCGGTCTCACCGCCTACTACGGCTCCCACAAGGCGATCGAGGACATCTCGATGTCCGTCGAGCCGCGATCGGTGACGGCGTTCATCGGTCCCTCGGGCTGCGGCAAGTCGACGTTCCTGCGCACCCTCAACCGCATGCACGAGGTGACGTCGGGCGGACGCGTCGAGGGCAAGGTGCTCCTTGACAACGAGGACCTCTACGGCGCCGGGGTCGACCCGGTCTCCGTCCGCCGCGAGGTGGGCATGGTCTTCCAGCGCCCGAACCCGTTCCCCACGATGTCGATCTTCGACAACGTGGCGGCGGGCCTGCGCCTGAACGGCAGCTACAAGAAGTCCGAGCTGAGCGACGTCGTGGAGAAGTCGCTCAGGGGCGCCAACCTCTGGAACGAGGTCAAGGACCGCCTGAACAAGCCGGGCTCCGGCCTGTCCGGTGGCCAGCAGCAGCGTCTGTGCATCGCCCGCGCCATCGCGGTGGAGCCGAAGGTCCTGCTCATGGACGAGCCCTGCTCGGCCCTGGACCCGATCTCCACCCTCGCGATCGAGGACCTGATCGGCGAGCTGAAGGAGCGCTTCACGATCGTCATCGTGACGCACAACATGCAGCAGGCCGCGCGTGTCTCCGACCGGACCGCCTTCTTCAACCTGGCGGCCGTGGGCCAGCCGGGCCGGCTGATCGAGATCGACGAGACGGAGCGGATCTTCTCCAACCCGTCGGTCCAGGCCACGGAGGACTACATCTCGGGTCGCTTCGGCTGATCCGGATCCGGTCCGAGGACCCCTCGCGGTGCTGCATGGCGGTGCCACCGCGAGGTAGAAGAGGGCCCGCCCCTGGCTCCCGGGGGCGGGCCCGTTCTCGTCACTCGGCGACTTCCGTGCGTTCCCACCACTGGTAGACGGTGACCTGCCCCTCCTGGCTGTTCTCGTGGCGCGGCGTCATCTTGTAGTGCTCGTATCCGCCGCGGTGCGGAATCTTCAGCTCTTTTCCGGGCGGGACGATCGGCACGAGCTTGCCCGCGAGATCGTCCGGCCCGCCTTCGAGGAGTGCCTTCGCAGTCATAGCTCCAGTCTTGTCACGCCCCGTGGCCTCGCATCTCGAACCGGGACCCAGGGGCGTGCGCACAACGAAGCACCCCCTCTCCTGCCCGGCGGCTTCGGTGTAGCCCGCCGGGCAGGAGAGGGGGTGAAGAAAGGTTTCTGCTCCGGCCCTCCGGCCGGGTGACTACAGAAACGCCAGGTTGACCACCCAGAAGGCGCAGGCCGCCACCACCGCCGCCGCCGGCATCGTTATGAACCAGCCCAGGACGATGTTCTTGGCGACGCCCCACCGCACGGCGTTCACCCGCTTCGTCGCGCCCACGCCCATGATCGCCGACGTTATGACGTGCGTCGTGGAGATCGGCGCCTTGAACAGGTAGGCCGTCGCGAACATGATCGACGCACCGGTGGTCTCCGCCGCGAATCCCTGCGGCGGGTCCAGCTCGATGATCTTGCGGCCGAGCGTGCGCATGATACGCCAGCCGCCCGCGTACGTCCCGAGCGACAGCATCGCCGCGGAGACGAGCTTCACCCACACCGGGATCGGGTCGCCGTAGTGCTGGACATCGGCGATGACCAGCGCCATCGTCACGACACCCATCGTCTTCTGCGCATCCTGGAGGCCGTGGCCGAGCGCCATGCCGGCCGCCGAGACGGTCTGCGCTATACGGAATCCCCGCTTCGCCTTGTGCGGACTGGCCCGGCGGAAGATCCACATGATGGCCGCCATCACCAGATAGCCGACGATCAGCCCCACCACCGGGGACAGGAACATCGGCGTGATGATCTTGTTCAGAACCCCGGACCAGTACACCGTCGTACCGCCGGCCAGCGCCGCGCCCACCAGTCCGCCGAACAGCGCGTGCGACGAGGACGACGGCAGGCCGAAATACCACGTGACCAGGTTCCATACGATCGCGCCGAGCAGTGCCGCGAAGAGGATGCCCATCCCCTTGCCGCCGGAGGGCGTCTGGATCAGGCCCTCACTGACCGTCTTCGCCACCTCGTTGCCGAGGAACGCACCGGCGAGGTTCATCACCGCCGCCATCGCCAGCGCGGCGCGCGGCGTCAGCGCGCGCGTCGACACCGAGGTGGCGATGGCGTTCGCCGAGTCGTGGAAGCCGTTGGTATACGCGAAGAACAGTGCGATCAGGATGGTGAGGATCAGAGCAAAGGTGTCCATGGACGCCTCAGGACTCCTTGACCGCGATGGTCTCCACGGTATTGGCCACGTGCTCGAACGCGTCCGCCGCTTCCTCCAGCACGTCCACGATCTGCTTGAGCTTCAGCACCTCGATCGCGTCGTACTTGCCGTTGAACAGATGGGCGAGCAGTTTGCGGTGGATCTGGTCCGCCTGGTTCTCCAGACGGTTCACCTCGATCCAGTACTCGGTCAGGTTCTCCATCGTGCGCAGATGGGGCATCGCCTCGGCCGTCAGCTCGGCCGCCCGGGCCAGCACCTCGATCTGCTGTTCGACACCCCTCGGCAACTCCTCGACGTTGTAGAGGACGACCAGGTCGACGGCCTCCTCCATGAAGTCCATGATGTCGTCGAGGGAGGACGCGAGAGAGTAGATGTCCTCGCGGTCGAACGGCGTGATGAACGAGGAGTTCAGCTGGTGGAAGATCGCGTGCGTGGCGTCGTCACCGGCGTGTTCCGCTGCCCGCATACGCTCTGCGATCTCGGCCCGGGAGGAGGCGTCCGCCCCGAGCAGTTCCATCAGGAGTTTCGAGCCCGTGACAATGTTGTCCGCGGACGCGGCGAACATGTCATAGAAGCTCGTCTCCCTGGGGGTCAGACGAAAGCGCACGTGGGGTCCTCGGGATGCTTCGGTTTCGGTCAGGCTGATGCTAGGCGCATCATCCGGCCACGGCTAAGGGGCCGTCCTCCAGTGTCGCCCATCGGACACAGTGGTCAGCACGGGGGCGGTGCGGGGGCGGCCAAGGCTCTGGCCAAGGGCCCTATACCCAGCAAAGTTCGTTACCATATACCCGCCAGGGGTATATGTCGGTGCCGGAAAGCGCAGGATCCGCCACAGCGAGTCATCCGTCCGGTTTCGTCTCCCCCGGCAGCTGTCGACAGGAGGACGCGATGACGACCACCGAGGCCGGCGCGGCGACGCCCTCCGAGGGCGACGGGACCGTGGTGACCGACCACGACCGCGGCGTCCACGGCTACCACAAGCAGAAGGACGAGCACCTCAAGCGGCTGCGCCGGATCGAGGGCCAGATCCGGGGCCTCCAGCGCATGGTCGACGAGGACGTGTACTGCATCGACATACTCACGCAGGTCTCCGCCTCGACGAAGGCCCTCCAGTCCTTCGCGCTCCAGCTCCTGGAGGAGCATCTGCGCCACTGCGTCGCGGACGCCGCGCTCAAGGGCGGCTCCGAGATCGACGCGAAGGTGGAGGAGGCCACGCGGGCGATCGGCCGGCTGCTGCGCACCTGAGGCCGGGGGCGGGCGTGGGTCCGCCGCCGGGAGCCGGCTCACGGTTCACTCGCCGGCCGCGCCCTTTCCTCGGCCACCCTCAGCACCTCGTCGATGCTCTCCAGGCTGAGCCGGTCCTCGTGTGCGGCCGAGGCGGCGATGATCAGGTCGCCGCACAGCTCGATCTCGGCGAGGGCCACGTGGTCCTGTACTGCCGTACCGCCGAGCGGAGCCACGTGCATCACCTCTTTCTGCCGTCACCGACTTCCTAGAGTAGGGAGCGGTCTACGGGCCGCGCATGGCACGGACGGACCATTTCCGGCCCCTCAGCCGCGCCACTTTCGGCCTGCCCGCCCCCGGCGGCGCCCGGTCCTCCTCACTGCTCCGCGATCTTCCCGGCGAAGATGTCTCTGCTCGCCGGCAGTCGTACGTCGACGGGGGCCCCGAAGCCGTACAGCAGCGTCGTCGACGCCACCGCCACGGTCGTCCTCTGCCGGCCGTTGACGAAACTGAACCGGTGGCGCACCTTCCGCAGGCGCCCCTGGTCGTCGATATAGGCGTCGAACGGCACTTCGGCCGTGGCGAACCCTTTCGCCGCCGCCCGGAACGGCTCCTGCTCCACGGCCGGAACGCTCTGTGCCGCGAGCCCGATGTCGGCCACCCCCCGGAAGTGCCGCACGGAGGTCCCTTCGAGCTCGGCCCGTCCGACGTACTGCGCGCTGCGGGCCCCGCGCAGCAACGCGGCCGCCGCGTACGGGTCGGTGGCGCCACCGGTGACGAGGTTGCCGTCGGAGAGCGTGGCCAGGTCGACCCGTACCCATTTGTCCGCCGGCACCCCCGCGCCCCGGTTCTTCATGAACAGGGCGCCCGGGGAGAGCAGTTCGGTGATGGGCCGGTGCTCCTCGGTGCCGGCGGGGTCCCTCGGCAGCAGGACCGTCAGCCGGCCGAGCCGGGCGCGGTAGTCGTAGACCCCCTCGCCGTGAATGGTGACCCGGGTGCCGCCGGTGGCCATCTCCATCGACGTCCGCGTCCTTGAACTGCCCGCCCGCACCAGGACCCCGGCCACCCGGTGCAGCTCCCGGACGGCGTCCGTGCCGGAGGGCGCGTCATCGGCGACGGCCCCGCCGCCCGCGCATCCGGTGACCGAGGCGCCGCAGACGAGCAGTCCCAGCGTCACGGCGATCGCCGCACCGACCCGACCGTGCTGCCGCACCACCATCGTCCGCCTACCCCCAGCCGGTACGTCCCGGTGTCCCTCCTGTCGTTCCGGTTAACGACCGGTAGAGAGAGCCGTCACGCGCCCCGAGGTCTCACGCGCCTTGGCCGGCACCGCACTTGCCCTGGCCGGCACCCCACCCGCCACGCCCGGCATCACACTTGCCGTGGGTAACCTTGCCGGAGTGGAACAAGGGGACATAGCCGCCGGTCCGGAGGATCACCGCACCACGACGGTCGAACAGGGCCGGTTCTGCGTGGCCCGGTGCACCTGTGGCTGGCGGGGGCCGGCCCGCAGAGCCCGCAGCCTGGCGAGGACGGACGCCGAGGGGCATGCCCTCGGCTGGGGCGGACGGCCGGACCATATCCAGCACACCGGGTGAAATCGGTCATAACCGACCACAACTGCCCCGCGCTGTAGCGATTCTGTGGCACTTCTCCGCGAACTCGCCGCATGACCGGACCATCTCATTCCACAGAACCCAGGGGAGGCCCACATGCAACGGCGTATGTTCATCGGCGGAAGCACCGCCGCACTCGCGACGGCGGTCACCGCCGCGTGCACCGGCGGTACGACCAGCTCCGCGGCGGCCGCGAGCACAGCGAGCGCCGCGGGAACAGCGAGCGCCGCGGGAACAGCGAGCGCCGCGGGCACGCCGGTGCGTACGGCCACCACCGCCGCCCGCGCCGCCGCCGACTGGACGGCTCTGGCCAAGGATCTGGCGGGCGCCCTGGTCCGCCCCGGCGACCGCGCCTGGCCGGCGGCCCACCAGCTCTACAACACCCGCTTCGACTCACTGAAGCCCGCGGCGGTCGCGTATGTGGCGCATGCCGACGACATCCGCACCGTGCTGGCGTACGCCCGGGCCCACCACATCAAGGTCGCGATACGCAACGGCGGCCACTCCTACGCCGGCTGGTCCTCCGGCGACGGCCGGCTGATCCTCGATGTGTCGAAGCTCAACCAGATACGGGCGAGCGGCGGCGAAGCGGTCATCGGGGCGGGCTCCAAGCTGATCGACGTCTACCGCGCGCTCACCGCGAAGGGCGTCACCATACCCGCCGGCTCCTGCCCCACCGTCGGCGTCTCCGGGCTCACCCTCGGCGGCGGCCATGGCGTGGTCTCCCGTGCGTACGGACTGACCTGCGACAGCCTCACCCAGGCGACCCTGATCACCGCCGACGGCAGGCAGCTCGTCGCGAACGCCACCGAGAACAAGGACCTCTTCTGGGCCCTGCGCGGCGCGGGCAACGGCAACTTCGGCGTCGTCACCGAACTGCGGTTCAGGACGCATCCGGCGCCCCAGGCGGTGTCGGCCTACCTCACCTGGCCCTGGGCCAAGGCCGCCGCCGTGCTCGAGGCCTGGCAGGAGTGGGGCCCCAGCCAGCCCGACGAGATCTGGTCCTCCTGCCATCTCGAGAACGGCGGCACGCCCACCGTCTCCGTCGCGGCGTTCTCGCTCGGCACATACGGGGAACTCCAGAACGCGGTCGACCGCCTCGCCGCGAAGGTGGGCTCCCCGGCCCGTAGCGTCTCCCTCAAGCGGCACTCGTACGAGGGCGCGATGGAGGCCTACGCGGGCTGCTCGTCCTTCCCGACAGCCGCCCAGTGCCATCTGCCGGGCTCGACGCCGGGCCGCTCGCCGCAGGGCGCCCTCGGCCGCGAGACCTACGCGGCCCGCTCGGACTTCTTCGACCGCTCGATCCCGGCGGCCGGCATCCAGACGATCCTGAACCAGGTGGCGCAGGCGCGGGGCGGCGCGGGCAGCGTCGCGTTCACCGCCCTCGGGGGCGCGGTCAACCGGGTCTCGCCGACGGCCACGGCGTTCGTGCACCGCCGCTCGCGCATGCTGGCGCAGTACATCGCGAGCTGGGGCGCGGGCGGCTCCGGCACGACGGCCCAGTCCTGGCTGACGTCCGCCCACGCCTCCCTGCGCGCCTATGCCTCCGGCGCCGCGTACCAGAACTACACGGACCCGACCCTGACGAACTGGCGGAAGGCGTACTACGGGGACGCGGCCACCCGGCTCACGCAGCTCAAGCACCAGTACGACCCGAGCGGTTTCTTCACGTTCCCGCAGGCACTGTAGGGAACGCCGCACGCGGGCCTTCCCGCACGGGCCGCCGCCGGGGGCCGTGGCATCGGGCCGCGGCCCCCGGCAGCATGCCGTCGGCGGCGGTGCCGCTCCAGGCGGCGGCCGGGTTCACGCCGACCGTGCCGGCTGCCGTGCGGCAGCCGGCACGGCCGGCCGTCGTCAGGCCGCCAGATCCCTTTCCCCCGTCGTCTGTTCCGTGCGCGCCCCGGGAATCACGGCCTGCGCCGTACGCGCCCCGCGGGCACGGATCAGCCGTCCGGCGCGGGGCGATGCCTCGATCGCCTTCATGAGCGGGGTGAGCAGCGCCATGGCGGGCGGGGACAGCAGCAGGGCGACGGCCGTACCGAGGGCGAAGCCGCCGACGACGTCCGTCGGGTAGTGCACCCCCATATAGACCCGGCAGAACCCTTCGAGCAGCGCGAGTCCCAGGCCGGCGAGCCCGAACTTCCGGTGGGCGACGAACAGGGCGACCGCCGCCGCCATCGTGAGCGTGGCGTGGTCGCTGACGAAGGAGTAGTCCGTCTTGCCGGGGGCGAGGACGTCGAGCCCCTGGTGGTCGGCGAACGGGCGGGGGCGCTCCACGAAGCCCCGGATCGGCACGTTCACGAGCACCGCGATTCCCGCGGCCAGCGGGGCCCAGACCAGCGCGGCGACCGAGGACGCCGCCTCGGCACCGCCCCTCCGGCGCACGGTCCACCAGCACACCAGGATGAGCAGGACCATGGCGAGCAGCAGCCCGTACTCGCCGACGAACGCCATGACGCGGTCGAACCGGTGCGGGGCGTCTTTGGCCAGGCCATTGATGTCGTACAGCAGATCGACGTCAGGGTTCGACCCGGATTCGGCGAGTGCAGCCATCGTGCGCGGCCCCTTCGTCCTCTGTCCCGTTCCACGGACACGCCGGTGTGCGCGCCGTTCCACCACCCCCGTGGCCGTAGATCCGCTCCACGTCAAGCCGGCTGCCGTACGTCAACGCTCTACGTCAGAAGGAACGCACAGCCCTCCGGTCAACGTTCCGCACTCCACACAATGATCACGCAGACGTTATCGAAGAGAGACTCGTCCTCGCAGCTCAGCGGGGTGTGCGTAACCGAGAGTTCCAGCCGGAGCGCAGCCGCGCGGATGTCCGTCACACCCCGGTTCACACCGTAGTGGGCAGTGCTTTCGCGCCATCTTCGGTGACACGGGTCGCCCCGAAGTAGTCAGGGGTGTCGATCGGGTCGAAACGGATCACGGCACCGGTTCTGGGCGCGTCGATCATGTAACCGCCGCCGACGTAGATGCCTACGTGCCGAATGGCGCGGGAATTGGTCAGATCGTCGGAGAAGAACACCAGGTCCCCCGGGAGCAGTTCGTTCCGCTTGGGGTGGGGTCCGGCGTTGTACTGGTCGTTGGCGACACGCGGCAGCGTGACGCCCACGCTCTCGTACGCGGCCTTGGTGAGTCCTGAGCAGTCGAAGCGCCCGCCCTGGTCGGCGGTGCCGTCACCACCCCACAGATACGGGGTGCCGAGCTTCTTCTGCGCGAAGTAGATGGCGCCCGCCGCCTGCCTCGAGGGGTCGAGCCGGCGCACGGGCGCGGCAAAGCTCTTCGCCAGGGTCGTGATGGTCTTCACGTAGTTCTGCGTCTCGGCGTACGGCGGCACGCCCCCGTACTTGATGACCGCGTACGCCCCCGCGTTGTACGCGGCGAGCATGTTCTCCGTCAGGTTCCCGGGGGTGTCCTTCACATACGAGGCCAGCTTGCAGTCGTACGAGGCGGCCGACGGGATCGCGTCGCGCGGGTCCCAGACATCGGCGCGTCCGTCGCCGTTGCCGTCGATGCCGTGGATGGCCCAGGTGCCGGGAATGAACTGCGCGATCCCCTCGGCCTTCGCCGGGCTCCTGGCCTCCGGGTTGAAGCCGCTCTCCTGGTACAGCTGGGCGGCGAGCAGGGCGGGGTTGATCGCGGCGCACAGGTTGCCCCACTGCTGCACGATCGAGGCGTACGCGGCGGGCACGGCGTTCCTGGCGAGCCCGACGGTCCCGTTCCCGAGGCCGTTCGCCAGGTTTCCGGCCACCAGATAGACGCCGACGACGAGCAGCATCACGAAGCTCAGCGCGGCACCGACGGCAGCGGTCGCCCAGATCCACGCCTTACGCACCGTCAACCGCCCCTCGCCGCACGGGAGTCCGCCGAGCGTCAGTGTAAAGGTGCGAGGCCGCTCGAGAACCGGAAAAGAGCTGGTCCGGCCACCACCACCGCACAACGTCGGCCAGTCACGGGGCGGACGGGGGTGGCTAGCGGTTCAGCGGCGGTCCAGCGGGGCGAGGCTCTACGGCGGTACGGTGGCGCCCCGCGCCGCCCGCCGAAACCCACACGGCTGTTCGACGCACCTCCCCGAGCGACCGCCCGGAGGCCGGCGCGCGCCGCTCCCCATCGATATGCCACGGGCGGCGATCCGAAGCGGCCCATCGACACGCCGCAGGCGGCGATCCGAAGCGGCCCGGCATGGACTGTCCGTCGAGACCACCGGCAACCGATGGGTGTGACCCCCACGGCCGTCAGACGAGACCACCACGGCCGATTCACGGACTCTCACCGGCCACCCCGCGGGCGCGTCCGCGGCCGGGGTTACGCGCTGCCCGACGCCCTCCGGTACAGGTCCGCGGCGTCGTCCCTGAGGACGACGCTGTAGGAGACATCGGCGGTGGAGCCGCCCTGTTCATGGCCGCCGAGCACGCCGACGACCTCGCCGTCGCCGTTCACCCACGGGCTGCCGCTCGTACCGCCGCTGAAGTCGGGGCACTCGATGCGCTGTTGCGTGGCACTGTGGACGGTCGGCTTGTTGACACAGGTTACGGGCGTTTCGCGGGAGTCGGGGTAGCCCGTGACGGTGACCGCGGTGGCACCGGTCTCCCGTCCCGTGACGAACCGGTTTCCCCCGACGATGTCCTCGACGTCGACACCGCCGATGGTCTCCACGGTGGCGAAGGCGACATCGCTGTCCTCGTCCTGGTCCCCGCTCCAGCCGTCGGCCACGTAGGTCTTGGTGACCTTCCAGAGCCCGTACGGGGCCTTGCCGTCCCGGTAGCCGGGGGCGAACCAGACGGTGCCCGTGCCCAGGCAGTGCGCGGCGGTCACGATCAGGCTGTGGGCTCTGCTGTGCACCACGGAGGCGGTGCAGAAGTGGCCGCCCTCCAAGGCGCCGCCGGGGCCGAAGAGCGCACCGATCCGCGAGGCGGCCGGACCGACCTCGGCCTCGGCGGTCACGCCCAGCGGTCCGCGACCGCCGTCGGCGGCGGCCACGGAGGAGGTCGTGACGGCCAGCAGCACGAGAGCACCGAGGAACGCGTGCCGGCGGTTGCCAGGGGGGCGTGTGATGCGGTTCATCACCGTCCACTCTGGCCCACGAAGGTGAGAAAAACTCTGTGACCACCCTGAAATTAACCTATGAGCTTCCGTTTCCCCAGGTCAGCACGCGCATCCGGCCCACGGCGACCTCGCCCCTTCGGGCGTACCGCCTACCCGCCCGTGTACGCCGCGGTCGTCCGCTCCGCCGCGGCCCGCGCCGCCTCCTCCGGCTCGCCCGCCGCCGCGTTGGCCTCCCCCCAGGCCGCGCTGCTCAGCATCACACAGCGGCGTCCCTCTTCGGACGTCAGCCACGCCATGCTCGCGGCGGGGTCCACGGAGGCCCCGGACGCCAGATGACGTGACAGCCCCAGCAGACCCAGGTCCCAGCCCACGCCCACCGCGCCCGGACCGAACTCGGCCCAACGTTCGTCGTCCACATGAGCGATGTGCTCCAGTTCGAAGCGCGTCCGCCCTTCTTCGACCGGCGTCAGCCGCAGCTCGATCCAGCTGACCTCACCGCCGAACTCCCAGGTCGCGAAGAACCCCTTCGGCGGGTCGCACCGTTCGATCGTGCCGCTCGCATTGCCCTGCAACCGGAAGCGCCCGCCCAGGCGCAGCTCGCCCGACACGGGCAGAAACCAGCGCGGGATGCGCTCGGGGTTCGTACACGCGTCCCAGAGATCCTCGAGCGGGGAGTCGTAGGTCCGCGAGATGGTCACCACCCGCGCCTCGCCCGCTCCGAACACCTTGCGGCCCACCCGCCGCCGTACGGAATTGATCTCGTGCGTCACGTCAATGCCGTCAAGCATCGCTGTCTCCTTCCAGGCGGCGTGCCCGCCTTCCTCGCGCCAGCTCCGTCTCCAGCGCGTCCAGCCGCGGGGCCCAGAACCGCCGGAAGCGGCCGATCCACTCGTCCACGTCGCGCAGCGGCTCGGAGTTCACCGCGTACAGCCGGCGCGCCCCCTGCGGGCGCACCGTCGCGAAGCCGTTCTCCCGCAGCACCTTCAGATGCTGGGAGACGCCCGGCTGGGATATACCGAACTCCGCCGTGATGACCTCGCAGACCGCCCCGGACGCCATCTCCCCGTCCGCGAGCAGTTCGAGGATCCTGCGGCGCACGGGGTCTCCGAGCACATCGAATGCGTGCATGGGCCGAGCCTATCAGCGTCCGCTCATATAAGGCCACATTGAAATGATTCGCCGAAAGACACCGACACCGGCCCTGCCACACGCCGCCACAGGCGGACGCGCATAGACCGGCGGCCCGTGAGCCCCGTGTGCACCCCGTCAAGCGAGTGCCAGGTACATGCCATCACCGGGCCATCGAGCGGTAAGGCGGCCACCTGGGTTCGGTAACGCGGGAGTCAGGAATCCCGAACTCCCTTGTTTGTCGCGTACTCAACAAGTCAGGGTCGTCGCGGGCCGCCGCCTCGTCGCCGGGAAACGCCCCGGCGACGCACCCGCACAGCTTCCCGTCCCACCTGACCCAGGAGAACGCACGTTGCGTAGCACACCCCCCAACTCATCGGCCATACGCGGCAGGTGGCGCCGCATCGGCTCGGCCGCCGCGGCCACCACCGCCCTTCTGCTCGCCGGCCTCGGCACCGCGGCGCACGCGAACGCCGCCCCGACGACCGCCGTCGCGTCCGCCTCCCCGTCCGCGAAGGTGACGTGGACCCGCTCGTGTGCCGTGCCCCGGAAGAAGGGCGAGATGGCCTGCAACGCCCTGCGCGTCACGGGCGGCATCACGGCCTTCCAGCGGCAGCGGGCCAAGGAGGAGGGCATCACGCCCAGAGCCGTCTCCCCCGAGGCCGCCGCCGGCTCCCCCACCGGCTACGGTCCCAGCGACCTCCAGGACGCCTACGGCCTCACCGACGCCGCCTCCTCCAACGGCTCCGGGAAGACCATCGCGATCGTCGACGCGTACGACGACCCGAGCGCGGAGTCGGACCTCGCCGCATACCGCTCGTACTACGGCCTGCCCGCCTGCACCACCACCAACGGCTGCTTCAGGAAGGTCGGCCAGACCGGCTCGGCCACCTCTCTGCCGAGCGCCGACAGCGGGTGGGCCGGGGAGATCTCGCTCGACCTCGACATGGCCAGCGCCATCTGCCCGAACTGCAACATCACGCTCGTCGAGGCCAAGTCGTCCTCGATGGCCAACCTCGGCACCGCGGTGAACGAGGCCGTCAAGCTCGGGGCGAAGTTCGTCTCCAACAGCTACGGCGGCTCGGAGTCCTCCTCCGACACCACCTACGACTCCTCGTACTTCAAGCACCCGGGCGTCGCCATCACGGTGAGCGCGGGCGACGAGGCGTACGGCGCCGAGTACCCGGCCGCCTCCCGGTATGTCACCGCCGTCGGCGGCACCAGGCTCTCCACCTCCTCCAACAGCCGTGGCTGGACCGAGAGCGTGTGGCACACCAGCAGCACCGAGGGCACCGGCTCCGGCTGCTCCGCCTACGACGCCAAGCCCACCTGGCAGACCGACACCGGCTGCACCAAGCGCATGATCGCCGACGTGGCGGCCGTCGCCGACCCGGCGACCGGCGTCTCGGTCTACGACACCTACGGCGACGGCACCGGCTGGGCGACCTACGGCGGCACCAGCGCGTCGGCGCCGATCATCGCGAGTGTCTACGCCCTCGCGGGCACCCCGTCCAGCGGCTCCTACCCGGCGCAGTTCCCGTACGACGCGGCCGGCACGTCCGCCCTCAACGACGTGACCAGCGGCAGCAACGGCAGCTGCTCGACGAGCTACTTCTGCACCGCCAGGTCCGGCTACGACGGCCCGACCGGCTGGGGCACCCCGGAGGGAACCGACGCCTTCACCGGCTGATCCCCTCTCACCACACCAGGACGGACACCGCCGGGAAAGACGTGGGGACTTGACCGACGGCGTCCTTCCGGAACCGGGCCACGGCAGCCGGCCGCGGCCCGGTTCCGCTTTCCCCGGTCCCCGCAGAACCCCTGATCCGTCTGTGAGTTGGGTCAAGAGGGGATCATCGTGCGGCCATCAACCGGCCATCGGAACGTAACGCGCGGGCCTCGCCGAGTAAGGCGGAAGTCAGGATTCCAGACGCCCCTTGTTGTCACGTACTCAACAAGTCATCGTCGTCCGCAGGCCCTCGCGGCCCCACGTCGGGGACACCGTACCGGCGGTTTTCCGCACGCACCCGCACCGCCCCTGTCACCCCATCCCAGGAGGCAGTACGTTGCGCATCACATCCTCTGACAGAGCGAGCAGATCCACCCGGTCCGGCCGCCTGCGCCGCACCGGGTCCGTCGCCCTCGCCGGCGCCGCCCTGGTCCTCGCCGGTTTCGGCACCGCCGTCCACGCGGACGCCGCGGCGAGCGCCACCTCCTCGAAGGTCACATGGACCCGCGCCTGCGCCACCCCGAGCAAGGCCGGGGAGATGGCCTGCAAGGCGCTGCGCGTCACCGGCGGCATCACCGCGTTCCAGAAGGCGAAGGCCGACGCGGAGGGCGTCGCCCCCAAGGCCGCCGACGCCGCCTCCCCCTCCGGCTACGGCCCGAGCGACCTTCAGTCGGCCTACGGCCTGACCGCCGCGGCCGCCGCCAAGGGATCCGGCGAGACCATCGCGATCGTCGACGCGTACAACGACCCGAACGCGGAGTCGGACCTCGCCGCATACCGCTCGTACTACGGCCTGCCCGCCTGCACCACCACCAACGGCTGCTTCAGGAAGGTCGGCCAGACCGGCTCCACGACCTCCCTGCCCTCCAGCGACGCCGGCTGGTCCGAGGAGATCTCCCTCGACCTCGACATGGCCAGCGCCATCTGCCCCAAGTGCAACATCACGCTCGTCGAGGCCAAGTCCGCCACCATGGCGAACCTCGGCACCGCGGTGAACGAGGCCGTCAAGCTCGGCGCGAAGTTCGTCTCCAACAGCTACGGCGGCTCGGAGTCCTCCTCCGACACCACCTACGACTCCTCGTACTTCAACCACCCCGGCGTCGCCATCACCGTCAGCGCCGGCGACAGCGGCTACGGCGCCGAATACCCGGCCGCCTCCCGGTATGTCACCGCCGTCGGCGGCACCGCCCTGTCGAAGTCGACATCGACCAGCCGCGGCTGGACCGAGTCCGTCTGGAAGACCAGCAGCACCGAGGGCACCGGCTCCGGCTGCTCCGCCTACGACGCCAAGCCCACCTGGCAGACCGACACCGGCTGCGCCAAGCGGACCATCGCCGACGTGGCGGCCGTCGCCGACCCCGCGACCGGCGTCTCGGTCTACGACTCCTACGGCGTCACGGCCGGCTGGTACACCTTCGGCGGCACCAGCGCCGCGTCCCCGATCATCGCGAGCGTCTACGCCCTCGCGGGCACCCCCTCCAGCGGCTCCTACCCGGCCAAGTTCCCCTACAACGCGGCCGGCACCTCCGCCCTCAACGACGTGACCAGCGGCAACAACGGCAGTTGCACCACCACCTACCTGTGCACCGCGCGATCGGGCTACGACGGCCCGACCGGCTGGGGCACCCCGGAGGGGGTCGCGGCCTTCACGGGCTGATCTCCGGGCGAAGGGGCCGCCGGCACGGTGCGTGGGGCACCCGCCCGGCGACCCACCATGAAGAGGGCCGCGGCATCCAGCCGCGGCCCTCTTCATGCGGGCGGGGCGCGGGCACCCGGAGCGTCCCGCGTCGCCGTCCGGATATAGCCTTCCGCTCGTACGGGTGACCCCCGTACCGAACGGACCGGCCGAACGGGTCACCCCACGGGCCGGCCCGAGTCGCCGCGGCACAGAGGGGGTTAACGACGAAACCGCACGACAGGTTCCGCTGCGACCTCATTGCCCGCCGTGACCTGCCGTGATACACACAGTGACCATGCGCCTGCTCCCCTGCCGTCCGACGTTCCCATGAGGGGCCTGTACGGGCCGAAGGCAAGGGACACGCGCGAAACCCGCCAACCAATGACGCCAAGTCGACATACGACGGCGTCTTTGTCAGCGAGAATGTCCGTGACCTCTGCGCGTGTGGCAGGGGCTACGGAACTACCCACCAGGGGCGGTGACTTACATGCATCTCGCGGCCGCAAAAGGCGACATCAACACGATCATCGGCGGTATCGCCCCAGACTGGGGCCCGTTCGGCAGCCTGGGCAACGAGGCTCGCGTGATGGTCGAAGTGGTGATGGCCGTCGCCATCCTGCTCTGCCTGGCGATCGCGATCTGGGGCGCGGCCAAGCAGCGCATCGGCGCGACCGCCCTGCGCGACACGTTCAGTGCCGAACAGGGCAAGGGCCTGATCATCGCGGGGCTGACCGGAGTCTTCATCATCGGCTCACTCGGCACGCTGTTCACCATCGTGTACGGCATGGCCGTGTAGGGCCGACCCCGGACCGTCACATCCCGCCTGGCGCGCCGCCAGTCCCCTCCGGGCGCGCCCGGCTTACTCCTCCGACCCATCCGTCCGTCGCGCCCACCGGCTGAGGTTGCGTTTCCCTGATGTCGAGTCACCACACCGCGCCCGCGCGGGAACCAGCACGGCTACCGTCGTACTTCTACGCGTTTCCGCACGGGACGCGGAACGGCCACGAGTTCGAGGGGGCGTGCGCGACGTGAGTCCCGGTGACAGTGCCTCCGGCAGGGGCGACGGGGAGTACGGCGGCGTCGGGCAGACGCGGACGCGGCTGCCCGACCGGGCCGGTGACGTGTACGGAGGCGCCCGGCGGGGCCGGTCCTCCTCACGCAGTCTGGCCACGGTCGTCGGGGTGGTCGTCCTGCTGATCGCCGCGATCGCCTTCGCGAACCGCGGGGGCGACTCGTCCTCGTCCGACGACGGCAACGGCAACGGCAACAAGGCGGGCACGGCCCCCACGGCAGCGACGGGCACCCGCCCGGTCCGGGCAAGACCGGGATCGATCCCGTCGGGCTACGCCCACGACGAACAGGGAGCACAGTCGGCTGCGGCGAACTATGCGGTGGCGTTGGGTTCCGACGGCATGTTCAACGCCGACAAACGGCACGCGATCGTCCAGTCGGTGTCCGACCCCAGCGCGCTGAACCGGCTCCAGTCCGGCTTCGACGCCGACTACTCGGCCGCCCTGTTGAAGAAGATCGGCCTCAACGATGACGGCAGTGCGCCTTCCGGCAGCACATTCGTCAACCGCACCCTGCCGGTCGGCACCAAAGTGACGTCGTACAGCGCTTCCACAACCATCGTGCAGGTGTGGTGCACCGGCCTGTTCGGGCTCACGGGCGACAGCTCCACCAATCCCGTCACCAGCAGCTGGTTCACCGTGACGGTGAAGCTCAACTGGACCCGTGGCGATTGGAAGGTCATGGAGACCAGCCAGCAGACGGGGCCGACCCCCGTGAGCGGGGACAACCCCGTCTCCGGGTCCGACGAGATCAGCAAAGCGGTCGAGGAGTACGGAGGGTTCACGTATGCCCGCTAGTCCATACCGCGTGCTCAAGCTCACCGGCATCGTGGCAGCCGCACAGACGGCGGCCGTGCTGCTGGCCTCTCGGGCTTACGGCGCCCCCAGCCCGACACCCACGCCCACGTCGTCCAGCGACCCCTGCTCGCTGATCTCAGGCCCTGCCAAGAAGTACTGCGAAAAAGGCAACTCCTCCGGCTCCAACAGCCCCTCCAACACCCTCACCGACAGCCTCGACCCCCTCTCCTCCCTCGCCAAGGGCTGCGCCAAGGCCGCCTCCTGGACCGTCGACAAGCTCAGTGAGGCCGTGAAGCAGACCGCCAGCGTCGACTTCACCAACCAGGCGTTCCTGCACCAGTACGAGATCGTCTTCGCGGCCTCGGCCATCCTCACCCTCCTGCTGTGGCTCCTGGCCGTCGCCAAGCGGGCGGTCCGCGGTGTCCCGTTCACCACCGCCGTCTCCGAAGCCGTCGGCTTCCTCTGGCTCACCGTGCTGGCCTCCGCCTTCACCCCGCTGATCCTCTACACGGTCGTCTCGGCGACCGACGCTGTCAGCGACGTCCTCGCCAAGACCACGGGCGACCAGACCGAGACCTTCTTCGGCTCGTTCTCCGGCGCGCTCAGCAAGGGCACGGACATCGGCGGCGGCCCCATCATGCTGATCATCGTGTCGCTGATCTCGATCCTCGCAGCGGGCGTCCTGTATCTGGAACTGTTCCTCAGGGCGGTCCTGCTGTACGTCGGCGCCCTCCTCGGCGTGGTCGTCTACTCGGGGCTCGTCGACAAGAACCTCTGGGGCCACGTCCGCCGCTGGGCGGGCATCATGATCGCGGTGATCCTGGTCAAGCCGGTGATCGTCATCGTGCTCGGGCTCGCCGGCGCCCTCGCCACGGACAAGGGCCCGGACTCCCTCGCGGCCGTCGTCTCCGGCCTCGCCATCATCCTGCTCGCCATCTTCGCGAGCGGCATGATCTACCGCTTCGTCCCCGGTTTCGGCGACGAGATCGCCGCCGGCCGCAACAACCGCGTGATGCAGGGCGCCGAACGCAAGGCCGCGGCCGTGATCAGCTCCCCGGCGACCCTCGTCGCCCAGGGCATCAAGACCCACAGCACCCGCGCCGACAGCGGCGGCGGCCCTGGCGGCGCCCAGCCGCCCCGCCCCGCCAACCCCGCGAGCGGCGGTGTGGCCGCGCACAGCACCCGCACCCCGGGCGGCGGAGCCGTCACCTCGTCCGCGCCCCCGCCGCGCACCAGCCCGGCCGACACCCCGCACGCCAGCAGCACCCGCAACAGCAGTACCAACCGCACGGGAGGTGAAGGGCGTTGACGACCCAGTCCCATGTGTCGCATCCGGTCACGCCCCGCCGGACATATCTGATCGGCCGCGCCCGGCCGAACGCGATCATCGGCCGCAACCGCGAGTCCGGCGAGATCGTGCTGATCATCGCGGGCGCGTTCCTCGGCATGATGTGCGGGCTCCTCGTCCCGGTCCTGTCCCTGCGCATCGTGCTCCTGATGGGCTTCCCGCTGCTCGCCCTGGCCGCCGTGTACATCCCGTACAAGCACCGCACGTTCTACAAGTGGTTCGAGGTCAACCGCAGTTACAAGCGGACGCTGCGCCAGGGGGCGGCGTACCGGAGCACCGTGATGGAGGCGGGCACCGGGTTCGACGGGCGCGAGGTCGAGGTGGGACCGCCGCCGGGCATCGGCCGGATCACCTGGCTCGCCGCCCCCTTCGGCCCGGACGAGATCGCCGTACTGCTGCACGCCGACCGCCGCACCGTCACCGCCGCCATCGAGATCGAGGGACCGGGCGTCGGCCTGCGCGACAGCGAGGACCAGGAGGCCCTCGTCGACCGCTTCGGCACGCTGCTGAAGCACGTGGCGAACGGCGACGGCTTCGTCACCCGCCTCCAGATGCTGGCCCGCACCCTGCCCGCCGACCCGGACGCGCACGCCAAGGACGTCGCCCAGCGCGGCGACGACCGCGCCCCGGCCTGGCTGCGGCAGTCCTACGACCAGCTGCAGTCCATGGTGTCGACAAGCAGCGAGCAGCACCGCGCGTACCTCGTCGCGTGTATGCACTACACCCGTGAACTCGCCGCCGAGGCACAGGCCATGGCGCGCGCCGCCCGGCCCCAGGGCGGCAGCAAGGTCGATCGGGACGCGGGCCTCGCGGTGGTCATGGCGCGTGAGCTGACCGACATCTGCTCACGCCTTCAGGAGGCCGACATCCGCGTACGGCAACCGCTGGGCCAGGGCCGGCTCGCCTCCCTCATCCACTCCATGTACGACCCCGACCACCCGATCGACCACATCCAGGCGATGACCAAGCGCAACGCCTGGCCCGCCGAGCTCGACGCCATGGAGCCCACCTATCTCCAGGCGAAGACCCGGGAGTCCTCGACGCGTGCCCCCTGGTGCCATGCCACCGCGTGGGTCAAGGAGTGGCCGATGACGCCGGTCGGCGTGAACTTCCTGGCGCCCCTGCTGGTCCACACCCCGGACGTCATCCGGACCGTCGCCGTCACCATGGACCTCGAACCCACCGAGGTCGCCATCGAACGCATGCTGACCGAGAAGACGAACGACGAGGCCGAGGCCAGCCGTGCCGCCAAGATGAACCGCACCGTCGACCCCCGTGACGTCGCCGCACACTCCCGCCTCGACCAGCGCGGCGAGGACCTCGCGAGCGGCGCCGCGGGTGTCAACCTGGTCGGCTACATCACCGTCTCCGCCCGTTCGCCGGAGGCGCTGGCGCGCGACAAGCGGACCATTCGCGCCTCGGCCGGCAAGTCCTATCTGAAGCTGGAGTGGTGCGACCGCGAGCACCACCGGGCCTTCGTCAACACACTCCCCTTCGCCACCGGCATTCGGAGGTAAGGACCTGATGCGGGATCCGCTGTCCGTCCTGACCGACGCCTTCACGTCCTTCCTCTTCGGAAAGGTCGAGACGACCCGGCTGCCCGTCCGCACGTCCACGGGCCAGGCCCAGGCCGTCTACCTGCCCACCGCCGCACCCGGCCTGGGCGACTCCGGCGTGATCATCGGCCGTGAGGTCTACTCCGGGAAGGGTTACATCTACGACCCCTTCCAGCTGTACGGGCAGCAGCTCCCGGCGCCGCACTGGCTCGTCCTCGGCGAGTCCGGCAACGGCAAGTCGGCGCTCGAGAAGACGTACGTGCTGCGCCAGCTGCGCTTCCGCGACCGGCAGGTGGTGGTCCTCGACGCGCAGGGCGAGGACGGCGTCGGCGAGTGGAACCTCATCGCCCAGGAACTCGGCATCACCCCCATCCGCCTCGACCCGACGGCCGCCCTGGACCACGGCATCCGGCTCAACCCGCTCGACCCGGCGATCACCACGACCGGTCAGCTGGCACTGCTGCGCACGATCATCGAGGTGGCGATGGGGCACGGCCTGGACGAGCGGTCCGGCTTCGCCCTGAAGGTCGCGCACGCCTACGTCAACGAGACGATCGTCGAGCGTCAGCCGGTGCTCACCGACATCGTCGAGCAGCTACGGCACCCCGAACCGGACTCCGCGGAGGCCATGAACGTCGCCCTGGACGACGTACGGGCCTGGGGCCTGGACGTGGCGCTGGTCCTGGACCGCCTGGTCGACGGTGACCTTCGCGGCATGTTCGACGGGCCGACGACGGTCGGCATCGATCTGGACGCCCCGCTGATCGTGTTCGACCTGTCCCACATCGACCGCAACTCGATCGCCATGCCGATCCTGATGGCGATCGTCGGTGTGTGGCTGGAGCACACGTGGATCCGTCCCGACCGGAAGAAGCGCATCTTCCTGGTCGAGGAGGCCTGGCACATCATCAACAGCCCGTTCGTCGCCCAGCTGTTCCAGCGGCTGCTGAAATTCGGCCGGCGGCTCGGTCTGTCCTTCGTCGCGGTGGTGCACCACCTCAGCGACGTGGTGGACGGAGCGGCGGCGAAGGAGGCGGCCGCGATCCTGAAGATGGCGTCGACCAGGACGATTTATGCCCAGAAGGCGGACGAGGCACGGGCGACCGGCCGGGTCCTCGGCCTGCCGAGGTGGGCCGTGGAGATCATCCCGACCCTGACGCCCGGCATCGCGGTCTGGGATGTCAACGGCAATGTGCAGGTGGTGAAACACCTGGTCACGGAGTCGGAGCGGCCGCTCGTCTTCACCGACCGCGCGATGACGGAGTCGTCGAGCGACCGCCGGACGGACGACGCGCTGCGCGCCGCGGAACTGGAGGCGGAGGAGCGGGCGGCGGCGTTCGTGGAACAACGCATGGGCGACCTGGACGGCTCGTCCGAGTCCACGGTGGCTTGAGACTGGGGTCCCGATGAGACCAGGCAAGGAGCAGCGGGAGCGGCAGGACGGCCAGGGCGGCATCCCCGACGGCCTGTTGGTGGGTGTGCTGGCCTTTCTGCTCGGTGTGACGCTGATGGTGTGGACGGCCACGGGCCTCGCGGGCTGGTTCTCGCGGGGCGCCTGGCCCGACGGCGTCCGGTTCAGCCGTACGCCGGTGGCCATGCGCCATCTGATCACCCAGCCCCATGACATCCCGGGCGCGTGGCCGGACGCACCGGCCGGTCAGCTGTCCGGGTACGGGCTGTTCTGGGGCCTGTTCATAAGCGAACTGATGGTGCTGTTCGTGCTGACCGTGTTCGGAATCGGCACGGTGGCGCGGTGGAAGGCGGCGCGGGCGAGGAAGAAGGCTGCGGCCGCGGCCGGCGGCCTGCCGTCCCCGCCCACCCACACTCCGGCCCCGGCACCCGCCGCGCCCGCAGCGGCCTTCGGCCCGTCGGCACCGGCACTCGGCTCACCCTCCCCGGCCGTCGGCGCCACGCGTCCATCCGCCGCTCCGGGCGCCGGGGGCCCCGCCCCGGCCATGGGCGCATCCGCTCCCGCCCCCGCTGCGCCGGCCCCGTACGCCGGTGCGCCGTACCCCACCACGGCCCCCTCCCCGCTTCCCACCCCGCGCCCCGCCGACGAGGAGCCCCGTCCCGTGGAGCACCTCCCGGTAGGGCCGCCGCCCCCGGCGGTTCCCCTTTCTGCAGCGTCGGAAGCCACATCGCCCCTCCCGATCACCGCTACGGTCCCCAAGCACCCCGGCACCACCACCGCCCCCTGGACACCCCCGTCCGTGGTCCTCGGCACCCCCGAGATCCGTCACCCCGCAGCCGCCCAGGCCGTGCGTGACGCCGAAGGCCCCGCGCTCGTCGTCACCTCCAGCCCCGCGCTGTGGTCAGAGACCAAGGACGCCCGCGCCAAGCTCGGACCCGTCCTCCTCTACGACCCCTCCCATCTGTGCGACACCCCGGCCAGGCTGCACTGGTCCCCGTCCTCCGGCTGCGAGGACAAGGCGACGGCCGCGGCCCGTGCCGTCGCGCTGCTCGCTCCGGTGCGCCCCACGGCCCGGATCGACCAGGCGGTCGCCGATGTGGCGGAAACGCTCCTGCGGAGCTATCTGCACGCCGCCGCCATAGACGGCCGCACCGTCCGGCACATCCATCGCTGGGCCCAGGGCAGCCAGGTCCAGGAGGCGGTACGGGCGCTGCGCACGCACCCCAAGGCGTCCTCCGGCGCGGCCGGGGAGCTGGAGGCGGCGCTCACCTCGTACCCCGAACGTAGGGACATGGCCCAGGAGTTGACCGCCCGCGCCCTGTCCTCCCTCTTCACGGTCAACATCCGCGAGGCATGCACCTCCAACCGAAATGACAGCCTCGCCTTGGATTCCTTCGTCAACGAAGGGGGCACGCTTTATGTGGTCGGTGAATCCATCGAGGACCCCAGACAACATCCCGGCGCGATGCCGCTTCTGACGGCTCTCGCCTCCAGCGTGGTCGAGCGCGGCCGGCGCATGGCCGAACGGTCATCCTCCGGTCGCCTCGACCCACCACTCACCCTCGTACTGGACGACGTGGCGGCCGTGGCCCCCCTGCCCCAGCTCCCTGAGCTGCTCTCCACCGGAGCGGACCGCGGCCTGCCCACCCTGGCCCTGCTCCGCTCGCGCGAACAGGCCCGGGCGCGCTGGCCGCAGTGCGAACTGCCGGTGTAGCACCCGCTAGACCCGCTCGAACACCATCTCCAGCTCGGACTCCCCGGAGTCCTCCGACAGCGGAACGGTGACCCCGCTCGGCACGAACCCCACCTTGTGGTACAGGGCCCTGGCCCGTGCGTTGTCCTCGTGCACGATCAGCCGCACCCGCTCGGCGCCGCGCGCCCACGCCCATTCCAGACCGGCGTCGAACAGCGCCCCGGTCAGCCCGCTGCCCCGGTGCTCGGGGCGTACGAACACGCCGACGACATGCCCCTGCCTCCGCTCGACCGGAAGCCCGGCCCAGTCCTTCGTCCCGGCCTCCTCGACCAGCACCGTCAGGGTGCCGACCCAGCGGCCGTCCGTGCTCTCGGCGATGATCTGCTGGGCCTCCGGAGCCCCCTCGGCCGCGTTCGCCGCCCGCTCCTGCCAGAAGGTGTCCGGCTTGGCCGAGGCCTGCTCGAAGGTCTCCAGGAACGCGAGGTGCGCGACCGGGTCCCGGAGCGCGGCGAGCCGCAACTCCTTCACCGCGGGCCACTCGTCGGGGCGTATGGACCTGATCACGTAAGACATACGGCCACCGTAACGACCGAGCGCCACAGGTGCGGCCCCGTTTTTTGGAAACGCGAAAAAGCCCCAACTCGCGGGAATTCCCGGAGTTGGGGCTTTTTCTCACATTTTGTTCGGCGGCGTCCTACTCTCCCACAGGGTCCCCCCTGCAGTACCATCGGCGCTGTAAGGCTTAGCTTCCGGGTTCGGAATGTAA
>NZ_JBIVNO010000025.1:0-113910 GCF_044753645.1 Streptomyces sp. NPDC093261
CGCGGGGGGGTCCGCCCTCACCTGCAGCCGATGGGTGGGCAGGACGGGTGTCATGACGACCGCCGCGCGTCGACCGGGCCGGCCGGCCCGGGGGGGGGGGGGGGGGGGGCGGCGCGGGGGGGGCCGCCCGGGGCGTCGCCCCGCGGTCGGGGCCGCGGGCCGACGTCCCGGCGCGCCGGTAGGAGCCGGTGTCCGGCGGGCAGGGTGGCCCGTCAAGGAGCGCGTGCCGGCCGGAAGTCCTCGCACCGGATGTGTGTGCTTGAACTTCCGACCGGTGCGGCAAGCGGGCGTGCCTGTGTCGCCACGCGGGAAGGGTGCCTGATGGGGGCAGCAGATCCGTTGTCACTTCCCGTCGTCCGTCGGAGGACGGCCCCTGTGGCGTCAGGTGCGTGCTCTCGGCGTTGCGGGCGCAGACCGTCGTACGGCAGGTACTCGGATCTGCGCCCGGTGCGGTGAGCGTGCCTGAGGGGCGTGTCGTCGCGGGGCAGGCGGGAGGTCGACGACCGGACTCAGGCCCCGGCGTTCTCCATGCGCTCGCGCAGGCTGCGCGGGCGCATGTCGGTCCACACCTCGTCGACGTAGGCGGAGCACTCGGCCTCGGTGCCCTCCTTGCCGACGGGCTGCCAGCCGGCCGGCACCTCGACATCGACCGGCCACAGCGAGTACTGCTCCTCGTCGTTGCGCAGCACCTGGTAGCGGGTGTTCTCGTCCATGTCGTTCTCTCCTGTCTCGGCTGTTTTCTGGGTGCGTCGATACGGTGGTCCGGGCCGTCCCGTCGAGCGGCGCGCGGGGAGCGGCGGCCCGCGGGCGGTGCCGTTCGCCGTCACACGTTGTCCCGGGCGTGGCGGGCGATGTGCCGCAGTGCCGTGGCGAACTCCTCCGCGACGGCCCGTACGGCCGGCGTGTCGTGGACGGCGGCCCGGTGGTGCCAGGTGAAGGCCAGGCGCCCGTTCTGGACCGCCCCCACCACTTCCAGCGGGTGCGATCCGCTGTCCCTGGGGTCGTGGTCCTGGCCCAGAGAGCCCTGTTCGGCGCGCACCAGGCCGCCGCCGGAGTCAGCCGAGCGGGCGTCCCACTGGCCCAGGTAGTTGAACACCACCTGCCCGTGTACGGCCCGTCCGAGACGCTCGCGCACCTCGGGCGACCCGTAGGTGCGCAGGGCGCCGAAGCCGAGTCCGTTGCCGGGCACGGCCCGCAGCTGACGGCGCACCGACTTCACCAGGGCCCGCCAGTCTCGGGCCGGGCTCATATCGTCGCGTTCGCTCACCTCCAGGGCGACCGGGTGGATGGTGGTGAACCAGCCGACGGTCCGGGAGAGGTCGACCCCCGCCAGCAGGTCCTCGCGGCCGTGTCCTTCCAGGTCGAGACGGATGCGGTCGCGTCCGGTCCAGCGGGCCAGGGCCAGGGCCAGGGCGGCCAACAGGACGTCGTTGACCCGGGTGCGGTAGGCGGTGGGTGCGGCGCGCAGCAAGGCCGCCGTGTCCTCCTCGCCGAGCTCCACGGCGAGCGTGCGGGCGGGCTCCGCGTCGGGTCCGGGGGCCTCGTCGGCGGGCAGCGGCTCGGCGGCCACCGCCTTTTCCCAGTAGGGCAGTTCGTGGTCCAGGCCACCGGCGGCGACATGAGCGGCGAGCTTCCTGGACCAGTCGCGGAAAGAGGTGGTGCGCTCCCCCAGGCCGACGGGCTCACCGTGGGCGGCCTGCCGGTAGGCGGTCTCCAGGTCGTCGCACAGGATGCGCCAGGAGACCGCGTCAACGACCAGGTGATGGGCGACGAGGAGGAGGTGGCAGGGCCGTCCCGCGTTGCCGGTGAAGAGGGCCGCCCGCAGCAACGGACCCCGCCCGATGTCGAAACCGGTGTGGAGGTCGTCGGCGGCCTTCTCCATGGCCGCGTCCGCCTCCGTGTCCGACAGGCCCCTCAGGTCGTGGTGGACGAGGACGCCCTCGTCGCCGGCCGGCGGCGGGTTGAACTGGTGCCATCCGTCCTGCTGCCTGGTGAAGCGCATCCGCAGGGCGTCATGGTGTTCCAGCAGGGCGTCCAGGGCCGTGCGCAGGGCGGCCGGATGGGGCATGCCGTCGAGTTCCAGCAGCACCGACTGGTTGAAGTGGTGGTGGCTGGCGCGGGATGTGCCCAGGAACCACTCCTGGATCGGGGTGAGCGGCACCTCACCGGTCACCGGGCCGTCGGCGGAGCCCTGCGGGGCGGCGCGGACGGCGGTCGCCAGCTCGGCCACCGTCTGATGGGCGAACAGGTCGCGGGTGACCACGTGCAGGCCGTCGCGCCGCAGCCGGGAGACCACCTGCATGCTCAGGATGGAGTCACCGCCGAGCTGGAAG
The DNA here is from genome assembly GCF_044753645.1 of Streptomyces sp. NPDC093261. NCBI lineage: Bacteria > Bacillati > Actinomycetota > Actinomycetes > Kitasatosporales > Streptomycetaceae > Streptomyces > Streptomyces sp. NPDC093261. The sequence continues at coordinate 2,334 of NZ_JBIVNO010000025.1, forward strand.
AAGTTGTCGTCCGCGCCGACCTCCGCCACCCCGAGGACATCGGCCCAGATCCTGGCGATCCGGCGTTCGGTATCGGTGCGCGGTGCCGTGCGCGGCGCGCCTCCTGTGGCCGTCGGCCCGGGGTCGGGCAGGGCACGCCGGTCGATCTTGCCGTTCGGGGTGATCGGCAGCCGCTCCAGCAGGACGAACACCGACGGGACCATGTGCGGGGGCAGCAGCCCGGCCAGGTGCTCGCGCAGCTCCGCCGGGACCGGTTCGCCGGGGATGCCCTCGGCGGGGACGACGTACGCCACCAGCCGTGCCGTGCCGCTCGTGCCGTCTGCCCGTACGACGACCACCGCGTCCTTGACCCGGCAGTCGCGGCGCAAGGCGCTCTCGATCTCCCCGGGTTCGATGCGGAAGCCGCGCAGCTTGACCTGGTCGTCGGCGCGTCCGGCGAAGACCAGCTCACCGTCGGTGCTCCAGCGCACGAGATCGCCGGTGCGGTACATACGCTCCCCCGGAGCGCCGAACGGGTCGGCCGGGAAGCGGGACGCGGTCAGGCCGGGGCGGTTCAGGTAGCCGCGGGCGAGTTGCGGCCCTGCGACATAGAGCTCCCCGGTGACGCCCGGCGGGACCGGCCGCAGGGCGGCGTCGAGGACGTGGACGCGGGTGGCGCCGGCCGGACGGCCGATCGGCGGTGCGCCCGTGCCCGGAGTCAGCGGGTCGGTCCAGGTGGCGACCACCGTGGCCTCGGTGGGACCGTATGAGTTGATCATCCGGCGTCCCGGGGCCCACCGCTCCACCAGGTCGGCCGGGCATGCCTCGGCGCCCACGATCAGGGTGCGCAGATGCGGCAGGGCGTCGGCCGTGCCCGGTGGCACGGTGGCCAGGGCCGCCGGTGGGATCAGCGCGTGGCTGATGCGCCGTTCGGTGAGGACCTCGGCCAGCCGCTCACCGATCAGCGGGCCCTCCTCGCCGGTGACCAGGGTGGCGCCGGTGAGCAGGGAGACGCACAGCTCCAGTACGGAGGCGTCGAAGCTGGGCGAGGCGAACTGCAGCACCCGATCCCCGGGGCCCGCCGCGTAGCGGTCCGCGGCGGCCGCGGCGAAGGGGGCCAGGCCGCGGTGCGTCACCACCACGCCCTTGGGCGTACCGGTGGACCCGGAGGTGTAGATGACGTAGGCCGGGTGGTCGGGGGTGAGCGGGGCGACGCGGTCGGCGTCCGTCGGGGCGGTGTCCGGCCCGTCACCCTTCAGGACGTCCGCGGCGTCGTCGAGGACCAAGCGGGCGCCGGCGTCGCGCACCATGAACTGCCGCCGCCGCGGCGGATAGGCGGGGTCCACGGGGAGGAAGGCGCCGCCGGCCTTGGTCACGGCGAGCTGCGCCACCACCGTCTCCGCGGCGCGCGGCAGGGCCAGGGCGACGACGGACTCGGGCCCGACGCCGCGGCGGATGAGCCGGTGGGCGAGCCGGTTGGCTGCGCGGTCCATCTCCGCGTACGTCATCTGCCGTGAGCCGTCCGCCAGCGCGACCGCCTCCGGTGTGCGGGCCGCCTGACGCTCGAACAGCTCCGCCAGCGTCGCCGTGGGTACCGGTGGGGCGGCGGTCCGGCCGCGCTCCAGAAAGGCCCTCAGCTCCTCGTCGGAGGTCAGCGGCAGCGCGCCCAGCGGCCGGTGCGGGTCATCGGCGACGGCGGTCAGCAGCGTGGCGAGCTGGTCGGCCATCCGCTCGGCCGTGGCCGCGTCGAACAGGTCGGTGTTGTACGTGAGCAGCCCGTCCAGAGCTCCGGAGTCGGTCTCGGCGAACTCCAGGGTCAGGTCGAACGCGGCGTGCCGCAGGTCCGTCTCGATGTCGGTGACGTCGAGCCCGGGCAGGTCGAGGTCGGCCCTCGGGGTGTTCTGCAGCACCACCATGACCTGGAAGAGCGGGGTGCGGCTGGTGTCGCGGACCGGCTGCACCTCGTCCACCACGCGCTCGAACGGCGCCTCCTGGTGGGCGAGGGCGTCGAGCACCGTCTCGCGCACCTCGGCGAGGAACTCGGGGAACGGCCGGTCCGCGTCGACCCGGGAGCGCAGGACCAGGGTGTTGACGAAGAACCCGACCAGGTTCTGGATCTCGGCACGGTCTCGGCCGGAGGTGACCGTGCCCACGGCGATGTCCCGCTGGCCGGACAGTCGTGCGAGGAATGTCTGCGCCACGGCGACGAGCGTCGTGAACAGGGTGGCTCCGCGCTCCCGGCCGACCCGGCCCAGCCGGCGGGCCGACCGCGGCGGCAGCTGGAACCGTGCGGTCGCCCCGGCGCGGGTGCGCACCACCGGACGCGGCCGGTCGGTGGGCAGCTCCAGCGGTTCGGCGTCGGCCAGTTGCTTCTTCCAGTAGGCGAGGTGTCCGTCGGTGCCGGCGGTGCCCGTGGTGCGCTGCCAGTGGGCGTAGTCGGCGTACTGCACCGGCAGCGGCGGCAACTGCGCGGACCCGACGACGAGTTCGGCCCGGTAGAGGTGGGCCAGGTCCCCGGTGAGTACGGCGGTCGACCAGCCGTCGGTGACGATGTGGTGCAGGGTCAGGGTCAGTACGTGGTGGTCGTCGGCCAGCCGGATGAGGCCGGCACGCATCAGCGGACCGGTGCGGAGGTCGAACGGACGGGCGCGCTCGTCCGCGAGGTGCTGCTCCAGGCGGGCCTGGCGGTCCTCCTCGGGCTGCCGGGACAGGTCGTACAGCGGCAGCGGTACGTCCTGCGGCGGATGGACGATCTGGACGCCCTGGCCGTCCACCGTGTCGAAGGTGGTGCGCAGCGACTCGTGCCGGGCCACCAGGGCGCGCAGGGCCGCGACGAGGGCGCCGGTGTCGAGCGCACCCCGCAGGCGCAGGGCGAGCGCGGTCACGTACTCGGCGCCGCCGGGCGCGAACTCTTCCAGGAACCAGAGGCGTTGCTGGGCCCAGGACATCGGCACCATCGCGTCGCGGGCGACCGGGACGATCGCGGGACGCCGCCTCTCGTCCTGTTCGCCCTGGTCGCGCTCGACGAGCAGCGCGGCGAGGGCCGCGGGGGTGGGATGGGTGAACACGGCGCGAGGAGACAGCCGCGTGCCGAACTCCTCGGCGAGCCGGGAGGCGAGGCGGATGCTGAGGATCGAGTCACCGCCCAGCCGGAAGAAGTCGTCCTCCATGCCGGGCCGCTCGATGCCCAGCACCTCGGCGAAGATCCGGGCCGTGCGGTGTTCGTGCGCGGTGCGCGGCTCGGACCGCGTGCGCGGTGCGTCCCCATCGGGGTCCGGGTCCGGGAGCGCCGCACGGTCGACCTTGCCGTTTTCGCTGAGCGGGAGAGCCGCCAGCGGGACGAACGCCGACGGGACGAGGTAGTCGGGCAGCGTCCGCTGGGCGAACTCCCGCAGGCCGTCCGGGCCCTGGTCGGCCGGGCCGACCACGTAGGCCACCAGCCGGCGGGCGCCCGGCCGGTCCTCCCGGGCCACCACCGCCACATCGGTCACGCCGGGATGCGCCGCGAGGGCCGCCTCCGCCTCGCCGGGCTCCACCCGGAAGCCGCGGATCTTCACCTGGTCGTCCGCGCGGCCGAGGAACTCGATCGTGCCGTCCGTGCGACGCCGCGCCAGGTCGCCGGTGCGGTACATCCGGGCGCCGGGCGGCCCGAACGGATCGGCGAGGAAGCGGGCGGCGGTGTCACCGGGACGGCCCAGGTAGCCACGCGCCACGCCTTCCCCGGCCGCGTACAGCTCTCCGGTGCAGCCGGGCGGTACGGGCTTCAGACGGGCGTCGAGAAGGTGCACCTGCATGTCGTCCATCGGGTGGCCGATGGGCACGGTGTCGGGAACCCGGGCCGCGTCGGTCAGCGCGTGGGACGTGGTGAAGGTGGTGGCCTCCGTGGGCCCGTAGCCGTCGACGACGGTCAGGCCGGGGCAGGCGGCCAGGACCCGGCGCACGGCCGCCGCGGGAACCACGTCGCCTCCGGTCCACACCTGGCGCAGCCCCGCCAGGCAGTCCGGCGCGTCCTGGGACAGCAGCCGGAACAGACCCGCGGTCAGCCACAGCGCCGTCAGCCCGCCCTCCGCGATCAGCCGCCGCAGCAGTGCCGCGTCCACCGGGCCTTCGGGGGCGACCACCACACAGCCGCCGTTGAGCAGCGGCGCCCACACCTCGAAGGTGGCGGCGTCGAACGCGACCGGCGAGTGCAGCAGCACCCGGGCGCTCATGCCGTCGGCGAAACGGCTGTCGGTGGCCAGCGACGCCACGTCACGGTGCCGTACCGCGACCGCCTTGGGCCGGCCGGTGGATCCGGAGGTGAACATGACGTAGGCCAGCCGGTCCGGGTCGCCGGCGGGAAGGGACAGCGGGCCGGCCGCGACGGTGCGGGCGGCGGCGACCTCCTCGGCGGTGAGCCGGGCCGTGGCGCCCGCCTGGGCCCGCAGGGCGCGGCGGCGTTCCTCCGGGGCCCGGGTGTCCACCGGGAGATAGGCACCGCCCGCCTTCAGGACCGCGAGCTGGGCGACGACGAGTTCGGCGGAGCGGTCCATGAGCAGGGCCACGCGTTCCTCCGGCGCCAGCCCGTCGGCCACCAGGCGCTCCGCCAAGCGGTCGGACCACTCGTCGAGTTCACGGTAGCCGACCCGCCGGGTCCCGTCGCTCACCGCGACCGCGTCCGGAGTGCGGCGTACCTGCTCGGCGAACAGGTCCACCGGGCTGCGGGGCGCCACACCGCGCGCGGTCGTGTTCCAGCCGTCCAGCACCTCGCGGTCGGCCGGGGTGAGAAGCTCCAGATCGTCCGCGTCACCCTCCATGTGCTCGGCGAGGGCGGTGAGCAGAACGGCCAGGCGGGCCGCGGCGCGTTCGACCGTCGCGCGGTCGAACAGCGCAGCGTCGTAGGCGAGGTCGAAACCGAGGCGGCCGGCCAGGTGGGCGCGCAGGCACAGCGGGAAGGTGGTGGCGTCGTCGGTGCGCACCTCCTCCACCCGCACGCCGGTGCGGGCCGCGGCCGACTCGTCGACGGGGTAGTTCTCGAACACCACCATGCTGTCGAACAGCGCCTCGCCCGCCGGGACGCCGCTGAGCGCCTGGATCCGGGGCAGCGCGAGGAAGTCGAAGCGCCGGGCGTCGCTCTGCTGCTCCTGCAGTTCCCGCAGCCAGGTGAGGACCCTTGTCGCGGGGACGCGGACCCGGGTCGGCACGGTGTTGATGAACATGCCGATGATGGAGTCCACGCCCGGGAGTTCGGCCGGACGGCCGGAGACGGTGGTGCCGAACACCACGTCACGGCGCCCGCTGTAGCGGGACAGGAGCAGCGCCCAGGCGCCCTGGACCACGGTGTTGACGGTCAGTCCACCCCGGGCGGCGGTTTCCCTCAGCCGCTCCGAGGTCCGCACGTCCAGCTCGTGGTGCACGGCGTCGGCGGAGCGGGTCCGGTGCGCCTCGGTGGGGGTGCGGTCGTACGGCAGTGGGGTGCGCGCGGTGAAGCCGGCGAGAGTGTCGGCCCAGTACCGTTCGGCCGCGTCCTCGTCCTGGTCCCGCAACCACCGCAGGAAGTCCGCGAACGGGCGCCGGGCGGGCGGGGCGGTGTCCGGGCCGCCGGTGAGCGCGGCGTAGCGCTCGCACACCTCGGTGAGCAGGTGCGCGGTGCTCCAGCCGTCCAGGATGAGATGGTGGGTGGACCACAGCAGCAGCACCTCGTCGCCGGGCAGGGCGGCAAGGGTGAGGCGGGTCAGTGGCGCGTCTGTCAGCTCCATGCTCGCCGCGCGGTCCTCGGCAAGCAAGGAGTCGACTGACGCAGCTAGTTGACGGCTCGTCAGTTCACGCCAGTCGACGTGCTTCACGGGCAGCTTCACTCGCTGGTGGACCACCTGGACCGGGTGGGTCAGCCCCTGCCAGTGGACGCTGGTGCGCAGGGCCGGTGTGCGGTCGGCGACCTGCTGCCATGCTTCGGCGAAGGCCCGCGGCTCGGCGACGCCCGACAGCCGTACCGCCGTCCGGTCGAAGTAGGCGCCCGCGGTGTCCACGAGCCCGTGGAAGAGCATGCCGGACTGCAGCGGTGTCAGCGGCAGGACGTCCGCCACGTGCCGCCCGTCGCCCACCAGCCGGTCCAGCTGGTCCTGGGTGAGTCCGGCCAGCGGGAAGTCGGACGGGGTCCGGCCGCCCGCCTCCGGAAGCGAGCAGTGCGCCACGATCTCACGCAGCGCCGTGGCCATCTCCTCGGCCAGCTCGCGCACCAGGGACTCGTCATATACGGCGGTGGGGTAGGTCCAGCCCAGTTCGAGCCGGCCGTCCTGCACCACGCCCGTGACGTCGAGCAGGTAGGGGCGGGGTTCCTCGGGGTCAGTGTCGCGGCCGGCCGGCGGCAGGGCGCCGCGGTACAGGCCGCCGGGCTCCGCGGCGGCGCCCGCGTCCCACTGGCCGTGGTAGTTGAACCCGACCTGGGGTGCCGCGTCGGCCAGCGGGCTGTCCGGCAGCAGTTGCCGGAGCGCGCCGTGGCTCAGACCGTGCAGGGGTACGGCGCGCAGTTGCTCCTTGACCAAGCGCAGGTTCTCGCGCCAGCCCGCGTCACGGGCCACGGTCAGAGCGAGCGGGAACTCCGCGGTGAACCAGCCCACGGTGCGTGACAGGTCCGCGTCCTCGAAGAGGTCCTCGCGACCGTGGCCCTCCACGCCGACCAGGACGGTGTCGCGTCCGCACCAGCGGGCCAGGGTACGGCCGAGCGCGCTCAGCAGCACGTCGTTCACCTGGGTGCGGTAGACGTCGGGGACCTGACGCAGCAGCGCGTTGGTCTGCTCGCGATCCAGCGTCACGGTGACGGTGGCGGCGGTGCCGTGGGTGTTGGGCCCGGGCCTGCCGGCCGGCAGGGCGGCCGGGGCGGCGCCGGTACGCCTCCAGTGCTCCAGGTCGGCGTCGAAGCCTCCGGAGCGGGTGTGCCGCTCCAGCCGGTGCGTCCAGTGGCCGTACGCGGTGCCCACCTGCGGCAGGGCGACGGGCCGACCGGAGACGGAGGCACCGTACGCCTTCTCCAGGTCGGCCAGCAGGATGCGCCAGGAGACACCGTCCACGACCAGGTGGTGGACGGTGAGGAGCAACTGCGCCGGGCGGCGCGGGCCGCGGTCGAAGTGCAGCACCCGAACGACCCGGCCCTCGGTGGGGTCGAGCGATGCCTGCGCCGCCTCCGCCGCGTGCTGTACCTCCGCTTCCAGCGCAGCGGCGTCCAGGGCCGCCACGTCGTGGTGGCTGAGAATGCCGCCCGGCGCCTCGGGCAGGACCTCCTGGTGCCAGTCGGTGCCGGTGAAGCGGAACCGGGTGCGCAGAGCCGCATGATGGTATGTCAGGGCCTCGACCGCCTGCCGCAGGGCCAAGGCGTCGACATCCGGGGCGAGTTCAAGACGCTGGGTCATGGTGAACCGGAGCGGGTCGCCCGGGCGGCGGCCGTGCAGGTACCACCGCTGGATCGGGGCGAGCGGTGCCTCGGCGGGTGGGGCCGCCTCGGCTGCGACCGAACGGGGGGCCCTCTCGGTGACGCGCAGGGCGAGTTCGGCGACGGTCTGGTGGCGGAAGACGTCCTTGGTCGTCAGGGCGAGTCCGGCCTGGCGGGCACGGGAGACGATCTGGATGCTGAGGATCGAATCACCGCCCAGCGTGAAGAAGTTGTCCTGTGCGCCCACCCGCTCGACGCCGAGGACATCCGCCCAGATGGCGGCCAGGCGCTCCTCGGTGCCGGGGCGGGGAGCGACGTAGCGCGTCGCGCTGTCCGGCTGCGCCGGCGGGGCGGGCAGGGCGCGTCGGTCGGTCTTTCCGCTGGTGGTGCGCGGAATCCGGTCCAGCGGGACGAACGCGGCGGGCACCATGTGGTCGGGCAGCGTCCGCCGCAGATGCACCCGCAGTTGATGGGCCGTCGGGACGCGGTCCCCGGCAGGCACCAGGTAGGCGGCGAGCAACAGCCGACCTGCGTGTTCGCGGGCGGTGACCACGGCCTGGGCGATGTCCTCGTGGCCGAGGAGCGCGGCTTCGACCTCACCGGGTTCGATGCGGAAGCCTCGGATCTTCACCTGCTCGTCGACGCGTCCGAGGAACTCCAGCAGCCCTTGCGCGTCCCAGCGGGCGCGGTCGCCCGTTCGGTACATGCGCTCTCCCGGCGCGCCGAACGGATCGGCGAGGAAGCGGGAGGCGGTCAGGCCGGGACGGTTCAGGTAGCCGCGGGCCACCTGGGCACCCGCCAGGTACAGTTCGCCCGGCGTGCCGGGCGGCACCGGGCGCAGGGCCCCGTCCAGGACGTAGGCGCGCAGGTTGCGGCCGGGGCGGCCGATGACCGGGCGGTCGGGCCGGTCGGCGCAGCGGCCGTAGACGGCGTCGACGGTGCACTCGGTGGGCCCGTACATGTTGTACACGGTGACGCCGAGGTCGTTCCCGGCCGCGCACAACTCCCGCCAGGCGGCGGCTCCGACCGCCTCGCCGCCCACCAGCAGCAGGCGCGGGTGGTGGCGGCCGGGCGCGAGGAGCCCGGCAGAGGTCAGTTCGCGCAGGAAGGACGGGGTGACGTTCACCAGGTCCAGCCGCCGCTCGGCCACCTGGGCGCAGAACGCCTCCGGGTCCAGGCGGACGTCCTCGTCGACCAGATGGACCTCCTGGCCGAGGGCGAGCAACAGAGCGCCCTCCCAGGAGGTGTCGAAGGAGAACGAGGCGCTGAGCGCGGCACGCAGGCGGCTTCCGTCCGTGGTGTGCGGGGCGACGAGTCCTTCCCGGTGGTCGTGGCAGAGGTTGGCCAGCTGGCGGTGTTCCACGACGACCCCCTTGGGGCGGCCGGTGGATCCGGAGGTGTAGACGATGTAGGCGGTGTTCTCGGGGCGCAGCGGCTCGAGCCGGTCGGCGTCGACGGGGTCGTGGGCCGGCAGCCGGTCCCAGGGCACTTCGCGCAGCGCGTCGGGCGTCAGGACGGTGTGCGGCGCGGCATCCCGGAGGAGGAACGCGGTCCGCTGCTCGGGCAGGTCGGGGTCCAGGCAGAGCAGGGTGCCGCCCGCCTTGAGCACGGCGAACAGCGTCACCAGCAGCTCGGAGGTGCGGGGCAGGCGGACGGCGACGACCCGTTCGGCTCCGACGCCCAGGCCGATGAGGTGGTGGGCCAGCCGGTTGGCGCGCTCGTTGAGGGCGGCGAAGTCCAAGGTGGCGTCCCGGGCGACCAGGGCGGTGGCGTCGGGGGTGCGGGCGGCCTGTGCCTCGAACAGGGCGGGGAGGACGGCGTCCGGCACCGGCAGCCGGTCTCCCTGCCACTCCCCCAGCACCCGATGCCGCTCGGCGGCGGTCATCAACGGCAGTGCGCCGACAAGCCGGTCCGGGTCCTCGGCGGCGGCCTCCAGGAGGAGCCGTAGCCGGGCCGCCAGGTGTTCGGCCGTGTCCGCGTCGAAGAGGTCGGTGTTGTACTCCAGGTAGCCGGTCACGCCGTCGTCGCCCTCGACGAAGTCGAAGGCGAGATCGAAGGTGGCGTGCCGCACCGGCGGGGAAACGGGCTCCACCTCGAGTCCCGGCAGGCGGGGTGCCTCGGCGCCCAGGTTGTGCAGGGCCACCATGACCTGGAAGAGGGGGGTGCGGCTGGTGTCCCGTTCGGGCTGGAGGGCGTCCACGAGCCGCTCGAAGGGCACTTCCTGGTGGGCGAACGCCTCCAGGACGGTGGTGCGGACCTCGGCCAGCAGTTCGCGGAAGGTGAGACCGGGACGTATCCGGCCGCGCAAGACCAGTGTGTTGACGAACATGCCGACCACGTCGTCGAGTTCGGCACGTTCGCGACCGGCGGTCACCGTGCCGACGGCCACGTCGTCCTGACCGGTCCAACGAGCCAGCAGGAGCTGACACCCTGTCAGCAACATCATGAAGAGAGTGGCGTCGGCGTCGCGGCCCCTCTCGCGGAGCCGGTTGGTCAGCGCGGCGGGCAGGGCGAAGGCGACCAGGGCCCCCTCACGGGTGCGGACGGCCGGGCGAGGGCGGTCGGTGGGCAACTCCAGGGGGATCAGCCCGTCCAGCGCCCGTCGCCAGTAGGCGAGGTCCTGCTCGGCACGGTCGGTGCGGCCCCGCTGCCAGGCGGCGAAGTCGGTGTACCTCACGGGCAGTTCGGGTAGCACGGCGGATCGGGCCTGCTGTGCCGCCGCGTACAGCTCGCCCAGGTCCCGGCCGAGGACACCGATGGACCAGCCGTCCACGACGATATGGTGGACGGCCAGGACGAGCACGTGCTCGTCCGTGCTGACGCGGGCGAGCCGGGCGCGCAGCAGGGGCCCGGCGGCAAGATCGAAGGGGCGGCCCGCCTCGCGTTCCAGGAGCGCGTCAAGGGCCGCCGACGCGTCCCTGGCTCCGGTGAGGTCGTCGAGGGGCACCTCGACCGGGTACGGCGGGTGCACAAGCTGCCGGGCATGGCCGTCCTGCTCGGCGAACGTGGTGCGCAGCGCCTCGTGCCGGGCGACCAGGCCGTCCAGGGCGGCGCGCAGGGCCCTGTCGTCGAGGGCACCGCGCAGCCGCAGCACGGACAGGGTCGTGTACTCGGTGCTTCCGGGGTCGAAGCGGTCGAGGAACCACAGGCGCTGCTGGGCGTACGACAGCGGCGGCGGGGTTGCGGGGTCCGCGGCCGGGATGGTGTCGGCCGGGAGGCTCGTCGCGGCGGGCGGCTCTCCGAGGGCGGCGGCCAGCGCGGCGACCGTCGGGTGGGTGAACAGCAGTCGGGGCGACACGTCAGCGCCGAAGGCCGCACGCAGGCGGGCGGTGACGCGGACCGCGAGGAGGGAGTCGCCGCCCAGGGCGAAGAAGTCGTCGCCCGCGGCCACCTCGTCGGTGTCCAGGACATCCGCCCAGGAGGCAGCGACCAGGCGTTCGGCAGGAGTGCGCGGCGCGATACGGTCGGCCCCGGTGGCGAAGCCGTCCGGTCCGGGGGCGGGCAGGGCACGCCGGTCGAGTTTGCCGTTGACGGTGAGCGGCAGCGCCGCCATCGGTACGTAGGCGGCGGGCACCATGTGTGCGGGCAGCAGGCGCTCCAGGTGGGCGCGCAACTCGGCGGCGGACGGTGGGCCGGTGTGCTCACCGCCGAGGGTGCCGACGACATGCGCGACCAGCCGTCGGGTTCCGGAGGCGTCCTCGTACACACCGACCGCGGCGGCACCGACGCCCGGGTGGGTGTGCAGGGCGGCCTCGATCTCGCCGGGCTCGATGCGGTAGCCGCGTATCTTCACCTGCTGGTCGGCGCGGCCCAGGTATTCCAGCGTGCCGTCGGACCGCCACCGGGCCCGGTCGCCCGTGCGGTACATACGGCTGCCGGGTGGGCCGAAGGGGTCGGCGACGAAGCGGGTCGCGGTCAGCCCAGGCCGGCCCAGATAGCCGCGCGCGAGGCCCTCCCCCGCCACGTACATCTCGCCCAGGGCTCCGGGCGGTACGAGAGCGAGGTCGCCGTCGAGGACGTGGATCCGCAGGTCGGGGATGCCCGATCCGATGGGGCTCGCGGTGCCCGCGAGGGCCGTCGCCCGGTCGAGCGGCGCATAGGTGACGTGCACCGTCGTCTCGGTGATGCCGTACATGTTGACGAGTCGCGGCGCGGTGTCGGGATGGCGGGCGTACCAGTCCGCCAGCCTCCCGACGTCCAGGGCCTCCCCTCCGAGGATCACCGTGCGCAGGGTCAAGCGTGCGCTGACGTCGCGGTGTTCGGCGTCGGCGCGCACCAGGGGATGGAAGGCCGACGGCGTCTGGTTGAGGACCGTGACGCGTTCGTCCGCCAGCAGACGCAGGAACTCCTCCGGGGAGCGTGCCACGTCGTCGGGGACGACGACGAGCCGGCCGCCGTGCAGCAGGGCGCCCCACAGCTCCCACACGGAGAAGTCGAAGGCGTAGGAGTGGAACAGCGTCCACACGTCGTGCTCGTCGAATCCGAACCAGGGTCGGGTGCGCGTGAACAGCCGGACGACATTGGCGTGGGGGATGACGACGCCCTTGGGGCGGCCGGTGGATCCCGAGGTGTAGATGGCGTAGGCGGGTGATTCCGGAGCGGGGCGCAGGGCCCGGTCCGGGCCGGTGGCTGGACGCGTCTCCACGTCGGCCCGCACCGACGGGTCGTCCAGGAACAGGGCGGGCACCGGCGTGCCCCCGGCCAGTTCGGCGGACTCCGTGGTGGTCACCAGGATCACCGGGGCGGCGTCCCGGAGCAGATGGGCGACGCGTTCGGCGGGTGAGCGGGGGTCGATCGGCAGGTAGGCCGCGCCCGTCTTGAGCGCGGCGAGGATCGCCACGACCAGGTCGGTGGAGCGGGGCAGGGCAAGGGCCACGTAGCGCTCGGGCCCGGCGCCCGACTCCGCGAGCCGGTGGGCGAGCCGGGCGGCGCGGGCCTCGAGGGTGGCGTAGTCGAGACGATCGTCCCCGCAGGTGACGGCGATCGCGTCGGGGACCCGGGCGGCCTGGGCCTCGAACAGGTCCACCAGGCTCTCCCCGGGGCGCCCTTGCTCCGCACCGTTCCACTCCACGAGCATCCGGTGCCGTTCCTCGGCCGTCGTCCAGGCGAGGGTGCGCAGCGGCCGCTCGGGACCGGCGGCGATCTCGGCGAGGAGCAGGCACAACCGGTCGGCGAGTGCCCGTACGGTCGGGGGGTCGAACAGGCCGGGGTCGTAGGCCAGGTCGAAGCCGAGCCGTTCGCCCTGGTAGGCGCGCAGGACGAGGGGGTAGTTGGTGGCGTCCCGCGAGGCGACGTCCACGAGGCGCACGCCCGAGCCGGCCGTGCGGGCCTCGTCGAAGGGGTAGTTCTCGAAGGCGACCATGCTGTGGAACAGAGGGGTGCCGGCCGGCACGTCGCTCAGCGAGGTCAGCTCCGCCAGGGAGACGGCGGCGAAGCGCCGCGACTCCGCCTGGGCGTCCTGGAGTTCGCGCAGCCAGGCGGCGGCCGGGCGGCGGCCGTCCACCTGGACGCGGGTGGGCAGGGTGTTGATGAACATGCCCACCATCGACTCGACGCCGTGGAGGTCGTCGGGGCGTCCGGAGACCGTGGTGCCGAAGACCACATCGGACTCCGCGCTGTAGCGGGCCAGGAGCAGCGCCCAGGCCCCCTGCACCACCGTGCTCAGGGTGAGCCCTGCCATCCGGGCGGTACGCGCCAGCTGTCGTGACACGGCGTCAGGCAGTTCGGCGGTGTGGACGTCCGCCGACCGCGCCTGGTGGGCCTCGTGCAAAGGGCGGTCGACGGGCAGCGGCGTCGGGGTGGCGAAGCCGCCGAGGACACCCCGCCAGTGGGCGCGCACGGCGTCGGCGTCCTGGTCGGCCAGCCAGCGCACGTAATCACCGAACGGGCGGCGCACGGGTGGCCGCGGCTCGCTTCCGGCGGTGAGCGCCGCGTACTCCTCGCACACCTCGGTGAGCACCTGGGCGAGGCTCCAGCCGTCAAGGATCAGATGGTGGGAGGTCCACAGCAGGTGCAGCCGCGTATCGGGCAGCCGGACCAGGGTGAGCCGCATCAACGGCGCCGCACCGAGCTCCAGACCGCTCGCGAGGTCGTCGGAGCGCAGCCGGGCGAACCGCTCGGCGCGCTCCTCCTCGCTCATGTCCCGCCAGTCCAGGTGGACCACCGGCACACTGACGGCCCGGTGGACGACCTGCAGCGGCACGGGCACGTCCTCCCACACCACGCAGGTCCGCAGCGCGGGCGTGCGGTCGGTCACCCGCTGCCAGGCCAGGGCGAAGACGTGCGGGTCCGCCACCCCCTCCAGGAGCAGGGCCGCCTGGTCGACGTAGATGTCGTCCGGGCCACCGACGAGGCGGTGGAACAGCATGCCCTCCTGCAGCGGCGTCAGCGGCAGCAGGTCTTCGACGTCGCGGCCGTCGCCGACGAGCCGGTCCACACCGGCCTGGTCGAGGCGGGCCAGGGGGAAGTCGGAGGGACTGCGGCCGCCGGCGTCCGGCCCGGCGCAGTGTTCGGTGATCGAGACCAGCGCCCGGACCATGCCGTCCGCCAGCCCCCACACGGTCTCGGCGTGGTGCACCTGGTCGCTGTAGTGCCAGGTGATCTCCAGCTCGCCGCCGGAGACCACGGCCGAGATGTCCAGCAGGTGGTCCAGGGGCGCATCGGCCGCCGTGTCGCGGCCGGGCACCTCGGCGGCGGGCGCGAAGTCCCCCCCATCGGACGCCTCCCACTGTCCGTGGTAGGTGAAGCAGACCTGCGGCAGCGGCAGTTCGCGCAGGGCGCGGGCAGCGGGGTCGGGTGAGCCTAGACGCGCCAGAGCCTCGTAGCTCAGACCGCGGCGGGGCACCGCCCGCAGCCGCTCCTTCACCGCCTTCAGCGTGGCACCCCAGTCCGGCGCGCGCGAGGGTCCGGCAGGGGCGAGGGTAACGGGGTACCGGGTGGTGAACCAGCCCACCGTCCGCGACACGTCGATCGCCTCGTCGGCCCCCCGACCGCCGAGGTCTTCGCGGCCGTGCCCCTCCAGGGCGACCGTGACCCGCTCGGTGCCCGCCCAGTCGGCGAGCACCCGGCCGAGCGCGCTGAGCAGCACGTCGTTGACCTGGGTGCGGTAGACGCCGGGCACCCGGCGCAGCAGCGCCTCGGTCGTGGCGCGGTCCACCCGGGTCCGCACGGTGCGCACCGATCCCGCGAGGGGAATTCCGGTGCGGTCGACGGGCAGAAGGGTGCGCGGGGTGGCGGCCTCTCGCCTCCAGTACGGCAGGTCGTCGTCCAGGTCTCCGGCGCGCACCCGCCCGGACAGATGGGCGGCCCAGTGGGTGAACGGTGTGGTGGCGGACTCCAGTCGGGCCTGGTCGCCCGCCGCTACCTGCCGGTAGGCCCGCTCCAGGTCCGCGAGCAGGATGCGCCAGGAGACGCTGTCCACGGCCAGGTGGTGGGCCGTCAGGAACAGCTGGGGGCGTTCGCCTGCCGGGGGCAGCAGCAGGGCCGCGCGCAGCAAGGAGCCGGTGGCGGGGTCCAGGGCCGCGCGGGCTGTGTCGGCGGCCTCGGCGCGGGCGGCGGCCAGGTCGGCCGCGGGCAGGACGCACAGGTCGTGGCGGGTCAGCAGCCCGCTGGTGGGGCCGACGCCCGGCTGCTGTTCCCAGGTGTCTCCGGAGCGGGTGAACCGGGTACGCAGGGCCGGGTGATGGGCGGCCACCGCCTCCAGGGAGCGTTCCAGGGCCTGCTCGTCGAGGTCGTACGGCAGGTCGAGAAGCATCGACATGCTGAAGTGCCGCAACGGGCCGTGGGCGGCGAAGAACCAGTCCTGGACGGGGGTCAGCGGTGCGGGCCCGTGGTCGTGGGGCCGCCGGGGCGCGGGTATCGCGGTGGTCCGGCGGGCCGCTGCGGCGACGAGGTCTGCGACGGTCTGGTGGCGGAAGACGTCGCGCGAGCTGAGGTGGAGGCCGGCGGCGCGGGCCCGGGAGACGGCCTGGATGCTGAGGATGGAATCGCCGCCCAGCTCGAAGAAGTTGTCGGTGACGCCGACTCTCGCGACTCCCAGCACCTCGGACCAGATGGCGGCGAGCGTCCCCTCCTCCGGGGTGCGCGGGGCGACGAACTCCCCTGCGCGCGGTGCGGCGTCGAGGTCGGGGGCGGGCAGCGCCCGGCGGTCGAGCTTGCCGCTGGTGGTCAGCGGCAGGGAGTCGAGCACGGTGAACGACGACGGCACCATGTGGTCGGGCAGGACGCGCCGGCAGGCGGCCCGCAGCCCGGCGGCCTCGGGCCGCGGGGCGCCCGCGGCGGGCACGAGGTAGGCGGCCAGTCGCAGATGGCCGTGCGGGTCGGGGACCGCGACGACCGCGGCGGCGGTGACGTCCGGCAGGGCCAGCAGGGCCGCCTCGATCTCCCCGGGCTCGATGCGGTGGCCGCGCACTTTGACCTGGTCGTCGGCGCGGCCCAGGTACTCCAGCCGGCCGTCGGCGGTCCAGCGGGCCAGGTCGCCGGTCCGGTACATCCGGCGGCCGGGCGGCCCGAACGGGTCGGCCACGAAACGGGCCGCGGTCAGGCCGGGGCGTCCCGTGTAGCCGCGGGCCACCTGCTCGCCCGCCAGGTACAACTCGCCGCCGACGCCGGGCGGCACGGGCTGGAGCCGGTCGTCGAGGACGTAGGCCCGCACATTGCGCAGCGGCCGGCCCACCAGCGGGCGGCCGTCGCCCTGGATGCGGCAGGCCAGCGCGTCGACCGTGCACTCGGTGGGGCCGTAGAAGTTGTACGCGGCCACGTCCCGGCGCCCGGCCAGCTCCCGCCACAGGCCGGGGCCGACCGCCTCGCCACCGAGCATCAGCACCCTCGGCTGGTGGCGCGGGTCGCCGAGCAGCCCGGCGGGCAGCAGCTGCCGCAGGTAGGAGGGGGTGAGGTCGAGGAAGTCGATGCGGTGCTCGACGACGTACTCCACCAGGGCGGCCGCGTCCAGCCGGGTGGTCTCGTCGACCAGGTGCAGCGGGTGGCCGTCGGCCATCAGCAGCACACCCTCCAGCGAGGTGTCGAAGGAGAACGACGCCGTCAGCGCCACGCGCAGCGGACCGCCGCCGGCCTCGGCGACGAATCCCTCACGGTGCCCGGCGAGCAGGTTCGCCAGGGACCGGTGCGAGACGGCGACGCCTTTGGGCCGGCCGGTGGAGCCGGAGGTGTAGACGACGTAGGCGGTGTTCTCCGGGTCCAGCCGGGCGAGCCGGTCGGTGCCGGCCGGGTCGGTGTCCGGGGCGGTGGCGGGCACCGCCCGCAGCGCGGCCTCGTCGAGGACCAGCTCCGGTCCTGCGTCGTCCAGCAGGAATCGGACGCGCTCCTCGGGGAGGGCCGGATCGAGCGGCAGATAGCCGGCGCCGGACTTCCAGACGGCGAGGATCGCCGTGATCATGTCGGCGGTGCGCGGCAGCCGCAGCGCCACCAGCCGCTCCGGGCCCGCGCCGAGGGAGACGAGGTGGTGGGCGAGCCGGTTGGCGCGGGCGTCGAGCGTCGCGTAGTCCAGCCGCTGGTCGCCGGCGACCAGCGCCGTGGCCTGCGGGGTGTGGGCGACCTGCTCGGTGAAGAGAGCCGGAACGGTCGTGTCGGGGACCGGACGCGCGGTGGCGTTCCACTCCTCGGTGACCTGCCGTACGTCACGCGCGGAGAGCAGGGGCAGCGCGCCGAGCGGCCGGTCCGGTTCGGCGGCGACGCCCCCCAGCATCCGCAGCAGCTGGTGCGCCATCCGGGTCGCGGTGGGCGGGTCGAACAGGTCGGTGCGGTACTCCAGCAAGCCGGTCAGCCCCTCCCCGTCGGGTACGAACTCCACGCTCAGGTCGAAGGTGGCCGCCTGCCGGGGCACGGTGACCGGGGAGGTGGCCAGGCCGTCCGGGGCGGGTGCGGCGGGTGGGGCCGGGTGCAGCAGGACCATCACGTCGAAGAGGGGGTTGCGGCCCGCCTCGCGGCGCGTGCCGACGGCCTCCACCAGCCGCTCGAACGGCGTGTCGCCGTGCGCGAAGGCGTCGTTGACGGTGTCGGCCGTGGCCGCCAGCAGGTCGCGGAAGGTGCCGGCCGTGTCGACCTGGGTGCGCAGGACGACGGTGTTGGCGTAGAAGCCGACAGCCCGCTCGAGGTCGGTGCGGGAGCGGCCGGGCGTGAGGGAGCCCACCGTGATGTCGTCCTGCCCCGACCAGCGGGCCAGCAGGGCCTGGCAGGCGGCGGTCAGCGAGGCGAACAGGGTGGTGTGCTGCTCGGCGGCGAGCTGCCGCAGCCGGTCGGTGGTGTCCGCGGGCACGGTGAAGGTGTGGACCGCACCCGCTCCCGACTCCTCACCGCGGCGCGGGCGGTCCAGGGGCAGCTCCGGCGGCACGGCACCGGACAACGTCCGACACCAGTGGGCGAGTTCACGCTCCAGCCGGGCGCCGGACAGGTGCTCGCGCTGCCAGACGGCGTAGTCCGGGTACTGTGTCGCCACCGGAGCGAGCTGCGGCTGCGCGCCGCGGGCCAGGGCGTCGTAGGCCGTGCACAGCTCCTCGAGGAGCACGCCCATGGACCAGCCGTCGGTGACGATGTGATGTGCCGTCAGGAGCAGGACGTGTGAGGCGTCCGTCTCGCGCAGCAGCAGGGCGCGCAGCAGTGGACCGGTACGCAGGTCGAACGGACGCGTGTACTCGTCGAGCAGCGCCGTCCGGACAGCGACGGCCGCCTGGTGCTCCGGCGCGTCGATGACCCGTAACGGCAGCGGGACCCGGCCGGCCGGGTGCACCGTCTGCACCGGCCGGCCGCCCCTCTCGTCGAAGGTGGTGCGCAGCGCCTCGTGGCGCTCCACCACCGTCTCGAGTGCGCGGCAGAGAGCCTCACGGTCCAGCGGGCCGGTCAGCCGCAGGGCGACGGCGCTGTTGTAGCGGGCGTCGCCGGGGCGCAGCCGGTCCAGGAACCACAGCCGCTGCTGGGCGAAGGACAGGGGCAGCGGCCGGGTGCGATCGGCGCGCGGGATACCCTGCCGAGCCGCCGTATCCGGTGTGCCGGCCCGCCCGGCCAGCCGGCGCCGCAGCGCCTCCCGCAGGTCGGCGGGCAGGGCCTCGGCGCGGTTTCGCTTCGAAGACGTCATGGTCGTCGGGTCCTCACCGTTCGTCGGGGTCGCGGTCGCCGCGTGCGGCCTGTTCGAGTTCGCTCAGTACCTGCTCCTCCACCACGTCCGCCAGGGCGGCGACGGTGCGGGAGACCAGGACGTCGCGCGGCGTGAGGGTCACGCCGAACGCGTCGTTGGCCCGGGAGGCGATGAGCAGGGCGCGCAAGGAGTCGCCACCCAGCGAGAAGAAGTCGTCCTCCACGCCCACGGCAGCATGCAGGGCCTCCTCCCACAGGGCGGCCAGGGCCTCCTCGGTGGGGGTGCGCGGGGCGACGCGGCCGGTCGTGTCGTCCTCGGCCGGTGCCGGCGCGGGCAGTGCGGCCCGGTCGGTCTTTCCGTTCTCGGTGAGAGGAAAGCGGTCCAACACCACGAATGCCGAGGGGACCATGTGACCGGGCAGGGTGGCGGCGGCCAGGGCCCTGAGTTCCGTGGCGGCGGGCCGCTCGGCGCCCGGCTCGGCGAGCAGGTACGCCACCAGGCGTGGCAGGCCCGGCTCGTCCTCCCGTACGCTCACCACCGCGTCCAGCACGGCCGGGTGGCGCGTCAGAGTGGCCTCGACCTCGCCCGCCTCGATGCGGTGGCCGCGCAGCTTGAGCTGGTGGTCGCTACGGCCCAGGTAGTGCAGTTCGCCGCGCGCGTCGCGCCGCACCAGGTCGCCGCTGCGGTACATGCGGGCGCCGGGCGGGCCGAATGGATCGGCGACGAAGCGGGTGGCGGTGAGGCCGGGGCGGTTGAGGTAGCCGCGCGCCAACGACGGTCCGCTCAGCCAGAGTTCGCCCGGTACTCCCTCCGGGACCGGCCTGAGGCGGGCGTCGAGGACATAGGCGCCCGTGGCGGGCAGCGGGCGGCCGATGGGCGGCGCCGCGCCGTCGGGTTGCAGCGGGCCGGACCAGGTGGCGACCACGGTCGCCTCGGTCGGTCCGTAGGAGTTGACCATACGGTGGTGGAGGGCCCAGCGGGCAACCAGCTCCGGTCCGCACGCATCGGCGCCGACCACCAGGGTCCTGAGGTCCGGCAGCGTGCCAGGGGCGTCCGGAGGCAGAGTGGCGAGCGCGGCCGGCGGCAGCAGCGTGTGGGTGATGCGCTCGACGCGCAGCACCTCGGCCAGCTCAGCGCCGAGAAGGGGCCCGGGCGGTGGTACGACCAGGCGTGCACCGTGCGGCAGGGACATGCACAGCTCCAGCACCGAGGCGTCGAAGCTGGGCGTGGCGAAGGCCAGGACGCGGTCGCCGGGCGCCACCTGGTAGTGCTCGGCCTCCGCGGCGGAGAACGGCGCCAGGCCACGGTGGGTGACCACCACGCCCTTGGGGGTTCCGGTGGAACCGGAGGTGTAGATGACGTAGGCCGGGTCGTCGACGTCGAGCGTCCGGACCCGGTCGGCGTCGGTGGGGCGGTGCTCGGGCCCACCGTCCGCGGGCGCCGCGAGCAGGTCCGCGACCTCCGCGGCGTCGAGGGTCACGGCGGGGGCCGCGTCGCGCAGCATCCGGGCGACCCGCTCGGCGGGGTAACCGGGGTCCACGGGCAGGAACGCGGCGCCCGCCTTCGCGACCGCGAGCTGGGCGATCAGCATGTCCGCGGAGCGCGGCAGGACCAGGGCGACGATGTCGCCGGGGCCCGCGCCACGGGCGATGAGCCGGTGTGCCAGACGGTTGGCGTGTGCCTCCACCTCCGCGAAGGACAGCGTGAGGCCCGGTGCGCTGAGCGCCGGGGCCCTGGGCGTCCGGTCCACCGCGGCCTCCACGAGGGAGGCCAGGCCGGCCGGGGCGGCCGGTGGGGCGACCGGGCGCACGGGACCGCGCAGCAGCCGTGCCCGCTCCTCGGGCGGCAGCACGTCCACCGCGTCCAGGCGGGCGGTGCCCTCCGAGGCGGCCAGCACGTGCAGGGTGTGCAGCAGCTGGGCGGCCAGGGAACGGGCCGTGGCCTCCTCGAAGTAGCGGGGGTCGTAGCCCAGTTCGACGGCGAGCCGGTCACCGGGCGAGATCACCACGGTGAGCGGGTAGTTGGTGGCCTCCCGCGCATCCAGATCCCGTACGCGTACACCCTGCGCGCCGGCCGTCGTCTCGCCCACCGGGTAGTTCTCGAAGACGAGCAGACTGTCGAACATGGCTGTTCCCGGGGGCAGTTCGGTAAAGCCGTGCAGGTCCGTCAGCGGCACGTGGTCGAAGCGACGGTCCTCCGCCCGCGCCGTCTGCACCTGACGCAGCCACGCGTCCTGCCGTGCGTCGCCGTCCACGGTGATCCGTGCGGGCAGGGTGGTGATGAACAGCCCGGTGATGGTGTCGGCGCCGGGCAGGTCGGCGGGCCGCCCGGAGACAGTAGTGCCGAAGCACACCTCTCGCTCGCCGCTCCAGCGGGACAGCAGCAGCGCCCAGGCGCCCTGCACCACGGTGTTGAGGGTGAGGCGGTGGCGGCGCGCGAAGTCGGTGAGCCGGGCCGTCTCGTCCTCCCCGAGCCGCTTGGACAGCCAGGTGCCGGAGCGGGCCGCGGCGCCATGGGCGGGCCTGCGGTCATAGGGCAGCGACGTGGGGGCGGCGAGACCGGCGAGGACCTGCTTCCAGTGTTCCTCGGCCCGGCCGGCGTCGCGGCCCGCGAGCCAGGCGGCGTAGTCCGCGAACGGCCGGCGCTCCGGCAGGCGCGGCTCCTGTCCCCGGGCGAGTGCGGTGTGGGAGGCCGCGACGTCCGAGAGCACGTGGAAGACGCTCCACCCGTCGAGCAGCACGTGGTGGAAGGTCCACACGACCCGTACCTCCTCGGGGCCCAGCCGGACGAGGGCCAGCCGCAGCAGGGGCGCCCGGTCGAGAGCCAGGCCACGGGCCCGGTCCTCGGCGAGCAGCCGCTCCAGCTCCGTGGCGCGCTCAGGCGGCGTCAGGGCGCTCCAGTCGTGCTCGGCGACGGGCACGGTGGCGGTGCGCCGCACGATCTGGAGGGGGACGGGCACTGCGTCCAGCACCACGGCCGTGCGCAGGACGGGCGTGCGGTCGACCACATGCTGCCAGGCGGCCGCCAGCAGTCGGCTGTCGCGCACCCCGTCCATCACGAAGGTGATCTGCTCGACGTACAGGCCCTGTCCGGGCTCGTCCAGGCCGTGGACGACCATGCCCGTCTGGGTGGGGGTGAGCGGATAGACGTCCACCACCTCGCGTCCCGTGCCCACCAGCCGGTCGACGGCTGCCTGGTCCAGCGGGGCCAGCGGGAAGTCGGACGGGGTACGGCCGCCCGCGCCCGGCTCGGCGCAATGGCGCACGATCCGGCGCAGTTCGTCGGCCAGTTCGGCCGCGAGCCGGGCGATGGTGTCGCGCCGGTGCACCCGGCGGGAGTACGACCAGGCGAACTCCAGCCGTTCGTCGGCGACCCGGCCGACCACGTCGACGAGGTGGGGCCTTGTCCCCGCCCGGTCCATGCCGCCCGCGAGGGAGCCGTACCGCGTGTGCAGCAGACCGCCGGGCGCCGCCTGCCGGTCCTGCCGGCCGAGGTAGTTGAAGGCGATCTGCGGCAGGTCCGGCAGCCGCGGACCGGCCGTGGGGTGCAGGTGGCGCAGCGCCCCGTAGCCGATTCCGCCCCGTGGCACGGCACGCAGGCCCTCCTTGACGGACTTCAGGGCCGTGCCCGTGTCCGCGCCGCCGGGAACGTGGAGGGCGACGGGGTACATGGTGGTGAACCAGCCGACCGTACGGGACAGATCGACGTCGCCGAAGACGTCCTGCCGGCCGTGTCCTTCCAGGGCCACCGTCACCCGGTCCCGTCCCGTCCAGCGGGTCAGGACCCGGCCCAGGGCGCACAGCAGGACGTCGTTGATCCGGGTGCGGTAGACGTCCGGCACGTCCTGGAGCAGCCGGCGGGTCTCATCGTCGTCCAGGGTCACCGTGAGGGTGTCCTCATCCGCCGCGGTGTTGCCGCCGTCGGCGATATCGGCCGGAAGTCCGGGGTCCCCTTCCAGGCCCTGCCAGTGGGCCAGTTCGTCGTCGAAGGCGCCGGCCACGGTGTGCGCGGCGAGCCGGGTGGCCCATGCGCGGAAGGACGTCGTCTTCGGACCGAGGTCCACCGCGTTCCCGGCCCTCAGAGCCCGGTAGGCGCCGTCCAGGTCCTCCAGGATCACCCGCCAGGACACCGCGTCCACCACCAGGTGGTGAGCGGCCAGCAGCAGCACCGGGCGCCGGCCGCCGCCCGGGCGGCACAGGGCCGCCTTGAGCAGCGGGCCTCGGGCCAGGTCGAAGCCGGCGGCCAGCCGGTGCAGTTCCCTGTCGACGTCCTCGAAGGTGGCGCCCGGCAGTTCGCGCACCTCCAGGTGCGGTGCGTCACCGGGCGCGGTGCCGCGCTGGAGCCATCGCCCGTCGCCGGACCGCTCGAACCGCAGACGCAGCGCGTCGTGCTGCTCCAGCACCGCCGCCAGGGCGGCCTTCAGCAGCGCCCTGTCGGTGTCGTCGGCCAGGTGGAAGGAGATCGCCTGGGTGAAGGCCGCCGGGTCGCCGGTGAGCGTGTCGAACAGCCAGTGCTGTACGGGGGTGAGCGGCACCTCCCCCACGACCGCGCCCTGTTCGGCCTCGGTGGCCGGGACCGGCAGGTCATCGGCCGCCGCGGCCAGTTCGGCGAGGGTCTGGTGCCGGAAGAGGTGCCGGGGGCTCAGCGCGAGACCGGCGCGGCGGGCGGCGGAAACGATCTGGATACCGAGGATCGAGTCGCCGCCGAGCGCGAAGTAGTTGTCGTCCGTGCCGACTTCGGGCACGCCCAGGACATCGGACCAGATGGCGGCGAGCGTCCTCTCGGCGTCCGTGCGCGGAGACCGGTCACCACCGGCGGTCGGGGCGGACGCCCACACTGGTTCGGGCAGGGCACGCCGGTCCAGCTTGCCGGTGGCTCCGAGCGGCAGCCGCTCCAGGGGCATCACCAGCGAGGGGACCAGGTGGTCGGGGAGCGTGCGGGCCAGGAAGGCGCGCAGCGCGGCGGGGTCCGGGGCCTCGGGAGCCCGGGGCACCGCGTAGGCCACCAGCCGCCGGTGGCCGTCGTGCTCGACCACGCGGACCGCCGCCGCCGACACCTGCGGATGCCGGGCCAGCGCGGCCTCCACCTCGCCCGGTTCGATGCGGAAGCCGCGCACCTTGACCTGGTCGTCGGTGCGGCCGAGGTAGACGAGGTCCCCGTCCGCGGTCCAGCGCACCAGGTCTCCGGTGCGGTACATGCGAGTGCCGGGCGGGCCGAAGGGGTCGGCGAGGAACCGGGACGCGGTCAGGCCGGGCCTGCCGAGGTAGCCACGGGCCACGCCGGTCCCGGCGAGAAACAGCTCGCCCGGCGCTCCAGGGGGCACGGGACGCAGCCGGGGGTCGAGGACGTAGGCGCGGGCGCCGCCGACGGGGCGGCCGATGGGCGGGACACGGTCGGGTTCCGCCGGGTCGCAGGTGAAGGCGGTGGCGTAGACGGTGGCCTCGGTGGGGCCGTAGATGTTCATCACCCGGCAGCCGGGGACCGCCGCGCGCACGTGGTGGACGGTCCGCGCGGGCAGGCCCTCGCCGGCCAGGACGACAGTGTCCGCGGTGACCCGGACAGTGCCCTCCGCGAGCAGCCGGCCGAGGGCGGACGGCACGGCACTGAGCAGTCCCGCGCTCCATGGCCCGGGGCGCTCGGCCAGGGCCAGCAGGTCCCGGACCAACTCGACCCTGCCGCCGGACAGCAGCGGGGAGAGGATCTCGAAGACCGACACGTCGAAGTTGAGCGAGGTGGACGCAACCACATGGCCGAGCCCCCGGTCCGCGAACCGGGCTGCGGCCCAGTCGGTGAGCGCCACCACCGACTCGTGGGCGACCACGACTCCCTTGGGGCGGCCTGTCGAGCCGGAGGTGTGGATGACATAGGCGGGGTGGCCGGGCAGGAGGGTTCCGTGCCGCTCGTCGTCGCGTATGCCGACGGGGGACGCGGCGGCCAGGCGCTCGGCCCACACGGGGTCGTCCAGCACGATCCGCTGGAACGGTCCCTCCGGCAGCCGGCCTGCCGTCTCGGTGGTCGTCAGGACCGCGCCGGGCCGGACGTCGTCAAAGAGGAACGCGATGCGCTCGGCCGGATAACCGGGGTCCACCGGCAGGTAGGCGGCGCCGCTCTTCAGGATCGCCAGCATCGCCACGATCAGCTCGGTGGTGCGGGGCAGTGCCAGGGCGACGAACCGCTCGGGCCCGGCCCCGGCGTCGGTCAGCAGCCGCGCCAGCCGGTTGGAGCGCTCATCGAGCTCCCGGTAGGTCAGTCGCTCGGCACCCGCGCTCAGGGCCGGGGCGTCGGGCGTGCGTGCGGCCTGCTCCTCGAACACTTCGGGCAGGGTCCGCCGCGGTGCCCGCGCGACCGGCCCGCCGAAACGGTCGACGAGGCGTCGGCCCTCGGCCGCGTCGAGCAGCGCCAGGTCGGCCAGCCGACGAGCCGGATCGGTGGCCATCTCCGCCAGCAGCGTCCTCAGGCTCGCGCCGAGCCCCTCGACGGTGGCCGCGTCGAAGGCGGCCGGGTCGTAGTCCAGCGCGACGGCCAGGGTGTCGCCTGGCGCCACGACCACGCCGAGCGGGTAGTTGGTGGGCTCGAGGTCACGTTCCTCCTCCAGGGCCAGCCCGTGCCGGGCCGGGGTCTCGCGGTCGAACGGGTAGTTCTCGAAGACCACGATGCTGTCGAAGAGGTTCGTCCCGCCCGGCACCTCGCTCCAGGTCTGGAGCTGGGCGAGGGAGACGAAGTCGTGGCGGCGCGACTCCGACTGGGCGGCCTGCAGGTCGCGCAGCCACTCCAGCAGCTCGCGCCGCTCGTCGATCCGCACCCGCGTGGGCAGGGTGTTGATGAACACCCCGACCATCGATGTCACTCCGGAGAGCTCGGCCGGGCGCCCGGAGACGGTCGTGCCGAAGACCACGTCGTCTCCGCCGCCGTAGCGGGACAGCAGCAGCGCCCAGGCGCCCTGGATCACGGTGTTCAGGGTCAGTCCCGCCCGCGCCGCCGTCTCCCGCAGCAACGCCGACACACCGGCGTCGAGCGTCACGCGCACCGAACCCGACGACGAGCTGCGGTGTGCCTCGGCGGGCCGCCGGTCGCGGGGCAGCGCGGTGGGGGCGGAGAATCCCGCGAGCGTGCCGCGCCAGTACTGTTCGGCCTTCGCGGCGTCCTGCCGGGCCAGCCACCGCAGATACTCCGCGAAGGGCGCCCGGCCAAAAATCTCCGCGCGGCGGCCGGACGTCAGGGCCGCGTACCGTTCGCACACCTCGTCGAACACCTGGGCGGCGCTCCATCCGTCGAGCAGGATGTGGTGGAACGTCCACACCATCCGCACCCGATCCGGTGACAGGCGGATCAGGGCGAGTCGCGTCAGCGGCGCCGCGGTCAGGTCGACGCCGGCCTGCCGGTCCTCGGCCAGCAGCGCGGCAAGTTCGCGCTCACACCGCTCGGCCGGCCACGTTGACCAGTCGTGGTGGGTGACGGGCAGGAGGGCCCGGTGCTGCACGACCTGCAGCGGTTCGGCGGTCTCCTGCCACACCAGCCGCGTGCGCAGGATCGCGTTGGCGTCCGCCGTCCGCTGCCACGCCTCGGCGAGCGCGTGCGGGTCGGTGACGCCGGACAGCACCAGCTGCACCTGGTTGACGTAGGTGCGGCCGTCCGGGTCCATCAGGCTGTGGAAGAGCATGCCCGCCTGCATCGGTGTCAGCGGGTACAGGTCGGCGACCGCGCGGCCGTCCCCGACGACCCGGTCCAGGGCCGCCTGGTCCAGCCGGGCCAGCGGGAAGTCGGACGGGGTGCGGCCCCCCGCCTCGGGGAGCGTGCAGTGGGCGACGATCTCCTCCAGCGCCCGCAGCATGCCGTCCGCGAGGGCGGCGACCGTCTCCCTGCGGTGCCGACCGATGCTGTAGTGCCAGGTGATCTCCAACTGCTCGCCCTCGACGCGGGCCACCACGTCCAGCAGGTGCGGGCGCTGCGACTGAGGTGCCTCCTCACCGCCCAGGCCGCCGGGCACCCCGGCGACCAGGGCGCCGCGCTCGGGGGACCAGTCGAAACGGCCGAGGTAGTTGAAGCTGATCCCGGGCGCCGGCGCTCCGATGAGCCGTTCGTCACCGGCCAGGTGGCGCAGGGCGCCGTAGCCGAGTCCGCGGTCCGGTACGGCCCGCAGCTGTTCCTTGACGGACTTCAGAGCGGTGCCCCACTCCCCTTCGGGAACCTCCAGGGCGACCGGGAAGAGGGTGGTGAACCAGCCGACGGTACGGGACAGGTCGATGTCGTCGAAGAGCTGGTCCTCGCGGCCGTGCCCCTCCAGGCCGACGGCGACGGTGCGCCGTCCGGTCCACGCGGCAAGGACCCGGCCGAGCGCGGTCAGCAGGACGTCGTCGATGCGGGTCTGGTAGGCACCCGGCACCTTCCGCAGCAGGTCGTCGGTACGCCGCCGGTCCAGACGGACGGTCACCGCCCTTACGTCCGCCACGGTGTTGCCGCCGTCCAGGTCCACCGGAAGCGGTGCCGCGCTGTGCCGGGCCACCGCCTCCCAGTGCTCACGCCGCGCCGCGAAGCCGCCGTCAGCGGTGTACGCGCGCAGCCGTCGCGCCCACTCCTGGACGGAGGTGGTGCGCTTCGGCAGCCGGATCGGCTCCCCCTCCTGTGCCTGCCGGTAGGCGGTCTCCAGGTCCTCCAGCAGGATCCGCCAGGAGACGCCGTCGACCACCAGGTGGTGGACGGCGAGCAGCAGCCGGGCGTGCCGGGTACCACCGCCCGTGAACAGCCGTGCGGTCAGCAGCGGGCCGGTGTCCAGCCGGAACCCGGCGTGCGCCTCCCGGGTGAGGCGGGCCTCGGTCGCCTCGGCCGCCGCCGCGTCGAGCCCGGTGAGGTCACACACCACCAGCAGCTCCGGCGGTGCGGCGTCGGCGGCGAGGCAGTACTGGCGCCAGGACCCGTCCTGCTGCGCTGAGAAACGGGAGCGCAAGGCGTCGTGGTGGGCCCACAGGGCGGTCAGGGCGAGGCGCAGGGTGTCCGGATCCGGGACCCCGGCCGTCTCCACGACCACGCACTGGTCGAAGAACTCCGGGCGTGGCGGCGCCGCGTCGAGGAACCAGTGCTGGATGGGGAGGAGAGCCACCTCCCCGGTCACCCGCGCGGTGCCCGCGACGGGGGCGGCGGTGCCGGTCGCGGCGGCCAGGGCGGCGACCGTCGGGTGCCGGAACAGGTCCCGGGGGGTGAGCGCGAGACCGGCGGTGCGGGCGCGGGAGACGACCTGGATGCTGAGGATCGAGTCGCCGCCCAGCATGAAGAAGTTGTCGTCGGCGCCGACTCGTTCGATGCCGAGAAGGTCCGCCCAGATACCGGCGAGGACCCGCTCGGCCTCGGTGCGCGGGGCACGGTAGGGCGTGTCGCCGGCCGAGGACCAGTCGGGTGCCGGCAGCCGGCGCCTGTCGACCTTGCCGTTTGCGGTCAGGGGCAGTTCCGCCACCATCACGAACGCGGCCGGCAGCATATAGTCGGGCAGGTCGGCCGACAGATGGGCACGCAGGTCGGCCGGGCCCGGCAGGGCGGCGCCCCGGGCCGGGACGAGGTGGGCCGCCAGGCGCTTGCGTCCGGAGTGCTCGTACACCGACACGACCGCCTCGGCGACGGCCGGCTGTGCGGTGAGCCGGGCCTCGATCTCGGCCGGCTCGACACGGAACCCGCGGATCTTGATCTGGTCGTCGGCCCGGCCGACGAAGTGCAGTTCGCCCTCCGCGCTCCACCGCACGATGTCGCCGGTGCGGTACATCCTCCCGCCGGGCGGCCCGAACGGGTCGGCCACATAGCGCGCGGCCGTCGCACCGGGCCGCCCGGCGTAGCCGCGGGCCACTCCGGCTCCGGCAATGTACAACTCGCCGGGTATACCGGGCGGTTGGGGCTGCAGCGCTTCGTCCAACACGTACACCCGGGTGTCGTCCAGCGGACGGCCGATGGGCAGCGCCGCGGGAAGCGGGTCGCCCGCGCGGAAGGCGCGGCGGGTGGCGAAGGTGGTGGTCTCGGTGGGGCCGTAGCCGTCGACGACGGTCAGGCCCGGGCAGGCGTCCAGGACCCGGCGCACCACGGCACCGGGCACGGCCTCGCCGCCGGTCCACACCTCCCGCGCACCGCGCAGGCAGGCGGGGTCCTCCTGGGCCAGAAGGCGGAACAGGCCGGCGGTCAGCCACAGGCAGCGCACGCCCTGCGCGGTGATCGCGTGCCGCACGGCTGCCGCGTCCAGGTCCGACGGCGTCGCCAGGACGGCCGTGCCGCCGCGCAGCAGCGGCACCCACATCTCGTAGGTGGCGGCGTCGAAGGCGTGCGGCGAGTGCACGAGGACGCGATCGTGGCCGGCGAAGGCACGGTCGAGGGCGAGGGCGGCGACGTCCCGCTGGCGCACCGCGACGGCCTTCGGCGTGCCGGTGGAGCCGGAGGTGAACATCAGGTACTGGACGTTGTCCGGGTCCACCGGAGGAAGGGCCGGGCACACCGGCACGGGGGCGGTGTCGTCGCGGTCCGGCCGCAGGATCGGTCCGCCGGGGAGCACGGCGTGTGCCGTCTCCTCCCACGAGGCGTCGGTGAGCAGCAGGTGCGCGCCCGCCTCGGTCACCATCCGCCGCAGCCGCTCGCGCGGCGCCCTGCCGTCCAGGGGGACGTACACCCCGCCCGTGCGGGCGAGCGCGAGCTGGGCGACGACCAGCGTGACCGAACGGTCCATCAGCACGCCCACCGGGCGTTCCGCCGCCACGCCGAGCGCGGCGAGGCGGGCGGCCAGCGTTTCGGCCCGCCCCTGAAGTTCCCGGTAGGTGAGGCGTTCGTCCCCGGACTCCAGGGCGATGGCGCCGGGTGTGGCGGCCACCTGCGCGGCGAAGAGGTCCGCCACCGTCGTCCCGGGCGTGCCGGTGGCCGTGTCGTTCCACTCGTGGACGACCTGTGCGCGACGCTCGGCCGTCAGCAGCGGCAGCCGGGCGGGCGGGCGTGCCGCGCCGGTGGCCATGCCCTCCAGCAGTACGGTCAGGTACTCGGCCATGCGGGCGACGGTGGCCGCGTCGAACAGCCGGGGATCGTAGCCGAGGCGCAGGGCCAGTTCCGTGCCGGGGTAGGCCACCAGACTGAGCGGGTAGTTGGTGGTCTCGATGCCCTCGAGGTCGCTCAGGCGCAGTCCGTGCGCGGCGGCGAGCGCGTCGTCGACGGGGTAGTTCTCGAAGACGACGATGCTGTCGAACAGGGGTACCCGTTCGGGCAGTTCGGTGAGCGCCTTCATCCGCGTGAGCGGCACGTGGTCGAAGCGCCGGTCCTCGCTCTGGTCCTGCTGCAGCCGCTCCAGCCAGGAGAGCAGGGTCCCGGTGCGCGGCACGATGACCCGGGTGGGCAGGGTGGCGATGAACAGACCGGTCATGGCCTCGGCCCCCAGCAGCTCGGGAGGGCGTCCGGAGACGGTGGTGCCGAAGATCACCTCGTCGCGGCCCGCGTACCGGCCCAGGAGCAGCGCCCACGCGCCCTGCACCAGCGTGTTCAGGGTCAGGCCCGCCGTCCTGGCCAGCCCCTCCAGGGCGCGGGTGGTGCCTGGGGGCACCGTCACGCGGACCGCGCGTGTGGACTCCGCGCGGTGGGTCTCGCGTGGCTCGCGGTCGTAGGGCAGCGGAGTGGGATCGGTCAGGCCGGTCAGGCGGTCCTGCCAGTGCCGTTCGGCCTCCGCGTGGTCACGGTCACCCAGCCACGCGACGTAGTCGCCAAACGGTCGCCGGGCGGGCAGGATGTCGTCCGCCGAGGTGCCGCCGTCCCCCGTGGTGGCGGACAGCGCACTGTGGCACGCGAAGACGTCGGACAGCACGTGGAACAGGCTCCAGCCGTCGAGGACCAGATGGTGGAAGGACCACACCACCCGCAGGCGCCCGTCGGGGAGTTGGGCGAGCACCAGCCGCTGGAGCGGGGCCTTCGCCAGGTCGATGCCGAGCTCGCGGTCCCGGTCGAGCAGTTCCCTCAGCCGGCTCTCCCGCTCGGGCCCGGACAGGCCGCGCCAGTCCAGGTGAGTGACCGGCACGGGTGCGTGGCGCTGCACCACCAGCACCGGCTCGGGCACGTCCCGCCAAACCACCCGCCCGCGCAGGACCGGCGTGCGGTCCGTGACCCGCTGCCAGGCCGCCGCGAGGGTGTCCGGTTCGGCCACGCCGTCCAGGACGAAGGTCAGCTGCTGAAAGTAGACGCCGAGGTCGTCCTGGGACAGTCCGTGGAAGAGCATGCCGGCCTGGGTGGGCGTGAGCGCGTGGACGTCCTCCACCGCGCCGGGGTCCCCGTCCGCGATCCGGTCCACTGCGGCCTGGTCGAGCCGGGCGAGGGGGAAGTCCGACGGGGTGTGCCCGCCGGCGCCGGGTCGCGTGGCGTGCCCGGCGAGGGACGACAGCGCCTCGGCGAACCGGTGGGCGAGCGAGGCGACGGTGGTCTCCTTGTGCAGCTGCGCCGAGTAGAACCAGGTGAACTCCAGCGCGTCGCCGTCCAGCCGTCCCACGACCTCCAGGGCGTGCGGGCGTACGGCCAGCGGGTCGGCGTCCAGCTCCAGCGGGCAAAACGGGCGCTGGTACAGGCTGTCCGGCGCGGTGGGCAGGGAGAACCGTCCCAGATAGTTGAAGCTGATCTGCGCGGCCCGGGTGGGGGCCGGTGCGGAGGGGCGGGCCAGGTAACGCAGGGCGTCGTGGCCGATGCCGTGCCGGGGCACCGCACGCAACTGCTCCTTGACCTGCTTGATGACGGCGTCCCAGTCGGCGTCCGGCGCGGCGCCGAGCGCGACGGGGTGGCGGGTGGTGAACCAGCCGACGGTGCGGCTCGTGTCGATGTCGGTGAAGAGCTCCTCGCGGCCGTGTCCCTCGACGTCCACCACCACCCGGTCGTGTCCGGTCCAGGCGCACAGCACCCGCCCGAGCGCACTCAGGAGCACGTCGTTGGCCTGGGTCCGGTAGGTCTCCGCCAGCGTGCGCAGAAGAGCGGAGGTGTCCTGCGGGGTGAGGCGCACGGTGACTTCGCGGGCCGAGTCGTAGGTGTTGGGGCCGGCCATGTCCGTGGGAAGCGCCGTCTCGGCACCGGCGAGGGCCTCGGACCAGTACGCCCGTTCGTCGTCGAACCCGCCCTTGGCCGCGTGCGCGGCCAGACTCCGGGCCCAGTGCCGTAGCGCCGAGGTCTTCCTTGGCAGCGCCGCCGCCCCGTCGCGGCCACTACGGCGGGCGCGGTAGGCCCGGTCCAGGTCCTCCAACAGGACGCGCCAGGAGACACCGTCGACCACGAGGTGGTGGACGGCCAGGTGCAGGACCGGGGCCCTGCCGTCTCCCCGGTCGTGCAGGACGGCTCGCAGGAGCGGGCCATGGCACAGGTCGAACGGGCCCAGGTGCGGGGCGTCGGTGTCCGGGCCGGTGTGGTGCCGCAGGTGGAGGCGGGAGGTGTGGGGGTCGATGTGCCACCGGACGTCCGCCTCACCCTCACCGGTGAGGAAGCGCGAGCGCAGGGCGTCATGGTGGTCGGCCACGTCGTTCAGGGCGTTCTCCAGCGCCACCCTCTCGACACCGTGGGTGAGTTCCACCGACAGCGTCTGGGCGAAGTGGCCGGCTCGTTCGGCGGCGCTCGCGAACAGCCAGCGCTGGATGGGCGTGAGCGGTGCCGCTCCGGTGGGCCGGACTTCGGCCGGGGCGGAAGGCGGGTGGTTGCTCGCGGCGTCCGCGCACCGGGCCAGGGCGGCGACCGTCTGGTGGCGGTAGACGTCACGGGAGGTCACCGCGAGACCCGCCTGCCGCGCCTGGGCCACCATCTGGATGCTGAGGATGGAGTCGCCGCCGAGGGCGAAGAAGTTGTCGTCCGCACCGACCCGCTCCACTCGCAGCACGGCCGCCCAGATCGCGGCGAGCGTCCGCTCGGTGGCGGTGCGCGCGGCGACGTGGCGTGTGGCGTGCGCGGCGGGCCCGGGCTCGGGAAGCCGTCCGCGGTCCAGCTTGCCGTTGGGGTTGAGCGGCAGGTCCGAGAGGACGACAACGGCGGTGGGCACCATGTAGTCGGGCAGAGTGCGGCCGAGGGCACGGCGCACCGCCTCCGGCTCCACCCGCGCTCCCGGCGCCGGTACGACATAGCCGACCAGGCGGCGGTGGCCGTCGCTCTCACGGGCGGTGGCCGCCGCCTCGGCCACGCCCTCGCAGCGGCGCAACGCCTGCTCCACCTCGCCGAGTTCGATACGGAAACCGCGCACCTTGACCTGCTGGTCGATCCGGCCGAGGTACTCCAGCTCGCCGTCGGCCGTCCACCGCACCAGGTCCCCGGTGCGGTACATGCGGCCCCCCGGCGCGCCGAAGGGGTCGGCCACGAACCGGGCGGCGGTCAGGCCCGGACGTCGCAGGTAGCCGCGTGCCAGGCCTCCGCCTCCCAGGTACAACTCCCCTGTCACGCCCGGGGGTTGTGGGCGCAGCATCCGGTCAAGCACGTAGGTGCGGGTGCGGGCCACGGGCCTGCCGATCGGCGGAGCCTGCTCCGGCAGCGTGTCTCCGGCGAACCAGGCGGTGGCATAGACGGTGGCCTCGGTCGGCCCGTAGATGTTGGCCACCTCGCTGGCGGGCGTGGCCTCGCGCAGGTCGCGCAGGGTCTGCGCGGGCAGCGCCTCCCCGGCCAGGACGACGGTGTCCGGCTCGACGGCGGCGCCCGCGGTGAGCAACCGGGAGATGACCGACGGCACGCCGCTGAGCAGTCCGGCACGCCGGGGGGCCGGCGCGTCGGCGAGCGCCGGAAGGTCGGTGACCACCTCGACGGTGCCACCGGCCAGCAACGGGCAGAGCATCTCGAAGACCGACACGTCGAAGTTCAGCGAGGTGGAGGCCACCACGTGGGCCAGCCGGTCGGCGCCGAACCGGCGCGCCGCCCAGTCGGCGAGGGCCGCCACCGTACGGTGGGTGACCACGACACCCTTGGGGCGGCCCGTCGAGCCCGAGGTGTAGATGACGTACGCGGGATGGTCGGGGTCCAGTGGCCGGGGCCGGTCCGCGTCCGTCGGGACGTCGTGGGCGCCGGCGGTGTCGGCCGCCGGGTCCGCGCCGGCGCCGTCCAAGGCGTCGTCGCCGCAGTCCTCCAGGAGGAGCGCCTCGCAGCCATCGGGCAGCGCGCCCGCGGTGTCGCGGGCTGCGACGACGAGGGTGGGAGCGGCGTCGGCCAGCATGAAACGGATGCGGTCGGCGGGGTAGCCGGGGTCCACCGGAAGGTATCCCGCGCCGGACTTCAGCACGGCCCACAGGACGGGCAGCAGGTCGGCGGAACGGGGGAGGCAGAGCGCCACGAGTGTCTCGGGGCCCGCGCCGCGGGCGGTCAGCAGCCGCGCGAGCCGGTTGGCACGCCGGTTCACCTCGGCGTAGTCCAGCCGGGCCGTGCCGCAGACCACGGCGGTCCGGTCGGGGGTTCGGGCCACCTGCGCCTCGAACAGCGCCGGCAAGGTGCGGCCCCCCGTGCCGTGTTCGGCGTGGACGGGAGGGTTCCACGACTCCAGCAGGGTCCGCCGCTCGTCCTCCGACAGCAGCGGCAGCTCTCCCAGCGTCCGGTGCGGGCCGTCCGCCATGCCCTCGAGGAGGCGGTGCAGATGCCGGCCCATCCGGGCCACCGTGCGAGCCTCGTACAGGTCCGTGTTGTACTCGACCGTCAGTTCGCATCCGCCGTCAGGGCGGGGTGTGAATTCGAATACGAGGTCGAACCGCGCGGCCGGGCGGGGCAGCGGATGGTCCTCGATGCACACTCCCCCGGCCTGCGGCGGATGGGCCGGAGCGGTCTGCTGGACCACGAGCACCTGCACCAGTGGGGTACGGCTGGCCTCGCGGGGTGGGGCCAGTTCCTCGACCACGCGGTCGAAGGGGACGCCGTCGTGCGTGGAGGCGTCCAGCACGGTGGACCGCATGGTGTCCAGGAACCGGTCGACCGTGGCGGTGTCGTCCACGTCGCCGCGCAGCACCACGGTGTTGGCGAAGAAGCCGGTCACCTCCTCCAGATCCCGGCGGTTCCGCCCGTTGGTGACGGTGCCGAACGCCACGTCCCGCTGCCCCGAGTACCGGGAGAACAGCAGGGCCGCGGCTCCGGCGAACAGGGTGAAGACGGTGGTGCCCCGTCCTTGGGCCAGGTGCCGCAGCCGCGCGACAAGGTCCGCCGGGAGGCGATGGCGGTGCGCCGCCCCGGCGGTGGTTCGCACCGCGGGGCGGGGCCGGTCGGTGGGAAGCTGCAGTTGCTGCATGCCGGACAGGTGGCGCTTCCAGTACGCGAGGTCGGCAGCGTCGCCGCCCGCGGAGCGCCGTGCCTGCTCCCATACGGCGAAGTCCGGGTACTGCACGGCCGGTGTCGGCAGGGTGTCGGGCTCGCCGGACACCTCCGCCTCGTAGAGCGCGGCCAGCTCGCGGGTGAGGACGCCCACCGACCAGCCGTCGGTGACGATGTGGTGCTGGGCGAGCAGCAGCAGATGGTCGTCCAGCGCGCGGCGGACGAGCAGGGCTCTGGTCAGCGGTCCCGTCGACAGGTCGTGGGGGTGGCTCAGCTCCTCGGTCAACAGACGTTCGGCGGCCTCGGCGCGCCGGCCGGCGGGCAGCGCGCAAAGGTCCGTCGTACGCAGCGGGAGGACGGCGCTGGGGCTGACTCGCTGCACGCCCTGGCCGTCGACGGTGGCGAACGTGGTGCGCAGGGAGTCGTGGCGGACGGCGAGCCGTCGCAGAGCACGGCGCAGCGCTTCGGTGTCCAGCGGTCCGTGCAGCCGCAGCACCACACCGGTGTTGTACTCGGTGCCGCCCGGGGTGAGGTCGTCGAGGAACCACAGCCGTCGCTGGGCGCTCGACAGCGGCAGCGGCCGGTCGCGCGGGACGGCCGGGATCGGGTCCGCGGGCGCGGCGTCGGCCGGATCGTCCAGCAGCGGTGCCAGGGCGGCGACCGTCCGCGCGGTGAACACGTCCCTGACCGACAGCCGGACGCCCAGCTCCTCGCGGACGCGGGACAGCACCCGGGCGGCCAGGATCGAGTCGCCGCCCAGGTCGAAGAAGTCGTCCTCGGGGCCGACGGCGTCGGCCCCGAGCACGTCCGACCAGATCGCGGCCAGGGCCCGCTCGCCCGCGGTGCGCGGCGGGAGGTGACCCGAGGCGGGTGTGGGCCCGGGTGCGGGCAGCGCCCGGCGGTCGACCTTGTGCTGCGGGGTGAGCGGCAGTTCGTCCAGGACGACGACGGCGGAGGGCACCATGTGGGCCGGCAGGGCGCCGGCGACCGCGGTGCGCACCTGTGCCGGTTGCGGTGGGGCCCCGGCATCGGTGGGCGTGACGTAGCCGACGAGCCGCCGGTGTCCCGGTTCGTCCTCGCGCAGCACGACCACGGCCTCGCGCACACCGGGGTGGCGGAGCAGGGCGGCCTCGATCTCCCCCGGTTCGATGCGGAAGCCTCGGATCTTGACCTGGCGGTCGAGCCGGCCGAGGAACTCCAGTTCGCCGTCGGCGGTCCGGCGTACGCGGTCACCGGTGCGGTACAGCCGGGCGCCGGGCGGTCCGAAGGGGCTCGCGACGAAGCGCGTGGCCGTCAGGCCCGGGCGGCCCAGGTAACCGCGGGCCACACCGTCTCCACCCACGAACAGCTCGCCGTCCGTTCCAGGCGGTGCGGGCCGCATCGCCTCGTCGAGCACGTGGGCCTCGGTGCCGGGCAGCGGGGTGCCGATCGTCGGGGCGCCGCCGGCGGCGGCGAGCGGTCCCGTCCAGGTGGCCACGACGGTGGCCTCGGTCGGCCCATAGGAGTTGATCATGCGGCGGCCGGGGGCCCAGCGGTCGACGAGCGGTGCCGGGCATGCCTCGGCCCCGACGATCAGCGTGCGCAGATGGGGCGCGCCGCCGTCGTGTGCCGGGTCGGGCAGGGTGGCGAGGGCGGCCGGGGGTATGAGGGCGTGCGTGATGCGGTGCTCGTCGAGGACGGTGGCGAGTTCGTCGCCCAGCCAGGGCCCGTCCGGCGGGACGACCAGGGTCGCGCCGGACAGCACGGATATGCACAGCTCCAGGACGGAGGCGTCGAAGCTGGGGGACGCGAACTGCAGCACACGGTCGCCGGG
The DNA here is from genome assembly GCF_044753645.1 of Streptomyces sp. NPDC093261. NCBI lineage: Bacteria > Bacillati > Actinomycetota > Actinomycetes > Kitasatosporales > Streptomycetaceae > Streptomyces > Streptomyces sp. NPDC093261. The sequence goes on from NZ_JBIVNO010000025.1 coordinate 38,865, forward strand.
GCTCACGGCATAGTGCCCGGCGGCGGCCGCGGCGAAGCCGCCGATGCCCCGGTGAGTGACCGTGACGCCCTTGGGGGTTCCGGTGGAGCCGGAGGTGTAGATGACATAGGCCGCGTGGTCGGCGTCCACCGCCGGGCTTCCCTGCTCCGACGGGGGTGCGGTGCCGTCTCCCATCACGTCACGGACGTGGTCCAGGTCGTCGAGGACCACGACGGGCGTGGCGTCGGCCAGCATCAGGGCGCGGCGCTCGGCGGGGTAGTCGGGGTCTATGGGCAGGAAGGCAGCGCCCGCCCGGGCCACGGCCAGTTCCGCCGCGACCAGTTCCATCGAGCGTGGCAGGACGAGCGCCACGGCCCGGTCCGGTGCGGCTCCGCGCCGTAACAGATCGTCGGCCAGACGCTCGGCTCGCGCCGCCAACTCCTGGTAGGACCAGGTCCGCCGGCCGTCGGTCAGCGCGGGGGCGTGCGGCGTCCGGGCCGCCCAGGCGGCGAACAGGTCGCGAAGCGGCGGATACGGCGCCGGACGGGCCGCACGGTCTTCCGGGGACGGGGTGGCCCGACCGGCCCGTGGCAGCGGGAAGGCAGGCTTGTCGTGCAGGTCCGTCATGGGTGAGGTCCTTCGGGCCGGGGACGAGGGAGCGCGGACACGGGCGACCGGGCAAAGCGGGGCCCGGCGCAGCGGTTGCGGTGCCGTCCGCGCGTACGGACGGGAGGGGCGGCGGCTCGTGGGTCAGACGGCGCCGACGCGCCGGGCCGTGCGTCCGGAGATCTGTACGCGGTCGATGGCGCCGGTGGCCGGGTCACGGTGGAACCGGCCGCCGGGCTCCCGCCGCCCCGTGGCCGGGTCGACCAGATCACAGGTCAGATCCGGGTAGCAGACGAGCGGGAGCGGGCAGTCGCCGTCCACGGACAGCGTGGGCGAGCCGTGCTCATCGAGGGCGACCCGGTACTCGGTACCGCCGTTGCGGTAGGTGCCGGCACACCCCGGAAGCGTGACGGCCTCGCTCCGGTCCGCGGGTGCCGGAGCGGTCGGCACGCGCACACCGGTGATCTCGGTGAGGTCGTCGGCGAGGTCGTGCCACAGCGCGGTGGCGCCGGCGGAGTTGCCGGTGAAGGCGACGACCACGCCGCTGTCCGGCTCCGCCCGCAGATGGCACGACGTGCCCTGGGCGTTTCCGTCGTGACCGCACCACCATCGGCCGTCCTGCCGGTACAGCGCGAGACCCGGCCCCCAGGCGTCGGCGAGCGCCCCCGGTGCCGCTGCGGGAACGGGGCGGCGCATGGCCGCGGCGACGGCGGCCGGCAACGCGGCGGACCGTCCGGTCAAAGCCCTTCCGAGGGCCGCCAGGTCCAGGGCGCCGGCCAGCAGGCCGCCGGCCGGCGCCTCCACCGGGGCCAGGTTCTGGTGGGCCCTGCGCAGCTGACCGGACGCGGTGTTGCGGGCATGGCCCGCGGCGGTACGGCGGTCGGGTGCGGTGTCGCCGAGGAACGCCGGCACGGTCCCCAGAGGCTCAAGGACAAGGGCGCGGACGGCTTCCTGCCAGGACATGCCCGTCACCACCGTCACCAGCCGTCCGGCGGCGACATAGCCGGCGTTGGAGTAGGAGAAGGCCGCCCCGGGCGGAAACAGTGCGTCCCGGGCGGTGCACACCTGCCTGAGGTAGCCGGAGGCCGAGGTCCCCGCGGCGGTGTCCGAGTCGGGTCCGGTGGGCAGGCCGCCGGTATGACTGAGCAGCTGGCGCACCGTCACCTCGGGCAGTTCGCGCAGCTCGGGCAGGAACGCGGCGGCGGGCTCGTCCGGGTCGAGGTCGCCGTCGTCGGCCAGGAGCATCACGACGGCGGCCGTGTAGACCTTGGTGACCGACCCGAGCGGAACGGCCGTGTCCGCTGTGAACGGGGTGCCGGTGGCGGCGTCGGCTGTTCCGGTCCACGCGCTCAGTGTGCGGTTGGCGGTGTGCACGGCGAGTTGGGCGCCGGGCACCTGGTGGGCGCGGGCAAGGGTCTCCAGGCGGCTCTGTAACGCCCTCTGCGAGAGGGACGGTCGCCGATCGGCGACCGGAGCGGTAGGGGTGTACGGCATGAGAAGGGGACTCTCTCGGTAGCAGGGCCGGGCGGCGGCAGGCGGGCCCAGGGGTGAGCGGTGCGGGTCCGAGGCATGCGGATGCCAGAGGGCCGCGCTGCGCGCCGGATCAGCGTGCGATGTGCAGTGCGTGTCTCGCGTGGCAGGGGCGTCTCGCGGGGTACGAGGCGCACCTGGGCGGGCCGGAAGCGCCGCGAACCGCCATGCCGGGCGCGGCGGGTCGGCCGGACGCCGCCTACGGCCTCGTCACCTCGACGGGCAGATGGCGTACGCCGACGATCACGGCCGGATTCTGGTGGACGACGTCCTCGTAGGACGGAACGTCCAGGGTGCGGAAACGTTCAAGCAGGAGGTTCAACGCGATCCGCGCCTCCAGCCGGGCCAGCGGCGCGCCGAAGCAGAAATGGATACCGTGACCGAAGGTCAGATGCGGGTTGGGGCTGCGGGTCGCGTCGAAGACATTGGGCTCGGCGAATCGGGCGGGATCGCGGTTGGCGGTGCCCAGATGGGCCATCACCAGGCTGTCCACGGGGATTTCCTGTCCACCGAGCACCAGGGGCCGCGTGGTGCGGCGCCCCAGTTCGGGGAAGGGTGGCAGCCAGCGCAACACCTCCTCGATGGCCTCCGGCACCCTTTCGGGTGCTTCGCGCAGCGCGGTGAGCGTGCCGGGATGCCGGTCGAAAGTGACCAGGGCGTTGCCCAGCAGTGCCGTGGTGGTGATGTGGCCGGCGACCAGCAGCAGGGCCACGAAGCCGACGATCTCCTGATCCGCCAGTCGGACGCCGTCCACCTGCGCGGTCAGCAGCCTGCTGGTGAGGTCGTCCCCCGGGTGCGCGCGACGGTGGCGGATGTGGTCCAGGACATAGCCGTTCATCTCGCGCACGGTCGGGGCGATGGCCTCCAGCGCTCTCTCCAGGTCGGCCATATCGGGCGCCTCGCCGAGCTGGTCGCCCCCGAACAGGATGCCGGCCCATTCCTGGAACAGCCGGTGGTCGGTGGCGGGAATGCCGAGCAGTTCGGCGATCACGATGATGGGGAGCGGATACGCGAGCGCGTCGACGAGGTCGAACCGGTCGCGGTCCGCGACGTCGTCGAGCAAATGGGCGCATACGGCCTCGATGCGCGGTTCCAGCCCGTGGACGACCCGCGGGGTGAAGGCCTGACTCACCAGGGTACGGAGCTTGCGGTGCTCCGGTGGGTCCATCCCGACGAAGTTGCCCTGCCTGAAGGCCTCGAAGTCCTGCTGGGTGGGAGTGAGGGAGGAGAGGTCCGAGGAATACGTCGCGGGGTCGGACAGCACGGAGCTGACGCCCTGGTAGTCCAGAACCTGCCACACGCCCTGCCCGTCGTCGTACCGCACGGGGCCGGAGTCGTATAAGGAGCGCCATGCGTCGGTCAGTGTGTCGAAGCCCGACGAATCCTGCGTCAGTTGGTCGCTAGTCACCGTGTCTCCCTTTGGGGGTGGGGGGATGTGCGGGCTCGGAGCCGCCACAGGTGGGGCGGCCGCCGGGCGCATGGGGAACCGATCCGGCCTCGCGCCGACGAACAACCGTTGCGCGGTCGCGCACGCTCGACTCGTCGAGTCTCCAGCCGGTTGAACGCACGGTGCCGGCCGCGCGCCGGGCGCTGTGGACCGGCAGCGTTCCCGGGACCTCACGGCAGTCATCTGCCGCCGGCCGGATCACCCGGACCGGCTCAACACAACCGGCGATTCACGCCCCGGCGTGTCGTCAGTCCCGTAACGGACGACGCGATCTTTCCTGCGATCCAAGCCCGCATCACTCATCCCCCGAAGAAGCCCCCTGTGCGGCAGCCGCCGCGCGGGGCATTGCCAGTACGCACGAACGGGCAGCAGGCCAGGCCGGGCCGCACGCCCGGGGACGAACTGCGAGGGTACACACATGCGGCAAGCACGTTCCGGTACTCAACACAATGCGTACTCCAACCACATTCGTCCCGGTTGATGCCGTTCACAGTTTTCACGGCGAGTCACGCGACCGCAACCCCCTGAAGTGGAAACGGAGGTGCTGATGTGGTTCACGGTGCGTGCCGCCGGGTGAATCGGCCAGGCTCTCTGCCCATGACGGTCCTGGCTGGATCGCCGCCTTCGCGTGTGCCCCGGGATTCGAAGCCCAAACGGCTGCCCCTGGGAAAGGCTCGGCCGAGATCCGCGACGACCGCCCCTACCGGCCCGACGGCGCGCCCACGGAGGCCGCGTCGACCGCACGGCAGTTGGCCGGCCCCGGCGGCCGGCCCACATGGCCCGGTCGGATGCGCCGTCGTCCGGACATGCGTCGCCGAGGGAGCTCGCGGGGGAGCCGGGACGGCGGGACGTCAGGACGCGCGGGGGGCGCACGGGCTGGCGCACCGCCACACAGCGTGCGCCGGCGCATGCACCCATCGCCGCACCGAGCGGACGGGGAAACGCGGAGCCGCCTGTGCGTCAGGCGCCGCCGTCCGGACCCCGGTCGCCGTGCGTGCGGCCGATGTGATCCGCCACGAGGCGCGCCACCGCCTCCCGGTGCTCGTTCAGGAAGAAGTGGCCGCCGGGGAGGGTTCCCATCCGAAAGTCGCCGGAGGTATGCGCCCGCCAGGCCGCGGCCTGCTCCTGGGTGACATACGGGTCCTGATCGCCGGTGAGGCACAGCAGGGGCGCGTCCACCACGGAGTGCACCGCCGGACGGTACAGAGCGGCCGCGCGGTAGTCGCTCCGCAGAGCCGGCATGAGCAGGTCCATGAGGTCCGGACTGTCGATGATCTCGCCCTCGGTCCCACCCAACTCCGCGAGATCCTCGAGGATCTCTTGGTCGGAGCAGCCGCGGACGCGACTCTTCCGGCGGGCCGACGGCGCCGGGCTCCCTGAGACGACCAACCGGCGCGGAGCTGCGGCGCCTTCGGCGGCGAGACGTACGGCGGCCTCGAACGCCACGCTCGCTCCCATGCTGTGACCGAACAGCACGAGAGGTATCTCATCGGCGGCATACTTCCGAAGAGAGGGCACCAGCTCCTCGGCAAGCCCCTCTACGGTGGGGACGAGGGGCTCGGTCAGCCGCTCCTGCCGCCCGGGGTACTGGACGGCCGAGAGATCCAACTCCCCCGGGAAGTGGTGCGCCAACGGCGCGAAATAGGTGGCGGCACCGCCGGCGTGCGGCAGGAACACCACGTGCGCCGCCGGCCGTTCGGTTCTGCGGAGTTCCCGTACCCATGGATCCCTGCCGCCCATCAAGCGCCTCCACCCTGCTCCGGGCACCGGCTCCCGCACACGACCGTCACGCGCCACGGCAGCCGATCCGTCCGACACGTCCCGCGCGACCGTACGATCTCCTCCTCCGGCGCGTCGAGTGGGACATTCCGCCAACAGATCTGGAACACCGGCGTCAACGGCTGGCTGGTGCCCCAGCAGGCAACGTTTTGCGCGTCAAGGAAGGCGGCATCGGGTCCCCCCTGCTCGAGCGAAGCCGAGAGTTTGGGGGGAGCGTGCTCTCGGCGTGCCGGCCGGAAGTCCTCGTACCGGACGTACTCGGGCTTGCGGCCGGTGCGGCGAGAGGGCGTGCCGGGCGTCGCGACGGGGCGAGCCTTGCCTGTTGGGCACTGGACGCAATACCGGTGATTTTCCGGCTTTCGGGTCGTTGGGCGTGGTGTGCCAAGGCCCCCGGACGGATGAAGTCGTCGTGGGATGAGCGGTTGCCGGATCGGATCGCGATTCGGGTACAGCCCCGCGCGTTCCCGCAGGAGTTGGTGGATAAGGCGGTCGCGGGGTGTGGCCGCGTCGAGCGGCGCCAACGGCTGCTGCCCGCCTCCGATGCACTCGGGGTTCCGGCGCTCACCCTTGTCTGCCCACGTCCGGATGCCGGCTTGGGTGAGCGCTACGATGATGCCGTGGGTGCGTGCGGCCTTGATGTCGTGGACAGCACCCGGCAGGGCAGGTGAGGCCCACAGCAGGCGCCCGAACGCGTCGGCGATGACCTGGACGTTCATGCCGTGGCACTTGTGCTTGCCAGAGTAGTAGCGGCGATCGGCGGCAATGCGGTCTATGTGAAGCAGGGTGCCGTCCAGGATCACGAATGCCTCGTTGACGGCGACGGTCATAGCCTGCTGGAGGGTGGGGCCGAGGGCGGCCAAGACCTCCACCGCCTCGGAGATGTACCGGTAGACGGTAGCCAGCCCGATCCCGAAGCCAGCCGCGAGCTGGGTGTATGTGTGCCCGCAGCGCAGATGGGCCAGCGCGAGCAGAGCCTGTCGGTCCGCGCTCAGGCGGCGCCAGCGCGTGCCGCGCTCACGACGCCGGGCCCTCAGCAGGTCGGACAGCTGGCGCAGGGTCGAGTTGGACAGATCGATCCCCGATGGGTAGACAAGCACGTGAAGCTCCGGGCAGACGGATTGATCTTGGTCGACAACCCATCTACCAGGAGCTTCACCATTCCCCCCACGCCACCCGCAGCCAACCGACGTGCTGCACAAGCAGGTTGGAAAAGCCTCAGTGTGTTCACCACATGCTGCTGACCATCGCCGGCCGGGGACTTGTTCTCCTGAACCTTTACCCAGGTGATCTCACGCTGGTTGGCGTGCAGATGCGGGCCGCTCTCACACGAAGAGGCTGGGCGGACGCGGAAAGGGCCTTTGCCGAATCCTCGGCAAAGGCCCTCCCCGGTCGTCGCCGAGGTGGATGGGACAGCGTCTAGATACTGAACCGTCCGCTACGGCGAATTCTCCCCCTCAGTGCTTTGTTCAGGGGCAGGGGACGACTTCACCCCATTGCCTTTCGATGGTGATCCTTTTCCGGTCGGCCAGCAGGCCGGCGAACACGGTGGAAGACTCTTCCTTTGTCCAGCCCGTACGCATCTGGTATTCCGTGTCGGAGAAGAAGTCGAGTGTCTCCGCGAAGCACGACCTGATGAGTTCCAGATCAGGGACCGAAAGATTCCGGGAGCCGAGGAATTCCCCCCAGTTTTCGAGGAAGTCATACACCTCGGTCTTGGTGCGCCCTAGCCGTGCGACACAGTCAACATCGGGGAGTTCACCCACGACGTAGACCGCCTCCACGATCGCGTCACGTACCAGATGGTGTTCACGTGGCGACGCGAGGAGCATTTCGTACTCTTCGCCGGTCCAATTGAGGTTCATTTTTCGATCTGCACTCCGGTCTTTGTGGTGAAGTACTCCGGCGGAGCACGGAATACGGATCCGCTGGGGGGATCCGGATTGCCACCCCGGAAAATGTATACCCCTCTTTCCGCATCGTACCAGGCCTCACCTGCACCATTGAGGAGCGGGGTTCCAGGTGTGCTGAAAATGTGATCCACATAGCGGGCGAGTGCGTCCGCACCTTCCGGCGTCCTGGGATCCATTCCAGGAATGATGTGGCTAGCCTTACCGTCGAGGATTTCCTGCTCGTTATGAAGCACTGTCTGGAAAGCCGCGTCGGAGCACTCCTCCATCGAGTTGTGCACAAGTACCGGCGTGCGGCCCGCCGGCACGTAGTACGTGTGGAAGCTGTCGATGGTCAGGTTGTACGCGGAGTGGAGCCGATGGTAGCGATGGACGTGGACGATGGTGACGGTCTTGCCGCCGCTGGTGCGCAGCGTCTGGCCGGGCGCGAGGGTGCCCGCGTCGATCCACCGGTGGGCGCTCGGTGACCAGAAGGGGTGGTGCTGGGTCGCGGTGATCCGTGCCGCGCCGGCGTCGATCGTGATGTCGGCGAAGTCGGTGTCGTCCGGCGTGTAGATCGTGTGGGTGACGGTGTGGGCTTCCGTGCGGCCGCTTTCGGGATCGGTGGCCAGGACCACGTCCCCGATGCGCACGTCCTCGATTTCTTGGTCGCGCCGTCGGCCATCAACACCCGGGTGGTACCTGGGAAGCTGTTCGGCCTGGTGCAGACCTTGTACAGGTTCTCCACGGCGTCCCGGGGGAGCCAGCCACCGCTGGTCCTGGTGACCCGGTTGGCCTCGGCGATGCCTTCGACGCCCTCTTCGACCTTCTTGGCCGCCTTGAGTTCGCCGACGCCGGGGATGACCACCATGGCGGCGAAGGCACACTTGCCGAGGGTGGGGTTCTCGATGCAGTCCTGGATGTCCTTGCCGCCCGAGAGCGTCCACAGTCCGCCGTAGATCATGGCGGCCTCTTGCGGATCCACGTTGATCGGCGGATCCATGACACCGCCGTCCTTGAGGCAGTCGGGGTAGTAGCCGAGGCGGGGGATGTAATGGCAGTGCTTGGTATTCCTCTTGGCCTCGGCCTGTGCCTTGCGTGCTGCTTCGGCCTGGCGGCGGGCTTCGGCTTCCTCAGCCCGGCGCCTGTCCATCGTGATCTGCCGGGCCTGGGAAGCCTGTTCCTGGGCTTCCTTGGCGCTCTTGCCGGCGGCGATCGCGGAGTCGTGGGCCGACCGGTCGGCCTGGACAGCGGAGGTGCGTGCGTAGTCGGCGTTGAACTCGGCCTGGGCGGCCGATTCGGTGGCGTCGGCGGCGTCGCGGTCGGCGGTCGCAACGTCATCATGACGGGCGTCTGCGGGGGGGCTGGCGCTCTGCGCCGGAGTCGCGACGCTGGCCACCGCGCATGCCGCTCCGGGTGACCCCTCCCCCACCACCTCGCCCAGCCCGGCGCCGGGTGACGACAAAATGCCCTACGCCGTCGAGGACTTCGCCTACCCGGGAGCGGCGAAGATCTTCCAGGAGAAGCAGATCCTGCTCAAGCGGGGCGACGGTCACATCATGCCGACCGACTGCAAGTCCATGTACGCGATCATGGTGGAGTCGCGGACCGCTCAGAAGCAGTTCTGCTTCTCGGTCAGCGGAAAGCAGGGCGACCTGACCCTCGAGCTGCCCGATGCCTATGGCATCTGGACCCAGGACCACCCGGTCGAGGCCAAGGTGAGCAACGGTGACAAGGAAACCGTCGTCGAGGCCGCGAAGAACGACTACAAGCCCATCGGTGAGGCGGGCGCCAGCGGCAAGCCCTCGGTCCTCCTCGAGCTGCGGGTCACCGGCTGACCCTGGGGCCTGGTCACGGCTGGCGCGTTCACTGCCAACAAGGTTCACGGCGACGTCCTGATCCGCTGGAACACCAGCCGCCTCGCCCTCTGGCCGGGCATCGAGGCCTCCAGTGCCCACAGACCTCGTCCCGACGCGCTGACTGCCCCGGGACGGGCCGTCCTGGCGTCCCTCCCGTGTTACGCCGTAGCGGTGGAGAAGCCCGCAGCGCTGCCTGGGCCTGGCCGGGGTCGACCGCGCTGGGAGCGCCACCCGGGAGCGTGGTGCGCTGGGTGCTGAGGTAGCGAATGACAGCGTCGCTGCCCCACAGGGAACGGGGGTGCCCGGCCGGGTCCAGGACTGCGACCAGACGCATGACCGGAACGGCCAGGCCGACGGGTTCGCCCGCCTGCGCGACATCCAACGAGAGCAGGAGGGCCGCGGCCGCCTTCCGCCCGTACAGGCGGCCGCTGCGAGTGCACGGCTCACCAGCTGACTGAAGGTGCCGGAGGCTGGCCGCCGCTGCGGCGGCCGTGATGGAAAGCGCACGCCAGAGCGAAACTGGAGGATCTGAACGACTGTTCGTTTTTTGCTAGCCTGAACGTGACGCAGTGTCAGCGTGACTGTCCTGGGGGGAGAGAGCCGCAGCCATGAGCGGGCAGATCAGCCACGCGCTGGAGGACGTTGCGAAAAAGACCGAGCAGGCTCTTGCCCGGGACTTCTCCAAGGCATACCACGACATCCTGAAGGAGACCCAGAGCGGTGCCATGAAGGTCGCCGATCGGGTAGCGAAGCAGGAAGCGGAGGCGGCCAAGGATCTCGAGAACATCGCGAAGGGCCGCGCGGGCGATCTGCCTGTCGCTGACCCGCACTTGCCCAACGGCGGCGGACGTGAACCGGATCTCGGGGCCGGCAGGCGTGGCGGCGGCCAGGGCGTCGAGGGCAACAGCGGCTGCCAGACTGGCGGCGACCCGGTCGACGTGGTCTCGGGCCAGATGATCACTTCCGCGACTGATCTCGACCTGCCCGGCTTGCTGCGGCTCGTACTCCGCCGCGCCTACGCCTCCGGCTACCAGGGTGGCACGCTGTTCGGTCCGGGCTGGTCCGCCACCCTCACCCAGAGGTTGCAGATCGACCACCAGCAGATCCACTATGCGGGTGAAGACGGCCAAGTCCTGCACTACCCCGTTCCCGGGCCAGGCCAGCACGTGTTGCCCGAGGACGGCGCTCGCTGGCCGCTCAGCTGGGACCGGGGCGAGGACGTGATCCGGATCGATGACCCGGTCAACGGCTCGATACGCCACTTCCCCGCCTTGCCACAGTCCTCAGGGATCATCCGCCCGCTCGCCGCGCTGACCGACCGCAACGGCCACCGCATCGAGTTCGTGCATGACGACGACGGTCTGCCGGTCGAGGTCCGGCAGTCGGGCGGTCGTCGCGTCGCGGTGGATGCCGTGCAGACCGCCGTCGGTCCGCGGATCGAGGAGCTGCGGCTGCTCGATGGCAGTAACCGTGGCGCGGGCACCACCGTGGTGGGCTTCCGCTACGACATCCGCGGACGGCTCACCGACATCATCAACTCCTCCGGCCGGCCGCTGATCTACGAATACGACGAGCGGAACCGGATCACCTCCTGGACCGACCGCAACGGCCACAGCTACACCTACGTGTACGGGGCGGACGACCGCGTCGCCCACGGCCGAGGCCCCAATGGTGCCTTGGACGCCGATTTCAGCTACGACACCGTCAACCGCCGTACCACCGTTACCAACAGCCAGGGTGCCCGCACCGAGTACTACTACGACGAGCACCGGCACCTCACCCGGATCACCGGCTCGCTCGGCCACACCGTTCGTCTCGAACACGACCGCTACGGGCGGCTGCTGTCGTACACCGACCCGCTTGGCCACACCACCCGCAACACCTTCGATGCGCGCGGCGATGTAGTGCGCGTTGACCGGCCCGACGGCACCAGCCTGCAGATCGCTTACAACGAGCTGCGCCTGCCGGTCGAGATCACCACACCGGAGGGCCGGACCTGGCGCCAGGCGTACGACGAGCGCGGCAACCGCACCGAGATCACCGACCGCGCTGGCGTCACGACCCGCTTCACCTACGACGAACTCGGCTGCCTCACCGGTGTGACCAACGCGTTCGGAAGCACCACGCAGGTGCGCTGCGACCCGCACGGCCTGCTCGCCGAGGCGCTGGACCCGCTCGGCGGACGGACCGAGTACCAGCGCGACGCCTTCGGCCGACCCATCGCCATCACCGACCCGCTCGGCAACACCTCCCGCTACCACTGGACGGTCGAGGGACGCCTGCTGGCCCGCACCCAGCCCGGCGGGACCAGCGACGCCTGGGCATACGACCCCGAGGGCAACCTCCTGCGGCACACCGACCCGGCCGGTGCCACAACGGAACTCGAGTACACCCACTTCCACCTGATCGCCGCCCGCACCGAGCCGGACGGCACCCGCTACACCTTCACCCACGACACGGAGTTACGGCTCACCGAGGTCACCCAGCCCCAGGGCCTGACCTGGAACTACACATACGACGCCACAGGCCGCCTGGTCTCCGAAACCGATTTCGACGGCCGCACCATCGGCTACGCCTACGACGCAGCGGGCCAGTTGACGGAGTGCCGCAACGGACTCGGCCAGGCCATCCGCTACACCCTCGATCCACTGGGCCGGATCGTGGCCAAGGACGCGGACGGCGAGCTCACCCAGTACCGCTACGACCAGACCGGCCAGCTGCTGTCCGCCCGCAACACCGTCTGCGAGCTCACCCGCCGCTACGACCCGGTCGGGCGCATACTCGCCGAGACCGTCGACGGCCGGACCATCGAGTTCACCTACGACGAGCTCGGCAATCTGGCCACCCGGCGTACCCCCTCCGGCAGCCTCAGCACCTGGAGCTACGACCCCGCGGGCAAGCCGCTGTCGCTCACCGCGGCCGGGCAGCAGCTAGCCTTCGAGCACGACGCGGTGGGCCGGGAGACCGCCCGCCACCTCGGCCCCGACCTCACCCTCGCCTTCGCCTGGGACGCCACCAACCGGCTGACCGCCCAAACCCTCACCGGCACGGATGCCCAGGCGCTGCTGCGCCGCTCCTACCACTACCGGGCCGACAGCGCCCTGACCGCCCTCACCGACCACGCACTCGGGAAGATTGCGGACACCACCCACTACGAGCTGGACCGAGCCGGCCGCGTGACCGCCGTGCACGCCACCGACTGGACCGAGCACTATGCCTACGACCAGGGCGGCCACCCTCTTGAGGCCATCTGGCCCAGCCAGCGCCAACGCGACGCGGCCGCACAGGGCCAACGCGAATACCAGGGCTCGCTGCTGCGCCGTGCCGGGCACATCGCCTACGACTACGACGGCCAGGGCCGGATCACCGGCCGCCGCCAGACCACGCTCTCCGGCCGCACCCGCACCTGGCACTACACCTGGGACGCCGAGGACCGCCTCACCGAGGTCACCACCCCGGACGGCAGCCGCTGGACGTACCGCTACGATCCGCTCGGCCGCCGGATCAGCAAGCAGCACCTGGTCGACGAGGGCGCAGCATGGACGGTCCGCGAGCGGACCGAGTTCACCTGGGCCGGTGCGGTACTGGTCGAGCAGACCGCCTACGCTTCGAGCCTGCCCGCCCCGTACACACTCAGCTGGGACTACCGCGGCCTGCACCCGATCACCCAAGCCGAGCGAATAGGCACCGGGCACGATCAGGAGGACATCGACCGCCGGTTCTTCGCGATCATCACCGACCTCGTCGGCACCCCCACCCACCTCATCGCCCCCGACGGCTCAACCGCATGGCAGCAGCGCAGCAACCTCTGGGGCCTGCAGATCGCCGCCAGCCGGCACGCGACCGACACGCCGTTGCGCTTCCCCGGCCAGTACTACGACCCGGAATCGCGGCTGCACTACAACGTCTTCCGCTACTACGACCCCGTCGCGGCCCGCTACCTCAGCTCCGACCCGCTGGGTCTGTCGCCCGCCCCCGACGCCTACGGCTACGTCGGCAACCCGCTCCTGGCGTGCGACCCGTTCGGCCTGACGATGCGCGACGCCCGCGGCCGGTACATGCATGATCCGAACGCCGCCCCCGTCACGCACAACCGCGACAGCGAATACCCCAGTGGCTACCGGCAGTCCACACACGACGCGATGGTCCAGAACTGGACCGACGAGGGACTCGCGCAGGGCACCGCGCACCCGGTCGACGCGGCCGGCAACCCGATCCTGCGCGAACAGCTGACCTGGCGCGACAGCACCGGCCAGGTCGTCCCCTACGACCAGCTCACGTACGAGCACCTGGACCCGGTAGTCAACCACTGGAACACCACCGGCTACAACACCGACCGCCCAACCCGCAACGACTTCTACAACGACCCCGCCAACCTCGAACCCATGACCCGTAGCCAGAACTCCAGCGGCGGCGCCAGACTAGGGCAAACGTACCGCCAGGACGTCGGGCCCAACTATCGTTGCACGTAGTGACACCCCGCCCCCGGCCTCTGGAGCTTTGCTATGGACCAGACCGCGATCCTCTCCGGCATGCCCGGCGCCGAACCCTTCCCCGGGCTGCCCGACGCCTGGCACTGGTCACCGAACCCCCGCTTCCACTTCGTCGCCGCGCTCGCCACCGATCGCGAGCACGTGCTCCAGATCAACACCATGGACTCCTACGACGAGACCCTGGTACGCGAGGTACTCGCCTTCGCCCGCGACCACGCCGCCCAACTGGCCAACGACAACCGCCCCCTCATCGCGCTGCCCGGATTCACCGCCACCGGACGCGACTTCGACACCGTCGCTGTGGCGGCCCCACGCGCGCACACCTACCACGCCCGAGACGACAAGGACCTCCACCAGGCCACCTACGCCGTCTTCCCCGGCTGGCACTACGAGTTCTCCGGCACCGAGACCGACGAGGAGGCATACTCCCAGGTCTCGCACCCTCACGGCCTGCGGGTCACCAACCTCGACCGCGAGCCGCTACCGTTCCTGAAGATGAGCTACCACAACACCGTCACCGGCTCACGGAGCACCGCAGCCCACCGCGCGCTCGCCAAACCGCCCGTCCTCATGCGCGAACTTGAACTGCTGGAGGGTGCAGCGGCAGGTTTCGTCGAGTTCGAGAACTTCCGCCACCAGGTCTGGCGTGCCGAATGGGCAGGCACATACGTACTGGAAGGCGAGGGAATCCGGCGCGAACCCGACCGGGCCGAGTTGCTCGCGTTCGCACAAGCCGCGCTGACCGGCGAGGTCTGAGTCACGCCCCGATACAGACCGAGCTGGCCTTTGGCCGGGCCAGTGAGACGTGCGGCACCACACGACAAGACCAAGGAGGGGCCGGTGGCGATCGAGCTGCCCGACGAGGTGGTGCAGTTCCTGCAGTTCATCGGGGTCAACTGGCCGCAGGTCAACGAGGACTCCGTGAGTGAGTTCGCCTCGCACGTACGCGAGTTCGCAACCAATATCGAGGACACCCACCAGAGGGCCACCAGCCGAATACAGGCCATGGGAGCCGCCTACCAGGCCAACTCCTACGAACTGCTGGTCTCCAAGTGGGCCCACCTGTCACGGGGCCACATGAACGACCTGCTGGAAGGCTGCCAAGTGCTCGCCACGGCACTGGACGCCGCAGCGGACTACATCGTCGCGATGAAACTGGAGTGCATCGGGGAACTGGCCGTGCTGGCAGCCAGCTTCATCGCAGACCAGGCCGCAGCCGTGGCCACCCTCGGAATCGCCGAGGCAGCCGAAGCCCTGGTCATCGACGCCGCGGAGAAAGCCGTCGACTACCTGGAACAACAGCTCATCCAGTACATCATCGGCCAGGTCATCGAAGCCGCACTCAACCCCCTGCTCGGCGTGATCGAGAAGGCCGTCGCCGGCATGACCTACTCGGCCCTGGAGGACGTCCTCGGCGTTAGCGGCTCCGGACCGGACGCGGACAGCGGATTCATGATCCACCCCGAGGAGCTCCGGTCTCACGCGCAGATCTTCACCCACCACGCCGAGACAGTCCAAGAGCACGCCCAGGCGCTCTCCGGCAAGATCTCCCAACTCAGCTTCAGCTGATCTCGCTCCACTCCCAGGTTCTCAGCTTGACGTTTGACCTCGTCTGTCACCCGACCTGCTGATCTGCGGTTTTTCTCGGGACAGCGGAGGCGGCCGTTCTCCACGCTTCGAGATGTCGAGTCACGAAGCACGAGAGAACGGCCGCTGCGTATGAGTCTCCCGGTCCACGCGCCCGCGGGCGAGGCGTTCGAATTCTTGTCCCGCTTTCGGGTCGGGTTCTACGAGTGCCTTTACGCCCGCGCGGATGCGCTCTTTGAGCTCACCGACGCGGTGCTGTGTGCGGACGGGCCGGTGAAGACGCTGGTCGAGCTGTCGCCGGCGGTCGAGCACCGGCGCGGGCACGGGGCGATGTACGCGGCGTTGGACCAGGGCTGGGCGGAGCCGGCCCGGTTGCGGCGCCCGCTGGCGGGCCTGCCGCTGCCCAGGGCGGCCGACGGGCGGATCGTGCTGGCTGTGGAGGTGAGCAACTGGCTCCGCCCCGACGCCCCGACCAGTGAGGACCGGCTGTTGAGGTAGGCCTCGACGTCCCCCTCCAACGGACCCGACCTGAGCCGCGCAAAGAACGCCATCATCACCTTCGACATAACGTCATCTGTCTGCGTCCCTTGGCGTTTGTGTAGGCCCAGACCAGGTTGCGCAGCGCGGACGTCTTGTTCAGCCCAACCTCCCACTGCCGCTGGGCCTCAGGGCACAAGACCCCTTCAGGGCATAGGTCACCCGGGGCAAGGCCACGCTGGCGCGGCACCTTCCGCTTCGTCTCGCCGCCGATCATGCCTGGCCCTCTCTGTTCGTCGGTATGGGAAGGCGCAGTCCGTGCTCGGCCCCTGCGGGCCGAACGTGAGACTGCACAGACTTCTCAGCCGCGGGCGAGGAGACGTGTGAGAAAGGGATTCAAAAAAATCTTCCTGAGAGCTGCGTCGGCGTAGGGCAGGACACATCCGGCAAACGCAAGAAGGCCCTCGCTCCGGGCGGGGACTCCGGCGGAGCGAGGGCCTTGGAAGGGCGCTGTGCAGGCCGGCTATCCGGCCCGGACGATGTCGAGCACGTACAGGTACTCGTGCGATCGGTTGATCCAGTAGACGACGGTGAGCGGGCAGACTCCGGCGGTCCGCAGGTCCTCACCGTCCCGGTCGGTGGGGTCTCACCCGACGAGGTCGTCGATGGCGGCATAGTTCTGGGGAGACTGCCATACCTGCTCCCAGAAGGTGTGAACCGCTTCGACGCCCGAGCGCTTCGCCGTGTTCGCTCCTCGGTTGTGGCTGCCTCACGAGCCCGGCAACAGGGGTCCGCCCGCCATGAGACCGCCGTCGACGGTGAGGATATGGCCGGTGATGTAGCTCGCCTTGTCCGAGCCCAGGTACTGGACGGCCTCGGCAATCTCCTCGGGGGTGCCCGCCCGGTGCAGGGGCAGCACCGAGTCGACCGCGTCCCGCGCCGTGTCGTCGCCGGTGAACCGCTCGTACATCGCCGTGCGGGTGTAGCCGGGAGCGACGGCGTTGACCCGGATTCCGTGCGCGGCGCCTTCGAGTGCGGCCGCCTTCGTGATGCCGGTGACCGCGTGCTTGCTGCCGACGTACAGGGTCGCGCCGGGGTAACCCATCAAACCGAAAGTGGAGCTGACATTGACGATGCTGCCGCCGCCCTGCTCCCTCATGAGACGGAACTCGTGCTTCAGACACAGCAGCGTGCCCTTGACGTTCGTATCGAAGGTGGCCTGGTAGCTCTCGTCGGTCACCTCGGTGACCGGCCCGGGCGTTCCCTCGGTGCCGGCGTTGTTGAAGGCGACATCGAGTCGCCCGAACCGCTCGACCGCACGATCGGCGAGGTTCTCCACATCGGCGTCGGAGCGGACGTCGGCACGCACGAACTCGGCTTGGGCGCCGAGGTCGCCGAGCTCCGTGGCGAGCTGCTCGCCGACGTCCCGGTGGCGGCCTGAGACGACAAGGTTCGCGCTCTGACGGGCATAGGCCAACGCGGTTGCCCGTCCGATACCGGTGAGTGCGCCCGTGATGAGGACGACGGGAACAGGCACGTCGAGGGTCCTTCCTGCGAGCAGACAAATGAACGGCAGGCAAGCGGCCGGCAGCCCGCAGGGCACCGGGGCTCTCTTCCGGCCAGGGCGTACCCCTGTGAGGACGCTGTCCCGGCCGGACGGCAGTCATAGGGGAAGCGGCCACGGCACCCCTCGAATGGCCGCGCATGATGCCCCGTATGCCCCATGGGGAGACCCTTCGTTCACGGCGCAACCAAGTGGGGAGCGAGAGCGCCTGTGGCCGGTTCCAAGGCTCGGCGCACTTCCGTGAACCGTGACGCCTGGTGCGACAGCAACCCGATGTTCCGATCACTCGGGCCCGGCCGTGGAGCATGCTGTTGCGGTGAGTGATCCTCCAGCGTGGCAGGCGTGGCTGAACAGCCTGGATGCACCGCGAAAGGCCACTGCGGAGTCTCTGCGCCAAGTACGGAGTCCTCGGCCTGGCCGATCATGTCGACCTGATCAAGTCGGAAATCAACGAAGACATTCTGCAGCTCGCGCGATTTGTGCTGCTACGAAGCCTGTGGCACGGTGCGATCGACGGCTGGTCCGCCTCCCACTCGCTCCGAAGAGGAAACGGATTCGAGGTCCCTCTTCAAAGGACCGCGCCATGTGTACGCGCCGCGTGGCATGACGGTCAACAGGTCTGCCGGTAGGAGGCATCCGGGATGAATGCCTTCCAGGTCGCGGGGCTCAGGCCGGAGCCGGCGCGGGCGCATACAGACGCAACGACCAGCTGCGGTGCTATCGGGTAGGCATGGGGCGGCGTATGGGCGCCGTGAACGATGACGCTCGTCCCGGCATGGTCGAAGCCCAGGGAGTACACGTCGTCCCCCGCCGTGAGCAGGCCGGCTCCCAGGGGACGGGAGGTCGCGGCGTCCCACAACCGGACACTTCTGCCGCCGGCGGCAACCAGGATGCGGCCGTCTGGTGAGTAGGCGAGAGCGGAGACCGGCTGGGGTTTGCCGTCCTCCGGGTCTGCGGGCACGGCATCGAACATGCCGAACCGGTGCTTGACCGCCCGGTCCCACAGGGTCACCCATCCGGCGTCGTCGCCGGTCGCCACCCGGCCGCCGGCACCGGGGGCCTCTTCTATTGCCGTGATCTGGCCTTTGACGGGATGGCCGGGATCGGTGGCGGGAGGCGGCTGCCGGATTCCGTCGGTCCCCCAAGAGGAGTCCAGGGCGTCCCCGACGTAGAGGGACCGGATGACGGGCGGCGCGGTCCAGGAACCCCCTTCGATGTACCGGATCAGCTTTCGGTGCGGGTCGAGGCTCACTCCCCCGACGGGGCGGCCCTGCAGGGGATACCGGAAGACCGGTGCCGCGGGGCTGTCGAGCCGCCACAGTGCAAGGGCTTTGTTGTCCGCGACAGCAAGAAGCCGGCCGTCGGGGGTGACGGACACGCACGTGGGTGCCGTGGCAGGGATGGACTGGCCTTGCTTTCCCGTACGCAGATTCCAGATGTGTATCCCGTTGTCGGCGACGATGAGGAGGTGGTGCTCATCCATGTGCAGCGGGTACGGCCTCACTGCGTTGCCGTGTGGGCCACAGGCCAGTCGCACAGCGGAGCCCCACGGTCCCGTGCTGCCCAGTCGGCGTTCGTTGCTGCCGTCCCACACGAGCAGATCACCGGTCCGGGTACATTCCGCTCCTCGCTGCTGCTTTGTGGGCTTCGGAGCAACCGGGGCCCGGTGGTGACCCGGCAGATGCCACAGCTTGGCAAAACGGCCGTCTTCGTCGAAGACGACAAACGTGTCGTCGGTCGGGCCGAAGGACACCATTCCGGTGGAGGAAGGTAGCGGTATCTCGGTTGACGCGCCGGAGGCAGCGTCGCGCACCTCCCACCTGTCCGGGGTACGGATCAGCAGCCGCCGCGCGTCGGGGGACGCCTCCATCAGGCGGTCGTCCTTACCGATGGACAGCCTACGCAGCAGGCGGCGGGTGGTCAGGTCCCACAGCCGTGCGCGTCCCGTGCCGCCCGTCACCAGCGTGCTGCCGTCGGAGCTCAAGAAGGGGACCGAGGCGTCCTCGCCGGCCGCGCCTGGTTCGGCGAAGGCATCTTGCTCGGGCTGAGTGGAGGCGCCCCAGAGAGCCGCCCTGGCTTCCAGCGTGGGGCTGATGCGCCATGCGGCCACGCTAAGGCGTAGAGCGGTGAGCGGGTCGGCGTACCGCATACTTTCCGCCAGCGCCGCGACGCGCTGGGATGCCGCGTCGGCGAGGCGCCGTTGCTCCATGCGGTCCCGCTGCCACGCCACCAGGCCGGCCACCATCGCCAAGGCCGCGACCGCGGAGACGGCCACCCGCAGTCGCCGAAGCCGTCGGGCCGTTCGCCACGCCACGCGCTGTTCCTGTTCGCGTGCGGCGATGCTGGCGTCGAGGAAGGCCCACTCGAGTGGGATCAGTTCCGCGCGACGCCCGGCGAAGCACTCCTCAGCCGCGGCCAGCCGCGTGCCGCGGTACAAGGCCCCCGGGTCTTGGCCGAGGGTCTTCCACGTGCGGGCGGCTTCGGTCAGCTGGTGGTGGACACGGAGGCGCTCCCGGGCATCGTCGATCCATTTCCGCAGCCTGGGCCAGCCCGTGATGAGGGCTTCGTGCGCCAGGTGGACGGTTTCGCCGTCGAGCGTGACCAGTCGTGCTCTCACCAGCCGCTCAAGCGTGTCGCCGGTGTACGGAGAGCGGGCGGCGCCCAGTTCCCCACGGTTTGCCGGGCGCCCTGTGTCCTGCGCCCCTTCACCTGGAGTGATCAGGCGCAGCAGGATCCTTCGCGCGCAGACTGCCTGGTCTGCGGACAGCTGGGTGTAGAGCTCTTCGGCGGTACGGGACAGGGCCCCCTGAACGCCGCCCGCCGCCTCGTAGGCGGACAGGGTCAAGGCGCGGCCTCTGCGACGACGCCAGGTCTCCAGCAGGGCGTGGGACATCAAGGGCAGCCCGCCGGGTTTCTCAGCGACCTCCTCGACGATCCTCCTGGTCAGTTCCCGCTCGACGATCAAACCCGCGGTCATCGCCGGCTTGACGATGGCCTCTCGAAGTTCTGCTGGGCTCATCGGGCCTACGAGCACGGTGGCCTCACGCAGCGCCGCGGCCAGTGCGTGGTGTTCGGCGCAGCGGCCGAAGAAGTCGGCGCGCACCGCGAGCAGGACCCGGACTCTGTGCTCGGGTTCCAGCGCGGTCTGGAGCAGTTCGATGTAGGCCTCGCGTTCAACTGGGTCGGCGCACAGGGTGAACAGTTCCTCCAACTGGTCGACCACGACGACCGTGTCCCCGGGCTCCTGGCTCGCCCTCATCACAGCGGCTTGGGCGGACATGGGCCGGGGGCCTGGGGTGAGGATGCGGATGGCCGCCGGCCGCCGGTCCGGGGACTCCTCGTTCTGGAGGAGGGGGATCAACCCGGCCCGCAGCAGTGAGGACTTGCCACTGCCCGAGGGGCCCACCACGGCGACCAGGCGGTGGCCATGGACTCGCTCGGCGAGCTGAGCCGTGAGCTGGTCCCGGCCGAAGAATACGTCCTGATCGCCGGTCTCGAAGCGGGCCAGACCTCGGTACGGCGACCGCGCGTCGTCGGCATGCGTCGCACCGGCGGCCGTTGCCTCGGCCGCCGCGTGCCAGCGTTGTTCCCACTTTGCGGCGTCACCGCCGCAGGCTTGCGCATAGGCGAGTGCCACCGCGAGGGACGGCAACTGCTCACCTGCGGCCGCCCGTGACAGCGTGGCCGCCGAGTACGACGTGCGCTGCGCCATGGCTCGGTAGGTGAGACCTCCCGCGTCCCGGCGCAGCTTGCGTAGCTCGAAGGCGAAGGCGTGAGTCGGGCCTGACGCCGGGTCCAGTTCCCCTTCACGGCGGCCCATTTCCGCCTCGCCTCCCCGTCCGTACATCGCGGCGGGCCACAACCTACGCGCGGTTTTCGCGCGGCTACAGGCCTGTTGACCTGTGTTTTTCAGCCAACTGCTCCTGTGATCAGCGGGCTTGGGATTTTGGTGCACGCGATGGAACGGGGGTGCGCAACAACCGGGCGACCCGGAAGCCTGATGCCTGGCCGGCGACGGACAGCGTTTCGGGGGGCGACGTCGGCCATCCACGCCCGTTTCCCCGTCCGGGCCCCGACGCCTGCGCTCGGGTGCCCGGCCTCTCCCATCGGAGGTACGCATGCCCTCGTTGCGCTCTCGCACCGCACTGCTCACCAGCGCCGTCCTTCTGGGCGGCGGCGGCCTGATCGCCACCGCCCCGGCGGCTACCGCCGCCCCGGCCCAGCCCTATCACTTCACCTGCACCTACACCACTGCCGAGCCTCAACTCTCCGTCGGCTCCACCGGTGCTGCGGTCAAGCAAGCCCAGTGCCAGCTCAATAGCGTCCTGGACCGCCGGGTCGTCGTGGACGGCACCTTCGGCTCAGCCACCAAGAGCGCCACCATCGCGTTCCAGCAGTGCGCCGGCCTCAGCGCCGACGGCATCATCGGCCCGAACACCTGGTCCGCGCTCGACCGGTGGTGGCTGAACGACATCGACTGCCACAAGTGACCGGTGGTGCCGGGCCGGAAGCGGACAGCGCTCCGGCCCGGCACTCTCCGTCCGGATGGCCAGGACCGGGCACGCCGCAGCCCTCGCGCCCGGTGTCGGCGTGCCCGGCCCCATACAGGCATCGCGGTGCATTCCGCCATGCCACCGCACCGGCCCGTCTCAAGACAGGAGTCTGACCTTGGCCGCACAGCACCGCGCCCTGCTGACCTTGACCGTGCTGTTTCTCGTCGGCGGAGTTGCCGCCGCGCAGTCATCCGCAGCCGCACCGGCACCCACACCCCCCGCAGCAACCAGGAGTGTCGCCGGCTGTGACTACTACTCCGGCATCGGACCGGTACAGTCCGGAAAGACCTATCCAGACCGGCGGATAGCCGAAGTGCAGTGCCTGATCGACACCAACACCAGCTACCGCCCGCCCCTGCCCGTCGACGGCATCTACAGCCCCCAGACCGTACGCGCGGTCATCGTGGTCCAACAGCACGCCGGGCTCGCCCCCGACGGCATCGTGGGCCCCGCCACCTGGGCGGCCCTGCGAGCCGGCGTCTACTGGTGACAGCGGCGTGATCTGCGCGAGCCGGACGGCAGGGCGGAGCAGCGCATGGTATCCGGCGCATCGACCAGCTCATCAACCATGCCCCGACCGCTGCCTGGCGGCAGCTGTCCTGCGGGAACGAGGCAGTCGGAGGCGGGCCTACATTGGTAAGCCTGTCCGCTGCCCACCCGTCCCGTCGCATCCCAGCCGCGCTTCACGCACGACACCGTCCCAGCAGGTCAGCGGGCGGGACGTCCCGCGAAGTCCTCAAATCCAGCGCGGTTCCTGGCATCTGACTCCGGTTCCCCTGCAACCTCGGTGATGCAAGCCGGGCAGCGGGGACCACCCCGCGCCGCCCTCACCACCAAGGCTTCGATGTCATGGACCGACCTGTACCTCCCGCCTGAGCGGGTGAACTTGGGAGAGAGCATGCAACAGCTGATCAGGCGTTGTGCGGGTGTTGTTGGGACACTCGGCATCGCGGCCGCGATGATGAGTGGCGCGGCGCCTGCCGAGGCGACCACCCCGTCTGCGGCACCGCACGTGGCTGTCCAGCCGATGACCAGCCGCTCCACCACGCTGTGGCTGCCGGACGGTCGCCGCACGGCGACCGTGTGGAAGAGCTGGTACAAGAAGTCCAACGGTAAGTACCACGGCCACTACGGCTTTACCTCGGCCAGTAAGGATGTCGAGGTCTTTGTCGTTTTGTGGACCAGCGACAAGACCCGGTACCTGCCCACCGAGGGCAAGAGCTACGCGTATTCGAACGAGTCCAATGTGCAGCTCTTCGCGTGCTACCGGTACACCGTGAACGGCGAGGACTGCACCGCTACGTGGTAACGCGCTGGCCATCGTGCCTGGCGATACGGCCTGAGGCCACCTCGCCTACCCGGGCCGCCGACGCCGTCGGCGGCCCCGCCGCGCGGCACTGATCAGTGTCACCTGCACGAGCGGCACGGCGGCGGCGAAGTAGGCGGCGGCGACGCAGGAGTGGCGTGGGCCGGGCCCGAGTTCGGCGGCCAGGTAGTCCTGGGCGAGTTGGCGGCTGCCGCCCACGCGGCGCAGGGCCTGGCCCGTGCCGACGTCCCGGCCGGCGGCCAGGAGGTTGGCACGGACGTCGCGCCGGGTGGTGATGCGGCTGCGTCGCGGCAGGTCAGGGGGTTGTCTTGGCCCTGCCCGGATGCGGGTCGGCGATCCGGCGCATCGTCAGGCCCGGCAGGTAGGCGACCTGGCAGCCCCTTTCGCACGCGACCGCCGGCGGCATCACCTACTCCTGAACTGCCGTATCAGACCCGCGGTTGGGGTGACGGGCCCGCGGTTGGGGTGGCCGGTGCCGTGGACAGGCCTGTGGCCAGAGCATGTCGCCACTTTGACTCTGACGTCACCTTCAACGAGCCCAGCCCCGCTCAGCGCAGAACACACAGAACCAGCGCACACACCCTGCCCCCTGCCCGGCCCCCTCGTCTCGCCTCTCCACGGACCAGCAACACACCGGGTCAGCCATCACCCCGCACACCAACCACACCAACCACCACCCCTGCGAGCGTCACGTCCGACTCGCCTCGCAGCGACAGCAAGGAGCGCACGGTGTCGTAGCGCAGAGCCAGCTTTTCGCCGTCGCCGCCTCGGCCGAGCCGCGGGGCAACCCTGCAGACCGCCGGCGGAGCCGCAGGGTACTCGCAGGCGGCCGGTCAGCGTGGAAGGAGCGGGCTGCATTCACCCTTGGCAGCCGGGAGGAATGACAGGGCTGCCAGCGCAGTTGGTCGGCCTGTTGTCGAAGATGGCCGTACCGGTCGTGTCGATGAACTGCGTGTTCGTCCAGACACCGCCCGGAGCGATGGTGGAGGAATTACGGAAGATGGTGGTACGACGAAGACTGACGGTTCCGCCGTTGTTGTACAGTCCGCCGGCGAACGCGCCGCTCATCTGCGCCTGGTTGGCGGAAATCCTGGAATGGCTGACGTTCAGCGTCGAGCCGATGTCGTTGTAGACGCCGCCTCCTACGGCCCCCGGACCGCTGGTGGTGTTGCGGATGACCTTGGTGCCCGTGACCGTCAGCGAGCCGTGGTTGTAGAGGCCGCCCGCACCCCGTACCCGGGCGAGGTTGTCCGCAACGACGCTCGCTCCGAGAGTCGTGGTTCCGCTGTCGAACTCCGCACCACCACCGAGTTGACCGGCAGTGTTGCGCGTGATGTCGGTGCCGCTGATGCGACCGGTACCCGACTCGACGTCGATGCCTGCACCGAACTCGGCCGTGTTGCTTCTTACGGTGGTTTTGGTGACGGTCAGGCTGCCGGAACTGTCGATGCCGCCGCCGCTGGCGAATCCGGTCGTCCCGGCGTGGTTGTCCCAGACGGAGGAAGACGCGATCACCGCGGTTCCGCCGCTCCTTACGCTGATACCGCCGCCGGAGTGGTCGCCTGTGACGGTGTTGCCGCGGATGACACTGTCGCGGGTGATGAGAGTGCCACCGTTGTCCACGAGAATCGCGCCGCCGTCGTCGGCGACGCGGCCGCTGGTCAGCGTCACACTGCGCAGCGTCAGTCGGCCTCCGGTCGCGACCTCCGCGATGCGGAAGTCGGTCGTGGCCGACGGCGCACGGCGAATGGTTGTCCGCTTGCCTTCGAGTGTGATGCGGCTGGTGATCAGCGGGAGCCCGTTTTCGCCGCTGGCCGCCTTATAGAGCGTGTAGGTGCAATGCGCGGCGAGGCGCAAAGTTCCGCCACCAGCCGCATTGGCCGCGCTGATCGCCGATACCAGCGCCTTGCCTCTGCAGGGAATACGCGCGCCCGCATAAGCGGGAGTCGTGACAGCCGGCAGGGAAGCCATGGTGGCGATCAGGGCCGCTGCGACCGCCGCCTGCGGCGCCCTTACGTTGCAATCAGACATAAAGGGTCCTCCAGTCGATCCGCGTATGGACGAGTTCCGTTCGCAGCGTGTGGTGCGCAGGCCTGGCGTGGCGGGTGCCCCGGGCTGCCCCACAGCGCGGTTCCACAAGCACCCGACAGTCTGCTTGAACTGATAACCCGTCAACGGAAGCAAGGTGCTGTTCAGAGAAAAAATGCCCTCGTACGGCGGATTCGGCGTGGTTCCCGATCCGGCCGCCGAGCGCAGAGTTGGCTGCGGCAGCCTGGGCACCCTCAGAGCCGGATGTGGACCTGGGACACGGCCTGAGGCGACTGCCGTTCACGGCGGCACTCGCAGCGTTGCGCCACAATGGCGCGACGCTGCCTGACGACGCGCCGGCCTAGCCCGGACATTAGGCATATTTATGTCCCGGCCGCCCCGCGCTACTGCTGCCAGGCGGCGGCGCTCTGGTCGAAGTCCTCCTTGCAGGCACGGCGCTGGGTCAGGTCGGATTCGGTCAGCTGCGGGTGTACCGGCGGCTGCTGGAGGGCCTCAGAGTGGGATCAGGTGACTTTGGCCGCGGTCGCCGACGCCGGGCTCGAGGTCTGCGGTGCGGCAGTACAGGCGCATCCGGATCCACGCCAGCACGTGGTCGGTGGGCAACTGGAGCGGGCCGTCTTCCGGTTCGGCTTCCTCGAAGCCTCCGCTGCCGAGGATGTGGATGACGGGGGTCTCCTCGGTTGCGTGCAGGCTCATCTCTTCCGCGCGCCTCCAGACTGTACTCGCTGATGCAGGTCGTGGCCGGGCAACTAGGTCCTGTCCGGCGGATCATGTTCGGCCAGGGCTCGGTAGGTTGGCTGCATGTCTTCTGCACTTGTTGTTGGTTACGACCCGCAAGCGATACCTGGCGTCGACGGAGAGGCTCTTCGTGCGGCGCTTGATGCGGAGCTGGCCCGGTTCGGTGACCACGGCATCGACGCGGCCATGACGCTGATCGTGTTCGACGAATCAGCCGAGCCCACCCTCGTCGCATCGTTGACCAAGCAGCCGTGGGATGTCGTGGTCGTCGGCGGCGGGATCCGCAAGGCTGAGCCGCTGCTTCCGCTCTTCGAACAGCTCGTGAACCTGATCCGGCGCCATGCGCCCCAGGCCGCGATTGCGTTCAACACCAGTGGCGGGGACAGCGTCGAGGCGGCACAGCGGTGGCTCTGAATCCCGGCCACCCCATCATGTCCTGAGCCACAGTCGGAGCGCGGCAACGGTGGCGGTGCCGTGGAAGACGTAGGCGCGCTTGCCGAACCTCGTGGCCGCATCCCGGACAAGTGGTGAAGCCTGCCGTCGCCCCCATCGGACGGTGGCTCGCGGCCGTCAGCGCCCGCAACGTGCTCGCCGTCGTGGACACGGCTCACCCGACCTCCTCCGTCATCCCGCTGCGGCATCCTGACCGCCTCTACGACGGCATCGAGGCTCTACGTTCCGATGACGCCGGACCAGCTCGCCACCGATCCCACCGGCAGCCGCGTCGCCGCGCAAACGGACCAGATCGGCATCTACGATCTCCGCGGCGGCGGCCCCCGCGCTGGGCACTGGCTGGCCATGAGATACGAGTGTTCCGGTGCCGACGACGTCGCCTTCATCGGCACCAAGTTCGTCGCGGCGTTCGACTCCTGCGTGAACGTCTGGACGCACCCACCCGCGCATGGAGCGCCACGTCTTCTTCCCCAGCACCGGCTACACCGTTGGTCGGTCACGCTCGCATTCTCTACGGGACGTTCCGCCGCTGATCACCGGCTACTGCCCGCCGCCCAACGACACCGACTCCAACTCCCAGGGAGGAATCGGGTGTACCGGCGCCGGATACACGACTACCCCTCGCCCTGAGCGACTGCCCCACCACCTCGAGAGGCTGCCCCGGCACTTGGCCCATGGGGCGGAACGAGGACACGTTCGCGGCCCCTCAGTCGATACAGAACTCGTTGCCCTCGATGTCCTGCATCGGGATGCACGAATCATTGCCGTCAAACAGCGTTCGCACGTGTACCGCGCCGAGCGGGACCAGTCGTGCGCATTCGGCCTCAAGTGCGGCGAGGCGCTCTTCACCCACGAGTCCGGTGCCGACCCGCACGTCAAGATGCAGCCGGTTCTTGGCGGCCTTCCCCTCGGGGACGCGCTGGAAGTACAGTCGCGGGCCCACACCTGAGGGGTCACTGCAGGCGAACCATGAATCCCGCAGCTCAGGTGGCTGCGAGCGGTTGAAGTCGTCCCAAGTGGCAAACCCCTCCGGGGGCGGCGGTACGACGTACCCCAACACCTCGCACCAGAAACGAGCGAGGCGCTCAGGTTCCGCGCAGTCGAAGGTGACTTGGAACTTCTTGATCGACGTCATCGGTCCACCATATGGGCGCGTGCTGTTCGCCGAAACCCTGGGGTTTCAGCGCCGTGCGGGTCGAGCTCTCGTGTGACATGGCACCAACGGACCAGATCGCCTGAGACGAAGAGCAAACCGGACCAGATCACCCGAGCGGGTCTCAGGTTTCGTGGCGGGATATCACGGCTGGTGCCGGACGGAAGTCGGATCCGACGTGGCGCTGAGACATGCCGGTCGCGCCTGTACCTCGTTCGCGTTGAACGCCGACACCTGGAAGGCCAATCGGCCGCGCCGGGAACAGCCGGTACCGCCGGCACGGTTGCATCGACCGAGGGACCGGCGTCGCACGGGCGGGGAACACGGAGACCACAAGGTCGTCCGCCCCACCACGATCCGGGGCCTCGGGATCGCGGTATGCCCGCCGCGCACTCGGACCAGGACGTATTTCTGCAGGAGGACTGTTTCATGACTGACCGGCCCTTGACGCTCATGGCAGTACACGCTCATCCCGACGACGAGGCCACCGGAACCGGAGGTGTCCTCGCGCGGTACGCGGCCGAAGGCATCCGCACGGTTCTCGTGACGTGTACCGACGGCGGTTGCGGTGACGGACCGGGGGGTGTCAAGCCGGGCGAGCCCGGGCACGATCCGGCGGCGGTCGCCTTGATGCGCCGTCAAGAACTTGAGGCGAGCTGTGACGTCCTGAAGGTCAGCGATCTGGAGATGCTGGACTATGCCGACTCCGGGATGATGGGCTGGCCGAGCAACGACGCCGCCGGATCGTTCTGGCGGACCCCCGTGCAGGAAGGCGCGGCCCGAGTCGCGGAACTCATGCGTCACTACCGACCTGATGTGGTCGTCACCTACGACGAGAACGGCTTCTACGGCCACCCCGACCACATCCAGGCCCACCGCATCACGATGGCGGCCCTGGAGATGACCGCGCTGGCACCGAAGGTGTACTGGACCACGATGCCCCGCTCCATGATGCAGCGGTTCGGCGAGATCATGCGCGAGTTCCATGAGGACATGCCGGAGCCGGATCCTGCCGAGGCCGCCGCGATGGCCGAGATCGGCCTCCCCGACGATGAGATCACCACGTGGGTGGACACCACCGCGTTCAGCGGTCAGAAGTTCGACGCGTTGGCCGCGCACGCCAGTCAGGGCGAGAACATCTTCTTCCTCAAGATGGGCAAGGAGAGGTTCGGCGAGTTGATGGGCATGGAGACCTTCGTACGTGTCCAGGACGCCACCGGCGCGGCCATACCCGAGAACGATCTCTTCGCCGGACTTCGCTGATGCGTCCGTCCGACCAGCCGGGAAAGCGCATCGACCACACGGCGCGATCGAGCGGGTCACACACCCGGGAGGCTTGTCCACGCGAGTTCCGCTCCGGCAGCCCGCGTCCAGGTCCTGGCCGGCGGCGTCGACGGGTGCCCGCGCTTCCGACCGGCACCGCGCTCGTTCCCAAACCACCAGGCAACGCACAGGAGGGAGACCTGCGGGCTGCTGACTCGGAGGGTGCGCGACAGCCCAGGTCACAAGCCCGGCGGTCTGCTCCGATCAAGACAGACCGCCGAGGAAGCGACACGAAGCTGAGGCTGCGATGTCCGGCACGCCGTGAGGCAACGGAAGAAGCAGCAGGTGACGAGGGCGGTCTCCGACGCCAACCGCGAGACCCTGCAGCAGTGAAGCCAGTCGCCCTGGCATCCAATCGAGGCGTTTGACACCGAGCCGAGGCGTCCACGCCTCACGCCGCCCCGACCGCCCGGTACCGCCGTTGGCCGCTACCGCCGCGATCGGGGCGGTTGTGCATCTGCCCGGCGCCGTCATCGAGGAGGGCCGGGGCCTGTCCCCGATGACGGCATCGTGGCCGACGCCGCTTACCGTCTGCCGCCGGCCTGACGGCCCGGCCTCACTTCAGGTGTCGGCCGAAGAACCGGTCCCCGTCCTCCACCTCGAACCATGGGGTACCGACGTGTCCGCCCAGATTGGCGTGCAGCGTCTTCTCCTTGCTGCCGAAGGCGTCGAACAGGTCCAGGGCCCGCTGCCGGGGGTTCCCTTCGTCGTCCCACTGCAGCAGGAACAGCAGCGGAACGGTGACCTGCCGGGCCTCCTCGCGCTGGGCGCGGGGCACGTAACCCCCGGCGAAGAAACCGGCGGCCGCGATGCGCGGCTCGACCACGGCCAGCCGAATGCCGACGGCGGTCCACCCCGAGTACCCGACCGGGCCGCCGATCTCGGGCAGCGCAAGGAAGGCGTCCAGGGTGGTCTGCCATTCCGGGACGACCTTTTCGACCAGCGGGCCGATGAAGGACTCGAAGATCTCATCGACCGGCTCGCCGGCCTGCATCGCCCGGCGGAGGTCGGCACGAGCCTGCTCATCGAGGGCGGAACGGGGCCGGTCACCGCACCCGGGGGCGTCGATGGAGGCCACCGCGTAGCCGTACGCCGCGGAGTGCCGGGCCCGGGCCACCAGCCGGGGTTCCCCCTTGGGCAGGCCGTTGTTGTGGGCCATCAGGATCAGCGGGGCCGGTGCGGGGGATTCAGGCGTCCACAGCGTACCGGGGATCTCGCCGAGGGTGAATTCGCGCTCGAGGACGCCGTCGTCGAGGCGCTGTTCAGAAGTGAACTGCATGGTCGTGCCTTTCGGGAGTGCTCTTGAACGGCGCTCCCGGACGACCTATCGCCCGACCGTGACCCCGGAGGAGAGCACCCATGTCAATACGTTCACGGGTACCACCTCCTCGTTCTCTCGCACGGCCTCCCGAAAGTTAGCAGCGGTCGCCGTGGTCCGCCAAGCGGGTTCTGCGGAGGCACTGTGGCCGGACGCCACGGAGCCACGCGCCTGAGAACTCCTGACAAAATGATCTCCGAGCTGATGGGATCCCCCTGGCCTGTTGATGTGGCGGTGTGAGGTGGCGCGGCCGAAGCCATGGGGCGTCCACGATGAGCCGGCAAGCACCATCTGATCACCGACGCCACCGGTATTCCGCTCGCAGTCACTCTGACCGGTGGCAACCGCAACGACGTCACCCAGTCACGCGAACGGCGCCAGAGCACCGTGCCGCCATGGCGATCGCGCAGCGCCACACCGACGGGCACACCGTGCCTGGTCGCCGCCGCGGCGGCGACCAGGCTGAACACGGCGACGGCTACGGCCGAGCAGCGTACCGGGACGGGAACCAGGGGCAGGCGCTGGGTGGGTGCCGGGACAGCCAGCGCAGGGCCCAGCCGCCTTGGTACCACTCGACCTGGACGCGGTCCGGGTGTTCGGCAGCGACCGCCTGCAGGAATGCTTCGCGGTCGTCCCAGTCGACGATCGAGCCCTCAGCGCCGCCCCGCACAGTCGGCTCCGGTCGGCCCGGACGCGGTTGCGGGATGGTGTCGATGCGAGGACGGTCGCGGTCTGGGTGCGTGGTCGCCAGATCGTCCAGCAGGCCCTGCAGCCCGGCCAGCAGCAGTTCGAGCTTTTCTGCCGGCGGCCGTTGGTCCTCCAACCACTGAAGGGCGCGCTCACTCGCGCGGACCCGCACGCTGAAGCTGTCGCCGCTGCCGTGGAAGTCGGAGCCCGGGACGCATCCGTAGTCGGCGAGCTCTTCGGTGGCCGCCTTGATGACACGGGCATCCCTCTCGACTGGCGAGCCGGCCGCAACCGTGGCGGGTACGGTGAAGCTCAGCGTGTCCACGTAGGTGGCGTTACCCGGCAGGCCCAGATCGTCGTACAGCTCGATGGTGTACTCCCCCGGGCCGACGTTGGTGATGTAGGCGCTCACCCATCCGTAGACGCCGCGAGTGTCCTCGCCGTCGTCCTGGTCATCGCCTTCGCCGTCGCTTCCGTCGTCCGCCTCTCCGTCGTCCTCATCCCCTTCGTCCAAGGGACTGTCCACGTGGTCCTCTGCCCACGCCTCCCAGGCCGCCTCCGGATTGCCGCCCACCACTTGCAGATAGTGGTTGGGGTCGGCCAGATCGTGAAAGACGACGGCGGAAGCGAAACCCACGGCGTCGCGGGCATGTGTGCCGACGATGTCAGGATCGATACCCGCGCTCACCAGGGTGTCGGCGTCATCGGGACTGCATCCCAGCTGAAGGAACCTCGTCCTGGCCGCTTCCTCGTCGTACACGTGCACGGTCTCCTTGTCTGGTGCGCGCCCTGTGGGTGGCCTCATGAACCGGCATCCGCTCGGCAGGCCAAGCTGCCCCTGGCCGCGAGGCTGACTGACGGACGTCTCGTGCCCGAGGCGCCGGCAGGGCCGAAGGTCTGCTCACGTCAGCTGTGCAGGCACGACCCCTGCGCCTCGACGCTGTCGGGTCGGATGCAGGACGTACCCGCGGTGTATTTGCGGCCCCGGTCGAAGACCTGGATGACCGATGGCTCATCGATCTGCCACCATGCGGCGAACGCTTGGGCGATGTACTGGGACTGCTCTTCGAGAGCGAGAGTCTTGTCGACGGCGTCGTGCGCCTCGTAGTCGACCCGGGTTACGCGGCCGGCGATGGGGCCGGCCGGTGGGATGGCGGCGCAAGCAGGGTGGCGTGCCAGTCGGTGATGACCGTGTCGTGGGCCACCTCGGCGCAGTCCAGCAATCGCCATGAGGCCGGCGACCATGCGAACACGGCGTCCTGGCCGAACCTGCGGCCCAGTGCCCGGGCCTGAGCGTCGTCCAGGCCGGCCACGGCTGCGCTGATTTCGGCATGGGTTCCGGCCGGGTCGCCTCCAACAGCCGGCCACCACCGTAGGCCGCGAAGACCGAGGATCCGCAGCAGCTCGTGCTGTGCCCGGAGGTTGGCATACGCGGTGGCTTGACGTCCGCCGGGGTTGAAGGCAGTGACGATGTGGACCGTGTGCCCGCCGACGAGCGGGGACGCAAGGCCCGGCGCGCCGTCCCCGGGGCCCGGTGTGACGCGGATGCTGTGCGTAGCGAAGGCGATGTCCACGACCGCGTCCAGATAGTGCGACCACGGTGCGGACTTGGTGCAATGAGAAACGGCAGGCACAGGAGTCTCCTTCGAAAGGGGACCCCCTTACCTGCCGGCAGGGAGATCTATAGGGCCCGCTGATGCGGGACTGTAGAACAACTACCAGGTTTCGAACACCTGATGGCTGACATGCTGCCACGTGAGCATGGTCGAAGTCCAGTGACTGCGCGGGAATTTGTCCGTCACCGGTCCATGCTTGCGGCCATCGCGTCTGGCGCGTCCGGCAGGACACTCGGGCCGGTTCTCCACGACACCGCACTCCCTGGTTGGAAGTCACCCTTGTCGGCGCATCCGCCCGGCCTGGACCAGGCCACAGCCGACCGACTTGTGCAGGCCACACACCAGGTATGCCCATACCTCAACGCCACCCTCGGGAACATCTCCGTCTCCCTCGACGTGACGGTCTGAGCCGGCGCGGGCCTCCTCACGGATGATCAGCGAGCCACTCGCGAGGAGGCCGTCAGCCTCACGCTCCGCTACCACCGAAAGTGAGCCAGGTCCGTTCACCGGACAGACCCCAACGCCGCGTCGCCATGGCCCGACCTGGCGGTAGGCGAGATGCTGCTCCACCGGATCCGGCGGCGGCCCCCGTCCGCGGTTGGCGCGGGCAGAGGCCGTCCGGCCGGTCGCCTGAACCGCTTGATCAGGTCACCGGCCGGGGACGCACCGGTACAGCGTCTGTGCGGTGGCTTCTCCCCCAGCCGCGCCGGATGAGTCCGCGCCTCCGTAGGCAGTGTCGGGGACGTGGGTGCAGGTGGACCGCACCCAGTTGGTGATCTGCGTGCCGGCCGTCGTCCCGCCGCCGAACAGTGGGCCCATACCGCGGTCGCCGCCCACCAGTATGTACTTGAGCTTGCCGGAGTTGACCAACTGCCGAAACTGCGACTCGGTCGGGAACGGTACCTTGCCGCTGAACCCACCGAGCGGCAGGACATGGGCGCCGGCGCCGAGGATGTAGGGAGATGCGCTGTTCCAGCTGGTGGTGGCGAAGACATAGGCGGCCGAACCCTGGCGTGCGGTGGTGTAGTCGAGCAGCCTTCGTTGGCTCGCGGTGAGTTTGCCGTTCTCGCTGAAGCCGCCCATGCTTCGGCGGCCCGCGCCGATGCTCCGCGCCGTGCCGCCGCCCCAGGGCATCCGGCCGATCCGCGGGGCCGCCGAAGTCACCGAGCGGTGGCCGCCGTTCGCGCGGGAGGGACCGACCGCACCCATGCCGGAGCTTCCGTACGAGGGGTTGAAGATCTGCACTGCCCACGCGCTCGGCGCTATCAGTACGGCCGCGAGGGACGCGGCCAGTCCGGCGCGGGCCAGCCGCCCGCCGAAAGCGGCGCGACCGGGACGGGACAGCACCAGCAGGACGACGGCGACGAGACCGAGCACGCCCACCGCCGGCGCCAGCCACGGCAGGAACGACGGGAACTCGCCGGCCAGGTACGCGCTCCACGTCGCCGTCGCCGCCACCGCGGCCGGCAGCACCCAGGCGCGTCGGCCGCCGGCCCGGTGGGCGCGCCACATCAGCGCGACGCCGCTCCCGGTAAGCGCGGCGAGCGGCACCGCGATCACGCCCATGTAGTACGTGTGGCCGCCGACGCTGCCCGCGCTGAAGACGATGAAGTATGTGGTCAGCCAGGTGCCCCACAGCACGAACCCGGAGCGGACCCGGTCGGTGCGCGGCTTGCCCCGGCGCCAGAGCAGACCGCAGACCAGGGCGATGGCGGCGATCGGGTACAGCCAACCGGTCTGCGAAGCGAGCGACGTGCCGAACATCTTGGACCAGCCGTTCTGGCCCCCGCCCAGGCCGCCACCGCCGCCGGCCTGGCCTGTGGCGCTCGCCCAGGATCCGCCGGCCTGACCGGCAGCTCGGCCCTGGGTGGCCTGGTTGCCCTGAGCGCCGGCCACATCCGTGTGACGGTGGTGGGTGCCGCGCTTGGCTCCGGTGCCGGTCTTCTGGTCAGTCGGCTGGAGGGCTCCGCCGTGCCGGCCGCTGCCGCTGTACCGGCCGGCACCGGACTGACCGTTCAGGCTGTACTGCTCTGCCGGGCCGCCCTGTCCCATCCGGTCGGCGCCCGCGGCCCCGTTCAGTCCGCCGTGGCCGCCCCCGCCGCCCTGCGTCGCGGTGACACTGCCCGTGGAAGCGGCGCTGATGCCGAGCGACGAGAAGCGATTCAGGAAGTTGTAGCCGACCACCATGCTGAACGCGGAGTTGTTGGTGGTGCCGTCCACGTAGGGTCGGTCCTTGGCCGGGGTGAGCGTGACGGCGAGCATCCAGGACGCCGACACAGCGGTCATCACCAGGGCCGACAAGCCCAGATGCGCGAGCCGCTTCCGCAGCGCGACCGGCGCCGCCATCAGGTAGACCAGAGCGAGTGCGGGAAGCACTGCCCACGCCTCCAGCATCTTGGCCTGGAAGCCGAGCCCGACCCACGCACCGGCGAGCATCAGCGGGCGCAGTCGGCCGTCCCGGGCCGCGCGTTGCGTGGCCTCAGCCGCCAGCAGCACACACAGCGTGAAGGCAGGGTCCTCGACCGCGGTCCGGAAGAGTCCCACGGCGACCGGCGTCAGCAGAAACGCCGTACTGGCGATCAGCGCCGCGGGTACGCCGGCCCAACGGCGCACCAAACGATGCAGGACCAGCAAGCTCGCCACTCCCTCAATGACCTGAGGCAGAGTCAGCGCCCACGGATGAAATCCGAAGATGCGAGCGGACAGTGCTTGCGGCCACAGGAATCCCGGCAATTTGTCCAGCGTGATGGAATTGCCAGGGTCGAAAGAGCCGTAGAAGAAAGCCTTCCAGCTCTCCGTCATGCTGCGAACGGCGTCCGCGTAGAACGTGTGGTACTGACTGTGCTCGATCCCCCAGGTGTAGAGCACGGCCGCGAGCACGGTGATGACCAGCAGCGCCGGGCGCGCGTACACGGGTTGGCCCACCGGCGATCTCCAGGGCGCGCGACGATCGGCACTGGCAGGGCGGGCGGACAGGTCGAGGACAGTCGTTGCCATGCCCAGCAGTCTTCGATACCAGGCGAGCCCGCCACACCAAAGAGGCCAATCTCAAGAAAATTCTTGTGAGATTCAGGGAAACCCTTTGACTGGCCTGGGCAAGATTTCAATCTTCGCAGCACAGTTCATTACCTGCCCCACGACCCGCCGAACACAGCAATTACACAGTGAAGACACAGCTCATGTCCTGCGAACAGAGGGAGTGGCGAGTCCGGGTGATGGGCCGCACATCGCGTTTCGCGCGATGCCGGGCGACAGACCGCGGCTCCCGTCGGACCCGCTGCCCGAACCCCTCGAGTGGACCCACGACTGCACATGCGTTACGAGCGCAGAGCGGCCATCCACCAAGCCCTGCTGGAACTGGCCCGCAGCATGATCTGCCTTCGCCGCCTCCGCAGATCCCGTCACAGAAGCATCAGTAGAGCGGTGACAGGACGCCGATAGGGTGGTCCGTCATGGACACGGGGGCAGGAAACGAGATGGTTGAGGTCCCACTGGGACGGGTGACGCTGTCGGACCGGCGGACGCAACGCAGTTGGCCGGTCGAGGTCGCGCCGTTCCTGATGGCGGCGTTCCCGGTCACGCAGTCGTTATACGCCCAGGTCACCGGTCAGCGGCCGAGTACCGCCCAAGGCGATCGACTGCCCGTTGAGAGCGTTTCATGGTGGGACGCCGTCTGGTTCTGCAACGCGTTGTCCCAGCGCGAGGGGCTGACGCCCGCATATCACGCCCATGCTGACACCGAGACGGTCGAATGGGACACCCGTGCAGAGGGGTACCGGTTGCCGACTGAGGCCGAATGGGAGCACGCCTGTCGTGCGGGCACCACCGGCCCGCAGTACGGCCGGCTCGACGAGGTCGCCTGGTACGAAGGCAACTCGCAAGGGCGGATACACCGTGTGGGCCGCAAGCAGCCCAATACCTGGGGCTTGTACGACATGCTGGGCAACGTCTGGAACTGGTGCTGGGACATCTACGACGCCGAGGTATACGGCACCTATCGGGTACTTCGCGGCGGTGGATGGGCCGACGAGCACTGGAGCTGCCGGGCCTCGGTGCGGCGGCGCAGCCACCCGACCTTCCGGATTGACGACGTGGGATTCCGCATCGCGCGCTCACCGCTGTCTGGGCCGTGACAGCCCATTCTGGAACGATCAGCTATTGCAGAACGGAATTCAGCCGAAAGGTATTCGCTTCCGCCGGTCGCTGTGCGTGATGCAACCGGGGTCAGGCCAGGGCTTCGGCAGAGTCGCGTGACGTCCGTTTCATCATCATGTGAATCCGAGGTGGGCGAGCGGTCGGCTGGCGTCGCGGGCGTTGTGCCGAAGCCCGGCGGCGATGCTGCTCTTCCCGGCGAGGCGAGCGGCGCCGATGGCGAGATTGCGCCAGGTCGCCCAAGCGACTACGGCGAAGCCCTGGCTGCCCGCCCGACGACGAACCCCCGCCCTTCCGCGCTGGAAGAACGGGGGTGTGCGGTGGGGAGGCCGCGTTCGCAGGTCGCGATCGTCGACAGGACGATGCTGTGCGGGTCAACCTGAATCCACCCAACGGGGTCGGAACGGTGCTGCGGGTGATCAGCGATCCACGTCCATGCGGTCCACGTGCCGTATCAGGCTGGTGGTGCCAGGCCTTTTCACGCCCGCCCTGGGGCACGTCATCCGCCCGCGGCGTCCTCGGCCTCCCAGCGCAGCAGGTCGCCCGGCTGGCACTTGAGCACCTCGCAGAGCGCGGCGAGCGTCGCGAAGCGCACCGCCTTGGCGCGGCCGTTCTTGAGTACCGCCAGGTTGGCGGGCGTGATCCCAACGCGGTCCGCGAGCTCGCCCACGGACATCTTCCGCCTGGCCAGCATCACGTCGATGTCGACGGCGATCGGCATCAGATCACCTCGTCCAACTCGGCCCGCATCTGCGCCGCTTCGGCGTCGCGCGCGACAGCCTGGGCGAGCAGCATCCGCAGCACAAGCACGATGAGCGCGACCCCCAGGATGGCCAGGCCAACCCCGCCCATGATGACGCTGACGCCCGGGTCGTCCCGCTGGCCCGGCGCATTGACGGCCGTGACGGCGAACCACAGGAGAGCAGCCGCCACGATCGCGCCGATCACGGCGTCCACGTACCGGAAGGCGGCATGGGAGAACACGGTTCCACGTCGCACCATCGCCACCAGCCGCCAGACGCTGACCAGGGCGACCTGGGCCGCCACCATGCCCAGGATCGTGATCACGCGCAGCGGGGTCAGCGGGAGCGACCCGTCCTCCGGGTCGCTCCCGCTGACCAACACCCACACCATCCCTGCCTGCACCAACACGGTGCCGGCGAGCACCACCACGAGCACGGCGCGAAGCGCACGCACCGCCAGCTTTCCCATGACCCACCCTTCCATCGATTTTCGATGGAAATCTATTGAATCTCGATAGGTTAAGCAAGGGCTGAGGCGGAGGCAGGGCGGTGGTGTCGCACCGTGGCGGGACGCCGTCGCCCCCTCTCATGGCGTGGCGATCGCGTGAACCGTATTGATCTTGTGGAAGTCGGCCTCGCTTGAGCACAAAGTCGGACGGCACCGGAGTACGCCGAAGCCCTGGGCTCCAGGCCGCCGCGGCCATGGGCCATCCGCAGCGCGTCGACCACCGGCTCGGCGCGCTGGTGGTCGGCCATCGCGTAGCCGACGATTCTCGGGTCAGCGAGCCAGCAGACAGGCCCCGGCACCGGCCACGGTGGAGCCGACGATCAGGAGGCACGCACACACGGCGTGCCGTCTGAGCAAAGTGCGACGCAAGGCGGCGTAGCGGGTCTCGTATTCTTCGCGCAGGCGCTTGGCCCTGTCGGCAGTGGCCTGCAGCACTTGCCGTGTCAGACAAAGGCGCTGCTCGGTGTAATGGTGGACCAGATCCTCGGCCTGCTCACTGGTGAGCCAGGGCAGACGCGCGCAGAGGGCTTCGGCGTCGCGCTGGGCCTGCTCTCGCTCTGCTTGCAGGAGGAGGTAGCCCTCGACCTCGTTGGCGAGTGTGCCCCTGCGTCGGTCCGGCAAGGACCCGTGACGGCTCGATGATGTCAAGGCCGCCCCCTTTTGCGCCCCGGCGCTTCAACCGCGGCGTGTCTGCCGAGGTAATCCTGGTAGTCGAGTTGGGCAAGGTCTGGGTGGTGCAGGTCGAAGGCGGGGGATTCGGTGCGAATCCGCGGCAGCGTGAGGAAGTTGTGTCGTGGCGGCGGACAGGAGGTCGCCCACTCCAGCGAACGGCCGTAGCCCCACGGGTCGTCCTCGCCCACCGGCTTGCCGTACTTCGCCGTCTTCCACACGTTGTAAAGGAACGGAAGCATGGACAGCCCCAGCAAGAACGATCCGATGGTGGAGACCGTGTTCAGCCAGGTGAAGCCGTCGGCGGCCAGGTAGTCGGCGTAGCGGCGTGGCATGCCCTCGGCGCCCAGCCAGTGCTGGACCAGGAACGTCGTGTGGAACCCGACGAACAGCGTCCAGAAGGTGATCTTGCCGAGGCGCTCATCGAGCATCTTGCCGGTGAACTTGGGCCACCAGAAGTGGAATCCGGCGAACATCGCGAAGACGACGGTGCCGAACACGACGTAGTGAAAGTGCGCCACCACGAAGTAGCTGTCGGAGACGTGGAAGTCCAGCGGCGGCGACGCCAGGAGGACACCGGTCAGACCGCCGAAGACAAAGGTGACCAGAAAGCCCGCCGCCCACAGCATCGGGGTCTCGAAGGACAGCGATCCCTTCCACATGGTGCCGATCCAGTTGAAGAACTTCACACCGGTCGGAACCGCGATCAGGAACGACATGAAGGAGAAGAACGGCAGCAGCACACCACCGGTCACGAACATGTGGTGCGCCCACACCGTGACCGACAGGCCCGTGATGGCGATCGTCGCGCCGACCAGGCCCATGTAGCCGAACACCGGCTTGCGCGCGAAGACCGGAATGACCTCCGTCACGATGCCGAAGAAGGGCAACGCGATGATGTAGACCTCGGGGTGGCCGAAGAACCAGAACAGGTGCTGCCACAACAAGGCACCGCCGTTGGTCGCGTCGAAGATGTGGGCACCGAACTTGCGGTCCGCCTCCAGTGCCAGAAGCGCCGCGGCCAGAACCGGGAAGGCAAACAGCACCAGGACACTGGTGAGCAGCACGTTCCAGGTGAAGATCGGCATGCGGAACATGGTCATGCCGGGGCAGCGCATGCAGACGACCGTGGTGATGAAGTTGACGGCGCCCAGGATGGTGCCGAAGCCAGACAGCGACAGTCCCATGATCCACAGGTCGCTCCCGATGCCGACCGAGTGCTCAGCGTCCGAGAGCGGGGAGTAGGCGAACCAGCCGAAGTCGGCCGCACCCTGCGGGGTGAGGAAGCCGCCGAGGACGATCAGCGCGCCGAACAGGTACAGCCAGTAGGCAAACATGTTCAGGCGGGGGAAGGCCACGTCCGGGGCGCCGATCTGCAGCGGCATGATCCAGTTCGTGAAGCCGGCGAACAGTGGCGTGGCGAACAACAGCAGCATGACCGTGCCGTGCAGCGTGAACGCCTGGTTGTACTGCTCCTTCGAGATGATCTGCAGCCCCGGACGGGCCAGCTCGGCACGCATCAGCAGCGCCATCACGCCGCCGATCAAGAAGAACGCGAACGACGTGGTCAGATACAGCGTTCCGATGGTCTTGTGGTCAGTCGTCGTCGCCCACTTCACCACGACATTGCCGGGTCGCCTGCGCCGGACCGGCAGCTCGTTCGCGTGTGACTCCGCAGCCGCCTCGGCACCGGAGGGTTCGTTGAGGATGCTCACAAGTGGGTGTCTCCCGATGCTCGCGGTTCGCGTCGTCAGTCAGCCGCCATCCTTGCTGCGCCAGGGGCAGGGCTGCCGTCCTGATCGGCCAGAATGCGGCCACTGGCATGACGATCGGACCCCAATGGAGCAGCCGCGGCGTGTCGCCGCCAGCCCTACGCGCCGGAGCCTGTCAGGCGTTGCAGCGGTCGGTGGCGCTTTCGTTGCGGCGTCGGCCGAGCGGGTGAGGGCCTTACGAACCGGTCGCGCCGTTTGGGCTTGCCTTGACCGGCCCCTCGACGAGGCGGTCACGGATCCGGCGGCTGGGCACAAGGGCGGGTACACCGGTGTGCCGGCCCGCCCCAAGGGCAGGCGCGGACCGCCTCGCATCCTCATTGCCGGCCGCTCAAAGCGGGGCCTGGTACCCGGCGGTGTGCTGGGGCCGTCCTGGCGCCCTCAATGGCCGCACGCCCGGCACGGGGAGCCTGTGCGAAGCGAGCCGTGACCCGAGCCTGGCCGAAGAGGCACGGCGGCTTGACGAAGGCGCTCAGATCGACAGCGGCCCGGGTGGTGTGGCGAGACGATGGACAATCACTGCTCGGGCTGTTATCCAAATGATCATAGGAAATCGATCACCCGGGGGATACTCGTGCACTCAGCCGCAGCCGCGCGTCGCGCAGCGCCGATACTGCTGGTGGCCGCCCTGCTGGCGGCCTGCTCGCCCGGGCACGACAGCACTTCCCGGCACGGCGGTACTACGGCGGCGACCGCCAGCGGTGCCCCTTCCTCGACCGCGCCGAGCCCCTCTGCGAGCAGCGACCCCACGCATCCCGGGTCGTCGGCGGCAGCCCCTCCGGGGCGTCGGCCTACCCAACCACAGAGGCCGCGCCGGGAGCGTCGGTGCCCCAGGTCCGGGATGCCTTCGCCGTGCTCCAGGCCACCTACAACGACGGCTGCACCACTCCGGGGAACTGCGAGTACTTCCTCACCCGGGTGCTGAACAATCTCGACGACCTGTACGACTCGATGAAATCCAGCCCGAAGGGAAACGGGCACTTCGCCGCTCCCCTCACCTGGATCGACGCGATGCAGGAAGCCCTCGGAGGCGACTTCACCTTCCCGAACCTCAAGCGGCACCAGAAACTCCTGCTGAACACCCGGGACAAGGTCAACACCTGGATGCAGTCCCACCCCGACGACTACCGGTAGGGCCCCCACAGCGACGAGGTCGGCCCAGGTCGACCGCTCGCTGGTGATCCCTTCGCCGCCGCTTCGGCCATGCCTCACCAGCTACGCCCATTGCCGGTTTGGACAGGTTTCCGTGCGGGGCACGGCAAGGACAACGCGGTCTCCTGGGAGCCGATGAGGGCGATAAGCGGTGTCGCTGGTTCCGCATGGTGCGTGCCCTGAGAATGAAGGACCCCTGTGGCGGCCGAGCACGACCTGCGGTCGAATTTCGTCCAGCGGCGCCGCCCGGAATCGGTCAGTGCGTCAGATCCACCACAGCCGTACAGTGCGGATCGTCCTCCGGCTCCCCGAACAGCTCGCGCTCCTGCGCCCGGGAGAGCACCTCCGAGATCACTGCCGGTCCTGCCTCCGCAAGCCTCACATCGCAGGCCCACCACATCGGGACCACCCTGATGCCGCACGTAGAGCCAACGATACGGCGGTGCGTATGTTGTGGTTGCCGGAGAAGTGGGCCCAACCGAGTTCGCTGTTGCCGACGCGGGTGGGTATGTTCCGGCCGGCCACGTCCTTCTGGTGGCACTTGATCTCTTGTTCCAGTGCGAAGCGTCGGCCTGCGCGGCTCCGGTCTGGGCCGGGGCCACGACGCCAGCCGAAAGAGTGACAAGCGAGACTTTCGCGATCTTCTTCGTCGTCCCGCCCCTGCTCACGACCGGCTGCGTGCGAAGGTCCGCATGAGGCTGGAGTGGGACGCGGAGCCGACCGCAGGGTGATCGACTCGCAGTCCGTCAAGGCGGACGCCGTCGTCCTCGAGTGACAGCCGCGGCTTCGACGCTGGCCAGCTCGTCAACGGGCACAAGCGTCATGTCGTCGTTGACACGCTCGGTCTGCTGCTGGGGGTGATGGTCACCGCTGCGGACATCGGCGATCGTTCCGCCGCTCGGGTCCTGCCGGGGCGGGTGGCCGACGCACACCACCGTCTCGCCCTCGTGGGCCGACGGCGGCTACGCCGGCAGCCTCGTCGAGCACTGCCTGGCGGCGTTCGCCCTCGTTCTGGCGATCGTCAAGCGCAGCGGCGACCAGCAGGGGTTCGTGGTGCCGCCCAAGCGGTGGATCGTTGAACGGTCCTTCGCCACCTGATGCGCACCCGCCGCCTGACCCGGCCACACCCCCGGCGAGGGTGAATCGACCCCGCGGCTGCTCGGCCGGCCAGCCGCGGGCGACCAGGCGCTTCGCCGTCGACCGCAGTACCTCCACCCGCGCCGGCACCACGTCCATGCCGAACAAGGCGGCCATCTCCTGTCAGGTCAGCGGTCCCGCCCAAGCCGGACACGGTCGGCGAGAACCTGCAGGATGCGCTGGTAGTCGATCGACAGTGCCGACCACCTCAGCCCTGACGCCACACCGGCACCTGCGACTTCGGCTTCGCCGCATCCCCGGGCGCCGCTGGCGCGTCCGCATTCTCTGGGTCCGGGGTGACTGCCATGGCGGCGGTGTTGCCGACGTCCGGGGCCAGCACCGCACGACCCGCCTGCGGCGATCGCCCACTCCTGCCATTCCTTCTCGGCCGCGGCCAACTCGGCCTGAATCCGGTCGGCCTCCTCCCGAAGCCCGTCGACTCGACGACGAGCGGCGAGCTCGTGCTGCCCCAACAGTCCGACCACCGACGGCATCCGCGGCTTCCCCCGGAGCGAGGACACGATAGGCCACCGCTCCCCCACGACCGGCTGGCGGGCATCGGCCGGAACCATCGATCCCATGCCTGACCAGCGAAAACGCCGCCCCCGGATTCGGTACGACAACAGCTACTTAAGGTGACGGTCGCCCGCCGGGTTGCTCAACTTACATCTTGAGCGAGAACTGCTGGTTGGTTCCGTTGCTGCAATCCCATTGAAGCAACACGGCTCCATCGCGCTGGTCACCGTCTGCGACGGTCAGGCACTTGTCGCTGTGCCGAGCCTTCAAGGTGTAGAAACCGTCAGGTGCTTGCTTGACGTCCCAACTCTGGTTGGCCCCACTATTACAGTCCCATAGGAGTACGAAGGCGCCGTTATT
This sequence comes from Streptomyces sp. NPDC093261, assembly GCF_044753645.1. Classification (NCBI taxonomy): domain Bacteria; kingdom Bacillati; phylum Actinomycetota; class Actinomycetes; order Kitasatosporales; family Streptomycetaceae; genus Streptomyces; species Streptomyces sp. NPDC093261. The sequence goes on from NZ_JBIVNO010000025.1 coordinate 82,295, forward strand.
CCTGCTAGCGTTGGCGACGGTCGCGCACTTACCACTGCTGGTGGCGCGCAGCTGGTAATGTCCGCCGGTCGTCTTATACAAAATGAACTTACTATTCTGGTTGCCGCCACACGTCCATTGAATCAAAGGCGTCCCGTTCTTGAAGATTCCGTCACGGACCGTCACGCACTTACCGCTGTTACGAGCCTTCACTGCGGTGGCAGTACCTGTGACGGCCGAGGCATGCGCACTAACAAATAGGCATGCGACGGCACCAGCCATGACTGCGCGGCCAATTCGGAAACGCATGAATCACCCCTTTGACAGAGCCTGATGAGACATCACTTTTCTAGCACGAGCCAGCCAAATTTTCTCTTGCCGCCGGGCTCGAAAGGTCAGGCGTTTGGGTGAATCTTGGAGCTAAATGCGTTTGGCTTATTTACCCGAAAATGCTGGAGTTCTGATTCATCGATCGCCACGTGAATTAACCTCGAACTTGCATGACGGTCCGCCGACGGAGCCGGCGGACCGTTCGTGTTCTGCGGCTGATGCTGGGAAGGTCAGTGGCCCGGCTGACGTGCCGGGTGAACGCCGGGTTCCGCTGCTCCGGGACCGTCGTGTTGCTCGTCGGCGGGGAAATCTGCCGGGCGGCCGGGATTTGGCAGCATGAGGAAGCGGCGGCGGCCGGTGGTGATGTGTTGGCCGGCCGTGGTGAACGGGCGCGGGAACCGCAGGCGGCGGGGTTTCCAGAGCCGTGCTGTGCCGGTGACTGACGCTCGGTGCAGCACTGTTGGCGGTCAGGCCAGTACGGCTGCCAGCAGCGTGGCGGTATCGGCGACCAGCGGTTCGTCCGCGGGTGCGGCGGAATCATGCTTGGTGGACAGGAGTGCCATCACGATCGGTCCCCGGCCGGGCGGCCAGGTGACGCCCACATCGTTGGTGGTGCCGTAGTCGCCGGTACCGGTTTTGTCCGCGACCGTCCACTCCTTGGGCAGTCCGGCACGGAAGCGGTTGCCACTGGTCGTGTTGGCCAGCAGCCACCCGGTCAGCCGCTCCCGGTCCCGCGCTTCAAGAGCGTCTCCCAGGGCGAGGCGGGCGTAGGACCGGCCGATCGCGCGGGGACTCGAGGTGTCACTCACCCGCCCAGGCTCCGCAGAGTTCAGCTCGGGCTCCCACCGGTCGAGCCGGGTGACATCGTCTCCGATCGAGCGGCAGAAGCGGGTGACTGCACTCGGGCCGCCGAGCTCGCGCAGCAGGAGGTTCCCTGCGGTGTTGTCGCTGTAGTCGATGGCGGCCGCGCACAAGTCGGCGACGGTCATGCCGTCGGCGAGGTTCTCGGGCAGGCCCGTGATCGGCGCGTAGCCCGACTTGGTGACGTCCGTCTCCGTGTACCGGATGCGCTTGGCGAGGAACTCGCCATCCCGGTCGAGGTCCCTCAGGACCGCGGCCACGGCGATCGTCTTGAACGTCGAGCACATCGGGAACAGCTCGTCCGCGCGGTACAGCACGGTCCTTCCCGTGACCGTGTCACACGCGAAGACCCCCAGCCGCGCGGAATGCGCCCGCTCAAGAGCACGCAGCTGCCCAGCGATCCCCTCATCGTCCGTGCCCTGCGCGAACGCCGTACTTCCGGTGGGGAGAACAACAGTGAGAGCCGTCGCGGCGCCCCCGGCAAGAACCCCGCGCCGACTCGGACGTAATTCCATGGCCATGTTCCTCTGCTCGTGCGGTCGCCGGACATGACGGCCGTCCCTTTCAGGTCACCCAAACTCATTCTTCCCTTCTGAGGACGCGGCTCCGCACCTTCCCGTTCCCGCCGGCTGCCACATACCACCGATCCGTGCAGTCGGTCACCACCCCCGCGCGACCGCGGAGCCCGCGGCCCGCCCTCCTTCCGCGTCCGCCGCCACCGCTGCACCGACCGGTCACTGACCCACAGGTCCTTGGCCATCACCGCACGCGCCTCACCCAGGACGAACCGATCCGCAGCCTGGAGCCGTAACCCCGCGCGGAACTCCTGCCGTTCGACGGTCAGCCCGCCCCCTCGTCGATACCTCATGCCATGCCCGGGTGATACCGGCGATACCCCCCGGAAGGTGATCACCCGTCAGCTTCCACGACGCCACGAGTTCCACTCGTTAATTGTTGGAATGGGACAATCTCTCGCTTTCGAATCGGTCGACTCCTACCCTGATTTCCCTTCTGAACGCTGGCATGATCACCATGAGGGCAAGTCAGGCACTATGTAGCATCTACACAATTCAAGGAGGATCGTGTGACCCGTAACGGTCGTGTGCTGGTGACAGGCGTCGGCGCGATGACGCCACTGGGAGCCGATGCGCCGTCGTCGTGGTCGGGGCTGCTGGACGGTAAGTCGGGGGTGCGTTTCCTGGAGGAGGAGTGGGCCGCGGACCTGCCCGTGCACGTTGCGGCCGGGCTCACGGTGGACCCTGCCTCCCTGCTTCCGAGGGCCGAGGCCAGGAAGCTGGACCGCGGTGAGCAGGTCGCCATCCTCACTGCGCGCGAAGCTTGGCAGGACGCCGGCGCTCCGCAGGTCGAGCCGGAACGATTCGCCGTCGTCATCGGTACGGGGACCGGTGGTGTCCTCACCACGCTGGGGCAGGACGACGTCTTCGAACGCGCCGGGATTCGACGGCTGTCGCCGTTCGCGGTCCCCATGCTGATGCCCAACGGGCCGGCTGCTCGGGTGAGCATGGACCTGCGCGCCAAGGCAGGCGCCAGGACTCCGGTGAGTGCCTGTGCGTCCGGGGCAGAGGCCCTCGCCCTGGGGCAGGATCTGATCCGCAGCGGGCGAGCGGACGTGGTCGTCGCAGGTGGGGTGGAGGCATGCCTGCACCCCTTCACCATCGCGGCGTTCGCCCAGATGAAGGCCCTGTCGACGCAGTCCGTGGACCCAGAGACCGTGTCCCGGCCGTTCGACGTCAAGCGGTCCGGGTTCGTCATGGGCGAGGGCGCGGGGATGATGGTGCTCGAACGCGCCGAGTTCGCCCAGGCCCGTGGAGCACGTGCCTACGGCACACTGGCCGGCAGTGCCGTGAGTTCGAGCGCGAACCACATCACGGCCTCCGACGCGGAAGGCCAGGCCTTCGCCATGGAACTGGCGCTGCGCGACGCCGGCCTGACCCCGGCGGATATCGGAGTCGTGCACGCCCACGCCACTTCGACGGAGTCCGGTGACCTGGCGGAGGCCGAGGCGATCGGCCGAGTAGTCGGCAGCCACTCTGCGGTGACGGCGACGAAGTCGATGACAGGTCACATGATGGGCGCCTCCGGAACGGTCGGCGCTATGGCCGCTCTGTTCGCGCTCAAGGACGGCACGGTGCCGGCCACGCGCAACCTCGACGAACTCGACCCGCGTGTGGAACTGGACGTGGTGCGCGGTGAGCGGCGCACCGGTCAGTGGTCTGCTGCGCTGGCCAACTCTTTCGGGTTCGGCGGACACAACGTCACTCTTGTCTTCACCACATGACGACGAGACCCTGACCGCCACGCTGGGCGGCATGTGCCCCCAGGCCCGGTTGCCGCCCACTCGTGATGTCGTGTCGTTGCTCAGACCGGCCGGTCCATCAGGCCGGTCACGACATCACGAGTTCAACCTCGGTAGCCACCAAAAGCGGAGAGGGTCAGCCGGCGATGTCGTCGGCGACGCCGGCGAACATGTGCGCGGGTAGACGTCGGCGCCGGCCACCGGGAACGTGTCAGGAACAGGCCGTGTGGCGGCGGCATCGTCGACCACGGTCCGGATCCCGTTGGACGAGGTGGCATCGGCACCGGTCGGTGACACCAGCACGATTTCGTCGTCGGCACCGAGGCAGGGCTTCGTCAGAGTTCTACCTTGCCCTTTGTGTCCGCATCTCGCTATCGCGACACCTCGCTCGTGCTGTTCAGCCCCGGGGTGTCCAATCGTTCGAGAGGAGGCCAAGGACGGCTTCGTCTGCGTATGTGCCGTACACCCATGCGGAGCGCCGCAGTGTTCCCTCCCGCGTGAACCCGACCCTGGTTGCCGCCGCGAGCATAGGGCTGTTGTCCGTGAGGGTCTCGATCTGCAGCCGCTGTAGTCCGCGTACGGCGAATCCGTACTCGCACAGTGTGTGCAGGACATCCACGCTGAGCCCGCAGCCGCGGAATGTGGGGCGCAGGGCGATGCCGATGTGAGCCGTCCGGTTGTGCGTGTCGATGCCCCAGAGGAGGGCCTCGCCGGCCAGCTCATGCGACTCCAGCTCGACGACGGAGAAGCACGCTGCCTCGTCCGATGGCTCGGTCACGGCGAAGGGCGAGTGGCCCAAACCTGGTGAGATGGGTCGCCACGGGCGAGAGTCGGCGCGTGACCGTGTGGGCACATCGTCGTACAGCTCGGAGTGGAGAACTGGGACGTCGCTCTCGTGCCGGGCACGCAGCCCGATCTTTTCGCCACGTATCACAGGGCATTGCTATACGAGGGGCCCCAGCCGATCAACCAAGTTTCCCCGCCTGATCCACAGGTGGCAGTCAGGAGAGCCCGAGGAGTGCGAACGGTCGCCGGGAGTCGCGAGCGTTGCGGCTGACGGCTGACGGCTGACGGCTGACGGCTGACGGCTGACGGAAGGGGGAGCCCCGCGGCGCTCAGCGCGAACGCGCTTGTGAGACCGGTTGTGTTCCTCCTTCCAGGCTGGAAGTTCCTCACTCTTGGCCCGCCGGTGCGGGATGACGAGTCCGGTGCCCTGGTAGCCACCGTCCGCGATGGTCATGGTGTGGCCGACGGCGGCCTTGGCACCGGATTCTTCCCAGCCGCGGGAGTCGTGCCGGTTGCCGGGCAGAGGCCGACCGGCCACGACGACCAGGCGGGTATCGGCATCGATGACGACCCGATGAGCCGTGGCATAGCGATAATTCTTCGACTGCTCGGCGATCGTGCAGTCGCGAGTGGGCACCAGGGTGCCGTCCCCGATGAGTACGGCGTCCTTCGCGAACCGCTTGCGCGGCTGAAGCGCCGGCAAGGGCTCGAGATGGACGATGACCCGATCGGCTGCGGACTTCCAGATGCCGAACCGCGGAGCCAACTGGCACAGCGTCAAGGTTGTGGGCCAGTACGCAGTGACCAACAGGACCCGATCTTCAAGCGGCAGTCCCCATGGTCGTCCTCGCTGAGTCGTCCTCACCGACTCACGGCGCACAGCGGCTACCAACTTGGCGAAGCAGCGCGGGCTCAGCCCGGTGAACGGACCTATCCAGGACGGCACCGACGCCGTGATGACACCAGCCACACCGAGATCGTCTCAGCTGTGGTCACCTGCTACGGGACAGGCTATAGGCAGGCCGCTCCCCCAACTACCGTTGCTACACATGACGGCCACCGAGATGGACATCACAGAGGACCTGATCCGGGATCTGCTGCGCGAGCAGCACCCCGACCTGGCGGATCGCCCCCTGAAGCTCGGAGCGCTCGGCTGGGACAACCAAGTGTGGCGGCTCGGCGATGACCTCGCCGTCCGGTTGCCTTGGGCGACGCAGTCCGCGGACGCGCTGCTACGCAAGGAACACGCCTGGCTGCCCCTCCTCGCCCCGCACCTTCCTCTGCGGATTCCCGTGCCGCAGCGCCTCGGTGAGCCCTCCGAACGGTTTCCGCGGCCCTGGCTCGTCACCACCTGGGTACCGGGCGAGCCCGCCGACCGCGCCCCCGCGACGCGCGCGGCGGAGGCGGCCGTCAGCCTCGCCGCCTTCCTGACCGCTCTTCACCGCCCGGCGCCCGACGGGGCGCCGGCGGGCCGAGACCGCGGTGGACCACTGGCCGACACCGCCGAACACTTCGCCCAAGGGCTCGCCTCGGCCACCGAACTGGGGCTGATCGGCGACCCGGACGCTGTCCGCGCGGTCTGGGAAGACGCCGCCGCCGCGCCGGACTGGGCAGGCCCACGTCTCTGGCTCCACGGCGATCTGCACCCAGCCAACATCCTGACCACGAACGGCACTTTCTCCGGCGTGATCGACTTCGGCGACCTCTTCGCCGGCGACCCGGCCTGCGACCTCGCCGCCGCTTGGATCCTGCTGCCGGACGGCGCCATCGACCGCTTCCACGAGACCTACCAGCCAAGCCCGGACGCCGCGACCCGACGCCGCGCGCGGCTGGGCGGTGCTGAAAGCCCTCGCCTGCATCCGCATCGGAGACGCCGGCGTCCACGGCCGCCCCGGAGGCAAGCCCACCTGGGGCCCACCTGCCCATGCCGCACTCCAACGCCTCACCGCAACAGTCCACCAATGACCAAATCCCGGTCGACTGGATCGGCGCGAGCGGCCTGACCGCCGAGGACACCGACGGCATTCGCGCCCTACTCCTGGGCGAGTACGCCCACTGGTCGCCCCGCATGCGCCAGATGATCACCGAAAACGACGGACCCTACGTCGACCGCCGGATCTTCGCTCTCCCGGTCCCGCATACCTGGGAACACGATGCGACGGTGACCCTGCTCGGCGACGCCGCCCACCTCATGCCCCCGCTCGCGGCCGGCGTCAACCTCGCCATGCTCGACGCCGGCGAACTCGCCCTCGCTCTCCCGAACGCCGCCACCGTCGACGACGCCATCCGCACCTACGAGAAGACCATGGTCCCCCGCTCCACCGAGACGGCCAAGGGCCTCGAAGGCCGCGCCGGGCACCTGCTGTCCACCGGCGTACCGACTTCGGCAGCGACAACGACGCCCGGCCCCAAGGGCTGGGATCCCGCTCACGTCTTCAGCCGTCGCCTGGCTCGCCACCCTGTCCGGCTACACCCGTCCGGTCGCCTTCAGGTGGGCCGTGGCGAGCACGGTGCCGTCCGACGACGTGAGCCGGACTCCGGAGACCGACGAGGGGTCGACAGGAGCGGGGCCGCCCCAGTAGCCATAGCCGCCGTGCAGGGTGAAGCTGCCGATACGGAGCGTGCTGCCGTCGCTGCGCTCGAGCAGACAGGAGACCTCACCGTTGTACGGAGTACCGACGTCGGCGAGGTCGACGGTCATGTACACCCAGCCCGGGGACCCTGGATGGGCGTAGATCTCACCGCTCTGCTTCCCGGGAGCATGAGGCGAGGCCAGCCCTCCCCACAGCATGCCCTTCCCGGCCTCGGCGGAGAGCGAGGGGCCGGCCGTCATGCTCTCGATCGCCGTGCCGATCGCCCAGCCGCCGAACCCGAAAGCGAGGGCGAGTGCGGCCGCCGCGGCGGCGACCCGCAGCCGTATGCGGCCCCCGAGCGTCATGCGCGGGACCCCGAGGCCGTGAACGTACGGGTGCCGCCCCACGCGCGCCGATGCCTCCCGCGTCAGCGACCGCGCCACCCTGGTCTCGAACCCCACCGGCGGCTCACTGCCCGGCAGCAGTCCGATCAGGTGGTCGCCCACGAGGGTCATCTGCTCGATGTACTCCCGGCAGTCCGCGCACCGATCCAGATGGGCGACCGCCTCGGCCCGCTCACGGCCCGGCAGCACGCCGAGAGCCAGCTCGGCGCCGATCTCCCGGAGAGTTTCGCAGGTCACGTCATTGGACATGGTCGCCTCGCTTCGGAGATGCGAGTGTGGTGCGCAGCTTCCCCATCGCGGTCCTGATGCGTGTCTTGGCGGTGCCCAGCGGGATCTTCTCCCAGTCCGCGATCTGCTGGGCCGTCATTCCGTAGATTCCCGCCATCACCAGCGCACGGCCTTGTTCGCGCGGGAGTTCCGCCACGGCGGCCCGCAGCCGGGACGATGCCTCATCGGCCAGGGCATACTGCTCGGGTGTCTCACTGACGACGCCCAGGACCGCGTCGAGTTCTTCGGGCGCCACGGGCTCCGGCCGCCGTGTGCGAACGGCGTCGATGGCCAGGTTGTGCGCGATGGTCGTCAGCCAGGTCGTCACCGAACCGCGGCGGGAGTCGTAGATCTGCGCGTGGCGCCACGCACGCTCGAACGTCTGCTGGGCGATGTCCTCGGCAAGCTGTGGATCCCCGGTGACGGCGACGGCGACGCCGAAGACCGTGTGCTGGAACCTCCGTACGAAGGTGACGGCAAGCTCCGGGTCCCCGGTGGCCAGTCCGGACAGCAGTGCCTCATCCGGGACGCGACCGACGGGGAACCGGTACCTCTGCATACCTCTATGTACGGTCTGTCCCGGCCAGGGGATTGCACGGCCCCTTCGGGAGATCACACTCCGATTCTCTCCCGACTCCGCCCCGGCGGTCATGCCGAGGCCGCGGAGTAGCCCCCGCGCCGAGCCCGCGTACGCCGTTCCGTTCACCTGGCGAGACGAATGTCCACCTAACGAAAAAAGCTCCGATTATCCAATACATTCAGCTGGGCGCTTCGTATACACGCTATGACGTCAGAACCGAGGCTCGCGGGCCGTGTGGGATCTCCGCGGACTTCCCAGTCGCCTCGTTGTGGTGAGCCGGTCGAATCCCTTGAGCACGCTCTCGCGGAGGTGCTGGCGGACGTCGTAGGCATGGAGCAGGTGCCGGTCGACCGTCACTTCTTCGACGACCTGGGTGCCGATTCCCTCGTGATGGCGCATTTCTGCGCGCGGCTTCGCAAGAGGGCGGATCTGCCCTCGGTGTCGATGAAGGAGGTTTACCAACATCCCACCATCAGGGAGCTGGCGGCAGCGGTACCGGGGACCGCACCGCCGCGCGTCACGCTCCCGCAGACTCCGGGCCGGGAGCGGGAGGCGCGGGCCGCGGGGCCGCCACCTGGTTCCACGGCGGGCGTGACGGAGTATGTGTTGTGCGGATGCCTTCAAGCCCTCGCCTTTCTCGGCTACACCTATCTGGCGGCGATGGCCACCGCATGGGGGTATGACTGGATCTCCGCCGGGTCGGGCATGGCCGATGTGTATATGAGGTCGGTGTTGTTCGGCGGGGCCTGCTTCGTGGGGCTGTGCGTCGTTCCGATCCTCGTGAAGTGGGCGCTCGTAGGTCGGTGGAAGCCGGGGCAGATCCGCATTTGGTCCCTGGCATACGTCCGCTTCTGGGTGGTCAGGACGCTGATCCGCTCGGATCCGCTGGTGTTGTTCGTCGGCTCGCCGCTGTACGTGCTCTATCTACGGGGGCTGGGCGCCCGCATCGGGCGGGGCGTCGTGATCCTTTCGCGCAACGTGCCTGTGTGCACCGATTTGCTCACTGTCGGTGAGAGAACCGTCATCCGGAAGGACTCCTTCTTCGCCTGTTATCGGGCACACGGGGGCGTGATCCAGCAGGGCCCGGTCAGCATCGGGAAGTCGGTGCTCGTCAGCGAGGCCACGGTGCTCGACATCAGGACGGCGCTGGGCGACGGAGCCCAGCTCGGCCATGCCTCCTCGCTGCACAGCGGACAGGCGGTGCCCGCCGGCGAGCGCTGGCACGGATCCCCGGCGCAGCCGGCCGAGGCGAACTTCCAGGTCGTGGGCGAGCTGCCCCACGCCACCGTGCGCAGAACCCTGCACAGTGTCCTGCAGCTGGCGACCGCATTCTTTGCGTACGTGCCGTTCGCGGTCGGTGGCGCGGTCATCCTCTTGGTCGCGGTTCCGCAACTGAGAATGGTCGTCGAGCCGGGGCCCGCGGTCCTGGCCAGCGGCACGTTCTACCGTGATGTCGCGGTGGCTGCCGCCGTTCTGGTCTTCGGCGGTGTGCCGCTCGGCCTGTTGCTCATCGGCGTGATGCCCCGTGTGCTCCGGCGGGTCGTCGTTCCGGGCCGCGACTATCCCTTGTACGGATGGCGCCACTCGGTTCACCGGGCTGTTGCGCGGCTGACCAACAGGAGATTCCTCACCCGTCTGTTCGGTGACAGCTCCTGCATCGTCCACTATTTGCGCAGCATCGGCTACGACTTCTCGTCCCTTGAGCAGACGGGGTCGAATTTCGGTACGGAAGTGAGGCACGAGACCCCGTTCCTCAGCTCCGTCGGCAGCGGAACGATGGTGGCCGACGGGCTGTCGATCGTGAATGCCGACTTCTCCAGTACCGCGTTCCGGGTGTCCCGGGCATCGATCGGGGCGCACAGCTTCCTGGGCAACCGGATCGCCTATCCGGCGCGGTCCCGTACGGGTGACAACTGCCTTCTGGCGACGAAGGTCATGGTCCCTGTCGACGGCGAGATCCGGGAAGGCGTGGGGCTGCTGGGCTCACCCAGCTTCGAGATCCCGCGGTCGGTCCTGCGCGACAGCCGGTTCGGCCGGCTGAGGAGCGGCGAGGGTCTTCGCCGTGGTCTCGCCGCGAAGAACAGGCACAACGCGGCCACCATGGGCTGGTATCTGCTGGTGCGATGGATCTACGTCATGGGTGCCGTCCTGCTCGCCGCTGGGGCGGCCGACCCCTATACCCTGCTCGGCGCGCTCGCTGTCGCGCTGGCCGATGTGCTCGTCCTGGTCTTCACCGCGGTGTATTTCGTGCTGGTGGAGCGTGTCGTCATCGCGGTGCGCCGCCCAGGAGCGCTGTACTGCTCGATCTACGACCCTCGGTTCTGGTGGCGCGAGCGTTACTGGAAGGTGCCGTCGGAGACGTATCTGCGCGTCTTCAACGGCACTCCGTTCAAGAACGTGATCTGGCGCCTCCTGGGTGTCCGGATCGGGCGCAGGGTGTTCGACGACGGCTGCTACGTGACCGAGCGGTCGATGGTGGCCATCGGCGACGCGTGCGCGCTGAACGCGGGGAGCATCATCCAGTGCCACTCGCAGGAGGACGGCACGTTCAAGTCCGACGGCACCACGCTCGGCCGCGGCTGCACGCTCGGAGTCGGCGCCCTGGTCCACTACGGCGTGACAGTGGGCGACGGTGCGGTGCTCGCCGCGGACTCGTTCCTCATGAAGGGCGAGGCGGTTCCACCGCGTTCCCGGTGGGGCGGGAATCCGGCTCGGGAGCTGGATCGGGGCCGTGACGAGGCGAGGAGGTGCGGCCGATGACCGTCGCACCCCACGTGCCGGTGTCCCAGCCCGACGACGAGGACTTCTGGAGTTCCTCGGCCGCGGGGACAGCCAGGTCAAGATCCGCGGCTGCCGTGTCGAGACCGAGGAGGTCGAGGACGCTCTGCTGTACGTTCCCGGCGTGCACGCCGGCGCGGTCGCGGTCGCGCGGGGCGATCGAGGCCGGCGTCGCGTCGTCCTCTCCCGTTTTGTGAACCGCCACCGGAGGCGATGCGCGATGTCGTCCTCATTCACCACACGTCCGGTCGGACCGGCGCTGCGAGTCGGCCCCCTACCGGTGCTGACCACCGGCCCGACCGGTGATCCACCCCGCTGGGCGGCCGAACACCGGGACCTGCTGCGGAACCTTGTCACCGAGCACGGCGCCGTCATGGTGCGCGGTCTCGGCCTGCACGACCCTTCCGAGACCGCCTCCGTCTTCGCACGGCTGGCTACCGGCCTGATGATCGAAAAGGAGGCATTCGCCACACGGCGCTCCTACGGCGGCGGCGTCTACTCGTCGTCGAAGTGGCCGCCCAACCAGCCGATGTGCATGCACCACGAACTCAGCTACGCCCTCCGGTTCCCGGGCATGATGCAATTCGCCTGCCTGAGTGCGCCCACCAGGGGCGGCGCGACCGCCCTCGCCGACTCGCCGACGGTACTCGACGCACTGCCCGGCGACCTCGTCGAGCGGTTCGAACACGAAGGCTGGCTGCTCACCCGGAACTACATCGACGACATCGGCGCCTCCTGGGCGGAGGCGTTCGGCACCGACGACCGCGCGGCCGTCGAAGACTACTGTCGCGCCGCAGCCATCGAGTTCGCCTGGCGCCCCGACGGCGGTCTGGGCACCAGGCAACGCCGCAGCGCCGTGGTCCAGCACCCCCGCACGGGGCGGCGCTGCTGGTTCAACCAGATCGCGTTCCTCAGCGAGTGGACACTGGATCCGGAAATACGGGAGTACCTGGTGGATGTCTACGGCGCCGACGGGCTGCCGTTCAACACCCGTTACGGCAATGGCGACGCCCTCTCACAGAAGACGGTCGACCTCATCAACCAGGTCTACCAGGCCCACACCGTACGCGAGCCGTGGCAGGACGGCGACCTGCTGCTCGTCGACAACCTGCGCACCGCACACAGCAGAGAGGCCTACGAAGGAGCGCGCAACGTCCTGGCCGCCCTGGCCGACGCGGTGCAACTGACCGACTGCTCACCGACCGTGGAGGTGATCACTCCATGACCACCACCTACTCCCCCTCCCCCGTCACCCGGCTCACAGCGTCCGGGGCACAGCGAGTGCCTCCCTTCGCCGTCATCTCCGGCGCACAGGTGCAGCGCGCGCTGCTGGGACAGGAACGGCACATCGTGGAGCTGGTCGAAGCCGCCTACCGACTGCACGCCGCGGGACACTCGGTGAACCCGCCCTCCTGTTTCCTGCGTTTCGACGATCGTCCGTCATCCCGGATCATCGCGCTGCCCGCGTCGCTCGGAGGCGAGACACGGGTCGACGGCCTCAAGTGGATCTCGAGTTTCCCGCAGAACGTGACGGCCGGCATTCCCCGGGCATCGGCGGTGCTCATCCTCAACGACCATGACACCGGCTATCCGTTCGCATGCCTCGAAAGTTCGATCATCAGCGCCTCCCGGACCGCGGCGTCGGCCGCGCTGGCCGCCGACTGGCTCAGTCGACACCGGCCGCGCCCGACCCGCCTCGGCTTTGTGGGAACGGGGCTGATCGCCCGTTACATCCACACGTTCCTGGCCCGCACCGGCTGGTCGTTCGAGAACATCGGCGTGTTCGACCTGTCGCCGGACAACGCGGCGGCCTTCCGCTGTTGCCTGGAGCAGTCCGGGGCCATGGGGCCCGTCACCGTGCACGACAACGCCGAGCAGGTGATCCGCCTGAGCGACCTGGTGGTCTTCGCCACGGTCGCCGCCCGTCCGCACGTCCACGACCCGGAATGGTTCGCGCACGGTCCGCTCGTGCTCCACATATCGCTGCGCGACCTGGCACCCACGGTGCTGCTCGCCTCGGCCAACTTCGTCGATGACATCGAGCATTGTCTGCGAGCCGACACATCCCCGCACCTGACCGAACAGGTAAGCGGCGGTCGGCAGTTCCTCGACGGCACTCTGGAAGACGTCATGGCCGGGCGCGTCATACCGCCACCGGGCCGTCCTGTGGTCTTCTCACCCTTCGGCCTGGGGGTACTCGATCTGGCCGTCGGCAAGTACGTCTACGACCAGGTCGCCGAGTCCGGTGACCTGCAGGTCGTCGGCGACTTCTTCCACGAGCTGAACCGCTACGGATGAGTGGCCTGCGGCACCACCGGGCACCGAGCCGCTCTGCAACCCACGGAGGCCATCGTGCCAGTCATTTCCGACCCCTACAGCTTCAACGAGGAGGACCTCTACGTCGACCTGCGGTCGATCTTCGGGCAGCCGCTGTTCCTGAAGTGCGAAGGCTTCAACTTCGCCGGCTCTATCAAGCTGAAGCCGGCCACGGAGATGGTCGAGGCCGCAGCGCGGGCAGGGGTCATGACGCCCGATTCGGTCCTGGTGGAGTCCTCGTCGGGCAACATGGGCGTGGCCCTGAGCGTGGTAGCGGCCAGCAAGGGCTACCGGTTCCTGTGTGTCACGGACTCGCGCTGCAACCTGTCGACCCGGTTGTTGATGGGGGCGCTCGGCGCCCAGGTCCACGTCGTCACCGAGCCCAGCCCGCACGGTGGTTTCCTCGGCGCGCGTCTCGACTACGTCCGTAGGCAATGCGCACGCGACGAACGGTATGTGTGGCTGAGCCAGTACACCAACGCCAACAACTGGAAGGCTCACTACCGCAGGACGGCGCCGGCGATCGCACGCTGGTTCCCCCGGCTTGACGTTCTGTTCGTCGGGGCGGGCACCACCGGAACGCTCATGGGATGTGCCCGCTGGTTCAGGCACTGGCACCGCCGCGTACGGATCGTTGCGGTCGACACCGTCGGCTCGGTGACCTTCGGCGGAGCACCTGGACGCCGGATGCTCCCCGGACTCGGCATGAGCATGCGACCGCCGCTGCTCGACACGTCGTACGTCGATGAGGCGATACAGGTAGAAGAGGCCGACACCGTCCGGGCCTGCCATCGCCTGGCCAGGCACGGCTTTCTCTTCGGCGGCTCGACGGGCACCGTGGTCAGCGGGGCGATCGACTGGCTGACCCGATGTGACACGCCGTCCCCCACCGCGGTGGCCATCGCCCCGGACCTCGGTGAGCGCTATCTCGAGACCGTCTACCAAGCCAACTGGATCCAGGATCTCTACGGCGACGATGTCCTGACCGACGACGTGGAGCCCCATGCTGATTCCCGAGAGACCCGCTCAGCACCCTCGGCGTGGTCGCCGGGCAGGCGGCCGCAGATACCGCGTTCGTAACGTACGGTAACCACGCGATGGCGACGAGCAGCCGGCGCCCGCCGCCGTGGGCAAAGGACCCGGCCACATGTGGATCGGCGCCGCCGACGGTCTGCGGATCAGCCAGACCGCGCTTCGACGTACGACGCCAGGTTGGCCAGCGACGAGGCGATCCCGGCCTCGTGGACGGCTTGGTCGATGCCGGGTGGCACGTCCGTGGCGGTGACGGTCACCTCGGTCCCGTCACCGGCGGCAGTGAGGTGCCAGGTCATCGTCATGGTGCCCGCGTACAACGGGTCGTCAGCCTCGAACACCGCCCGCTGCACCAGGCGCTCCGGTGGCACCAGGGCGGCAAACCTGACGTCTACGACGTCCGTCGTACTTGACGTCTTGCCGGGGCTGTCGGCGGGGTCGAGGTAGGTGAGGACCATCCGGAACCCGCCACCAGGCCGGGGGTCCCACTTCTCGACTCGGCCTCGCATGCCGTCCGGCGGCAGCCAGGCTTCGAGGGACTCCCGGTCGAGGAGGGCGCCGTAGACGGTCGCCGGTGGTGCCCCGATCACCCGGCTGGCGCGGTCTGTCCTGCCCATAAGCCGATTCTAGAACTGAGGTCCCCGATGGGGGTCCTCATCGACCAACTCGCCGGAGAGCTACGTGTCATGACCAGCGCGGCTTCGTCCGCCTCGGCACCGTCACCGCTGCCCACCCTGGTCATCTGGCTCCGCACCTGATCGGCACGACCGAGCGACCGGACATCAACCCACGGCCCTCTCCACCGGCCCGGCGTCGGTCAGCACGGTCCTACCGCGTTTACCGTTGCGTGAGTCGCCGCCGTTCCTGCCGGCCCGATTCCGCGACTCGGAGTTACACCGAACGATTTACCGCCCCGACACGGAGGGCCGATGGTGACGGTCAGCGGGATGTGGGTGGGGGCGGTCCGCTGGGACGGGCCGAGAGGTCCGGCAGGTGCAGGTGGCGCGGGGCAGTGCGTTCGATGACCAGGACAGCGGCGTCGTCGGAGAGTTGCTCGCCGGTGTGCGCGAGCAGGTCGCGGTGGATGTGGTGCAGCAGGGCGTCGGGGCCCGAGGTGGGGAAGGCAGCGACCCGTTCGGCGAGTGGGTAGAAGTCTCCGTTCGGTGAGCGGGCTTCGATCACGCCGTCGGTGTAGAGCAACAGCATGTCACCGGGTTCGAAGGTGAACCGATCGGGGCGGTCGCTTCGTACGCACAGGGCGCACAGGCCCAGTGGTGGCCCGGGGCGGCGGGAGTTCAGAACGGTGATCTGGCCACCGTGGACCAGCAGGGGCGGCGGATGACCGCAGTTGATCACCTCAGCCTGCGCGTCCTGGTCATGGATGTCGAGGACGATGGCGGTGATGAAGTGCTCGCCGGGGTCGTGCGCGGTATCGGCAACCTCCTCCAGGTTCCGGCAGACGCTGTCCTCGACGGCCTTGACGAGCTCGGGCAAGGTGGCGTACCGGTGAGCGCCCTCACGGAACGCGCCGAGCACCACCGATGCCTCACCGATGGAGGCCAGGCCATGGCCCCGGACATCGCCGATGAGCACCCGGGTGCAGGCGTGCGCGGCGCGGGCGACCGCCAACAGGTCGCCCCCGATCTGGGCCTCGTCCTGGGCGGCCAGATACAGCCAGGCCACCCGCAACGGTCCGACCCGGCGAGGTGGAGGCCGTAGCAGGACCCGCTGTGCCGTCTCGGCCACCGACCGCACCCGGCTCAGCTCCCGGGTGCGCCGCTCCCGCGCGTAGCAGATGAAGACCACGAGAGCTGACAGCACGGCCAAGGCGATGAGCTGCGCCACGTGGTTGGTCGTGGTCAGCCCGCCGTGGAATATGGAGATGATGACCAGGGCTGCCTGCGCCAGAGCCCCGATCAGAGCGGTCAGCCGGGGGCCGTGGAAGGAGGCGGTCAGGGTCGGCGCGATGACCAGCAACGGGCCCAGGTGAACACTGGTTCCGATGCCGATGTCCGTCAGAGTGATGGCCACGATCAGTGTGAGCGCGATCACCAGCGGTCCGCGCCCCGCACGCCGCTCCAGGCGGTCCCCTGATATGCGCAGTACGCCCATATTCCCCGTTTGCCCCTTTCGCGGCGGTATATGCGCAGGGGGTCGTCCGCCCCGGGACACGGGTGCAGTCCCACTCTGCTGCCAGTGATCGAACTGGGCAGCGATGATCCGGGCTCGTCGACGTCCCAGGTGCTCGTACGACAGGCGACTGGACTCATCGGCGGCGGCGACCGGCCTCACCGGCGGCCGCGCTCTGGACGGCGGGGTCGACCTTGTGAGCGACGCGTCCCGTTCTCCTGTCGCCCCCGATGCTCGGCGCCGGGACTCCGTCCTCCTCTCCGCACTCCGGGGCGGTCGTAGGCCGGACCCGCGTCGGCAGCCCGGGACGCCCGCCCCCCGCCTGTAGTGGGGAGGGGTCGGGCCGGCATCCGCTCGATGAGGTCGGCAGCGAGCTGCTGGCCGAGGATCTCGGCATCGCCCCCTCGGCCGAGCTGCGTGATCTCAACTCCTCGATCCTGGCCGAGAGCGGCCGGGTCCGGACCGCCGCCACTCCCCTTCCGGCGCCCGCGACGCCCCGTGCCCGGCGCGGTCACCGGGCCCGCCACCTCGACCGGATCCGGGGCCCGAGGAGGAGCTCCCGCGCTCCGGCGTACACCCGCAGTGGCCCGAGAGTCTCGACCCGCAGCCGACCGTTCTCCGTCACCGTCCGTCCTCCCGAGGAGTACGGTGTTCCGACTCATCCCCCGGCCGAACCCGCCAGGGCGTTCTGTCGTCCCGGCCCGAGGATCCGGTGCTGCCGCTCCGCTTCCCGCATCCCCGTCCCCCGGCCCCGTCCCCTTGGTCCCCGGTTCGCACTCGGTCCGTTCGGGCATCGCGGGCCCGGTTGCTGTGCGTAACAGAGCCATACCGCCCCACGCGTACATGGAGGCCGCCCGTAATCGACCTCAACGGCCCCGATGTCTGCCCGTTTTGAGCCCCCCGAGGCCGCAGATTATGTCCCGAACAGGGCCGATCCGGACCGCGCCCGAATGCCCGAGTGCCCTCTTTCAGCGCCCGTTTCCACTCGGCCCCCTCAGCTTGCCCTGGACGGCTTGCCTCTCAGACGTCGCCCGATTCGAAAAACGAACGTTTCCACTCAGAATGATCGTTCGTATCTAGCTTAGGATCGCTCAAGCCCGTAGGTTCGAGGGCAGTGCGCACCCTCAAGCCACAGCCAACTACCGTCACTCCCTGGGAGCTTGACACGTGAGTGAGCCTTACTCTCCGCTACACCGAACCCTGGCCCGCATCGAGGAACTGCGGGAGTTATGCGACCTCGACCGTGACGATGTCCTCGACATGGCTCGCCTGTCCTACCAAACCGGCATCCCCGAGGACGGTGTGCGCGCCCTGCTCGCCGGTGAGGAACTGAGCGACCAAGACGCGGAGGCACGGGTGCGGCACCGCGTGACGTTCCTCTACGAATCCCGCAAGAGCAGACAAGGCGCCTCTTTCGATATCCGCGAGATCGCCGCCGGCATCGGCGCCACCACCGCATGGACCCGCAAACTCGTGGCAGGGGAGGCCAAGCCCAGCATCGTCACCGGTCACGATCTCGCCAAGTTCTACGGTGTGCCGGCCGGCTTTCTCACGGACTCACCGGCCGACGCCCTGAACCGGGAACTCCAGCAGGTCCTCTTCGATCTGGAGATACGGGCCGATCCCGAGAAGAAACTGAAGGACCTCGGTGTAGCGCATATCGCCGGCAGAACCTCGGAGTGGAGCAGGGACCAACTGGTGGAGGTCACCAAGATGGTCGCGAGCATTGCCAAGGACCTCCAGCGCGTCGCCAGCACCGTGGCCCGGATGGAACAGGAGGAGACCCGGTGAGGTCCGCCATGCGGTCGGTGGGCAAAGCGCAGCGCAAGCTGATGTCCGAGCTCAGCACGGCAGTCACCCAGCAGATCGATGTTCCCGCCGAGCCGAGGACCATCTTCGAGGCTTTGTGCGCAGCCATGAGCCACCGCCGGGGCCGACCGGTCGTACTGCATATCCGAGAGTTCCCCAAAGAGATCGCCAACAGCACCACCGGTCTGTGGCTCGACCTGGGTGAACAGGATGTGGTGGTTGTCGAGGAGAGTCTCGCCCCGGATCACCAGCTCGTCGTCCTGGGGCACGAGCTGTGGCACATGCACGCCGGGCACTGCGGACACGAACTCGGCGGCGCGGCGGTGGCCGCCCGGGCGGCGCTGGCGGCTGAGGTCGACTGGCCGGAAGTGGCCCGCCGTGTCGCGGCCCGCAGCCACTCGCAGCAAGAAGAGGAGGTCGCCGCCGAGACGTTCGGCCTGCTCCTGGGCAGTAAAATGCGCACCTGGCTGGTCGAAGCCGCCGACATCGGCGTCCGGCGCCTGGACGACGTAGCGCGCCGCATCAATGCGTCGCTGGGGTATCCCGGGCCGCAGGTCTGATCATTGTGAACATACGCGACATCACCTACAACCCGTACAGCGTCACAGCGGTCGTCCTGGTCGTCTCGCTCGCCTACAAGCTGCCGGCCGTCATCCGGGCAGGACGCAATCCCCTGCTGCGCCAGGTGGGCGGATTGCTCCTGGCTGCATGCGGTGTCTTCATCTTCGCCGCGCCGCCCACCATCGCCGTGGTCAACCGCATCACGGGAGTCACGAACTTCTCGGCGCCCTGGGTCTACAGCCTGCTCACCGGCTTCTGCGCCTCGTGTCTGCTGCTGATCATCAAATGGCGTGGCGGGCCACCGGAGAACATCCGCCGCGCGAAATACTGGGTCTACGGCAGCTATGGAACCCTCCTCGTCGTCCTGTGGATCCTCTTCGCGTTGGGCGACCACCACGTCGAGCGGCTGCGCGACCTGGACACCTACTACGCCACCACCCCGTACATGCGCGAGATGATCGTGCTGTACCTCCTCGGGCACACCGTGGCCGTACTGATCACCTCCGCGCTTCTGTGGAGCTGGGAAAGCCGCGTAAGGGGAACCGGCTGGCTCCACAAGGGCGTCGTACTCCTCGGCGTCGGCTACGCCATGAACCTGATCTACGACGTGGCCAAGCTGACGCCCGTGGTCGCCAGGTGGACCGGCCGCGACGACCTGGACTGGATGAGTACCGACCTGGCCCCGCCCATCGCCGCCCTGGTCGGCCTGCTCATCGCTCTGGGCTTCATCCTGCCCCACGTCGGGGAGCGCCTGTCCCACCGCTTGACCACCCACCGGGAGTACTGGGCTCTGGGCCCGCTGGCCCGCGCGCTGCACTCGGTCCCTGCCGCATCCGCGCCTGTGGCTCTCGGCCGGTTTGCCCCGCTCAAGCTGCGCCTGACTCTGCGGCAGACCTTCATCCGTGACGCGCTACGGCAGGCGGCTCCCTTCATGGACGCCGCCCTGCGCGAACAGGTGAGAGAACATCACCTCGCCGCCGGCAGCCAACCTGCCACGGCCGAGGCCGTGGCAGATGCCATCACCATCACAGCCGCTGTCTCGCATATGCGCGCCGCCGGCCGACGGCCCCCCGAGCAGCCGCTGCGGCTGCCGACCGAGAGCATGCAGGATCTCGTGTCGATCTCCCGCGCGCTACGCCGAAGCCACAGCGTGCAGCGGGCTCACTGGACCGCGACCACCCAAGAAGAAAGCGTGAGGTCATGAGCGCGAGCACCACGGAACCCACCCCCGGAAGTCCCGGACGCGCGATCGTCATCGGCGCGAGCCTGACGGGGATGCTCGCCGCGCAGGCACTCGCCGACGAAGCGGACGTCGTCATCATCGAACGGGACACCTTGCCCGACGGTCCCACATCACGAAAGGGCCTGCCCCAGGCGCACCACGCTCACCTGCTCTGGTCCGGCGGCGCGAACGCCATCGAAACCCTCCTTCCGGGCACCGCCAAGGCCCTCGCCGCGCACGGCGCACGCCGAATCCCCCTGACCACCGGGATGGTCGGCTACAGCCCACAGGGGTGGTTCCGGCGCTGGAACGAGAGTCACCACGTGATCGGCTGCAGTCGTGACCTTCTGGACTGGGTCATCCGCGACCAGGTGCTGATGGGCGTCCGCAACCGCGTCACTGTCATGCAGCAAACGGAAGTACTGGGCCTGGAAGGCGACGCCTCCGCCGTCACAGGCGTCCGTATCCGCCGAGACGACGGACAAGAGCAGACCCTCCTCGCGGACATGGTCGTCGACGCCGGCGGCAGGGCCTCCCGCACCCCTGCGTGGCTGCGTGACCTCGGTGTTCAGGCACCAGCTGTCCGTGAAGTCGACTCCGGGCTCGTGTATGCCAGCCGGATCTACCGCGCGCCCGAGAAGACGCACCGCATGGCGTGGCCCATCATCAGCGTTCAGGCCACCGTCCGCGGAGGCGGCCCTGGTCAGTCCGGCGTCATCCTGCCCATCGAAGACGGCCGCTGGCTCGTCACGCTCTCCGGCACCAGAGGCGGCGAACCCACCAGCAGCAAGGACGACTTCCTGCCCTTCGCCCTTCAGCTCCGCCACCCCATCGTCGGCGAGGTCATCGAGAAGCTCACCCCCCTCACCGATGTCAAGGTCACGCGCATGACGGTGAATCGCAGACGATTCTACGAAAAGGTCGCCATGCCGGACAGGCTCGTCGTGGTCGGGGACGCCGTCGCCGCGTACAACCCGATCTACGGCCATGGCATGTCCGTCGCCGCGCTGAGCGCCGTCACGCTGAAGAATGTCGTACGCCGGCACGGCTGGGCCACACCAGGACTCGCCCGACACATCCAGAAAGGCATCACGCGTCACATCAACACGGCCTGGACCTTCGCAGCCGGGTCGGACGTCTTCTATCCCGGCGCCACCCAAGACGGGCCCACGCTGGGGGAACGCATCGCCGCCCGCTTCGTGGACCGGCTCATCTACACAGCCACCGGCTCCGGTCGCGTCGCCCGCGATGTCACCGACGTCATGACCCTCGAAGCAGGCCCGCACACCCTCGTCCGGCCCAGCACCCTCGTAGCGGCCATCTGCGGCCCGCTCAAGCCGCAACTGGCTCATCCGCCGCTCACCGATGAAGAACGGCAGGCGATCACCATCGCCTGACCTGTGGGCAGCGCACCCCGTGGGCCCCGAACGAGTGACGTGAGGGGCCCTCCCGTACACAGCCCCACACCAAGCGACCGGGGTGCCACCGACGCACCGGCCCGCCGGCTTGTCCCTCGCGGAGACGGACCGGCGCAGCTTCCTCCGAATCCGCCGGGCCTGACGATGTTCCGACCGACGCGCGGTCCACAGACTTGGACCTGATCATCGTCTAGCACTCCTGGAGCCGGCGGACTTCGCCCGTGCCCAGGGCGATCACGGCCCGGGGCTGCATGGGCCCCTCGCCGCGCCGGGAGAGGAGGACCACCTCCTCGACCACCGCCGACAGCGCGCCGAGCCGGACGGCACACTCGGCGGCCAGGCGCTTCGGATCCTGGGTGCGGCCGAGGGACAGATGCGGGGTGAAGCGGCCGCCGCGCCCACGGCAGAGCGGGAACCGCATCCCAAGCTCCTGGTGGAGACGGGCCCAAGGCGCCGGCCCCGCCGCGGCGGGATCGAGCCACACCGTCGCGTAGTGCCGGTGCCGGAAATACCGCACTCCGGCCAGGTGCGCCGTGAACGCCGTGGTCTCGGCCGCCCCTGCGGAAAGCAGCGGCACGGCTCGGGTGAATTCCGCCTCCGGCACAAAGCCGAACAGCAGATTCACATGCGGCGGCCACCTCCGTACCTGCGGATCGTGTTCCCAGCGGATGTCCTGAATCACCGGACAGAGCTCACGCGGCGGAAGCCACGCCACCGCCGTCCGGGCCGTCGGCGCCACCTCAAGCGCATCCACCGGCTCGGCCCCGCCGAAATCCGGATTCCCGTCCACATGGTCATGGTCTCAAATGGGCCCGGAACCCGTTCGGAGCCTCGGTGACGACCGGTTCGGCGAACGGTCGGATTCGCAGGAGCGCCCGCATCGGGTCTGCCGGGCAGCAGCGGTCCGGCGTCTGGCCGGTGTCATCCGGCCCACCGGCCGCCCGGACCGGGGTCCCCGGTATCTGGCGTACGGCCGGCCCGGCGCGGCGGCCGCAGGACTTCGTCCTGGGCACGTACTGGGCCTCCTACCGGGGCCTGGCCGACATGGTGGGCGTACTCGCCAGAGCCTACGGGACGCCTGACGATGCCCGGCGCCCGGGCGTTCACGCAGCCCAGCGTTCCCGGCTCGTCGACTCCCCCCGGGGTCGGCACGGCTCAGGTCAGCGGATGAGGTGGACGGTGACGCGTGGCAGCCGACGCCAGGGGCGCGTAGCACAAGGCAGCGGCCAGGCCGGCGACCGCTTACGGGCGAAGACGTTCGATGTGGCGCACGGGATTCTCCTGGTGAGAGTCAGGGCGCGGCCAAGTGACCTTGTGTCACGTGGTGCCGCTTCCAGGTCAGCATCCGGTGGGCAGCGCGCCCCAGCTACTCCAGGGGGGCATCCAGGTGACGAGGTGTCCCGCTTTCTGACAGCGGGGTGGCCCGGGCCCTGAAAGCCGCCGCCCCCGCCGGGCGCCGGACCCCGTCGGCACCCGGTACTGCTGGTCGCCCTCATGTGAGCCGACAGCGCCGACGAGTGGCACCGCATCCGGCCGCACTACGGCAACGTTCAGCCATCGGCCCTCCCATCAAGGTTCCGCCATCTTCCGACGAAGAGCGGCACCGAGAGCAGGAGCAGGGCCCCTTCGACGGCCAGGCTGGCCAGCCCGAGCGGTTCGGTCCAATTGCCGATGTCGTCGCCGTAGTCGGGCAGTCCCGGCCCCCTGGAGAGGATGTAGCCCAGCAAGGGGCCTGCGGCGACCCCGATCGCCAGCAGCCATCCCAGCCGGACGAGGCCGATGAGGAGCAGCACGGCGGTGACCACGGCCGCGATCTCCAGGACGTGGTAGGCAATGCCGATGTAGTAGGGGGCCCTTGTGGCGGTGACACCGCCTTGGTCGATGACATGGATGGCAGCCACCGCGAGGGACAGCACAGCTCCCGCCCACCTGGCCGGCCACGTGGTCCCCCGCGCTGCCGCGGCGTGGTGTGACATGCGGACGTATCACTCCCTTCCTTCAGCAGCGCATCGCTGTGGCGCCACGCTCCCATCCATGCGCTTGGCTCCCGAACAGACGGCGCACCCGGTGTCAGATCCCAGCATCAACGGACGGCTGCTTGCTGTCCTCCCCAACGGTGCAGAGGTGTGACGCGGAGCGCTCGGTTCAGGTACCCCGCCCCGAGCGGGCACGGCGATGGTCAAGAGTGTGTCATGTGATGTCAGCGGCTGAGAGGACGGGAGATGCACGACGTAATAAGGGAGCAAGTTGATGCAACCACCAACGAAGGGCTTCTCCTTGATCCCGCGACGCATCGTCCCCAGCCTCGTCGTAGGGCTCGCCTCCGCGCTCCTGCTGGGGGCGTGCGGCTCCTCGAACGGCACGAGCCCGGGCAGCGCTGCCCCGGCCGCGTCGGCCGCGTCCGATCCCGCGACCTCCGCACCGGCTACCTCCGCACCGGCTACCTCGGCACCGACCGACAGCGGCGACTCCGTAAGCGGGCACATGGCCACCACCACCATGGTGATGGCCAAGGCGATGAAGGGCATCGGCACCGTGGTCACCGACGGTAAGGGGATGCCCCTCTACCGCTACGACAAGGACCAGGCGAGTCCCTCGAAGTGGACGTGCTCCGGTGCATGCACAAAGACGTGGATGCCTGTCATCGTGCAGGACTCCGTGCAGACTTCGGGTGTTGAGAGGAGCCTTCTCGGTACGGTCCACCGGAACGGCATGAAGCAGCTCACCCTCGCCGGCTGGCCGCTGTACCGCTACATGGGCGACACAAAGGCCGGGCAGGCGAACGGCCAGGGAATAGACAGGGAGTGGTACGCCGTCACCCCGTCCGGACAGAAGTCCGCTATGACGGGCTGACGCCCACAGCCTGATCTCCACGGGGGCCGGCCGCTCGTCGTGGAGCGGACCGCTGGCCCGCTCGCCGAGACGGTACTTCGTTGTCGTCTCGACCAGGCGCTCCCACGACTCGCACGCAGGCAGGCGCGCCGGCAGCGCGGGCCCGGATGTCCTCTGCGCGCGAGCGGAGGTGATTCGACGGTCCCGCTCGCGCCGTGCGTGTCCCGGCCTGGCATAGGGGCAGCACGCTACAGCTTCCGGCTCCGCAACTGTTCGGCGACGTCCCGCACGCTGACGCGGGTATCGCGGATCTCGCGGACGATTGAGACAGGACGATCTACCCAGGTCTCGTCACAAGAGCAAAACCGCAGATTGATCACGACTCGATGCTCGCCGTAGCAAGACGATGCGTTGGGAGGCCCAGCACGACCGCGACGCCCTCGAGGAACGCTGGCTGCGCATCACCCGCCGCGCTTCCCGCCGGAGGGGCCAGCCCGCCTCCCAAGAAGCCGCACGGGACTGACCGTCCTCAAGGACAGCGTCATGTCCTCGGCCCGCACCTGCCCAAACCGCGACATCTGCACCGATCCTCCCACCGGAGAACCAGCCGAGACTACGTCCTCGCGATCTCCTGCCGGAGCTGATGGGTGAAGCGGCGCAGGAGATCCTCCGTTTCCCTGTGCTCGGCCCTTCGATCGTCCCTGCCCTCGCTGGGCCGGGAACTCCAGACCCGACGCGCGAGAGCGGCGGCGAGATCGACGGTGTCGTCGGCGCACAGCAGGTAGAGGGCTGACCGGGCTTCCTGCATCCGGCCCGCCAACTCGTTAGCCCCGGCGCCATCGTCACTCAGCTGTGTTTCCCGAAGGTAGTCGATGAGCTGGACCACGGCTGCGTTGAAGCCGATCCCGGCTTTCAACTTCTGTTCGCGCAGCCACATGCGGTCCTGCCGGCGCGCAGTGAACCAAGAACCGAACACGGCCCCTATAAGGCCGAGACAGGCCCCGATGGCCACGGACACGATGTTCTCCACGTCAGCTCCCCCCGACACACAGCCAAGAGCAGGCTACAGAAGCCATCGAGGGCCCGACTCGATGGACGAGCCGAACGAAACGACCTAGCTCGCTCAACGACGGCCGGCCGCATCGGCCGAGGGCTCCGTTCGACTCTGAGCCGTGCGAACTCAGCGGGGGACTTCGAAAACAGGTACTGGGTCACGTCGAGGTTCGTCAAGACGAGCAGTGCGCGCTGGTTCGCAGATGAGCGCTCCCCCGACAGGTCGTCGGCACGGGCCGGCTACGCCAGGAGGCATGTTCGGCGCGCGGGAGCGGTGGTTGCGCCATACGTGGGTGACAGGCGACACCATGGCTCGATCCGCGCCCGGCGGTCTCAGCAGTTCGCGCTATAGCGGATGCATCCGGGTTGCGGGCTGTGGCTGTGGTCCCACTCGTGCTGCGCGGCCGTCAGCGATCCACCTGCCAGGAGGGCCACCAGCAGATGTGCGATCACCGTCCAACGGGCTCGGAAGATGGCCGCGAGGACTGCCAGGATGAGAACGGCGATCAGCAGCATCCGCAGCCGCCCCATGTGTGCGAGGCTGGCCGCGTCGATCTGTGCTTGTTCGCCTTGCGCTGCCCATACCTCCAGGCCGTAGCCGTATATCCAGTCCAGCACGAGCCAGGCGGTCTCCAACAGGAACAGCGGGATCGCCAGGGCGAGGTCCACGCCCGGGCGTGTTCGGTGCGACCAGGGGCGCCGGCGTTCCGGGGCGGGAAGGGTCTCGGTCATGAGTGCAGGATGCCGCGGCTGGTGCTGACGCGCATGAGTACCCGTACCCAACTCTGCTCCGGTGGAGCGGCCAGGGCCTGTCCGGCGGATCTTGTGACCGTTCGTGGGTTGGCTCGTTGGCATGGTCATGGGGCGGAGAGATCTCACGAATGAGGAGTGGGCCCGACTGAAGCCGCATTTGCCCGAGTCCGGGCCGGCGTGGAGGTCGTTGGGTCCGTCATCGCAGGATCATCAACGGGATCCTGTATCGACAGCGCACTGGGGTTCCCCGGCGGGATCCACCGGTGCGTTTCGGTCCGTGGAAGACCGTCTACGAGCGGCACCGGCGGTGCTCGGCGGACGGCACGTGGGACAAGATCTTCGCGGCCGTGCCGGCCGACGCTGATGCCGAGGGCCGTATCGACTGGTCGATGGTGAGCGTGGACTCCACGTTCTGCCGGAGTCATCAGCATGCGGCGGGAGCGCGCAGGAGACCTCCGCGGGTGCCGGGAAACCTGGGCGGCGATAAGGCGTATTCCTCCCGGTGTAACCGCCGCTGCCTGCGACGTCGCCAGATCAAGCACACCCTTACCGAGCCCCGAGATCACCGGGCCCACCAAGAAGGACGCGACAGCAGGGGCGGACGGCCCGACGGCTTCGACAAGACGATCCACGAACGCAGGAACGAAGTGGAGCGGACGATCAACGCGTCGAAGAACTTCCGGGCCGTGGCCACACGCTTCGAGAAACGCGCCTACGTCTTCCACGGGACCGCCACCCTCGCCTCGATCCGGCTCTGGCTCCGCCCGTGATCAGCCGGTCAGGCCCTGGGCCCGACCGGCGAGGGGACGCCTTCACGTCTCGGCGCGGCGGAACTTACGGTTTGTGGGTTACCCAGAGCAGTTCCGCCGGCCATCGGTGTGCCCAGTCGGGTGGGTCGGTTTCGTTGTAGCCGTTGAGTGTTCCGAGTTCGGGCCGCGGCTCGATGAGGTCGTCGATGATGAGACCCGCGCCGCGCAGGACCTTGACCCAGTCGCCGTAGGTGAGCTGATAGCTGGTCGCGCCGTCGCCCTCGGCGATGGTGTTCAGCCCGAAGTAGTCCTGCTGCAGCATCGTGGTCACGCGGCCGGCGGCTTCGTCGTAGCAAGCTTCGAACCATGGGCTGGCGACGTTGAACACCAGGCGCCCGCCTCGGCCCAAGACCCGTGCGGCCTGCGGGACGGCCAGGTGCGGGGGCGCCCAGCTGAGCCCACCGAAGTCGCAGAACACCAGGTCGAAGCTATCGGCGGCGAAGGGGAGTTGTTCGGCGGCGCCTTGCACCAGCGGGTAGCGGGCCGCTCCCATCGTGCGGGCCGCTGCGGCGAGTTGGGCTTCGGACAGATCGAGCCCGACCACGGTGGCGCCCTCGGCGGCGAGCGCCCTGGACCACTGGCCGGCGCCGCAGCCGAGTTCGAGGACGCGCTTGCCGGTGACGTCGCCCAGGGCGTGCAGGTGCGCGTCGGGGATGGAGTACATGCCCCACAGCCGGGGTGTGGCGCCGATTTGCGGGTCGTGCTCGTGCTGGTAGGCGCTGCTGATCTGGTTCCAGAGCCGCCGGTTGGCGGGGATGCTGTCCACGTGCCGACTCCAGCATTGCCTGCCGGGGGCGGTCAACACGATTAGGGCACTGGCCGGCCCTCGCCTCGGTCCGGCCCTGGCTCGGCCCATGATCCGCCGGACGAGCCCTGGGTGATGGCAGACGCGCTCGCAGACTCCTGGGCCTTGGCGCCTCCGGGAGGCCGGTCAGACCCGGTCCAGGGCCCGGTGCGGACCGCTGGGGAGTTCCACTTCGATCGTGTCGCCAGGGCGCACCACGCCACCTTCCCTCACGATGCTCATGATTCCGGCTTTGCGCACGATGTTCCCCGCCTCGTCGCGGCCGACGACCTGCTTCAGCAGCCCGCCCTGGAAGTTGTCGATCTGCAGGCAGGGGTTGCGGAGGCCGGTGACTTCCAGGACCGCGGAGTCACCGATGCGCAGCAAGGTGCCGACCGGCATACCGAGCAGATCGATGCCGCGCGTGGTGATGTTCTCGCCGAGTTCGCCGGGCGCCACCTTGAAGCCTTCTTCGCCGACCTCGACGAAGAGCTCTTCATGAATGAGGTGGACTTGGCGCAGGTTCGGCCGGGTGGGATCCTGTGCGACGCGCGAGCGGTGCTTGACCGTCACACCGGCGTGCACGTCCCCCTCCACACCGAGGCCGGCGAGCAGTCTGATGCTGTCACGGTTCGGCTTGGTGAACGAGTACTCGTTGTTACTGCTGACCGCCGTCACTCGCCCGCTCATGCCTCGGAACCCCCTCGTCAGTGGTCAATGGTCAGCCAGGAGCCTAACTCTCGCGCCTCAGGGCGCAACAGTCACGATCAGTAGGGCCGTTACTCGGGCGCGCACGCGACGTCCGGTGGTCTTGCCTTCGTTCAACTCTGCGACGGCGCAGCGCAGGCGTGGAGCCGCCGGATCGAAGGGCAGTGTCTCCGGCCTCGCCCGGCAAGAGGCACCGGCGGGCTGACCATGCCCTGGGCCGTCCGCTCCGCGCCCCTGGATCCACCCGGGGCAGTGCTAGCCGGGCACGGGAAGCCGTGCGGGGACGGTGTTGCTCACCTGCTGAAAGATGACCGAGGTGCGGAAGCCGGTGATTTCACCGCGCTTGCTGAGCCGGTCCGTGAGGAAGGCGTGCAGATGGTCGAGGTCCTGTACGGCGACGTGAAGCAGGAAGTCATCGCCTCCGGAGAGGACGAAGGTGTGCAGGACTTCGGGGCAGACCACTGGCGAAGCCCTTGAAAGCGTCGATAATGTCGCGACTGAGGGGGCGCACCTGAACAGAGACGAGCGCCTGCACGCCGCGGTTGAGGGCAGCGGGGTCGATGTCGGCGTGGTAGCCGCGAATGACGCCCCGGCGGTGGAGCGCCCGGACCCGCTCCAGGCAGGTCGAGGGCGCGATGCCGAGCTGCCGGGCGAGTTCGCGGTTGGACTGCCGTGCATCTGTCTGGAGGAGCCGGACAATCGCCGAATCAAGTTCGTCCATGGTCGACGACCGTACCCGAATATCAGCCATGCGTTCGGTCGGGTGAGCGGCGAAGGAGACGTTTGCGCAGCATGGCGTCATCGAATCGGATGAATGAAGGGCGGAGGTCCCATGCTCGATCACGAGCAGGTCGCCATCCACACTGGTCGGCGCTCCCGTCTGCCGGTGATCGTGGCCGTGCACTCCACGGCACTCGGTCCGGCGGCCGGCGGCCTCCGGCTCTGGCACTACGCCGACTGGCGGGACGGTCTCACCGACGCCCTTCGCCTGTCTGCCGCGATGACCTCGAAGTTCGCCGTGGCCGGGCTGTCCAACGGCGGCGGGAAGGCCGTCGTAGCGCTGCCTCAAGGGATGGAACTCGGTGCCGGCCGGCGGCACGACGTCCTGTGTGACGCGGCCGAGGTCATCGCATCGCTGGACGGTGCATACGCCACCGGACCGGATGTCGGGACCGGACCCGCCGACATGGCGGTCATCGGGAAATCCACCCCCCACGTGTTCTGCAAGCCGACGGAACTGGGGGGAAGCGGCGACTCGTCCCCGCACACCGCGCAGGGAACGCTCGCTGCCCTACGGGCCGTCAGCCGACGGCTGTACGGCACCACCAGCCTGGACGGCCGCACTCTCGCCGTGATCGGCCTGGGCCGCGTGGGCGCCGGCCTCGCCCGCCTTCTCGCCGCAGAGGGAGCCGCCCTGACGGTGACCGACATCGACCCCGGCAAGCGGAAGGTCAGCGAGGAACTCGGCGCTGTCTGGCAGTCACCCGAGGAGATCACCGCCGCGGACGTGGACATCGTGGTCCCCGCGGCACTCGGCTCCGTCCTGACCCGGCAGACCGTGGCGGAGCTGCGCTGCCGTGCCGTGGTCGGACCGGCGAACAACCAGCTCGCCACGCCGGATGTCGCTGATCTGCTGCACCAGCGCGACATCCTCTGGGTACCGGACTTCGTCGCCGGCGCAGGCGGCGTCATCCACGCCATCAGCACCGAACTCCACCACATCGGTGCGGACGACGCCCGTGCACGGGTCGATGCCATCGAGGACACCGTCGACAACCTGCTGGACACCGCGCAGCGCCGTGGCCAGACCCCGGCGCAGGCGGCGAGCGAACTGGCCCGGCGACGCCTACGTGCCGCCGCCGGCCCCACCGGCTCACCCACGACCCCGTTGCGCTTCCGGGCAGCGGAACCCTGTGACGCCGAGAACATGGCACTGCTGCACGCCGACAACTGGCGTCGGCACTACCGCGGTGCGTACTCCGACGCGTTCCTGGACGGGGATGTCGTAGCCGACCGGCGGTCCGTCTGGTCCTTGCGCCTCTCCGACCCGAGCGGCAGTGCGACGGTCGTGGCCGAGGACGACACCGAACTCGCGGGATTCGTCCACGTCGTCTTCGACGAGGACGGCCACTGGGGCAGCCTCATCGACAACCTGCACCTCGTCGAGCACCGCCAACGCATGGGCCTCGGCACCGCGCTGCTCTCCCGTGCCGCGCAGGCCGTTGCCGAACGCGCGAGTGGCAGCGCCCTCTATCTGTGGGTGCTCGAACAGAACACAGCGGCCCAGGAGTTCTACCGGGCCCTGGGCGGAACCTGCGTCGAAAGAGCGCCGGTGTCGCCCCCGGCGGTGTACCGTCCCGGCTCGCCGGTTCCCCTGCCAAGCTCCGCTTCACCTGGCCCGACGCCTCGCTGCTCGCGCAGAGCGAGGGACGGCGAGGCGTACCGACAACCCGGAGGAGCACGCCATGACCCCCGCCGCGGGTAGCGCCGTCGACCACTACGACCGGCTGCTGGCCGAGCACTACACCTGGATGCTGGGCGGCGACGTCCACGAGGTCGCGGACCGGCAGGCCGCGCTGCTCGCGGAACTCGGCCTGTCGGGAACCGTGGACGGCGGGCCGGCCATCGACCTGGGCTGCGGCTCCGGCGCGCAGACGCTGGCCCTGGTACGCCTCGGTTTCTCCTCGGTGATCGCCGTGGACACCAGCCGCCGCCTCCTCGACGAGCTCGCCACGTACGCCCAGGACACCGCCGCCGTCCGGCCGGTGCACGCCGACATCCGCACCGTACTGCCCGAGGCGGCCGAGCCGGGTACGGTCGCGGCCGTCATCTGCATGGGGGACACGCTCCCCCACCTCCCGTCCAAGGCGGACGTCCCCGTGCTGCTCGGCCACATCAACCGTGCCCTCGCCTCGGGCGGCCACCTCGCCGTCACCTACCGCGACCTCACAGTGGAGCTGCGCGGCACCGACCGCTTCATTCCGGTACGCAGCAGCGAGGACCGGCTGCTCACCTGCTTCCTGGAATACCGTGACGAGGACACGGTGATCGTCCACGACCTGTTCCACACCCGCACGAACGGCTCATGGCAGCAGCAGGCCGGCAGCTACCCCAAGCTGCGGATCGCGTCCTCGTGGCTGGTCGAACAGTGCCGAGCGGCGGGACTGGACGTCCGCCACGACGCCGAAGACACAAGGGGGCCTGCGGATCCTGCACGCTTTGACGTGCTCCCTGGCCTAAAGTCCAGGGATTCCGGCCTGGGTCATCTGACCCTTCCGGGGGCTTCCTGCTTCAACGCGCTGTGCGGGCAGGTG
>NZ_JBIVNO010000026.1:0-101503 GCF_044753645.1 Streptomyces sp. NPDC093261
CGGCACAAGCGCGGACAACGCGGCCTGCGAAAGCTTCCACGCGTCCCTGAAACGGGAGACCCTCCAGGACGCCCGCGACTACGGCGATGCGGCCTTCTGCAGGCAGGCCGTCTTCGCCTGGCTGACCCGCTACAACACCCGTCGCCGGCACTCAGCCAACGGCCACCTCAGCCCCAACGAATACGAACACCGACACCACACGGCTAAGCTCACGCTGGCCGCATGACACACGAACGCGTGTCCACCATCACGGGGGAAGGTCCACCTGACGATCGAGGACCTTAGGGCCTTCGTCGAGCACGCCAGCAAGAACGGCGCAACCGCGAAACGCGCACTGTACGTAGAGACGTCGGGCAAGAAGCTCCGAAAGATCTGGCTCGACCTGTCGAGTCCGAGCTGATCACCACACGCAGCGCGCCCCGGCCGTCCTCGGCCGGGGCTTTGCCGTGTTACAACTCCGTCCCACACCTCCCACACCTCCCACACGCCACGCCGCAGCGCCACACTGAGCCCCTCACTATCGGGCACCAGGGGGGACCATGGGGTTCATCAACGACGGCAAAGCTGCTGAGGCCTGCAAGCGCGCACGCCAGGCACGGGACAACGGAGACACAGTCCTCGTCTACAAGTTCATTGAGGCCAACACCAACAGCAGGGCCACGGCGCCCATGACCGGCATGGCCGACCAAATCCAGGCCGTGGAGCGAGGGGGCTGGATGCCGGCCAACATGGCGGCCGCCGAGGGCAAGGCACTGACCGGCGAACGCGTCGCACTCGTGTGTCTGTTCCGCAGGGTCTGACCACACCCCACACGGTCCGGCCGCTCATAGATGCGGCCGGGGGCTTCGTCGTGCCAGGAGACCGGCGTGGCCTCTGCGTCGCCCAGTTGGTAGTGGAGCACGGGCTCTTCGATGAGCAAGGAGAAGCGGTGTCCCGGGTCGTGGACGACGCGGGAGCGCTCGACCCGGGCTCGGGCGGCTTCCGCGCTGTCGTCCGAAAGTTCCACCGAACCCGGTCGGCTCACCCCCGCCCGGGTTCGCCGGGGGTTCAGGAATCACCGCCGGAACTTCGCCCTGCCGGGCCGTGCACGAAACCCACCAGACCTGGGGCCGGAGGCCGCTCGGCTCGAAGAACCGGCACCCCGCCACCCGCTACGACGTGGGCAAATCAGCCCAACACCCCGAGACCATCGCCAAACGCGACCGACTCAGACGCTGAAGACGGCTTCAGAAGGGAACGGCCAGCCCGGCTTCCCTCAATCGAAGCAGTGCCATGCCCACGCACTCAGCGACCGAGGCCCCGTCGGCCCTCATCCCACCGTCCAGCGGCCCACCGGAAGCGGCAAATGTCCACGCCGGCTGACCGTCGCGCATGCGCTCCGCGTCGACCCGGATCATGGCACCGACACCCTGCTCGCCGAGCCATTCCAAGACGAGCAGCGTCACGTCCTCGACGCCGCTGTCCAGGTCCACCTTGGGGCGCCGCCCCATTTCCTTGGCCATGGCGACAACCCTACTCAGCGTTCGGTCGGGCCTCAGCACATGCTTTCAAGGCAGCTCAGACCACGAAGAACAAGCTGACGCGGCGTGCCAGAACCTGGCCCGCTGGAGATGTACGAGGGACCATTTCCGCGGGTGCGAGGAGCGGGCGACGAGCATACGCTGTACCGCTTTCCCCGGGACCATCCCCGCAGGTGCGGGGAGCACACTTCACGACCTGCTGCTTTAGAAGCGCGACACCCGGATTCCGACTGGTGTGGAGGACAGGTGCTCGCACGTGTAGCCGAGCGTCTCGATGAATCGCATGGATAGTGGTTGACGGCGCCTGCACTATGGGGACGTGCGAGAACTGCTCTATGTGTCCCAGACGAAGTTGCACACCTTCCACTTGCCACCGCGGAAATTTGCCAGGCTGGGCAGCGAAGTTGAACTGTCTCTCCCCGCGGCCCGGATACGGGTGTCCAGTCCCCCTGACAACGCGCAGGGGGCTGACATGTCTGCCAAACTCACTCAAGTCGCCAAACGTCTTCGAAAGGAGGCGAAGACCTCGACCGACCCGTCGCTCAGCCCCGGCGAGTGGTTCTTTTTTGACCACGAGATGTCCTGTGGCACGGCCGAGGTCGTTTCGGGGGACTTCCCACACGTCGCGCTCTTCTACCCCGACCGGACGGACTCGGGCCTGTGGTGGGATGGGCCGGTCCTGTGTGGTTCCGCCGGCCACTTGACGTTCCCGCAGGCAGACCTCGGTCGGCCAGCCAACGGCACCTCGAACCTCAGGTGGCTGTTCAGAAGGATCGACGAGGACGAGCGGGGGCTTCACCGCTTCGACGACACCGCCTCTTCTGTCCGACGGGCCATCGGGGGTCTGGTGGACAAACTCGACCGCACCCGCGGCCACTATCTGGTTAACCTGCGACTCAGCGGCTTGGCAAGGGCGCTCTACGTCTGTCCTCCCGCCACCGATCCTCCCCGCCTTGGGATGCACGCCGAGGGCAGGCTTGTGGTCGGCACCCCGCTCTACGTGGAAGTCGGCCCCTGGAACCCCAAGTGGTAGGGCGTCGGCCTTGCCACACCTTGTCCCCGACTTCAGCCGCATCCTTGGCGGTACTAGGTCGTGTCTCTCAACTTCGGCGCGGCATGAGGGCTTCGCCGGTGCTCGTAGACTCGTGGTGTGGCATTCATGAGCACCCCGCACTGCTGCTTCCTGTGATCGGAAGGCGCTGAGGGCGACGCCGGACGGCGTCGCCCTCCTTGGTGTGCCTGCTGCGTGAACCACGTTCCCGACGCTGCCCGCTCCTTCCTGAGGCAGTGATGCTCTGAGCGCGCGTGCAGGCACGGTCTCTTTCCTTCACCCTTGCCAGGAGTGCCTCGTGCCCCTCTCGCTTCCCCCTGCCCTCGAACTGTCCCTCGACCTGTTGCGCTGCCCGACGTGCCGCACGCGCAACCTGCACCCCGACCGCGGCGCATTGCGCTGCCCGGTGGGCCACACCTTCGATATCGCCCGCCACGGCTACGTCGGCCTGCTGACAGGCACCCGCGCCACCAGCGGCGACGACGCGGCCATGGTCCAGGCCCGGGGCCGATTCCTGTCCACCGGCGCCTATGCGCCCATCCGCAAAGTCGGGGCCCGCCTAGCGGCTGCCGCCGAGTCTGAGCAGGCCACGGTTGTGGACGTGGGGTGTGGCACGGGTTACTACCTGGCCGGCGTACTCGAACAGCTGCCGGGCGCACGTGGGCTGGGGCTTGATACGTCGGTGCGCGCGCTGCGCTCGGCAGCCCGAGCCCATGAACGAGCCGCCGCAGTGGCCTGGGACGTCTTCCGGCCCTTCCCCCTGGCCGACGGGGTGGCCGATGTCGTACTGGACGTGTTCGCCCCGCGCAACCCGGCCGAGTTCCGCCGAGTGCTGCGCCCGACCGGCCGGTTGATCGTCGTCCGTCCCACCCGGCGGCACCTGGCCGAGCTGCGCCGCCGGCTGCCTGCGATGGTCACGGTCGACCCGGCCAAGGAACAGCGCCAGCACCGGGCACTGGACCCCTTCTTCGATGCTGTCGTTACCGAACAGGTGGAGTACCCCGCGACCCTGACCAGGCTGGATGCCCTGGACCTGATGGCGATGACGCCGAGCGCACGCCACTTGAACCGAGCAGACCTCAACGATGACGGCCTCCTGCCCGATCAGGTCACCGTCTCCGTGCTGGCCACCGCCTACCAGCCTCGGTGACCACAAGCGGGCGCACGGGCCTGCTGACCGACGAGCAGTGGGCACGCCTGGCGCCCTGCCTTCCCCACAACGCCGGGAAGCCAGGGCGTCCGTTCGCCGACCACCGTCGCGTCGTCGACAGGATCATCCACCGGGACCGCACTGGGATCCCCTGGAAAGATCTGCCCCACGAAGCGTTCGGGCCCTGGCAGACGGTCTGGACTCGCCATCGCCGGTGGGCAGCTGACGACACGTGGCACACGGTTCTGGCGCAGGTGACCGCCCAGGCGGACTCGATCGATGGAATCGACTGGACGGTCTCCGTCGACTCGACAAATAACCGGGCCCACCAGCACGCCACGAACACGGCCCGGCCGGAGAAGGACACCGTCGCCGCAACCTGCCGCAGCAAGAGCGAAGCTCCTGCCACCAGGAGTGAGCCGGTGGGCCACGCAATAGGCCGATCCCGCCTCGCACACGCGCGCCCCGGACCGGGCACGCGGTCAGCTGTCACGTTCGAACCCACCACGGGGAGCAGCCGGGCGCACCGCAGGTCGCAGGGCATCTGACGCGCCGGCAGCCGACCCGCATGACAGACCCATACGACAGCCACCCGCTTGAGTTGGCGGGCTGAGTGGTTCGCCGCGGTCGAGGACGGGCCGGGGTGGGTCGTCGGCCGGGCACCGCAAGGCTGGGCCTTCTCGCACTCGCTGCGCCTGGCCGGTTCGTACCGGCACGCCGTATTGGTGGACATCACCGTGGCCGGCGGGGTGCTCTCCAGCACGGCAGGCCACCGCTTCTTCGTCAAGCATCGCGGCTGGACGCTGGTCTCCGTCCTGCGAGTGGGTGACAGCCTGCGGACGCCGGACGGTACGTTCCGCACCGTGACGGCAGTGAAGGACGGGCTGGTCTGACGCCTCGGGAGGTCTACGACCTGACGGTCGACGGCGTTCACACCTTCTACGTCAGCGCCGAAGGCGCCCACAACAAGTCGGACGCCAACGTGGCGGGCGAAGGCGCTGAGCCCGTGCTCGCTGAGATTCCCCACCCGTCGCCGTCACGCGCACGCCCCTCTCATGCGGAGGTGACCGGTGCGGCACAATCGGGGTCGACTGGGCAGGCAACTGTGGGGGGGAACGTGGGGCTTTTTGGCTCGCGAAGCCGACGTAAGGGCATACCGAACGAGCCGGCGCTACTGGCTGCGGCTGCTGAGAATCCCGGTGGCAGCGTCGCCGAGATCGACCCGACGTATATCGACGATCCGAACGGCTACGTACCTCCCGAAGCAATCCGCGGTGCGTGGTTGGTGGATAGCAGCGGGAAACTGACAGGTGAGTACCAGGAGAATCCCCGTCACGGTGTGCCACATGACGACTTCAGCAAGCTCACGGATCCTGATCATTGGCTTGGCTGGCTCGGCGATGATCCCGCGACCGCCGTCCGGAAGGGCATCGAAGAGTCCCTGCGCGCCCAGGTGGCAGATGCAGTGGTCGAGTGGGTCAAAATCCTTGAAACGCCTCGGTTTCTCACGGGTGGGCGTCGACATTCCGAGGACGAACAGGTCATGTTGGTCACCCGCGCGGCACTCGCCGCGCCGTTTGCGTTGTCCGTGCGCACAGCGCAGCACGGGCGTTCCCTCCTGCTGGGGGTGTTCTCCTGGGCGGCGGTGAACCTCTCGCAGCCCGAAGTCCGCAAGGATCGGCACTGGTTTGACCTGGGCGTCGGGCTGGACTGGGCTGGTGAACGGCTTCAAGGGCGCATCTACGAGATTGACGGTGAGGACGACGCCGCCGGGCGGTAGAGACGCCGGGCTCGCCCGGCGCCCTGGTCGTCCGGTCAGCAGACGCGGTGGTTCAGCGTGCGGCAAGCGCCGTCTGGAAGGCGGGGGCCGTTTCGTCGTCCACGGACGCGACGTCGAACACGGCCAGTTCCGGCTTCCCGACGTGCTCGTCCCTGATCGGCCTCATGCCCTCGTCGACGCCGCGATGCCGACGCCGGTTCACCAAGCACAGTGAGGTTCACCCGACCGAGAGCGATGGTCAGGGAGTGTCGCCGGTCCAGTCGAATCGGCGCGAGTCGCCCGGGCGCGGGTCATACATGGTGCGGCCGCCGGCGCCGAACCTCCCCAGCTCCGTCTCGAGGGCGACGCCGGTGCCGACCTCGTCCCGCGTCCAGCCGGTGATGTCGAGCAGCAGCCCGTCCAGCGGGCCGCCCGTGAGTTCGACGTAGCTCCGTCCCGGCCGCGGGCCCGGGTCGGGGTCGTCGTGGTCGCAGCCGTAGACCCGTCCCCGCAGCAGCAGCTCATCGTCGCCGTTCATGCCGTCCACCCTGCCGGCCGCCACTGACAGCGTCGGCTTGCCCGACTGTCCGAAAGCGGGAGAGCCGACCGCCAGTCTGCTGCGGCGGAGTGGGTGCGACGGCCTGGTCCTGGTGCGCGCCGTGATCAGCGACTGCCTGGACCTTCACTGGCCGCTGAACAGGGTCTGCACCCAGACGCGCCCCGTTTCCACTGGCGCGTCGGGTCAGGCTCGCGGGGGTGGGACGATGCCCTGGCTCAGCGCCTCCAGAGCCCGGGCCTGCTCCTTGGCCACCTCGACGGCAGCCAGGGAACCGTCGGCGAAGTGCAGGTCCACCCGTTCCGAGAGCGATGTGTGCCGGATGGCGACGCTACGAAGCTGTCCCGGCAGGATCTCGGCCAGACGCCGGGCCTCCCTGAGCTGCGTTCCGGGCGGGACCTTTCCGAACAGGGGCACCTTCTTGGCAGAGACCGTGCACATCACCAGGATCCTGCGATCGGTGAAGACCATCAGCGCCTTTTCGTTGTCGTAGGTGCTCGGGGTGCGGGGCCCGGTGCGCACAGCGATCACGAACTGGCCGGCCATGCTCTGCCATCCGCCGGTGAGACCGGCCCCGCGCACGATGCGCCGGAGCCTGCGGACGACGCCGAAGTCGACGTTCTCGACGGCATCCGCAGTCGAGGCGGCGGCTTCGACGGCGGCCTCCACCGCGCCGAGCGTGTCGCTCCACCGCTTGTCGGGCCGCAACTCGCGGGGGAGGGTGCGGCGGATCAGATCGCTCAGCTTCACGTCGACGATCCCGAGCAGTCGCTCGTGCGGCTGCAGCCACGGTGCCATCAGCGGCACATGGGAGCCGCCGCCGAACAGGCGCGGTTCGAAGATGGGCTCTGGCGGGCCGTACTGGCCGGCGCTCATCCGAAGTCCTCCTCGATCCGTGTCTTCGGCACATGGTACGGGGCCTCGTTCCTGCGGCCGTCGAGCTGGCCGGTCACGGCGTCGACGGCGGGGTCCTTGCTCAGTCCGTCCTTGACCGCGCTCGTCGGGCCCTCGGCGCCGACCACCAGTCCGATGCCGCCTGCGATGGCGCCCTTCGCGGCGCCGAACACGGCCTTGGTGCCCCTGGCGGCCGCGAACTCTCCGAGGTTCTCCATCGACGGGGAGCGAACCAGGTCCCAGGTGCTCTTGCCCCTGTTGCCGATGCCGCCGATCTTCCGCACGGTCTTCGCCGCCTTCAGGCCGTCCTTGATCGTACGGAAGGACTTGCCGACCTCCTTGATCTTGCGGACCGCCGCCATCAGCTCCTCCAGCGTCTTCGCCAGGCGGGCGGAGACCCGTTCCACCCGAGCGATGAACACGGCGATCTCGGCATCCGCCACGAGGGCGTCGGCAGCGGTTGCAAGGCCGAGGGTCAGGATGTCGACCGCGACCATCGCGGCGAGCGAGACGATCAGCGCCTCGATCGCCTCCCGGATGATCTCGATGATCATGCTTTCGGCGAGCTGGCAGGCGGCAGCCGCCTGACTGATGATCTGTGCGATCTCGTCCATGTCCTTGGCGGTGCCGTCGATGGCCTCGACCACCTGGCCCATGTGCCTGCCGAACGCGTTCGACGCGACGCCTTCCCACTGCCCGGCGAGTGTGCCGCCGCCCTCGCGCAGAGCGTTGCTGACCGCCCGCATCGCCTTCGCCTGGGACTGCCACTCGTGGGAGGCCGCAGTGAGTCCGGCGAGGTTGCCGGTGACCTCCTCCAGCATGTCCATCAGCCCGGTGGAGTCGAGCGCCGCCTTGACGATGCTGTCCAGACCTGCGTCCAAGCCGTCCGCGACGGGATTCTCGATCTCCGGCAGTGGGATCAACGGCTCGTCGACGAAGTCCCGTGTCCACTTGTACGCGTCGCCGACCTGGTGGAAAGTACCGCCGCTCACCGTCCGCCTCCGAAGGAGGCCTCGATATGCACGTCCTGGCTCTCGTAGTTCATCGCCGAGTCCTGGAGACCCTCACAGGTGTCGCGAAGGATCTCAAGCAGGTCGGCGAAGTTGTCCCGCTCGGCCTGCACGTGCTCCTGGTACGCCTCGTAAAGGTTCTGTGCGTTCGGCAGCTTGCCGAAGTCGTTCGACGAGAGCGGCACCGACTCCAGCCTCGGCCAGATCCGCGCGATCTGCTCAGCCTGGGCCTGAATGACCTTGCCGTAGGACTTCAGCGCGCCCGGATGGACCCGAAATCCCTGATCCCCCACAGCTTCTCCCTGATCGCGGAACCGGCACATCATCATACTTGTTGGACGTTAGGCAGTTGGACCTGCACCGACCGCGGTCAAGGCTGTCCCCTACCCCGTGCCCCTGCACGCAGCGAAACAGCTGGACCTCGACCACCCCCAATACCGGCGGTCCGCGCCGTCAGGGAACAGGAAGCCGCCGAAGAGTAGCCGCAGGACTCATGTCCTCGGCAGGGCCAGGAGGAGCCGCCCCTCTCCTCCTGGCCCTGCCGAGGACGGTGAGCAGCCCGCGGTGTCCACCCTCGGCACGGAAACCGCTCGCCAGACAGACCGGCGCTCTGCTTGGCTCCCCCCATGAGCGATCTCCACATCCGCTGCGCCACCCTCTCGGACATCGACGCAGTGCTGCGGTTCTGGCGCGACGCCGCAGAAGGTACGAGCATCAGCGACGACCACGACGGAGTGGCCCTACTCATCACACGAGACCCCGAAGCCCTGCTCCTCGCCGAGCGCGACGGCATCCTCACCGGAACCGTCATAGCCGGCTTCGACGGATGGCGATGCTCCGCCTACCGACTGGCCGTACACCCCGACCACCGACGCCGAGGCATCGCCACCGCCCTGCTGGAAGCCGCAGAACAACGCTTCGCCGCCCTGGGCGGACGACGCGTCGACGCCATGGTCCTGGAAGTCAACGCACAGGCCCACCACGCGTGGGCCGCCACTGGCTACCATCGCGAGGAGCACTGGCGACGCTGGGTCAAGCCCCTGTAGATACGGGGCAGCGAGATGTTTGTGAGCAGCCAGGATGCGACGCCGGCGCTGTCACCTGTACCGACTGGCCGTCGAGCCTGACCAGCGCCGCGGAGTCGAGGTGGTGGTCGGTGACCTCACGCGTGGTGCGGACGTGGTCGCGGCACTGGAGGGTTGCCGCAGGGCCTACTTCGGGATGAGCGCGTCGCCCGACTACCTGGAGGCCACGGCAACCGTGGCGGCAGCGGGCCTTGAGAGCGGGCGGCTTGAACTGCTGGTGGACATCTCACAGATGACCGTCTCCCAGATGAACTCACCAGCAGCGCGGAGTCGCACCAGCAGCGACTGCACTGGCTCTCCGAACACGTCCTCAACTGGTCGGGGCTGCCTGTCATCCACATCCGGCCGACGGTGTTCATGGAGAACCCACTCTTCGGCGTGCTGGCCGTGGCCTCCATCCAACGCGACGACACCATCCGCCTTCCCTTCGGCACCGCACGCACCGCTCCGGTGGCCGCCCGTGAGGTGGCCGCGGTGGTCACCCGGCTGCTGCTCCACCCTGCACCACCGGTCGGCCGGATCTACGAACTGACCGGCGCCGCCTCCCGCGACATGACCGCAATCCCCGCCGAGTTCTCCAAGGCGCTGGGACGCACCGTGACGTACCTCGACGTGCCGTACGACGAATGGATCGAGCACGACCTCAAGCCTCTGGGCCTGACACCGCATGTCTTCGGCCACATCGCGACGATGGCCCGGCTGCACAGGGAGAACCGCTACGACCGGCTGACCAATGATGTGACGGAAGTCCTGGGCCGCCCGCCATCGGGCCTCGACAGCCTGATCGAAGCCACGCCGGGACTACGGGCTGCGAAAGGGCAGGTGCCGGAACAGTGACGGTGCCGGCTATACCGCCTCGTTGAAGAGGTCCAGGACGGTGCCGGAGAACGCAGGCTGATCCAGCACACGCCGGGCAGACGCCCGCGTCCGGCCGGGAGCGGCCACCTGGTCTTCGACGTTCCGCAGTTCCTCGTCGAGCCGGCCGCCGATCACGCTCCCTTGCTCCTCGGCCCCCGATCAGGACGGTGAAGGTCGACAAGGCGCGTCAGTGGTGGTGGCCGTGTCGGCCGAGGGTCTCCACGGGCGTGGCGCCGGGGCGGGTCCACTGCGGCACGGGGCGGCTGGTCGTGCCCCAGGTGGCGTTCCCGTCCGCGTCCGAGCGCCAAAACCAGCACGCGCTGCGCCCCTCGGGCCAGCCCTCGGGGTCGTCCTCCCAGGTCTCGCCGCGGCCGTAGGGCGTCATGTCGAGCAGGCCGAGGGATAGTGTTACTCGCCGGCCGCCTGGCAGCCTGCCGGGAAGCGCCCCCGGTCACGGCTGATGCTTCGTGCGGGCGGATGAGGCTTGCCGGGTGTCCGCAGGTCCTCCGCGACCTCGTCGACGGCCTCCACCGGCGCCGCCCTTTCCGCCGCCGTCAGCAGTCGTGCGTATCCCCTTGCCCATCACCCACGGCCGTGGTCCCCTCCACCAGCTGGGAAGCCGCCACGGTGAGCGTCAACCCCGGTCACTCACGGTGAGTGCCCCGGCTGCGCCGCCGCGACCAGGCGGCGGCCTCGTCCGCCGATTCAGAATTCAGCTGCCGCCCGGCGTCCTGATCAAGATGAGGTCTTCGGCCGCGACTCACGGCCTTGAGCGCGCAGTTCTTCGTTGATGCGCTGGGCTTCTTCGAGTTGGTCTTCGAGGATGATGATGCGGCAGGCGGCCTCGATGGGGGTGCCCTCGTCGACGAGTTCGCGGGCGCGGGCGGCGATGCGCAGCTGGTAGCGGGAGTAGCGACGGTGGCCGCCTTCGGAGCGCAAGGGGGTGATCAGGCG
Source organism: Streptomyces sp. NPDC093261 (assembly GCF_044753645.1). Classification (NCBI taxonomy): domain Bacteria; kingdom Bacillati; phylum Actinomycetota; class Actinomycetes; order Kitasatosporales; family Streptomycetaceae; genus Streptomyces; species Streptomyces sp. NPDC093261. Next base: position 10,838 of record NZ_JBIVNO010000026.1, read on the forward strand.
GTGTTCGCCGAGGGCGCGGAGGAAGGCGGGGGTGGTGCCGAGCATCTCGGCGGCCCGGCCCATGGTGTAGGCGGGATAGTCGTCGTCATCGAGAGGGGTGGCGGGGCGGGTACTGCGAGGGGGCATAGACCTCTTCTTCCGGGGACGCGTCGGGGGGCCCGAGTGCCGTACTGGCACCCGGGCCCCGAGCTTTCAACACCATCTACCGGCACACTGTGCCGGTCTTCTCTTTCCGCAGGTGCCGCCTGGGAGGGCGGGGCTGCGGGGATCGCGGATGCGTGACCGGGGACCACCTTCCAATCCGGGGCCTGCGGTACCCGGGCGGACTTGTTCCTCGCCCGGGCGATCCTGATGGCGTTCGGCTCCTTACCTTCGGTTACTCGGTTGTACTGCTGGATACTGCGGGTACTGCTCACGGTCCCCTGGGGCCGTGTCCTTCTTGACCTGCACGCACGGCAGTTCATGCCTGCCGTGCCCACTTCGACTTCCTGGGTACGTCACAACAGTAACCCCGCGATGGGCCGATGTCTACCGCCACCACGACAGATTTTCTTCAGGGCCGATGCGTGTACTTCTGCCGCTGATACACCCGAAAGAGTGTTGCCCGGGGTGCATCCGAGCCCGGCGGGCAGTGCCCGAGCCGCGGCACGACCGCTCCGGATCGGGGCGGCAGCGCGGCTCCCACGCCACCTCGTGAGCCGGCTCCGTGAGCGGGGTGCGAACGTAGGGAGCCTTTGACGTTCTCGGGGGTAAGTGGGCGGTAAATGGCTCGCTTCGGACGTGAGGCGGACCGTATGGACCTGGCTGGCCGAGACGAGGGATCCGAGCCTCGCACCGACCGGCTGATCTCTGCCTCCGCCGCTTCCGAGGACAGTGCGGAGATCGCCGCCGCCCGGTACATGGCCCGGCATTTTCCCACCTCACCGCAGGCCGTGCACGGGCTGCCGGTGTCGAGGCGGGCGAAGGGCATGGTGCAGTAGGTCGTCAGCGAGCTGGTGACCGGGCTGGTGTCGTCGGTGCACCCCTGCGAGGCCGCGCCGGCCGCCGCCCGCCGGGTCGCCAAGCGGCTGCTGGGGGAGCAGCCCGCCGCTGACCGGGGTGGTCGTGCACAACGAGGCGGTCCTCGAGCCGCTGATCGACGCCTTCGGGTCGCTCGGTCTGAACGTACCCGGCGATCCGTCCGTCACCGCTGCCCGGACGAGCAGGCCGCGGGTGCCCGGGTCCCGCTCACCTCCGTCGCCGTCCCGTCCGCCGAGGTGGGTGAATGGGCGGTGGAGGCGACGCCCCAAGCGTTCGCTGGACTCAATGCCCTTCCGGGCGATCCGCACTCCGATCCGCCGTGTCCTGCGCGCCGACCGGACGGGGACGCCCTCACGACCTCGGTGATGCGGTTGGCGCGCCGACGCGGCGTGTCTCGCCGTGGGCGGTGTTGTGCCGACGCTGCCACCGCGTGAGCCGACACGGTGTCTCAGTCGAGCGCGGTGGCCGCCGCGTGCAGCTCGTGGAGTGCCTGGCGCGCGAGTTCCGTGAACGTCTGCTCACTGGCTGGATCACTCCAACGGGCGAAGGCGTCGGAGAAGGCGCGGACGCCGAGGTCGGCGGCGAGGCTCGCGGTCGGGTCCGGTACGTCGCGCTTGTGGAGCGCGTCCGTCATCGCCGCGGCGAGGCGGGCGCGCTTGAACGCGTCGCGCTCCTGCAGCTCGCTGTTGCCGGCGATGACCGCTTGGAGCCGGGGCCCGAAGTCGCGCTGCTCGGCTGTGAAGGTGGCGGTGGCGGCGTCGAGGGCGGCGGCGATCGCCTGGAGCGGCGTGGCGGTGCCGGGCGCGGTCTCGATCCCGTCCGCGAGGAGTCGGGCGTGCGTGTCCTGACCGGCGAACAGCACCTCCCGCTTGTCGGGGAAGTGCCGGAAGAAGGTGGTCTTGGTCAGTCCGGCTCGCTCGGCGATCTGGGCGACCGTGGTGTTGTCGTACCCCTGCTCCGTGAACAGCTCCAGTGCGGCGCGCACCAGTCGCTCCCGCGCGTTCGGTTCCCATCGACCCATAGGTGCAGCCTACGTGATGTGACTCGGTACCGTCACTCCTGCTATGGTGATGGTACCGAGTCACATCACTTCGTCCCGCCCTGCGGGGCGGCTCATCCATGGGAGAGTCACCATGCGCGTTTTCGTCACCGGCGCCAGCGGTCACATCGGCTCGGCCGTCATCCCCGAACTGCTCCAGGCCGGGCACGAGGTCGTCGGCCTGGCCCGGTCCGAGACGTCGGCCGCCGCGGTGAAGGCCCTGGGCGCCGAGGTGCGCCGCGGCGACCTGGACGACCTGGACGGCCTGCGCGAGGCCGCCGCCGAGGCGGACGCGGTCATCCATCTCGCGTTCAACCACGGCGCCATCGCCGCCGGGAAGTTCGCCGAAGCGGCGGCCACCGACCTGGCCGTGGTACGGGCGCTGGGCGACGCGCTGGCCGGCACGGGCAAGACCCTCGTCGGTGTCGGCATGACCCGCACCGGCGACCCGGAACGCGACGCGGCGATCGACGCCAATCCCCGGTCCGCCGTCGCACGCGCGATCGCCGATTTCACCGAACAGGACGTGCGGACCCTGCTCGTCGCGATCCCGCCGGTCACCCACAGCACGCGGGACAAGGCCGGCTTCATCCCGACGCTCATCAGGATCGCCCGCGACACGGGCGTGTCCGGCTACGTCGGCGACGGCGCCCACCGCTGGCCCGCCGGTCACGTCCTGGACGTCGCCCGACTCTTCCGGCTGGCGCTGGAGAAGTCCCCTGCCGGAGCGCAGCTGTACGCCGCGACCGAAGCGGGAATCACGGTGCGCGAGATCGCCGAGACCATCGGATGCCACCTGGGCGTCCCCGCCACGAGCATCCCGGCCGAGCGGGCCGCGGACCACTTCAAGACCTTCCCGTTCATAACGCTCGACATCACGATGCCCAACGCGGAGACCCGGCAGCTGCTGGACTGGCAGCCGGTCCACTCCGGGCTCATCGCCGACCTCGAGGAAGGCCACTACTTCACCGCAGAATGATCTCCGCTCTTCGGGCTGTTGCCCGGGGGCGAACGTGACCTGCCGGACATGCAGGTCGGCTCCGGCGGCCAGGAGGCGCCCAGCGGCGGACGGCCCGGCCGGCGGAGCCGAAGAACCACGGCATCAAGGCACGGCCACCGAGTGAGCTTCACCCAACGCGGCTGTGCACCAGCCTTTGCTGCCGGCGCCGGGTGACGGGGCGTCACGCCCAGCGCCGACAGCCGCCGCTGCCGCTCCCCCGCCAGCCCGCCGAGGAGTTCGCCTGCCGCCGCCTGGCCTCGCCTCGCGCCAAGCGACCTCCGTCCGCGCCCAGTCCCGCTACGTTCACACCCTGGACATCAGCGACGACCTGCGCGGATGCCGTCCGGTGCGATCCTGTGCCCTGGGCCGCCGAACGCGCTCGAAAGCGCGCGCACGCACGCGTGATCCCGGTCGGTCGGCACCGCGTCCGAAAAGGCTTGAGCGATGGCGAGGAACCGATGAACCCGAGCGACGCCGACCGTCCTGAACAGGCCACCGCCGAACACGACGCCGCCACCACGAACGGGGCCAAGCCGCTGCTGGACGCCCCGCAGACGGCCGCGGCGGGGGTGGCGATGTGGATTTTCGTCGTCGGCCCGCCGATCTGCCTGATCGTCGCGGTGCCGCTCATGTGGGGATGGGGCCTGTCCGCGTTGGACATCGCCATGGCGGTGGTCGCCTACCTCGTGTCCGGCTTCGGCCTCACGGTCGGCTATCACCGCCTTTTCACCCACCGCTCGTTCAAGGCGCGGCGCGGCCTGCGGATCGCCCTGGCCGTCGCGGGTTCGCTGGGAGTCGAGGGCTCGCCGGTCCAGTGGGTGGCGAACCACCGCCGGCACCATGCCTTCGCCGACCGCGAGGGCGACCCGCACTCGCCCTGGCGCTATGGAACCGACACCCGCGCGCTGCTCAGGGGACTCCTCCACGCCCACACAGGGTGGATGCTGAAGCGTGAGCTGAGCAACCGGGCCAGGTTCGCGCCCGACATCGCCGCCGATCCCGACCTGCGGCTCGTCGGTCGGCTCTTCGGGCCGCTGACCGCCTTCTCGCTCCTGGCCCCGGCGCTGGTCGGCGGACTCGTCACCGGCACCTGGACCGGCGCGCTGACCGGGTTCTTCTGGGCCGGCGTGATCCGGATGGCGCTGCTGCACCACATCACGTGGTCGGTGAACTCGGTCTGCCACGTCGCGGGCAGGCGCCCCTTTGCCAGTCGGGACAAGGCCACCAACTTCTGGCCGCTCGCGCTGCTGTCCTTCGGTGAGAGCTGGCACAACTCACATCACGCCGACCCCACGGGCGCGCGCCACGGCGTCCTGCCGGGCCAGGTCGACCCGTCGGCACGCCTGATCTGGGTGTTCGAGAAGCTGGGCTGGGTCCACGACGTGCGGTGGCCGAGCGCGGACCGTCTCAGCGCTCGCCTGCTGCCCGAACCGGCCGCTCCGCACGAGTCCGCGGCCTGACGCCCCCTCGGGCGGCGCGTCGCCGCGCGGTTCCGCGCCGATGAGACACAGCAGCCGGCGCGGGACGTTCGCGTGCCGGTCTGCGCTTCGCTGCTCGGCCGAGCAGCGGGGGCGGCCTACCTGATATTCAGTTATTCAGTGTGTCTCGCGTCCCCCAGGAGGACACATCTCCTCCCCCTCTCGTCCGACGGGCACGCGAACGGGGCCGGCATGGGCGGCGACTGGTACGGCCCCATCCGGCTGTCGTGCCCCGCCTACCCAATGATCACCCCGGCCGAAGCGGTCCGGCCGACCGCTCACCGAGCGTGGCGAAAAAGCGCGGGTACTCGGGAGTGAACTTAACTCGGCGTGCCTCGAGTTGGGCCCGTCCACCTGAGCGGATCCTACAGGTGAGGCCGCTGCGGCAGCCATGCTCATCGCCGCCGGCGTGCGCCGCCTCTGGCTGCACTCCGCCGTACAGGCCGTTTCTGCACCCAGTCCATCAGGTATGAGATGCTGATCCGGCCATGAGCGACACGGGCACTTCGATTGCGCAATCGCTGGCCGCGAGCGTGCTGCTGCGGGTGCCGGCCCTGGCCGACGTGCTGGTGCGCACCATCTACGAGCAGAACCCCGGCTACCGCCTGCCGACCTCGGTCCCGGCAGAGGACCTGTGGCAGTCCTGTCATGACAACATCACCCGGGTGGTGCAGTTGGTCGCCGACAGGGCGCCCGGGCCCGAGCAGCCCGCAGGCGACGCCTACTTCGACGCCGCGCACGCGACCGGACAGCGCCGGGCCGGGCAGCGGATGCCGCTGGACGACGTGCTCCGGTCCTTCCGCATCGGCGGCCGAATCGTCTGGGAGGCGTTGATCGATCAGGCCCGGGGCCAAGGCGTGGATGACATGGACGCGCTGCTGGACGTGGCGAGCAAGGTCTGGGAGATCATCGACACCATCTCCTCGGAGGTCGCGGTCGCCTACCACCACGCGGAACGTCGACTCCTCCGCGCCGACGAACAGCGCCGAGCGGCGCTGTGGGAAGGAGTGCTGAACGGCACGGCAAAGGACCCTGCGTTCGCGCACGAGGCCGCCAGAATCATCGGTGTGCCCGTGGACGGTCGGTACGCCGTGGTGACCGTCGATGTCCGTGCCGAGGACCACGGCTCCGTAGCACTGCTGCAACGACGACTGACCGCCGCTCGCATCGATTCGGCCTGGCAGGTGCGCGCCCACACTCTCGTCGGATTGCTCGCTCTCGGCGATTCGGCGCTGGATACGGCGCTCGCCGTGCTGGACGAAGCGGTGGACGCGCCCGCCGGACTGTCCGGTGTGGTGGTCGGGCTGTCTGACGCCGACGTCGCCTACCGGCAGGCGACCCTGGCCCGGCGCACCGTCCCGACCGGCCGCAACGAAGTGGCGTCCCTGAAGGAGCGGCTGCCCGAGGCGCTGCTCGTGAGCTCCCCGGAGCTAGCCGCGCAGCTCGTCCAGGTCTGGCTCGCCCCCCTGTTCAAGGTTCCCGCCGCGGAACGCCATGTGCTCCTTGCCACGCTGGAGACCTGGGTGGCCGCGGCCGGTTCCGTCCGGCGCACCGCCGAGCTGGCGCACTGCCACCGCAACACCGTGCTCAACCGTTTGCACCGGATCCATCAGATCACCGGGCATGACCTCACCGGCGCCGCCTTCCACGTGGACCTTGCGCTGGCGCTACGCGCCGCCCGCCTGTTCATGCCGCCCGAGCACGACTGAGCCCGGTGTTTCCGGTCGCATCCGCTCCGGTTGTGCCCTCTGCACAACCGGAGCGGATAAGCATGGGCACCGTGGCCATCCCCGAGCGGCGGCAGCCGTGGCACCCTCCCCCGCAGCACTGATCCACCACATGCTCGTGGGAGAGGAACGTCCATGGCAGAACAGAGTCGTTCGCCGCGCGATCCCGGTGAGGGGCCGACCGACGAACGCAGCGGCCTCGGCCGCCGTCGCTTCCTCGGATACCTCATCGCCGCCCCCACCCTCGCGGTGGCCGTGGACTGGGCGGTTGACGTCACCGACGCGCAACAGGCCCGGGCAGCCGTCCCGTCCCTGCCCGAACCGGAGGAGCTATTCGACCTCGGGGACCTGCAGAACCTCGCAGCGGCACCCACCTCGGATCTGATCTCGGTGCGAGTGAACACGGACGGCACCGCGTTCTTCGCCGTCCCCCGCGCCGAGGTCGGCCAGGGCATGACCACGGCGATTGCGATGATGGTCGCCGAGGAACTGGACCTGCCGATGGACAAGGTCTCCATCGCGCTGGCCGACGCCCGGCCCGAACTGCTCATGAACCAGCTCACCGGCGGTTCGAACTCCATGCGCAGCATGTACACACCGGTCCGCACCGCCGCCGCGATTGCCCGGCAGCGGCTCGTCGACACAGCCGCCACGCAATGGGGCGTGCCCGCCTCCGAGCTGAGCACCCGGGGCGGCGTCGTCACCGGTCCCGGTGGCAGGTCCGCGACCTACGGCTCGCTCGCCGTCTCGGCGGCCAGCGATCAGACTGTCGCGGTGACGGCCAAGCTCAAGCCCGCTTCCGAGTTCAACGTTCTCGGCACACCGCGGAACCGTATCGACGCCTACGACATCGTCACCGGCCGCAAGCAGTTCGGGATGGACATGCAGATCCCGGATGCGAAGCCCACCATGGTGGCCCGGCCGCCGACGATCAACGGCACGGTGGTGTCGGTCAACAACGCCGACGTTGTGCGTGCCATGCCGGGAGTCACCGACATCGCTGTCATCACCCACGGCGTGGCGGTGCGTGCAGCGACCTTCGGCCAGTGCATCGACGCGATCCAGGCCCTGAATGTCACCTGGGGACCGGGGACGGTGGACGGGGAGTCCGATGCCGGCGTAGAGAGCAGGCTGCGGGCGGCACTACCGCCCATGACCGTACCGTCGCTGCTGGCCAAGACCATCGACGCCGAGTTCACCTTCGCGTTCGCCAGCAACAGTCCGCTCGAGCCGGACAACGCGATCGCTGATGTGCGCTCGGACAGCGCGGAGATCTGGGCCAGCCTGAAGGTGCCGATCGTCGCCCAGGAGGAGATCGCCAAGCAGCTCGGACTGCCGGTGGACGCGGTGAAGGTGCACGTCGTCCAGGCAGGTGGCTCGTTCGGACGGCATCTCTTCCACGACGTGGCGGCCGAGGCAGCCGAGGCCTCGAAGAAGATGGGCAAGCCGGTGAAGCTGTCCTGGTCCCGCACCGACAACTTCCGCCAGGGCCGTACGCATCCGATGTGCATCTCCCGGGTCCGAGCCGCCTATGCGCTGGGCAATGTGATCAGTTACGAGCAGCGGCACACCAGCGTCCAGACCGACTTCGGCCACGGCCTCGGCGAAATGATCACAGCGACCGCCGCACATCTGCCGGTCGCCGGCAACCTCAGCTTCGCGGAGACGATCTTCCAGCTGACGCAGTCATCGCCCTACGACTTCGGGGTCACCACGCAACTGCTCAACGAGGTTCCGCTGCGGTTCAACACCGGCAGCATGCGCAACATCTACTCGCCGAACGTGGTGTGCGCGCAGGAGCTCGTCGTCGACCGGCTCGCGGAGAAGATGGCGAGGGACCCCGTTCAGTTCCGCCGCGAGTTCCTCAAGGACCAGCGGCTGCTCGCGGTGCTCGAGAAGGCGGCCGAGGCAGGCGACTGGGGCAGGGCGATGCCGGCCGGAACAGCCCAAGGCATCGGGCTGCACTCGGAGTACCGGGGCGCGGCGGCGGCACTCGTCGAGATCGACTGCCGACCTGAGACCGTGAACCGGCCCATCCGCGACGGCGTCGCCGGCCCACGGGTGACCAAGGCGCTCGTCGTGGTCGACGCGGGCTTCGCGATCAATCCTCGAGGCCTGGAAGCGCAGATGATCGGGGGCATGCAGGACGGCATCGCGCTTGCTCTCACCTCCAGCCTGCACATCAAGGACGGCATTCCGCTGGAAGGAAGCTGGGACAACTACTTCTACACCCGCGAGTGGAACTCCCCGCTGGAGCTGAAGGTGATCGTCATGCCGAACACCAGCGACAGCCCCAGCGGCGCCGGCGAACTCGGGGTCGCGCCGTCCTTCGCCGCGGTCGCCTGCGCCTATGCCCGGGCCACCGGAACCATGCCCACCCGATTCCCGATCAACCACGGCACTCTCGGCTTCGAGCCGCTCCCGCTGGAACCGTCCACGCCGCAATCCCCCACCGATGGACTCGATCACACATTCTGAGGAAGCCATGCCCACTCACACGTTCAAGCTCAACGGCCGGCAGATCACCGTGGAAGCCGAGGACAACGTCCGCCTGCTCTGGGTCCTGCGCGATCTGCTCGGCGTCACCGGTCCGAAATACGGGTGCGCGCTCGACGTCTGCAAGGCCTGCACCTGTCATATCAACGGCAAGGCATTCAACCCGTGCTCGGTGCAGGTGAAGGACATCCGGCCCACGGACGAGATCACCACCATCGAGGGCCTTCCCGCCACCGTCGGCCAGGAACTCCACCCGATGCAGCAGGCCTGGTTGGACCACGACGTCGCCCAGTGCGGCTACTGCCAGCCCGGCCAGATCATGGCCGCCGTCGCCAAGGTCAAACAGGTCCGTGCCGCCGGCCGTGAGATCACCGACGCCGACATCGACGAACTGCGCAACATCTGCAGATGCGGGACCTACTCCCGCATCCGCGAGGCCATCAAAGCCGGCGCGAAGAGCATGTGACCGGGCCTGAGTCCGTGGCAGCCGGTGCCGACGCCGGCGAGCCGGGCGACCTCCTCACGGCCCTCCGGCGCCCGGGTGGTGAGGCGGTGTCGACGGCTTGTCCGGGTCGGTGTCCGGACTGACGGAAGCGGGCGAAGTGCGTGCACAGCACATATTCACGCACTCTGAACGAGCGGTCGTTGGGCTCGCGCCGGGTCAAAGTCCGGCTGCGAGTCCGCCTGTTCTGCGACCGGACGACATCGTCTGTGGGCTTGGGTGGGTCATGGCCTCGAGCAACGACCCACATCTGAGCCCTGCCGGGAGGCAGGGCAGAGGCGTATCAGGGCATTCGCACTGCTCCCCGTCAGGCGCTGGTGGCGATTCTCACACAGGCCGGGCTGTGTAGCGCAGGTCGACCGGGAGACCGATGAGGTGCGCGTTCGACTCTCCTGAGATCCTCCCCACATTGCGTAGGAAGGTGGCCTGGGCCGTCCTGTCTGGCTGACCACAGGGCTGGTGAGGTGGGACCTGTGTGTGCGACGCTGCATGGACGACCAGCCTGGTCTGGTGGGAGACCCCGCGCCGCCCCTGAAGGCCATTCCGATGGTCGGGGCGCGGTACGGGTGGTCTCGCTCGACTGTGCGCGGCCCCGTGTCGCCGCGCGCTTGATGCCCCTTGAGGGGTGTGATGGGCTCGATCCCGGAATGGACGGGCGAACAATGAACGATCTCACCGTGACCACCCAGCAGCACCCAGACGGCACCGTGATCACCGTAGCCGGGGAGATAGACCTCAACACGTGCTCCGCACTCGCACGGGCCGCCCTGAACATCCCTCTGGGCGGCAAGACACTGCGTCTGGAGATGTCAGGGGTGTCGTTCATGGACTCCACCGGTCTCAATCTCTTGCTGCAGCTGCGCGGACGCCTCCACGCCGAGGGCGGACGACTGGTCCTCACGGGGCTCCAGGACCAGGCCGCCCGACTGCTCCACCTGACGGGAACTTACGACCTGCTCGTCTGCGACACCTCAAGCGCGGCGGACGCGTCATCTGCCGTGAGCGGATGAACCAGGGGGCGACCCGTAATAGGCAGACGCCGGCGGTTACTCCCCCACGGCAGGTTTCGCAACCAGCTCTGCCGAGTCCTCCGGGCCTCCGGCTGCCGCCGAAGGCAGGAGCCGGGCAGGTGCACCACGACGCCCTGCTCCGCTGCCTTCCCCGGTGATCGTATGGATCCCCCCGCTTGCTCCGACGGATGCGTCCCCGCTCCCCGAACAGCCACGAAGAAGATCAGGCTTGCGGACCGGTCCGAGGGCGTGGAGATGGCTCCGGAGTTCCTGCTGGGCGGGTGGGGCAGCGAGCGTACCCGATCCGGGTCGCCACGGCGGCCGGCGCATCCGCGGCGGCCTCGACGGGCGGGCCGGCTTCCACGGCCGTCCGGGGCCGCGGTCTTCGGGGGCGAGGACTTCGAGTTCCTCGCGGAGGGCGGGTGCGAGGATGAAGCGCGGCGTGCGGTACCGGTCCGCCCCAGCTGTCGCATGCGCACGGTGACCCGTTTCCTTCCGCCTCTGCCCCCAGGTCCACCGCGTCTTCGCGGCGGACCCTGCTTGTCGTGTGCCGGCAGATGCACGGCCGAGCCGGACTCGACCTCCTCCACCACCGCGTCCTCCTCACATGACGACGAAAGGTCAGCACCGACTCCGGAACAGAGCGGGACGATTTACAGTCCCAACCGTAGGGCCACTCCCGGCCATCCGCCCAGCTACGGTGCCCTATTGCTGGGGGTCCTCCGGGGAGCGCCGGTTGCGCAGGGCGTAGCGGACCGCGTCGGCTCGGGAGTGAAAACCGGCTTTGGCGAACATGTTGTTGATGTGCGTTTTCACCGTGGCCTCACTGATGACGAGCTTCGCCGCGATCTCCGGGTTGCGCAGACCCTCGCCGATCAGCCCGAGGATCTCGCGCTCCCGCGCGGTCAGGTTGAAATCCTCGTCTTTGGGCGGTGTGGCGGGCGCGGGCCGGGAGGTGAGGGCGAGCAGGCGGCGTTGCACCTCGGGGGCGAGCACGGCCTGGCCCTGGGCGGCGGCGCGCACGGCGTGCAGGATCGTGATGCGGTCGGCGTCCTTGGTCAGGTAGCCGCTGGCGCCGGCGTGCAGCGCGGCCAGGATCGACTCGTCGTCGTCGAAGGTGGTCAACGCGAGGACCGCGGTGTGCGGTTGGGCCCGGCGGATGTGCCCTGTTGCCTCGACCCCGCCCATGACCGGCATGTTGAGGTCCATGAGCATCACGTCCGGGTGGTTCTGCTCGGCGGCTTCGACGGCTTCCGCGCCGTTGGTGGCGGTGGCCACGACGGTCACGTCCTCGGCGAGACCGAGCATGACGGCGAGGGCCTCGCGGACGGTTGCCTGGTCGTCGACGACGACCAGGGTGATCGTGCGGTTCTCGGTCATCGGGGAAGCTCCAGTTCCACGGTCCAGCCGCCCTCCCGGGTCGGCCCGGCTTGCAGGGTCCCGCCCAGCAGAGCGGCGCGTTCGCGCATGCCGACGAGGCCGACCCCGCTGCCGTCGGCCAGTTCGGCGCGCAAGTCCTCGGCGGCGGGGCCGTTGTCCACGGTCAGGGTGACCCGGTCGTCTGTGAAGACCAGGCGTATGCTGCGCTCCGCGCCCGGCGCGTACTTGGCCGCGTTCGTCATTGCCTCCTGGGTCGCCCGGACCAGCGCGTGCCTCGCCTCGGCGCTGAGTTCTCCGGCCTCGCCGGTGAGCGTGAAGTCGACCGTGTTGTGTTCGGCCAGTTGGCGCAGGGCGTCGGGCACCGGCAGGGTGTCCTCGCGCAGCGCGTGCACGGCGCGGCGGGTCTCGCTGATGCTGTCCACGGCGAGTGCGCGGGCCCGGCGGATGGCCGCGGTCGCCTCGTCCTCGCGGCCGCTGTCGCGCAGCGCGTCGGCCATGTCCAGTTGCAGCGCGATGCCGGACAGGGAGTGGCCGAGCACGTCGTGGACCTCGCGGGCGATGCGGCCGCGTTCGATCAGCGCCGCCTCGCGAGTCTCCAACTCCCTGGCGTGCTGCGCCTCTTCGGCCGCGAGCTGGGCGCTGTGCAGGGCGTCGAGTCGGTCCCGGTTGGATATGCCGATGTAGACGGGCAGGCCCACGGTCAGTGTCACCCACCACGGCCACTGCGACGCCTGGGGCGCAAGCACCTCCATGAGCCGGGTCGCACCCGCCGCGACGAGCGCACCGGTCATCGCGACACTGGCAGCGGCCCTGCGGGAGGCCAGTTTCACGCCGACCGCCCTGGCGGCGACGTACGGGAAGAACGCCGCGTACGTCGTCTCGTGCGCGAGCGGCAACAGCAGCGAGCCGAGCAGCATGTACGCGGTCATCCCGGCGATCCGCTGCCGGTTGCTCAGCCGTGTCCAGGATGGCAGCGCGGCGACGGCGCTGATCGAGGCACAGATGAACAGCGGCAGCGCGAGCGCAGGGAACAGAATGCTGCTGTCTGGCCACTGGGCGATGGTGCCGGCGATCATGGCGAACACGAGGAACGGCTGGATCAGCTCGTCCCGGAAGCGTTCGGATGGAGCTGATGGTCGCTGGTCCGCCGTGGTCATGAGGCTGGGGGTTCCGATCGTCGTCGCCGGTGGTCGCGTCGTCATCGCCGGTGGTTGCGAAGCTGGTGGGTGTGAGTGTCCCATTCGGAGGCGTGGCGATCGTGGGGGGTGTTGCCGCGATCGGTGAGGTTGTGCCGGAGGTTGTCCAGGAAGGAGGACATCTGGTGGGGGGTGCCGTTCTGGCCGGGGGCCAACATCACGCGGTGGTCGCTGCACAGTGCGCGGTAGAAGATGACGAGTCCTTCGGTGAGGATGCCCAGGCCGAGGGTGAACAGCAGGCTGTTGCCGGCGACGCCCGCGTCGTTGCGTGCGATGGCGTGGAGGGCGAGGTCGGCGCCGAGCTTGATGGCGAGGTTGAGCACCCACAAGAGGACGGTGATGCCGGTGTAGCGGACGAAGGCGAGGCCGTCGCGGTGGGAGATGCGCACGCTGGCTCCGCGCAGTGCGCCCAGGAGGATGCCGGCCGCGGCGGTGGCGACGAGGAAGACCAGCGACGGCGGCGTGTGGGCCTGTCCGGAGACGTCGTTGAGGCCGATCACGCTGAGTACGGCCGGCAGGATCAGCATCCGTTTGGCCTGCGCGGGCTCGCCCCTCACACGTCGGATCAGCAGGTAACCGACCGCGGCCGCCATCAGTACGATCTCCATCGGACCGCTCATCCTCGCTGTCCTCCGTTCGACGGTGTTCCTGATGCTCGGAAAGCTACGGCTGACCAGCGTCGGCGTCGTGCGGTGAGGGCTGTATCTCCGGGTGGAGATGCCTCTCCACCCGGGTGGACTCCGCCACACCGAGCCTCGGATGACCAGTGCGATCCCGATCTCGAGCAGCACGAGGCGCCGTAGACGAGCGTGCCGAGGCGACGGCCGCGGTCAGGCACCGGGCAGGTCCAGCCTGCTCGGACCGGGTTCGCGGGGCGCCTCGGTGAAGGTCTGTGGGCAAGAGCGAAAGCGACGACAGGATGCCAGGTCCCGGCGCCCCGCACGATCCGCGTGACCAACGGCACCATGCCCTTCGTGGCGAAGCCGCCGACGAGGACGGCCCTGTGTGAACAGGCCGAGTCCCACGAGACACATCGCCCACACAGTAGAGCCGCCACCGGTGCACTGCCTCCAACCAGTGCCGTACTTGCGGCCGTTGCGTGGAGACACTTCTCCACCCGGATCTACGGCGGCGGCCGCACGACGAGCACCGCAGAAAAACGTACTTTCGACATCATCGAAAAGGGAACGTCCGCGACTGCCGGCGATTTCATTCTTTTTCCGGCTTGGGATGCGCTCGAAATGGCTTCCCACTCGATGACTTGGGAGTCGACATGCCACAGATCTCGCCTGACCCGACCGCCTCCACCGACAACCGGTCCAGCGGACGGCGACTCAACCCGGCCGCTCGTGGGATGGCCTCTCTGCTGTTCTACGACATCGGTCTTTCGGTGATCGCCTACTTCGCCGCCGAACTGCTCGGGGCAAGCAACTACGTGGCGCTGCTGGCCGGCACCGTCGCCTCCGGTCTGCGTGTGTGCTGGGTGGCGGTGCGGCAGCGCAGGGTCGATCCGTTCGCCCTGTTCCTGCTCGCCCTGTTCGGGGCGGGCCTCGCGCTCAGCTTCACCACCGGCGATCCTCGGTTCATCCTCGCCAAGGACGCGGCGATGTCCACCACCGCCGGCCTCGTCCTGGTCACGAGCTGCCTCGTCAAGCGCCCGCTCGCCTATTACGCCGCCCTGCGCTTCGCCCGCTCGGCCGACGGCACCCAGCACGGGGAGTTCCAGTCCACCTCGAAGTCCGCAACCATGCGGGCCCGCTGGTTCCGTGTCTCGCTGGTGTGGGGCGTCTCGCTACTGGTCGATGCGAGCCTGCGCATCGCGGCCGTCTATCTGCTGCCGATCGGGCTCGCCGCCAACGTCTCACAGGTACTCATGGTCGCTGTCTACACCCTGCTGTTCGTGTGGACCCTCGTCTCGGCGAAGAAGACCGAAGCCACGATGCGGGTCCAGGCCCAGGCGTGACGAACTCAGCGGTCACCCGTACGGAGAAGGTGGAGACATTCATGCGGGTCCCTGGTCGATCCGAACCGCTGCCAGAGCTACGGGCAGTGCGTGTACGCGGCGCCGGAGGCGTACCGGTTCCGGGGCGAGGAGTCGCTGGAGTACGACCAGGTACGGTGTACGTCGGCGTGTACCGCAGCAGCATGATGAGGTACACGCCAACCTGCCCCCGGAGTACGGCGCAGTCGCTCCTTACCTGGGATGAGAATGCCCGCACGTGGCCGTGCATGATGCCCCACCTCGGCCGCCCGAGCAGCGGCACCCAGGCATCCGAGCTCCGGGAGGGCGTGCTCTGCTGCTGGTTGCTGCTCTTGGCCGATAGCCGGCAGGCCTATCGCTGTCCCCGCGGCAAAGGCGTCACTGCCTGCTTTGAGTCCCCACGACCGCGCGGCCCGACGTAAACGGCCGTGGGTGAAGCCGGGGGCGGGAACGCGGCAGGAGGTGGCGCGGTTCCTTCACGCATGCCCGTCCCGCCCCCGACTGCAACACATCTACCCCCTCTCCCCCTTTGAGACTCATTCGGCCGGTCCGTCGCGCTCCGTACGCCTGCTCGTCAGGGCATGCTGGTAGGGCCCGGCCGTCATGACGGCCGGGCCCTACCGGTGGGTGCGCGGATATCAGGTCAGGTCAGGTCAGGTCAGGTCACCATCGGTACCAGCGGCCGCGGCCGCCGCCGGCGGTGGTGGAGCGCATGACGAAGCCGAGCAGCCACAGCACCAGGACGGCGACCGCGACCCACCAAAGGATCTTGATGGCGAAGCCGGCGCCGAAAAGGATGAGCGCCAGAAGCAGAACAAGCAGCAGGGGAACCATAGTTATCAACCTCCTGAGCCGCCGTGTGCCCCCTGATTCTGCCTTCATTCCCAGACAGCGCCTTGTTTGTGCGGGGAAAGCCGGGGCACGAGGGGACTACCGCGCAAGCGGCACCCACGCTATGAGGAGGCGCATTCCATGACTGCCGGCGAGAAGGCCAAGGCGAAGACCGAGCAGGCCAAGGGTAAGGCCAAGGAGGCCGCGGGAAGCACCCTCGGAAACGACCGCATGGCCGCCGAGGGACAGGCGGAAAAGAGCACGGGCGACGCCCGTGAGGCCAAGGAAAAGGCCAAGGACGTTTTCAAGCACTGAGTAGCCTCTCAATGTGAAAAGGGCCTCCCTGAGCGCGAGCCAGGGAGGCCCTTTCCTCATCGCGAAGGAGCATCCCCAAGAGCGCGCAGACTCGCAGCTCAGCCCATTCTGAAACGATCAGTGAACGGCCGATGACGCGGCGCTTACTCCCCCTCCTGACCCCCGGTGCCTGCGCTGTCCACGAATCGGCCGCGATGCGTTCGTGCGAGGTCGAGCCGAGGAACCGCGATGAAAGACGACGAGGCCGTCCGAGCCGACCTGGGCCTGGACCAGCTCGGTCAGCGCGGGGTGTGACACCGTGCAGCCGACGGCCAACGGTCAGCCGGGGCATTGCCCGGGTACGCTCACGGCCGCCACCGAACGCACCCGTCGTCGCCGTCGGCCGGCGGTCACCGGCAACCTGACCTGGGAGATCCTGCACGGCTGCCGTCTGAGGGGCGACGGCGTTCACCCGGCGATGCTCGGCATCGCCCGACCTCACGACCTCGCCCTCACGGGATGACTCCCGCCCCATACGGGACCACCTTTGAGAGAGGCACAAGGGAGAC
Organism: Streptomyces sp. NPDC093261; assembly: GCF_044753645.1. Taxonomy (NCBI): domain Bacteria; kingdom Bacillati; phylum Actinomycetota; class Actinomycetes; order Kitasatosporales; family Streptomycetaceae; genus Streptomyces; species Streptomyces sp. NPDC093261. The sequence continues at coordinate 27,361 of NZ_JBIVNO010000026.1, forward strand.
GGCTCTCCCCACATTGCCGTCCGGGAAGATGCTCAGTCGAGACAGAACTCGTTGCCCTCGATGTCCTGCATCACGATGCACGACTCGTTGTTGCCATCGGCAAGCAGCAGTCGCACGCGGACCGCGCCGAGCGCGACCAGTCGTGCGCACTCGGCCTCAAGCGTGGCCAGGCGCTCTTCACCCACGAGCCCGGTGCCGACCCGCACGCAAAGATGCAGCCGATTCTTGACGACCTTGCTCTCGGGAACGCGCTGAAAGAACAGTCGCGGGCCCACACCTGAGGGATCAATGCAGGCGAAGCGTGAACCCTGATCCTCAGGCGGCTGCGAGCGATCGAAGTGGTCCCACGTGCCAAACCCCTCCGGTGGCGGCGGTACGACGTACCCCAATACCTCGCACCAAAAACGAGCGACGCGCTCAGGTTCCGCGCAGTCGAAGGTGACTTGGAACTGCTTGATCGATGACATCGGCGCACCATAGCAGGGGGACTCCGTTGCTCATCTCCCGGTCGCCATAGGCTGGTTGACGGGGGGTCGCCCTTGAGAGCCACTGCTGTGTCGTAAACCCGCAGGCCCTTGGCCACCTTGGACATCAAGTGACCAAACCGAACAGCCCGCGAGAACGACGCAGCCCCTGGCGGCGCAGCCCACCGGAGGGGTCCAGGATCCCCTCCCGACCGACCCTCCTCATGCCAAAGATCAGTCACGGGACGGCCCTGATCTCGCCTCGCGCCCCGAACTCGTCCAGCACCAGGCGCTCGACTCTCAACACGCGGCCGGACCACACGTACTGCCGAACGAGATGGCCTCTACGGCGACGGGTCAGGCGGCCGAGGTGATCGCTCGGGTGACGGCCAGGATTCCTGGGGAAGGTCGGCCGGGAAGCCGCGCCGCCAGAATGCGGCGGACCTCGGAGGGCACGCCGTCGACGTGCAGCAGACTCACGCCTGGCGGCAGCACTGTCGACATGCGGGATGGGACAGTTGTCACGCCGAAACCGCCGGCGACCAGCTCCAGTTTCGTCAGCCAGTCGCGCGCGGTGTGGACTATGCGCGGCCGCCCGGGAAGGCCGGGCCAGACGCCCAGCAGGGGCTCGGAGTTCGACGACGGGGTCGCGATCCAGGGGGCGTCGACAAGCTCGTCGACGTGCACGGAGGTGCGGCCGGCGAACACGCCGGTGGCCGACACTCCCACGAGCAGTTCGGTGTCCTCGACGGTGTCGATGTGCAGCCGGGGCGACTCGCCGTCCGACGGCCGGTGCGGCGGGCGGGACGTCAGCACGGCGATGTCGATCGAGCCCGCCCGCAGAGCCCGGATCAGACCGGGCGTGGTGCCCTCACGCGTCGTCACCGTGACCTGCGGGCTGGCCTCTGCGAGCCGCGTGAGGGCGGTGGGCAGGATCACTGCCCCGGCGCTCAGGAACAACCCGACCCGCACCAGTTCGCTCTGCGAGGCGGAGCCGGTGAGGTCGCGCTCGGCCGCCGAGACGGAGTCCAGGATCGTGCGGGCGTGCCGCAGCAGGGTCAGGCCGGCGGACGTGAGCCGCACCCCGTCGGGACGGCGCTCGAACAGGACGGCGCCCGCGCTGCGTTCGAGGGCTGCCGCCTGGCGTGAGACCGCCGACTGGGTGTAGCCGAGCCGGGAGGCCGCCGCGGTGAAGCTCCCCGACTCGGCGACCTGCCGCAGAACCCGTAGAGCCGTACTGGAGAAGTCCATGCGCACTACGCATACCACAGATGTCAGATCGTCGCTTGGCGCATGCCGTCCGCGCTCCTAGCCTCGGTACGAGCGATCAAGGAGGTCAGCAGATGTGAGCAGCAGCCCTGACGAAGTTCGGTGCCCCGCTCACCGTGCGGGAGATACCCGATCCCGGGGCGAGCGGCGGCGAGGTGGTGGTCGAGGTCCTGGCGACCTGTGTCCCGCCGTACGCCGAAGAGGTCTTCAGCGGCCGGCGGAATTACCCGCTCGAACTCCCGGTGGTTCCCGGTCCCGGCGGCGTGGGACGGGTCGTCGGCGTCGGACCGGACGCCACCCGGCTGCGCGTCGGCGACCCGGTGTGGTGCGACTGCACCGTCCGTTCCCGCGATGACGCGCTGACCCCCGACATCACGCTGCAGGGCTGGAGCTCCCGCGGCGACGGCGGCGCCAGGCTCGCCCGGCACCTGCACGACGGGGCATTCGCCGAACTCATGCGGGTGCCGACGGAGAACGTCTACCCCCTGCCCGCGGAGGCGGGGCACAACCCAGCGCGCTGGTCCTCGCTCGGCGTGTACGCCATCCCCTACGGCGGACTGCTGGCGGGCGGGCTCGAAGCCGGCGAGACGCTCCTCGTCAGCGGGGCCACCGGTAACCTCGGCGGCGCCGCCGTCGCCGTCGCGCTGGCCATGGGGGCGGGCCAGGTGATCGCGCCGGGCCGCAACCGCGCCGCGCTCGACCTGCTCGTCGACCGGTTCGGCCGACGCGTGCGCCCCGTGACACTGACCGGGGACGAGGCCGCCGACCGCACGGCCATGTCCGCCGCGGCTGATGGTCCGATCGACATGGTGATCGACCTGCTACCGCCCGCCGCACCCAGCTCGGCGTCGCGTGCGGCGGCCATGACCGTCCGCGAGTACGGCCGTGTCGTCCTCATGGGCGGTGTCGGCATGCTCGGCGGCGCGGACCTCGCGCTCCCCTATCCGTGGATCATGCGTAACTCGGTCACCGTGCGCGGACAGTGGATGTACCCTCGCGCCGCAAACGTCGGCATGATCCGGCTCATCGCGTCAGGTGCGCTCGATCTCGATCTCGAGCGGGTTCGGACCTTCCGTCTCGACGCCGTCGACGAAGCCGTTGAGTACGCCGCGCACGGCGGGCCCTTCGAGCGCACCATCCTCACCCCGCCCGCCGGCTGACAAGGTCGACCATGGAGGCCCTGGCCTCAATTCAAGTCCCACGAGCCGCAGCCGGGCCCCGGCGATCACCTGCCGGCGATCCCGCCACGGTCACCCCCGGCCATCGGCACCCGACTGCAGCCGGGCCGTCTGCTGCCACGCCGCATCTCCGTCGCCTCACCCCGGCCCACCACAAGATCAATTGCCGGACACCGCCGAGTTGCCACCTGAATGATCAATTCCAAGGCTTGGCCAAACGCCTGTGGCCGGTGCCCCTGCCTCGGGCCGGCTCACCCGGTGATAGGCCAGCCGACGACCTGGTCGAGCTGGAGATCGCGGAGGACAGCGTTGTCCAGCTTGATGCCGGTGGCGTCGGTCAGTCCATGGGGTGGGGTGCCGGTGAGGACCTGGCCGATTCGGGCGCCGGTCAGATCCGCTGCCCGGAGGTCGGCGCCGCTCAGATCGCAGCCCGCCAGAGTGACTCCCCTCATGGAGGCACCGCGCAGATCAGCCCCGCCGAGATCGCACAGTTTGAAGTGGCAGCCGTCGAGGGTCGCTTGGCGGAGATCGGCGCCGCGGAATGTGCACCTCATGAACCACAGCGGCTCCAGGCGCAGCGAAGCGAGATCCGCGCCGGCGAAGGACTCCCGATGGACAGTCGCGTGCTGACGACGGGATGCGAGGCCGTCCTTCACTCTTATCAGTCGGTCCATGCCGGACATCGTGCCAGCTCCGGAGGAGGGGGGTCGTCGCCGAGCGGCCGGCGCGGGGAGACCCGAACGGTCTCGCAACCTGCATGTGGGAGAACCGGCAAGCCGGCCCGGATCCGGCGGCATCGCGTGGTCATACGAGTGCCGCGCCGACCGGCGGTGTCGTCCGCCGGCCGGCGCGGGCCATTGCTCAGGAACGGTGCTCTACGGCACGAGCACGATCTTTCCACGTGTGTGACGCCGCATCAGGTCGCGGTAGGCGGCGCGGACCTCGGAGAGCGGGTAGCTGGCGGCGATCGGGACTTCGAGGTCGCCGGTCGTGACCAGCTTGACGAGCTCCGCCAGCACAACGGCGTTGGCCGAGCCGCTCATGCCCTCGCTCTTGACGCCGGTCCGGGACGCGCCGGCGAAGTCGATGATCGTGTTGATCCGGTCTTTGGCGACGCCGAGTTCGAGTGCCAGGTCGACATACCCGTCGCCGAAGGTGTCGACGAACGCGTTGACACCTTCGGGCGCGGCCGTGCGGATCCGTTCGAGCACGCCGTCGCCGTAGGCCACCGGGATCACGCCGCGCTCGCGCAGCCAGGCGTGGTGGGTCTCGCCGGCCAGCCCGATGACGGTGGCCCCGGCGCGACGCAGCAACTGGACCGTCAGCGAGCCCACCCCGCCGGCGGCGCCGGAGACGACGACCGTGTCGCCCGCACCGGCCCCGACGGCGCGTACGTTCGAGTACGCCGTGGTTCCGGCGACGAACAGCGAGCCGCCGACCTGCCACGGCACGGCGGGATCGCGCGGCACGAGGTTACCGGACGGGACGGCGACCAGCTCGGCGTGACTGGCGCGGGTGTCCACCCAGCCGATCACTTCGTCGCCGACCGACCAGTTGTGCACCGCGGAGCCGGTCTCCTCCACCACGCCGGCCAGGTCGCTGCCCTGACCGGACGGGAATGTCGCGGGCCAGCGGTCATGCAGAGCGCCGGACCGGATCGCGTTCTCGCCGGGGTTGATCCCGGCGGCCCGCACGCGCACCAGCACCTCGTCGGCAGCGGGCTGCGGCCGGGGCACGTCACGGACCTCCAGCACGTCGATGTCGCCGTACTCGTCGAACTGCACTGCCTGGGGCATGTTGCCCCTCCCTTCGAATGTTCTTCTCCCTCCCCAGCAGACAACCAGCCCACAGAGATCTGATCCATGCTGGATCCGCGCGAAGAAATATGCGAGCGTCTCATGGCATGGACGTCCTGACCGATCTCCTGCAGCGCTCACGTGCGCGCGGCGCCGCGTTCTCACACTCGACGGCTCGCGGCGAGTGGGGGGTGCGCTTCCCGGCCGGCGCCAAACTGGCGATCCACGGCATCCTCGGCGGCGAGGCGTTCATATGGACCGACGACGCCGGCCGGTCCCGCCGCGTGCTGCCCGGCGACATCATCCTGGTCCGCGGGCCCTCCGAGCAGTTCATGGCTCATGCGCCGGGCGCCGACGTGATCCCGTTCGTCGGCCATCCCTCCTCCGGCCCGCCAGGCGGCGCGCGGCGGATGGTGTTCGGCAGCGGGGCCGGCGATCCGACCACGTTCTTCTGCGGGGCGTACACGTTCGAGGGGGACCTGTGCTCGGGGCTGCTCGCCGGGCTGCCGGACCTGACCGTGGTTCGCTCGCGCGCCGGGTCGAGCCTGCGCGCGAGCCTCGACCTGTTCGCAGGCGAGCTGCCCCGCGAAGCTCCCGGGCAGCAGGCCCTGCTGGACAGCCTGCTCGACGTGATCCTGGTGCAGGCGTTGCGGGAACAGCTCGCCGCCGATGTGGCGGCCGCACCGGCCTGGTTCCGCGCAATGGACGATCCGGCCGTCGGGGCCGCGCTGCGCGCCGTCCACGCGAGCCCGGACCGCGCCTGGACGGTCGCCGACTTGGCCGACGAAGCGTCGGTGTCGCGTGCGACGTTCGCGCGCCGGTTCACCACGCTGCTCGGCGTGGCCCCGCTGACCTACGTCAGCGACTGGCGAATGGCCCTGGCGCGGGAGCAGTTGCGCGACGGCGACGCCGGCCTGGCCGCGGTCGCGCGCTCCCTGGGATACGCGTCGGAGTTCTCCTTCGCCGCTGCCTTCAAACGCCACCACGGCATCCCACCCGGCCGCTGGCGGACCGCGGCGACCTCGAAGTGAACCGCACCCGGCCGGCACTCGGCCCGTAAGCCCGTCGTCGGGCACCGAGGCCACCGCCGTCATCGGCGACGTCCAGGACCACGATGCCAGCGCCGCCGGTCTCCGGGCAGGGTGCGCACGAGCCGGCTGCACGAGCTACGCGAAACCCTGCGCGTCTACCTCGCCGAAGAACGCAGCCTGCGCACCGCCGCGGAACTCCTGCACGTCGCCCGAAACACCGTCACCTACCGCGTCGAGCGCGCGGAAGAACTGCTCCCCACGACCACCACAGCGGGCAGCTCCCTGGAACTGCGCGCAGCGCTCGAAATCGCATGGGCTGCCTCGGCAAACGCCACACCGGGCAGCGGCTACTGAGGTTTTCGTGCGGGGTGACGTCATGGCAGGGCTGGAATGAGTCCGCTCTCGGCGATGAAGCCGTCGAGCAGGCCGGGGGGTACTGCACGCCTTTGACACGGGTGCGGGCCAGTGGGCGAGTTCGTCCATGCTGCACGGGACGAGGTTGGCCCGCCTCGTTCCTGCGACCGAAGGTTGGTTGAGCGACACAAGGTGCGGCGCTGCTGCCCACTCCTCAAGCCGAGAGCGCCGGTTCCTGCCAGTCCGGATCATGCGCGCAGGCGGCCGCCAACTCGTCCAGCGACACGTGCAGCGCGGCGGCCAGGGCCGCAACGGTGAAGAAGGCGGGGGTCGGGGCCCGGCCGGTTTCGATCTTGCGCAGCGTCTCCGCGGAAACCCCCGCCGCGGCCGCAACCTCCGCCATGCTGCGGCTGCCGCGCGCTCGACGCAGCAGCGCGCCGAACCGCTCGCCGCGTTCCCGTTCCCACGGTGTCAGAGGAGTCCTCACCATGACCGTGATACTAATACCGGTATAAGTATTGGGTCGACGCGCTGCGGGGAGTCAGGCACATGGTGGAGATCAAGACCGATGCCGCATTGGACGCGATGAGGGAAGCCGGACGGGTCGTGGCCCGCGCCTTGGCCGCAGTCCGAGAAGCAGCCGGCGTGGGGGTGTCCCTGCAAGAACTGGACGAAGCGGCCCGGTCAGTTCTGGCCGAGGCCGGAGCCGTCTCCCCATTCCTGGGATACCGGCCGTCCTTCGCCCCGGTCGCTTTCCCGGCCGTGATCTGCACGTCCGTCAACGACGCCGTCTCGCACGGCATCCCCACGGGCTACCGGCTGCGCGACGGCGACCTGGTGAGCATCGACTGCGGCGCCGAGCTCGACGGCTGGACGGGCGACGCGGCCATCACCTTCACCGTCGGAACGCCACGCCCCGGCGACCTCGATCTGATCGACGCCACCCAGCAAGCCCTCGACGCCGGCATTGCCGCCGCCCAGGTGGGCGGTCGCATCGGCGACATCTCCCACGCCGTCGACACCGTCGCCCGCAAGGCGGGCTGCGGCATGCCCGCCGACTTCGGCGGCCACGGCATCGGCCGCCGCATGCACGAAGACCCTCATGTCCCCAACCGGGGCCGCCCCGGCCGTGGCTTCCCCCTCCGCCACGGCCTGGTTCTCGCCATCGAACCCATGTTCATGGCCGGCGGGCAGAACACCTACCGCACCGATATCGACGGCTGGACCCTGCGCACCACCGACGGCAGCAGGGCCGCCCACATCGAGCACACCGTCGCCATCACCGACCAGGGCCCCCGCATCCTGACCCTGCCCTGACGTTCTCCCAGACGCTGCCGGATCCGGGACCGGACCGATCGATGCCCGACGGCATGCCCCATCCGTTGCGCTCGCGTCGCGCAGTGGTCGCATCCCGCCGGCCAGGCGGGGGCGGCAACACCGGTCCAGCGCGAGGACGCTGCCCGGCGCCAGGTCGACCGTCGTGGGCTCGTACGACATGCCGCCAATGGCCAGTGGCGGCCCCGGGCAGATCTCGACGGCCTCGGCGGTTCCGTCGGGCCGGACCAGGACGGGTGGTGGATGTCCGGCACTGGACATGGTGCAGCGCTGCACGATCGGCAGCTTGGCCCACCCTCAGGGCCGAAGCGTCGTTCGTCGGCTGCCGGGATCAGTCGCACCGGAGGCGAACGGGCCTCCCAGCCCGATGTCGTGCCCCTGCCGGACTCATCGCCTCCCCCGGCGTGCAGCCGTTTCCGGGCGCCGCGGCGATCCGGCGTTCCTCCTGGCTGGGCGTGCCGTCTTCCTCTTCCCGCACCCACCGACGCCTGAGCCGCCAGGCCCGGGCGCGTCTACGTCCGCGACCGTCAGGCGCCGCGGTCACCCGGGCCGACAACTTTCCTCTTCTTGACAATTATTTTTGTCGGTACCATCCTGGAGCGGTGCTGGACGTCGCTGTGATCGGGCGCACGGCCGCACCGTCGGGCCCCCGGATCCGCAGTGCCCCAGAACCGCCGGACCGCCGCAGTCACACAACACACAACCAAGACACCGAGGAATCACTCTCATGCGTACGGTGATCAGCACGGCCTTCGTCTCGCTCGACGGCGTCATGGAGGGACCGGGCGGCGAACCCGGCTACCGCAACTCCGGATGGACCTTCAAGGAGGTCGAGTTCGTCCCCGAGGCGTACGAGATCAAGGCGCGGGAACAGCAGGAGTCCACCGCGATCCTGATGGGCCGGATCAGCTACGAGGCGTTCAGCCCTGTGTGGCCGGACATGGCGGAGTTCGCGCACTACAAGACGATGCCGAAGTACGTCGTCTCCACCACCCTCACCGAGGACAAGCTGGTCTCCAACTGGGGCGAGACCACCATCCTGCGCTCCCTCGACGACGTCGCGACCCTCAAGCAGACCGACGGCGGCCCGATCATCGTCCACGGCAGCGCCCGGCTGAACCATGCCCTTTCCGACGCCGACCTGATCGACCGCTACCACCTCCTCGTCTTCCCCCTGCTGCTCGGCGCCGGCAAGCGTCTGTTCAGCACCGCGGACAAGGACACCCAGAAGCTGAAGCTCGTCGAGCACGAGGTCTACAGCAACGGCCTGCAGAAGCAGGTCCTCGACGTCATCCACTGACCAGCCCCCGGCACCCCGCTACCGCCATCAGCACACGGGAGAACGGGATGCCGGCCCTGGATACCGATACACATCCGGATCCTGGGGCGCGGTGCCTGCACTGATCGGGTACCGACCGCGACCTCCATTCCGCACACAGCCCCGTCATACCTTGCAGGGCAGTACCCGCACTTCTCACAGTGGGCGCGTCGATGCCGGAGGAGACGAACACCTTGGCGGCGGCAGGCAGCGTCTGCCGGTTGCACGTGGCATCGGTTCGCTTGCTTCGGTCCGGCACCTCCGCGGACTGACCCATGCCGGGCGCGACGCTCTCCTTCCGGCGCCGATTGACAAGCGGAACACCGCTCCGTATCTTAAGTGGAACAACGCTCCGCTTATCGGCCCGGCTGAAACCGGATGCTCCTGAGCGCCTTCCCCCGCCGGCCGAATCAGACCGGCAGCAGAGGCCATCGAAGGGACGTACGCATCATGAGTGAATCGATCTCCACATCCGACGTCTTCGGCTCCCCCGCTCCCGTCCTCTCGTTCAGCCCAGTGGTGCTGCCCGTGCCCGGACGTCCGGTGGACCTTCAGGCGCGCGTCTCCGCACCCCTGACCGGAACCGGACTGCCCGTCATACTCCTCTCCCACGGCCACGGTCCCTCGAACAACCTCTCCTCTCTGAACGGCTACGCGCCGCTCGCCAACTTCTGGGCGGCACACGGCTTTGTCGTCATCCAGCCCACCCACCTCAGCTCCAGGACACTCAGCCACCTGCACACCGACAGCCCCGCGGCATCCCTGTCCTGGCGCTCACGCGCCGAGGACATGCGGCACATCCTCGACCGGCTCGGCGTAATCGAGGCCGCCGTCCCGCAGCTCGCCGGGCGCGTGGACCACAGCAAGATCGCCGTTGCGGGACACTCACTCGGCGGCCACACCGCCAGCCTCCTGCTGGGCGCGCGGCTCACCGACCCCGACGACGGAGAGGAAGTCAACCTCATCGAGCCCCGCATCAAGACGGGTGTGCTGCTGGCCGCACCCGGCAGGGGCGGCGATGCCCTGAACGGGCCGTGGGCCGAGAACGTGCCGTTCTTCCGGACCACGGACTTCTCCACGATGACCACACCCGCGCTGATCGTCGCCGGCGACAAGGACGACTCCCGGCACTTCACGGACATGGGTCCGAAGTGGCACACCGACCCCTACACTCTCGCCCCCGGCCCCAAGGCCCTGCTCACCCTGTTCGACGCGGAGCACGGACTCGGCGGGATCTCCGGATACGACGTCGCCGAGACCACCGACGAGAACCCTGAGCGGGTGGCCGCGGTGGGGCGGCTCACCTGGGCCTACCTCCGCACTCGCCTCTACCCCGGAGATTCCGCCTGGCGGACAGTGTGTGACGCGCTGACGGTCGGCCCCAACCCGGTCGGACGAGTCGAGACCAAGTAGCCGAACAGGCACCGTCACCGCCGCGGGTACGTCAGCCGAGCGGCACGACCAGCAGCGGTACTCGACGTACGTCGCTCAGGGGCACGTGAGGCCCGCCAGAGCGCAGATGGCACGCATGGCGATCAGACCATCGGCCTCACCGGGCTCGAAGTCCTCCATCTCGACGGTGCCGGCAGCCTCGAATGCCGCACGCAGTTCGGCAGGCATGCCGAGAAGGTCCTCCTCCAGAAGGAGGTCGTCGACGTTGAGCCACTCGACCTGCTCGCCGTCGATTGCATAGGTGAGACCGGCGTCCCCGTTGATGGTGTACACGCTCGTGGCCGCCGTCCGCCCACCGGCGGACAGTGCCTTCGTCGCCGCGTCGTCGTAGGTGAACCCGGAGTCTTCGTAGACGAAGGTCCACTCGCCGATGCGTCCCGACACGAGCGCGGCAGAGGTTCCCGGCTCGATGCCAAGAGCCGCGCAGGGCAGTGACGTCCACTCATCAGGCTTGCCGTCAGGCAGCTCGCAGGGTTGGATCAACCCCGGCTTGGCGCCAAGTGCTTCCAGCGCTTCCGCCGGTTCGATGCCGCGCACGACATGCAGGATGTGGTTCGGATCGCCGGCGGCCAGATCGCTGATCCATATGGGCGTTCCTTGTGAATCAAGCGTGCTCGGCGGAAAACCAGGCGTAGGCATCATCGACCTCTTTGGCTACCGGCGCGTGCGGTGTCCCCGGCAGCGGTGCCACCGGGGATGTCGCGGAGATGCTGCGCCAGGCAAGCCCCAAGCGGGGGAACAACATGACGCGGTCACCGTAGCCACCTCCCACACCATCTCGCCACATCGAGCCCTGGTTCCTCGTCGTCATGGTCAAGCGGGGTGGTTCGCCCTGCATGCTGGGAGGCCCGGCCGTCATGGCGGCCGGGCCTCCCAGAGGGCACAGGGGCGCGGGGTCAGGTCACCATCGGTACCAGCGGCCGCGGCCGCCGCCGGCGCTGGTGGAGCGCATGACGAAGCCGAGCAGCCACAGCACCAGGACGGCGACCGCGACCCACCACAGAATCTTGAGGGCGAAACCGGCGCCGAAAAGGATGAGTGCCAGAAGAAGAACGAGCAGCAGGGGAACCATAGTCATCAACCTCCTGACCCGCCGTCTGCCCCGCACTTCCTCGTTCACTCCCCGGCTGTTGCCTTGTTTGTCCGGGGAAAGCCGGGGCACGAGTGGCTACCGCGAAAGCGGCGCCCACGTTGTGAGGAGGCGCATTCCATGACGGCCGGCGAGTAGGCGAAGGCGAATACCGAACGGGCCGGGGCAAGGTCAAGGAGGTTGCGGGTAACGCCGTTGGCAACGACCGCATGGCTGCCGAAGGGCAGGCGGAGAAGAGCACGGGCGATGCCCGCAAAGCCAAGGAAAAGGCCAAGGACGCGCTCGAGCACTGACGTCGCTCCCTCCCCTCTCTTCGAAGGGCCTTCTCGCGCATGACGCGGGAAGGCCCTTCGACGTGGACCAGATCCTCAGGCGGGGAAGTCGTCAGCAGTCGCCGTTTCCCAGCACGCCTTTGACTGCTTGCGTGCCGCTGCGCCAGCGACGTGTCAGTACTGGGTGGCGGTATCGCTGTCGGGGTGGATGGGGAAGATCTGGTCGAGGCCGACGATGCGCAGGATGCGCAGAGTATGGGCGGGTACGGCTGCGAGCGCGATGTCCGCCCGGGCGGCGTGAGCGTGGTTGTGGGCGGCGATCAGAGCGGTGATGCCGCTGGAGTCGCAGAACTCCATGCCGCTCAGGTCCAGGACGAGGCGCTGACCCGGTCGGAGGTCGATCGTGGGGATCAGTTCACGCAGTTCGGTGGCGCTGGCGTAGTCGAGCTCGCCGAAGATTTCCACAACGGGACCGGTGGCAGCGTCTCGGGCGGTGATCTTCAGTGGGCTCATCGGCTGTTTCTCGTCTGGAGGTCGGGGGCCGGCACGCCAAGGGCGAGCAGGGCGGTGTCGTCGTCGAGGCCGTCGCCGAAACTGTTCAGCAGGCCGGTGAGGGCCTCGATCAGGGCAGACGCAGGCTTGCCGGCATGGCCGGCGGCGAATGTGAGCAGGGCCTCGTCCCCGTACAGGCTGGTGCGGTCTTCGCCGGTGCGGGCCTCGGTGATGCCGTCGGTGTAAACCAGAACGCTGTCGCCGGGGGCGAGGGCGGTTGTGGCGGTGGCGAAGCGTGCGGAGGGCAGGACGCCGACAAGGAGGCCACCGGAAGTGGGCAGGAAGCCGGCGGTGCCGTCGGCACGCACAACGATGACCGGAGGGTGACCGCCTGAGGCGAGACGGAGGCCGACCTGCCCGGTCTCGGGGTCGGGTTCGAGGATGCCGAAGATGGCGGTGCAGTAACGCGGATCTCCGCTGGCGGCGTAGCGCTCGTGGAGCGCCTTGTTGAGGGTGGTCAGCGCGGAGACGGGATCGGGGTCGTGCAGGGCGGCGGCGCGCAGGGTGTATCGGGTGAGTGAGGTGACCGCGGCGGCCTGGGGGCCCTTGCCGCACACATCACCGAGGAAGAATCCGAAGCGTTCGCCGTCGATGGAAAAGACGTCGTAGAAGTCGCCGCCCAGCCGGTCGGGGTCGGCGGTGTGGTAGTAGGCGGCCGTCTCCACGCCGGGTATCGGCGGCAGAGTGTCGGGCAGCAGCGACTGCTGGAGCACGGCGAGGGCGTCCTGCAGCCGGGCCCGGTCCGCCTCCGCCTGCTTGCGTGCCTCTTCGGCCGCCTTCCGGCCGCGCAGGAGTTCCTCTTCGTACGCGCGGCGGTCCCGGGCGTCGAAGAAGGTGGTGCGAGTCAGCTGGGGCTCGCCGGTACTGCCGTGCTTGACCACGGAGGAGACCAGCACCGGCATCCGGCCGCCGCCGGTCTGCTTGATATCCAGGGCGATGCCGCTGATCTCGCCCTGCATGCGCAGCAGCGGCGCGAAGTGGGTCTCGTGGTACAGCTTGCCGCCCACGGTCAGCAGGTCGCTGAACCGCATCCGGCCCACCACCGCCTCACGCTCCAGACCGAGCCAGTTCAGCAGCGTGGCATTGATCTTCGCGATGGTGCCGTCCATGAGCGTGGACAGGTAGCCGCACGGCGCGCTCTCGTACAGCTCCTCCGCGCTGTCCTCCAGCAGAGTGGCAAACGCCGCGCTGGAGATTCTGTCGTCGTCGGCCTTGTACGGATCGGACTGCTGCCCGGCGCGGCACATCATCGCGAGTCCGCCAGGAAGCTCAGTATCGCCTCATTGGTGGCTTCGGGGGCGGACAGGTGCGGGCAGTGTCCGGTCGCGTCCAGAGTGACCAGTGTCGAGCCGGGGATCGCCTGGTGGACGAAGGCGCCGACCTCCCGAGGGGCGATGACGTCCTGGGTGCACTCCAGCACGAGGGTCGGCACCCTCACGCTCTTCAGGTCGTCCCGCGAATCCGACAGGAACGTGGTCCGGGCGAAGACACGGGCCATGTCCGGATCCGTGGCACAGAAGCTGTTCTTCAGTTCCTCGCCGAGTTCGGGGCGCTCCGCGTTCCCCATGATCACCGGCGCCATCGCCGCCGACCATCCCAGATAGTTCGACTCAAGCGACGCCAGAAGCTCATCGATGTCTTCGGCGCTGAAGCCGCCTCGGTAGCCGTCGTCGTCGATGTACCGCGGAGAAGGGGCGACCATCACCAGCGCCCCGATCCGCTCCGGAGCCATGTCGGCGGCCAGCACGCCGATCATCGCGCTGACCGAGTGGCCCACGAACACCGCGTCGCGCACGTCGAGCGCCTCGCATACCTCGACCGCGTCCCGGGCGTACCCGTCCAAGGAGGCGTAACGGTCCTCCGAGAACGCGGCCGCATCCGAGCGGCCCGCACCGACGTAGTCGAAGAGGACCACCCGGTAGTCCTCGACCAGGGCAGGCAGCGTCAGCCGCCACATGTTCTGATCGCAGCCGAAACCATGAGCCAGCACCACCGTCCGCCCCTGAGGGTTGCCGGTGACGGTGACATTGTTCCTGCGAGCGATATCCATACCCGGCAGTCTCTCAGGCCCCGCCCAGTGTTCCGAGCCAGACCCTAATCCTCCACAACCTTCACAAACCGGCTTGCGGTGGAGAGGAACCTGCCGCCAGTTCCAGCACGCGCCAGGTGCGCGTTGTCCCGCGGCCTGCGGGCGCCGGGTGGAGCTACGGAGCGGGCGTCCGGGGCGAGTCGGCGCACGGGCGCCCCGGCTTCAGGAACCTCGAACCACCTGCGGCAGACCTTGGCAGGCCAGAGCCTCATCTCAGGCTCAGCGGCTCGCGCTCCGCCAGGCGATGAGGACAGCGATGTCGTCGTCGAGCTCGCCGCCGCTGTAGGCGATCAGGTCGCGGTGGATATGGTCGAGGAGCTGATGCGGCGCCTCGCCGCTCCACGAGCGGATACGTTCGGCGAGGGGGTAGAAGGCACCGGAGCGGTCGCGGGTCTCAGTGACTCCGTCGGTGTACAGCAGGAGCTGGTCTGCAGGGTGGAAGGGGGCGAGGTCGACATGGTACCCGTCGCTCACCAGCATGCCCAGGTTGAGCGGCGGCGACGGAGCGGCGGGTCGCAGCTCCCGGACCTCGCCGCCGTGCAGCAGCAACGGGGGCGGGTGGCCGCAGGTGACGGTCCGCACGACCGGTTCATCGTCCGGGATCTCGGCGAGGAGAGCGGTGATGAACCGTTCAGCGATCTCCGAGCCAGGGACCCCCGGGTACTGGGAAGCGTGGCGGCTCATGCTCGTCTCCAGGCGGCACGCGAGGTGAGGTAGGTCGGGCGCGTCGTGGGCGGCCTCACGGAAGGCACTGAGCAGCGTCGCGGCCGTCTGGATCGCGAGCAGGCCCTTGCCGCGCACGTCGCCGATGAGCAGCCGTACGCCATGCGGGGTGCGTATCGCCTCGTACAGGTCGCCGCCGATCCGTGCTTCCGCCGCGGCAGCCAGGTACAGGCCCTCCAGCCTGACGTGCCCGAGGTGTCGCGGTACCGGATGCAGCACCGCCAGCTGGGCGGCCTCGGCCACCGAGCGAACCTGAACCAGCTGGTGAGCGCGCCGGCCGAGCAGACGGTTGAAGAAGACAGCGAATGTCGCAATCGCTGCAAGGGTGGCCAGCTCAGAGTAGGCGGTCACATCCCGCAGCGAACCAAAGTCCACCATCAGACCGACAAAGACGGCGCACGCGCCCACTCCGATGAGCACCGTCCCCCACAGGGGCAGCAACGCGGCGGCAGAAATCATGGCCGTGGCGAGGAAGGCATCCGGCCTGACATCCCGGGGTGTGACCAAGCCGACGAACAGGCCGAGGAACAGCAGCAGAGCAGGCAGCACGGGCAACAACCTGCCCCGCGCACCAGCACTGTGCGTCACTCCGCGTTCCTCAGGAGACCTCGCCACCGTGCCGCTCCCAAGATCGCACAGGCCGTGCCGCTCCAAGATCGCACAGGCCGAGCGGCAGCCCCGGCCCCAAAGCCAGGCCAGCGATCTGGCTAATTTTATCGCCGTTCGCCCACACCCACGAATAACCCGGTGACCGACGGTGACGCGCAGGCATCACCAGCTCACCGCGCCGCCTGCCGGGGCCGCACGATCGCGTTCTGCAAGACCGAGGGACTGCTGCAGCACCTACCGCAAGGGGCGTGCCGCCCAGGTGGAACCCACCCCAACCAACATGACCGCCCCCCACCCCGACACCATCGGCTATGGGCTGAAGGCCAAGGGCGGTTGAGACTTGTCCTCGATCGCCGAGCAGATCATCAAGCGGGCAGGGCGCCGCCCCGTTCGCGACGCTCCCGGTCGAACTCCACGCTGACCTCCCGTGCGCAGGAGGCGACCTGGGTGGGCGCGCGGTGACCCAGCCATGGCCGGGTACACGCGGCGGCGGAGGGGGCGTACGTCAGGCGGGGCAGTGGCCGGCCACGCTGCCGTCCGGCTCGTTCAGGAGCGAAATACGCGCTAATGCGGCTACCGGCCGGCTCGTCCCGATGCGGCGAGACGCAGCGCTGTAGCGGCAGCGTACGGAAGGACAGCGCAGGGCCGCGTGGGGAGCCGGATCACCAATAGTGTCGGCGGCCGGCGACTGCGTGCCCCATGGAGCCCATGATCCACAAAATCGCGCCGATGACCGCCAGGATGATCCCGATTGTCCACAGGATCGATATCCCGGTGACGAATCCGACGACGAGCAGGATTATGCCAAGGAGGAGCATGATCGCCTCCTGCCGTAGTAGTACTGCTTCCACTATGGACCGCAGCGCCCGGCTGGGGAAGTACCGGCGTCTGCTGCCCGGGCTCCAAGGCGTGACCGCGGGACGAATCCTTGGTCCCACGCCGGTGGATGGCTCAGGCACCGGCCATCTGCGCACGTCACGGGTGCCCAATGCGCAGACACCGTTGGTGTCGGTGCTGCCTGCGGCCTGCGGCCCGCTGCCCCCATGGCTTCCCCCGGGGACACAGTGCTGCACGGAGAGAATTGCAGCAGACACCGTCAGCGACAGGTCACAGGCGGGCCACTCATTCACCCCACCGCGGCGGCCCTGTTCTCTACGCCCCCTCCGGGCACGGTGTGCAGCACTTCACCGGGGCGACCGGGGACGCCGTGCCGGCAAAAGCCCGCCTCCACCCGGTCCAGTCAGAAACCGAAGTGTGCCGAGACGGGTACTCGAAAGCCACTCTTTCCCGAACCGCGATGGACCCCGTTTGTCCGCGGGCAGCTCAGGCAGGTGTGGCGCAGAATTGACGCCCCCACAGCGTGGGGTGGCCATCGCGGTGATCGTGTGTCCGACCCAGCGCAGCGCCAAGGCCGCGAGGGGCATGATCCGCTCATGCGCATACGACGAGAGATCCGCTGGGTTCTGTGGGGACTGTGGCTCGCCTGTCTGGTGTTCGCAATCTGGTTCTGCGCGGAGGTGATCGTGCTGTTCCTGCAGGCCGAGTCCTGGTGATGCTGCCGAGGGGGGGACTTGCGTCCAGCTCGACCAGTGGCGAAGCCGTATGCACGAGGGGTTCGATGAGCAAGCCCTCCTGTAACTGCAGGAGGAGAGCGCGGGCGCCGGATCAGTGAACAGTGTCGCCGAAGCCGAAATGGTCATCATGCCTCCTGGGTTGCCTGTGGTGTGCCGGGGCGCGAGGCGCGGAGGTCACCGGCCGACGGGTCGTCGGGCGCACCCACCATGCGCGGAGCAGAGCCCGCGAGTGGGGTGGTGTCGAGGTACCTGACCTCGTAGACCCGCTCGCTGAACCTCCAGCCGTCCGCGGTGCGCCGGTAGCGGTCGTGGTAGATGGCGTAGTTGAGTCCCTGGCGGCCATCCCGCGCACGAGCGATCTCCTGCATGTAGGCGCGGCCGGTCGCCGTGTCACCGTCGATGCGGATCGCTCCCGGATGCGTGTTCTGCACGAAGAAGTCCCACTGCTCCTGGAGCCGCTCGCCACCCGTGCGGATCTCCTCCGGGCCGATCAACTCGATGGAGACGTTGGGCATCCGTAGCACGCCGTCCGGCGTGAACAGCTTCGCGAGGCGGACGCCGTCGCGCATCATCGCCGCGTCGGTGAACTCACCGCGCAGTGCCTCGATCTCGACGCGGTCGACGATTGCCTGAAAGTCGCTCATCGGCTTCCTTTCGTTCCGTATGCCGGGTACGACAACGCAGTAGCCGTTCGGAAGGTGCGTCTGTCGGGTACGACAACGCGGCCAGTCGGAATGTGAGGCGACGGGACGGACCTCACGACCCCGACGCCAGCGTGATCGCCGGCAGCGGCGGCCTGGTCGGCGCCCTGCTGCGTCCCATCGCGGGTCGCACGGAAGCGCGGAAGCGCGGTCAACAGCTTTCAGCCGTCCGCTCGGAGCGTCACGGCCGGCCTCGGGACGCAAACCCCTCTACGCGCGGCAGTCAACGGGCCTGGCGTCGCCAGATCGAGGGGCTGACGCCCCGGGCGCGCTTGAACGCCACACTGAAAGCGAAGGGATCGTCGTATCCCACTGCGTGAGCCACGGCAGCGACGGTCGCCTCGGTGTTACGGAGCAGGTCCGCCCCCAACGTCATCCGCCAGCCGGTGAGGTAGGTAAGCGGGGGTTCCCCGACCATCGCGGTGAAGCGAGCGGCGAAAGCGGCCCGCGACATACCGACCTCGGCGGCCAACTCGGCGACCCTCCACCGGCGGGCGGGAGCCTCGTGCAGCAGTCGAAGCGCGACGCCGACCGCGGGATCGGCCAGCGCCTGGTACCAGGCGGGCCCTCCCTCCGCTCTGGCGCACCATGCCCGCAACGCCAGCACGAGCACGAGGTCCAGCGCCCGGTCGAGGACAGTGTCCTGACCCGGCTCGTCGCGGGCGGCCTCCGTGGCAAGGAGATCCAGTGCCGCCCGGGTCGCGGGCCCGGAGGGCACGACTGCCAAGGGCGGGAGCATGCCCAGCAGGCGCTCCCCCACGTCGCCGCGGAGTTCGTAGGCGCCCCGGAGCATGATCGTGGCCCCGGGCAAACCGTCGCCGTAAGTACGGGGGCCCAGGCTTCGGGCAATGCCCGGTGCCGCTTCGTTCCCGTCGACGACGTGTTTGTTCCGCCCGTGGATCACAGCCTGAGGTGGGGTGGAGAGCGCGTCGGCGATCGTGTAACGGCCAGGTCCGGTGATGAGGGCGATGTCCCCGGCCGTGAGGCGTATCGGTGCAGCGCCCGCCTCGTCGAACCGGACGCAGGCGTGGCCGGCGAGCGTCGTCACGACCGTCAGCGGTGGAGTGTCGGCGAAGGTCAGCGCCCACGGAGGACGCTGGATCAGCTGCCTGACCAACGCGTTCCTGGCACGGGCCCGGTGCAGCAGATCGCTCAGGACATCCACATCCCCACGCTAGACGATCACAAAGGTCGTTTCGACGTTCTCTCATGGAACGTCTACGCGCCCATGGAGTTGTCTGGACGGCATGAAGAACATCCTCATCCTCGGTGGCACCGGCAAGACCGGCAGCCGCATCGCCCGGCGCCTGAAGGCCGCCGGCCGGCCCGTCCGCACGGCGTCCCGCACCAGTGCCGACATCCCCTTCGACCTGGACAACCCCTCCACTTGGGAGCACGCGCTCGCCGGCGTCACCGCCGCCTACCTGGTGGAGCCCAACCTGCGGATGAGCAAGGACCGCCAGGCGCGCATCCCCCAGTTCGTGACCGAGGCTGTGACCGCGGGCGTACGGCGGCTGGTGCTGCTGTCCGCCCCGCGCGCCGGTGAAACGGCTCACCCCCTGCACGCCGCCGAGCAGGCCGTGCGCGGCTCGGGCGTCGACTGGGCCATCCTGCGCCCGAACTGGTTTTCACAGAACTTCAGCGAGGGCCCCTGGCTGCCTGGGATCCTCGCCGGAACCCTGGCTCTGCCCACCGGCGGCGGCCGCACCCCGTTCGTCGACGCCGAGGACATCGCCGAGGTCGCGGCATCGGCGCTGACCGAAGACCGCCACAGCGGCCACACCTACGAGCTGACCGGTCCACGGGCGATCGGCTTCGGTGAGGCGGCGCACCTCATCGCCGAGGCCACCGGACGCACGATCCGACACACCGACATCGATCCCGATGTCTTCGTCCAGCGCCAGGTCGCGGCAGGCGTCTCATCCGATGTCGCGCGACTGCTCGCCGACGTCCTCGCGGCCATCGGCGACGGCTCGGGGGCCGCGCTCTCCGACGGCGTGGAACGAGCCCTCGGCCGACCGCCCCGGGCTTTTGAGGACTTCGTCGCCCAGGCCGCCGCCGCAGGCCACTGGACCTGAGGCTCCCCCGGCGCCTCCACGTCGACGTTGAGCCCCGAAGTCACCGGCCAAAGCGCTCACCGGGCCGACTGACGGCTTCTGACCGCACCTCCGTGATGGCTACGGCTGACCTCTTGTCACGGTCTACGGCTTGAAACCGTGCAAGCCTGTGGTCGACGCGCAGGGGGCGTACGCATCGTCGGACGCGCACGCCCCAGGGGTCCGGCGCGAGTTCGCGGCTAGTGACGTCCGGCTGCCGTGCGGCGGCGCGCCGCGAACAGCACGCCGGCGCCGGCGGCGAGCACCACGGCGGCCGACCCGGCGATCACAGTGGCGTCGCTGCCGCCACCGGTCTCAGCGAGTTTGGTCCCCGTGACGGGCGAGGACGCGGACGTGGCGGGAACCGGGGACGTCGAGGTGGCCGGCGTGGCAGCCGGAGACGGCGGCGTCGCGGTGGCGGTCGGCGACATCGAAGGGGCCGGGGTGGCCGGGGTGCCGGACGAGTGGGAGCCGCCGGCCACACAGGGGGTGTCCGGGGAGATCGGCAGGTTCGTCAGCGGCTCTTCGACGAGGTTGCCCGCCGTCACGTAGATGTTCCACTGGTACCCCTGGAGCCACGGCACCAGGATCGTCGTGCTCGCACCTGCCGCGGTGGGGTGGCCGATGTGCCCGGTGCCGACGGTCTCGCCGTCGCTGCCGACCGCCATCCGCATCCGCACGGTGATGTCCGCGGGCGTGCCGGAGGGATCCTTGTCCGTCACCGTGATGGCGGCCCGGGCCTCGCCCGTACTGGTGTCGCAGGTCGCCGTTGCGGTGAAGTCGCTGATGCTGCAGGCGTAGGCGTCACCGGAGGCCAGGAGCACGGCAGCTGTTGCGGCCGCAGCGGCAGCGGTGGCGGCGCGCGTGAATGTCACGGGTCCCTCCCAGAGAGCGCTTCCACGAGGGGTATCCGGATCCGGGACCCCTCTCGCCGCGGGCGCACACCCGCGGAAGGCTTCGAGGGGCAGGGCCCGGTCGAAGCGGCTCATCATTGCATCCCGGCGATCAGCCAACGCACCGCCCCCCTTACCTTCTCTGTGGCCCCGCAGTGGGGCTCCCGGCCTCTGGAGCCGGCATGACTGTCCCCCTCGAACGGATGGCCCTGGGGTGGTGTCACCCGCTCCGAGGCGGCGACGGACCGCCGATCAGGGGCATGCCCACCGCTCTACGTGGATGGCAGGGAAGCCCCCATGGTCCAGGCCACCCCGGCGACCCCGCACTTCACGGGCAATTGGGCCGGGTCGGCCATGGGGTACGACCTGTCGAACGACGCCGCGGCCCTGGACTGGTTCGCACACCTCACGCCCGCGCAACTGGCGCAGGTCGAGTTCGACTATCCCGCCGGCAACGGCGCGTGGACCGACTCGAAGTGCGCGGTCGCACGGCTGTCCGGCAGCACGCTGGTCATGGACCAGCCCTGCTGGACCAACGTCACCGACATCGCCCCGTTCAGCCAGGGCAGCGGCGGCCCGCCGTCGATGTCCACCTCGCAGCCGCCGGCCAGGATCCAGGGCGCCCGGGGCTTTCTGACGAGCGGTCAGTGGTTCCTGGACAGCTCCACCGACACGCTCTACGACGGCTGCACGTACGACCCGACTCCCACCGCCACGCCGGCCCGGTGATCAAGGATCACTGCACCCCTGACCCGAAGACCGTGCAGACGGACCAGGTCGGGACGAACGATATTCACACCAGGGTGCGTTTCGCGGTGTGCCAGGGTCCGTTGTCGAGGACGACGTGAATGTTCTTGCCGGGCGGCAGGAGCCTGTCGAGGTGGTGGAGAAACTCGGTGAAGGCCTATGGGCGATCCATGCCCGGTCCGTCGGCCATCAGGGGAGCCAAGGCCGCGATGTCCTGTCGGCCACCAAAGGGCGGGGTAGTTAGCGCGGCCCCTTGTGCGGAGCGCACGCCTTCGGGTGGAACCGCAGCGGATGTCGAGCCGTCAGCCCAATACGACACGAAGGTTCAGCGTCACTAATTGCGTTTGCGTGTTTACCCCACCGTGTACGGTGACACTTGCTCGCATCCCAGTAGGCAATCACTGCCAGAAAGGAAACGGTCATGCCTATTTCAAAATGGTGTCTGGTGGCCGCCACTTCGGTGCTCGCACTGTCAAATAGCGGATGCTACGCCGCTGCGTCCTCGAACCCCCAGGCTCAGGACAATACGGGAGGAGGGACCTACGACGTAGTCCACCTCCACGGGGAGATGACACAGAACAAGAGGCTCAACGATGGAGATCGAACAACCGGGGTAGGCAATCAGGTCCTCATCACCGAAAGGCTCTTCCGCAACGGGAAAAAGGACGGTTTTTCGGCGACAATGTGCACCCAGGTCGGAGGGTCGTTGAATCCTACCCCAGCGAGTCCGACCACTCAGCTGTGTTCAGGCGTTTACAACCTTAGCAATGGGCAGGTGACCTGGCAAAACACGCTCTCCGTCACGCGTCAGGGGACTCCACCGCCATGGAAAACGGCTATCACCGGCGGCACGGGTGCGTATGAAAATGCTCGCGGCTACGTTCTTGTTAACGGGGCGGCCCGGAACTACACACTCTATCTCCTTCGAACGTCCCGTTCGTGAAAGCGCGAGGCCAAGGGCTGTCCCGTAACTGCCGGTCGCGGGTGAGATGATCTTGTCGTGGCTCGTGATCACGGCTTCGGAGCCGTCCTGGACAGCTCCGTTCACCGGGCTGAGCCCCCGTCAGTTCGGCGAGTGGTCACCCCGCTTGCGGCGTGAGGGTGCGAACCGCGCTCGTTCCTTGCGGACGATCAACCGCATGCCCTTCGGCCGGCCGTCCAGCAGCTTGCCGGTGACCTCGGCGGCCCAGGCCCCGTCGCGGACCGTGCCGTCGGCCTCGACGGCCTTGGCGCCCAGGCCACGCCGGGATCTTCGCAAAGTGCTGGTGAATCTGTTCGGTGATGACCATGCCGACCGAGTAGGACAGCCATCGTGCTTTCTGCTTTCTTGGCCACCAGTCGGACAGCCCGCCTTGGGTAGGCGCGAGGCCAATTGACCCGATCAGCCGTCAGTTCTTCTTCAGCTCCTCGGCGAGCATCACAATGATGCCGCTGGGCCCGCGGACGTACGTGAGCTTGTAGACGTCCTCATAGGTGGCCACGCCCCGAAGCGGACGGCATCCGTGCTTTGCGGCTGCCTCAAGGGCTTTGTCGATGTCGTCGACCGAGAAGGCGACGCGATGCATGCCAATCTCGTTGGGACGAGTGGGCTTCGACTCGATCGCTTCGGGGTGGATGTACTCGAAGAGCTCGAGGCGACCGTGACCGTCTGGCGTCTGGAGCATCGCAATCTTGGCGTGATTGCCATCAAGGCCGACGGCGGTGTCGGTCCACTCACCACTGACCGTGTCACGGCCGACGACCGTGAGGCCGAGGTCGGTGAAAAAGGAGATCGCCGCTTCGAGGTCGCGAACGGAGATGCCGACGTTCTCAAGTCTGATGGCCATGCGTTGCATGCTATCGAGCCGGGCCGATCGGGTGCTCCCGGCAAGGACGCAGCCGAGTGCCAGGGCACCGTCGAGGTCGACCGCGACCTGTCCACCGGCCTCCGGAGCGTGTTGGTAACCGACGGCCATCCGGACCGGATGGCCGTCAAGGGGTGGCAGCCAGGGGGTGGCAGGACCTCACTCCCGCCGCTCCTTCGCCTGTCCTGCCTTCACGTCGGCCGCATACCGGTCCACGTACTCCTGGCCCGACAGCCGCAAGATCGCGTATGTGATCTCGTCGGTGACCGCCCGCAGCACCGGCTTCTGGTCCGCCACACCCGCAAAGCGCGAGAAGTCCAGCGGTTCCCCGAAACGGATCGTGACCGGCCTGAGCCTTGGCAGGACACGCCCCGCGGGCCGGATCTCGAAGGACCCCACCATCGCGCACGGAACCACCGGAACCTGCGCAGCCAGTGCCATCACCGCCACCCCGACCTTGCCCTTGTACAGCCGGCCGTCCGGGGAACGCGTGCCCTCCGGATAGATCGCGAGCACCTCTCCCTTCGCCAGCGTCCCCAGCCCCTCCCGGAGCGCCCCCTGCCCCGCGGCTCTGCCCGACCTGTCCAGCGAAATCTGCCCGGCACCGCGGAGAACGAGCGCGGTCAGCCGGCCCATGAGACCCGGCGCCGTGAAGTACTCCACCTTGGCCAAGAACGTGACGCGCCGTTTCAGGACCGCGGGCATGAGAAGGGGGTCCGCGAAGGACAGGTGATTTCCGGCAACGATCACCGCGCCCTCCGCCGGAACGTGCTCCAGCCCCTCGGCCCTCGGCCGGAACAACAGCCGAAGCAACGGCCCCAGAAGGATGTACTTGAGCACGCAATAAAACACGAGCGGGCTCCCCACTACCGAATCGGCCCCCCGCTAAGTCTCCCGCGGACACATCCTCCTCGCCCACGCCGACCGCACAGCCCCCGGCCGGTGGCGGCTCGCCAGTCACGCACCGGCCTGGCCCCGGGCAAGCCACCCGACGGCCGGGGCACTGAAGCTGCCGTGGCCGGCCAGAGCGGCCCCTCACCCACATCTCCGCCGTCCGAGCGCCGTCCCTCAGCCGGGGAGAAAGCCCGCCGGCTGCTTGCCGCGGGCCTACGCCGCCCGCGTCGCTGTCAGCCCTGGGGCGCGCTCGCGTGTCCAGGCGCGTCGGATGTCGTGTGCGACAGGGTGGAAATCGGGTCGTGCATCGAGTGGCGGGGGCTCAGGAGTCTGCGCCTCCGGATGCGGACTCCTGCCCGGGCGGCGTCTGCCAGGGGACCTGCCGCGCGCTCAGGTCGGAACGGATACGCCGGGCGAGCCTTGTGGTGTCGTAGTGATTCAGCAAGGCGCCGATGGCCGCTCCGACCATGAAGGGCGTCAGCGTGGGGATCTTGCGGACGGCGAGCGTGAGGAGCCGTCGCCGCAGTTCCTTTCTGACCCGGACGCTGAGCATGAGATTGACCGCGGAGGTCGGCTGCGTGATGTTCAGGCCGTGCCCTTCCGTCCACTCCGCGAGATACAGTGCGGCGCGCTGTCGAGTGGTTCCGGTCGCAGGCAGACCGTATACCTCGTGAAGTTCGGCGATGAGCTTCAGCTCGACGGACGCCGTCCCGAGGATGCCTGCGGCGAGCTCGGCGGGCATCGCCGGAGGAGTGGGCAACGCCGCGGCAGAACCCACGCCCGCTCCGATGACCTCGGTGCCCCGCACCGCCCCGCTGACCAGGCGATCGGCAATCTCCTCCGGGCCCAGACCGGGGAAGTGCCGACGCAACGTGTCCAGATCGCGGACCCGGACATGCGAAACCGCCTCGATCAGCTGCTCAGCGACAGCGGGGGAGGCCAGTGACCAACCATGGGTCCGCACCTCGGGCGACATGGCACCCTCCCGTCCGGCGGCGCTGTTCGACGGCCTCCTGCCTCACCGGTACCCGGTGGGGCTGCATCGATTCGCGCGGGCCGCGGCGCGAGTACTTCCCGCCTTCCCGCCCGGCCCCGTGGGTCTTCCGGCCGTACCAAGGACCGGAATCACCTCCGCAAGGAGGGAGGGGCCGCTCAGTCGGCCAGAGCGGTCAACTGAACCAGTCAGTGACTTCTCCGTGGCGAAGTCAAGCGCTCGGGGCCTGTGCCCGGCGCCCGGCGGGGCTGACGTTGATCAGCGGGCGGGGAAGGAAGTCATGGCAAGATCCCACTGGTCGGCCGCGCGAACCCGCGCGACTGTATCCACCTGGGTTCCTGCCCGAAGTGACCTCCGATGGTCCGGGCGAACGGTCGGGAGGGAAATCGTGATTCTCTCGGCTCGCCTCGGCGCCGGGGACTACGGTCGCGAGCATGGTCGAACACGATGCCCTCAGTGTCACCCGCGAGGCCTACGACGCTGCTGCCCCCATGTATGCGCAGCGGTTCCGCGAGGAGTTGCGTGACAGGCCCCTGGACCGCGCGATCTTGAGTGCCTTCGCCGAGGTCGTGAGGGCGAGTGGGGTCCGTCAGGTCGCGGACCTGGGGTGTGGGCCTGGTCATATCACCGCTCACCTGGATGAGTTGGGGCTGGCGCCGTTTGGCGTCGACGCCTCTTCCATGATGATCGAGTTGGCTCGACGGGCCTATCCGGGTCTGCGGTTCGACGTGGGCTCGATGGCCGCGTTGAACATCGCTGACGGCATGCTGGGCGGCGTACTCTCACGTTGGTCCATCATCCACACTCCGCCGCAGGAACTCCCCGCCATCCTGGCGGAGTTCCACCGTGTGCTGGCACCTGGCGGCCACCTTCTGGTCGGCTTTTCGGCCAGCGATGATCCGTCTCAGCCGACGCAGGTGTTCGATCACACCGTCGCGCCGGCCTATCGGTGGTCGCCGGGCCACCTCGCCGGGATGCTGCGCAAGGCCGGGTTGGCCGAGGTAGCCCGGATGGTGCGCGAGCCTCAGCCCACCGACCGACGGCAGTTCCAGGAGATACACCTGCTCGCCCGCAAATCCGAGGCAGGAGCCGCCCGGTCAAACGCATGACCGTACGCCAGCCGCCGGACGGGGAGCCGTCAGGCTCCGGCGTGTTGGGCCTGTGCCGCGCGGGGGCCTTGGGCGAAATGATCAGGCCCTCGCTTCGATGGCAGGCCGGGAAGCAAAGGATTCCGCTGCGCTGGTGCGGGCGACGGCCTGGTCGAAAGTGAGAAGGCTGGGACAGCCACTCCGCCGCCGACCGGACCGCCGAGTACCCGGCCGCTTCACCGTATGGGCGTGTCCGTTGCCCCCGTGGGGAATTCCTCGACGCCGAGCACCCGCAGCAGTTGCAGCCGCTCGCGGGTCTCGGCGTCCCCCGGGGTGAAGCACCAGCAGATGCTGACGCTGGTCGGGAGTGACCAGGGTCTCGCAGTCCATCACCCGGCGGCCCACCCTCGGGTGCAGCAGGGTCTTACGGTCGGCGCGCCGGACCGCCACCTCGTGCTCGGCCCAGAGCCGGCGGAAGTCGGCGCTCGCGGCGTGCAACCGGTCGACGAGTCCAGCGACCGTGGGGTCGCCAGACCGGCGGCCGGCGGCCGCGCGCAGGTCGGCCACGAGCTGACGGGCGCGGTGCTCCTGCTCCGCGGCTGGGCAGACGGCGCGGGCAGCGGGGTCGGTGAACCATCGGTATACGACATAGCGCCGGTCACCGGAGAAGCCGGTGTGGTCGCCCGTCAGCAGGGTGGCTGCCCGGTTCTGGGCGAGGACCTCGCCCAGGTCGGACAACACCAGGGTTGGGGTGTCGCCGAGCAGGTCGAGCATGCGCATCAGGCCGGCGCGGGCCAGGCCGGCCGCCCCCTCGGCGGGCGGGGGCTGGTGACCGGCCAGGTGGAACAGGTGGTCGCGCTCGTCCTCGGACAGGCGCAACGCCCGGGCCAGCGCGCCGAGCAGCTGGGTCGAGGGCTGACTGCTGCGGCCCTGCTCCAGGCGCACGACGTAGTCCACCGACATGCCGGCGAGCATGGCCACCTCTTCCCGGCGCAGGCCGCTGATGCGGCGCCGGGGGCCGTCGGTGATGCCGACCTCGGCCGGGCGGATCGCCTCGCGGCGGCGGCGCAGGAAATCGGCGAGCTGGTCGCGTTGCATGACCCCATGGTCCCTCGCGGCAGGCGAGCCGATCCACCTGAGGCGCCGTTGATGAGCAGGGTGCTGCCGCTCCCCACGCCGAGCTGGTCAAGCGCGCGTGTGGCCGTCTCGATGGCGGCCGGCAGCGCGGCAGCGCCGGCGAAGTCGAGCGACGGCGGGATCGGCGCATAGTAAGACAGCACCGCCAGCTCGGCCTGGGCCGCCCCCTCGGTGGAGAAGCCGAACACGCGATCGCCGACGGCCACGTTCGCTACGCCCTCGCCGAGCTCGTCGACGACGCCCGCGGCCTCGTGGCCCATGGTCTGCGGGAGTTCGCGATCCATCAGGCCCTTGCGCTTCTTCCAGTCGCTCGGGTTGACGCCGGCCGCTCGCACCGCGATCCGAACCTGGCCGGGACCCGGATGCGGATCGGGAAGATCCACGATCTCGAGGACCTCCGGGCCCCCGAACTCGTAGAAACGGACTGCCTTCATCATGCGCTCCGATCTCGACTCGGGACGTCGCACTTGCTGCGCGTTCGAGAGTGCACGCTGTTCACCGCGAGCACCCTACGTAACATCTCATTCGGCGCTGTCACGCAGTTGGTGCGGTGTTCGCGGACGACATCGGCGTCGAGCGGCGGACGGTGGGCAACCGCGCTACACCGCCGGCCGGCGGCCGAAGGAGCGTCGCAAGGAGGGGGTGTCGCGGCTCATCTCTGGGCAAGTGCTCCCGCCGAGTCGAGTCCATCAGCGAGCATGAGGCATGCGCCCAGATGGCTGGCACCTCACAGAAGACATCGACGAATTTCTCAGCCGAGCCGGAGACTTCCTGCGCTCGCGCCCGGTTCTGCACAACACGCCGCTGACAGTGCTCGAGAAACTGCGAACACGCGGTGCGGACGCCTACGGCGCCGAAGCCACCCTCTTCGGCCGACTGGAGTCAGGGGGCGAGGTCCGCGCCATCTTTTACCGAACTCCGCGCGGCCGCCTGACCCTCACCCCCCTCTCCCGTCAGCAGGCCGACACCCTCGCCGACCATGTGGCCGACCTCGGCCACCCCTTCTCCGGCGTCACTGCGGACCACGACACCGCCACCGCTTTCGCCGAGGCCTGGCAGCGGCACTCGGGCGCAGCGCCGGTACGCGACTGGCGGGGCCGTCTCTACCGACTCGGCACGCTCACCCCGCCGGAGCCGGTTCCAGCGGGCCGGGGCCGACTCGTGGGCGAGCAGGACCATGAGCACCTCATGCGTTGGTGCCGCGAGTTCGCCGCGGACGTCGGAGAAGTCGTCTCCATCGATGCCGCTTCCTGGGCCGGCACACGCTTCGCCGAGAAGCGCTACACCTTCTGGGAGACCCCGGACGGCACGCCCGTCTCCATGGCGGGCGTGAACCCGATGGTCGCCGGCCAGGTCCGGGTGGACCCCGTCTACACCCCAGCCCACCTCCGGGGCCGCGGCTACGCGGGCGCTGTGACGGTCGAGGTGAGCCGGGCCGCGCTGGCCGCCGGCGCGACGGACGTCGTCCTGTTCACGAACCCGGACAACCCCACCAGCAACGCCCTCTACCAGCGCATCGGATACGTCCCGGTCACCGACTTCACCGGCTACAAGCTGAGTCCGCGAGACGTCCCCTCCCGACCTGCCAGGACCGGGAGTTCCATCGGGAGGAGCAGGGCGTACGAGGCACGCTGACCGCCTGGCAACCGGCCCCCGACTCATCACCGGTCAAGTGCACAAGGCGGCTGAGCCTCGTGCGGCAGGCAGGCAGGCAGGCCGGCAGGCCGGCAGGCCAAAAGGTGGCTTCCCAGGTGTGCACGGCCGAGTGGGAGGGCGGGGCGGGGGTACCGGTCAGTCGTATGCCCCGTGGCCGGGTGGAGCCGGTCAGTTCCACGGGACCGGGCCGCGAGTGGCTGCGCAGTGAGGAAGGTGAGGACGTGCGTCTGCGTCACAGTCGTCCCTGCGAGCCGGGCTACTCGCGGAGACGTCGCGGCCGCGGGTTCCAGTACGTCGATGCCTCCGGGCACGTCCTGTCGGACGCATCGGAAGTGGAGCGGATCAAGGAGCTGACGATCCCACCCGCGTGGCGGGACGTATGGATCTGCCGTCATGCGCATGGTCACCTGCAGGCCGTCGGCATCGATGCTGCGGGGCGCCGCCAGTATCTGTACCACCCCCAGTTCCGGGCCCAACAGGAGGAGGCCAAGCACGACCATGTCCTGGAGGTCGCCGACGCGCTGCCTTCCCTGCGTGAGGCCGTGGAGGCGCACCTGAGCGGGCGCGGACTGAGCCGCGAACGCGTGCTGGCCACCGCGGCGCGCCTACTCGATCTCGGCTTCTTTCGGATCGGCAGCCAGCGATACGCGGATCTCCACCAGACCTTCGGCCTGACCACCCTCCTCCGTGAGCACGCCAGGACCTCGCGGGGCCGCATCATCTTCACCTACCCCGCCAAACACGGCCGAGAGCTGATACAGGCCGTGGGCGACGACGCCACCCTGCGGGCGCTCACCGCCCTGCTGCGTCGGCGCGGCGGCAGCGACCGGCTTCTCGCCTACTGGCAGCCCCCGTCGTGGCACGACGTCTCCGGCGACGACCTCAACTCCTATCTCAGGGACGTCAGCGGCGTGGAGATCACCGCGAAGGACTTCCGCACCTGGCACGCCACGGTTCTGGTCTCCGTGGCCCTGGCGGTCTCGGAACCTGCGGCCCGCGGCGAGACCCGGCGCCGTAGGGCGGTGGCCCGCGCGGTCAAGGAGGTGGCGCGGTACCTGGGCAACACGCCGGCGGTCTGTCGCTCCTCCTACATCAACCCGCGGGTGATCGAGTTGTTCGAGGAGGGCATCACCCTCGCGCGGTGCCTCGACCGGCTCGGGGAGGAAGCGGCGTTCGGCGTTCCGGCCACCCAGGGGGCGATCGAGCGGGCCGTCCTCTACATGATCAGAACGGGTCGGCCTCCAGCGGAGAGTGACATCGCCGAATGCCCTACGGGCACAGCGGAGGGAGCGGCGCGGAACGATCTGGTGGTCGTGCGGGGCGGTGGTGAGCAGGGCAAGATGTCCGGGGCCGTGGTGGGCCGCTCTCCCCGGGTGGCGAGGCGATGACGACGGGGACGCGCGGCGACCGGTGTCCGTCGGAACCCGGGTAAGGCGCGTCAGACGGTGACGTCGG
Source organism: Streptomyces sp. NPDC093261 (assembly GCF_044753645.1). Classification (NCBI taxonomy): domain Bacteria; kingdom Bacillati; phylum Actinomycetota; class Actinomycetes; order Kitasatosporales; family Streptomycetaceae; genus Streptomyces; species Streptomyces sp. NPDC093261. The sequence continues at coordinate 57,972 of NZ_JBIVNO010000026.1, forward strand.
CGCGGTCCGCTCCCGGGATGAGCGTCGCCTGCTCGCCGGGTCGGCAGACGACCAACCGATCGGCGAGCCCGCGTCGCTCGGCCTCGGCCAGGAAGTCCTCCAGCGGTGACTTCATCACCGAGTACTCACCGTAGTGGATCGGCATCACATGGCGCGGTCGCAGGCGCCGGGCCAGTTCGGCGCCCTGCGCGCCGTCCATGGTCACCAGGAAGCCACCAGGGAGCCGGGTCCCGCCAAGGTGCAGCACGGACAGATCGATCCCGGGCCACCGGGAGCCGATCTCATCGAGGCCGTCGAACAGCAGGGTGTCGCCCGACACGTACACCCGGTGTCGTACGCCGCCGGACACCGGACCGAATTCGAGCAGACTGCCCATGACCGGCGGCAGCAATCGGCGCAGCACCGCGTCTCCCGCGTGACGGCCCGGCAGGGCGGTGATACATACCTGACTGCCACCGTGGGTGAGCGTCTCCCGTTGCCAGGTGCGCAGGCCCACGGCCCGGTGGAAGCCGTGCAGGCCCTGGAGTCTCCGGGAGGCGTGCGGAGTGGTGACGACAGGAAGTGAGCGGTCGAGACCGCGCCGGGTGACCCTGTCCCAGTGGTCGCCGTGCAGATGAGAGAGGAGCACCGCGTCGAGATCCGGGGGCAGCTCTCGTATGTCGAGGGCCGGATCGGTCAGGCGTCGGCTCACCAGTCCATACCCGAGGTAGGCGCGCTGGCCCCGGTGCAGGAAGTTCGGATCGGTGATCAACGTGAGTTCTCCGTAGCGGATCAGGACGGTCGCGTTGCCGACGAAGTGAAGCCGCAGCGCCTCGGCGGAGGGGACGGTCATGGCGTGTCCTGCCTGTCGATGTGGGTCTTCCGATCGGGGACTTCCGGGCGAGTACCCCGGGGCGACCACCTGAGGCGGAGCACGCGCCGAAGCGGCAGCACACGAGGGCGAAACGCCGTGGCGGGGCCGGCCAATCGTTAGAACTCCTCACGGTATGCCGTGGAAGCCGGTGCCTGTCGCCCGCCGGTCCGCGCGCCGGTCCCTGCTCAGCGATTCCGGGTGGTTCACGCGGACCCGTGCGGCCTTTCCCGGCCGGCTGCGTCGAGCAGCAGTTTCGCGGCCAGCCTCGCACCGTCGGTGCGTATCGTGCCGGCCGCGGCCCTCGCTCGTGCTCCGGTCTCAGGGGCCAGGGCCGTGGTGAGTGCGGCTGACAGGGAGTCGACGGTCGGGGTCGGACCGTCGTGTGCCGCGCCGATGCCCAGCTCGGACACCCGGGCGGCCCAGTACGGCTGGTCCGCGATCTGGGGGACCACCACCTGAGGGGCGCCGGCCCGGGCGGCCGTCGTCGTGGTGCCCGCGCCGCCGTGGTGCACTACGGCGGCCACCCGGGTGAACAGTGCCTGATGGTTGACCTCGCCGACCACGAAGCAGTCGTCCCGGTCGTCGATCAGGGCCAGGCCGGCCCAGCCGCGGGCGAGGAGCACGCGGTGGCCTTGCGCGCGGACCGCCTCGATGGCCACCCGGGCGAGGTCCTTCGAGGTGCGCATGGCCATGCTGCCGAAGCCCACGTACACCGGGGGCTCACCGGCGTCCAGGAACGCCTCAAGGCCTTCCGGGAGCGGGCGCTCGTCCGGCAGGATCCACGCCCCGGTCTGCACGAGGTCGAGATCCGTCATCTCCTGCCATGGGCCCAGGACCGGGTCGGCCGCCAGCCACGGCCGGTCGCTGAAGACGTAGTCACGGACGTTGTCCACCGGTGGCAGGCCGAGCGCCGCCCGGTGACGGTTGAGCGCCTCCCCGTACAACGCGTTCACGCGCTGGGCGTCCTGCTCCCACAGCACCTTGAGGTCGGTCTCCTCCCGTGGGGACGGCGTGCCGGGCCGCGCCCCGGGAGGGAAGTGCTGCGAGGGCAGTCCGAACGGATGGAAACACGCGAACACGTAGGGGATGCCCAGTTTCTCGGCCACCGAGCGTGCGCCGGCCGGCATCAGACCGGTCGCAAGGAGCGCGTCGCTTCCCTCGGCCACGGCGGTGAGCGTGTCGAACCGGGCGGCGACCAACCGGGGCGCGAGACGGAACGCGTCCTGCGCCGTCGGCGGCCTCTCACCGGTCACCACCGAGCGCACCGTCGGGCCGAGCGGCACCAGTTCCACCCCGACACCGGCAAGCAGCGCCGCGAACTCCTCGTCCGGCGGCGCGCACACCCGTGCCTCCGCGCCGAGTTCCCGCAACCGCACCGCGAGTGCCGCCAGCGGTTCGACGTCCCCGCGCGATCCCCACGTCGACAACACCACACGCATGTCGCACATCCCCCGTTTCCGCAGGTTCCAGCCTCGGCCGACCATCCTGAGGCACGCCCCGGGTCTTGCCGCAAGCCCCCCGGTGCGCTATAGGTTGAGAGTGGCAGGGAGGAGCACCTCCTTGCCTTTGTCTTGTGTCGTCCGCTGCGGACGGACGGCCCTCTCGCGAACGGCGGCCCGCCGCGCACGGCGGTACGGCGGAGGTGTATCGGGCGGAAGTGCCTCCCCTCAGGCACATCTGACGCCGTACGTGAAGGAGTTGTGATGCAGGTAGCCGTGGTCACCTTCGACGGGTTCAACGAGCTCGACAGCTTTGTCGCTTCCGCGTTGATCAACCGGTGCCGCAAGGACGGCTTGGAGGCCTTCATCACGACGCCGACGCCGGTGGTCACGTCGATGAACGGCGTCGAGGTGACCGGGCAGCGCCCGCTGGAGTTCGTGACCGAGGCCGACGTCGTGCTGATCGGCAGCGGAGTGAGGACACGCGACGTGGTCGCCGACGACCGGACGCTCTCCATGTTGCCGCTCGACCCTTCGCGACAGCTGATCGGATCGCAGTGCTCCGGCGCGCTCGTGCTGGCGCGCCTCGGGCTGCTGGGTGACATGCCGGCTTGCACGGACATGAAGAGCCGGCCCTTTGTCGAAGCCTGCGGCGTCACCGTGCTGGACGCGCCATTCCACGCCGAGGGGAACATCGCTACCGCGGGCGGCTGCCTGGCGTCCCAGTATCTCGCCACGTGGGTGATCACCCGGATGCTCGGAGAGAACGCCGCGCGCGACGTCGTCGGCTACGTGGCTCCGGTCGGCGAAAGCCAGGAGACTGTCGAGCGCGCCCTGCGTGCCGTCCACACCGGTGAGCTTGCACTGCGCTGACGCTCCCCGATCTGCCATTCGGGTGCCTGGGTCGTCGGAGTCGCGACCGGGTACGCGCGGGTGGTGCCGGACCCGACCACGCGACAAACGGCGGCGTGCATCGACGGGCAGCGGTCATTCCCCCGGTAGCGCCGAACGGATGGGTCAGCACGGGAACGGCCCCCTTCGCTCCGGCCGAGTGCCTCCGCCAGGGGCGGCGTCGAAGAGGCCGAAACACGACTCTCCGCGCCGCGAAGCCGCACGGTAGGTCTTCGGCATGCGCACCCCGAAGCTGCCATGGCAGCGCCTCCTCGCCCTGAGCGCCACCCTCGCCTGCACCGTCCTCGCGGTGAGTCCACAGCCGGCCGCCGCCGCGGACACCTGGACGGCGGTCGGCTCCGACAGAGCCCGGCCCCTGACCGAAAGTCAGGGGCTCACCAGCATCTACGCCCCGTCCGGAAGCCCCAACCGGTACACCGGCCTGGGCACCATTCCCCTGGGTACGAGCAGCCGGGGATGGAACCACGTCGGAGATCCCGACGCCTCCCCGGAGGGCTACTACATCGAGCCCTACCAGTCGGACTCCGGGACCGCCAAGATGTTCCGGGTGCAGCGGCCCGACGGGACCTGGGCGGAGTACACCCATCAGCTCGCCACTGGCGAGGCCTCCAACAACTCCTTCGACACGATCGCCCCGGGCGGCCGGTGGATGGTCTCCGGCGAATGGGGCACGATGACCCGCCTCCTGGTCTTTCCCACTCCCGGGCAGAACCCCGACACCTCCCCCTCCCAAAACCTCCCGCTGGCCGCCACGATCGGCCTCGACCACGCGGTGGCGGATATCCAGGGCTGTGACTTCTCCAGTGCGACGACCCTGTTGTGTGCCTCGGACGACTCCGCGGGCGTCCTGTCCGGGATCACCAAACCGCTGGTGCGGATCGATCTTTCGGGGCCGCTGACCGGAACCGACGTCACCGGCCATGTCACGGCCCTGCGTCAGCTACCGCTGGAGAGCTGGTGCACGGGAACCTACGAAGTGGAGGGCATCGACTACGACACCCGCACCGGCATCCTGCGCACCATCGTGCTGTCCCCGAGCATATGCGTCGCCCTCGACAGCAAGACCTGGCGGTTCGTCAGGGGCTAGCGCGGACTCGGCGGCAAGCGCTACCGACAACGTAACCAGCCCGAGCCAGGCCGGGAGCGACGCCTGCCCGCCCGCGGGGCAGCATGTGATCCGGGCCGTACGGCGGCCCCGGCTGCCGCATCCGTCACCCGCGGGGAACGCGCGCACGGCGTGCTCGTGTGAGCCCTGTACGCGCCCCCGGCCCGGCGAGAAGACTCCTTGCCCACGGGCATGGGGCCAACGCGTCATCCTCCGCCTTTGCCCGGCTTCTTCAGGAAGGCAGGTCGGTCGCTGTGCTGTTGCGTCTGCCCACGTCGTTGTCCGAAGCGCGGGAATGCCTGGCCGAGGGGGCCGTGCCGATCGGCGGGGCAACGCTCCTGTGGGCCACCTTCCAGCGGGACGGCTTCCCCGAACTCGCGATGTCCCTGCGCGACTTGCCGGAGGCCAACGTTCTGGGGCCGCAGACGGTGGGCGGCGCGGTCGTCCTGAACCGCATCGACGACCGCGTACCCGATGTGCTGCACCTGGCGGCCGGTACGGTGGGCACCGGCGCCGTGCGGCGGGCGGCGACGGTGGGCGGCAACCTCGCCGGCAGCATGCTGCGCTGCCTGCTGCCCGCGGCACTTGCCCTGAACGCCCAGGCGACGGTGCTGGAGTCCGACGGTGTGCACGAGACGGACCTGGCCGAGGTGACGGCCAAGCGTCCCGTGCTGCTCAGCCTCCGATGGCGTGCTCCCCTCGCCTCCACGTATCGCAAACTGCCCTCTCAGGCAGGCGGACCGCCACCCCTCGTCGTAGCCTCCGCACTGCACGCCGACGACGGCACGGGTGTCCGCCTCCGAGTCGCCGTACGCGATGGCTACGACGTGCTGTTCGGCGTCACCGCCGCTGATGCCGACGCCGAACAGGCCTTGCACGCGCTGCACGGGACGGCTCTCGGCGACCTGCCCGCCGCCGCCTGGGAAGCCGTCCGCCCACAGATCATCGGCCTGCTGGGTGCGTGCGGTCACCTCTGAGGGAACGGGCGCGCCGGCCTGACACCAGGGCCCGCGCTGGACGCCTACCCGGGATGGACCGACGCGACCGGACCGGGAAGGCGAACGGGAAGGCTGGACGCCGGCAGTGTGCGGGCTCGTCGACCTGGCCGGCCCCGCCTCCACCGGGTTCGGGCGGGGGCGCGGGCGAGGGCCACAGCAACCGCCGGGCCGGCCTTCTGGATCGAAACTGCCTCAGGTCTTCGAGCATGACGATCGCTCCCGACGAGATCCCGCTCTGCGCGGTGGCGCGGGCTGCCTACAACGCCAGTGGCGACGTCCTCACGCGCCACCAAAGGTTCCTCGGCAACAGCTTCGAAGTCCGAGATGGGTCCATCCACATCTCCGGTGACATCTTCGAAAACAACGCTTTCGTCGCGGACAAGAATGTCATCCGTGGCTCCGCGATGTGCGTGGGCAACAACCGGTTCATCGGCCATGTTTATGTAGGGGACGTCGACCCGATCGTCGGCGAACTCCCTCGGTCGCAGGAATGCAACGACCACTTCTTGCCGGAGTACGCAAGGACCGACTCCGAGGGAGAGAGCGCACTGCACAAGCGGGACGACGGAATCACGACCAGGGGCATCAGAGCTGCCGAGAGCGAGCCCGGTGGCAACTGGAGGCCCGGGACACACCGTGACTGCGCTGCCTTTCTCGCCGCGAATGACTTCGCAGCTTTCAGCGCCATCGCGATCGCGCAACAGCCACGAGACAGTCTCGCGCACGAACCTGTCATCCGGTACGCGGATCTGAAGGCAATATATTGGTCGCTCGGCACTTGCATCCCCAAACGAACGCCGCTAAGCGTGGCTTCAGGCGTTCGGCCGACGCCCGAACCTCGGTGGATTCGGCGTGGTTCGTGCCCGCGCGTTGTCTGTCGGACTGCCCCGCCCGACGAGCGGATCACTGATCGAGGGGCACCGCGGTCACAAGATCCGTAGGACAGTCCCCAGGCATCTCCTTCGGCCTCAGCGGGCCGTGCCGGAATTGTCCGCCCGCGAGCCGTTGTGCGGTGTGCTGTGCTGCCCGCGTTCGGCGGTCTCCGTGGCCGTCAGCTGCGACAGGGAGAGCACCGCTCGTGCGATGGCGGCCCCTTTGCTGCCCAGCCGGCTCGCGTAGCGGCGCAGGACCAGGTTCTCCCACGTGAGTTCCGAGGCGGGCAGGCCTTCCGTGCGCCGGATCGACTGGTATCGCCTCCCGAGTTCGATCCGGTGCAGGACGATGGAGACGATCTGCTCGTCGAGATCGTCGAGAACCGCGCGGATGTCCCGCGCGCCCGGGCGTACCGGCGCACCGGGTACGGCGCCGGGGGGCGGCGACGCCGCGTGCCGCGAATCCACCGATGCCGTCATAGGAACGCGAGACCGTCCCGGTAACGGCCCATCACGTATGCGTCGGCGCCGGCGGTCTCGTGGATTCGGTTGTCATCGCATGGCGTTCTGAACACTAGGAAGTCCCCCGTTTCGGCCCATCAGCGAACACCGTGCTGTCAGTGGTGACTCGGGATGCCGGGCGCATCCCCCGTAACGGCACGTCCGTTGCATCCCCCGGGTCCGCTGACCGAGGACGTGCGACCGCAAGCCAAACACAGGGTCAGGGGCAATTCAATGCTTTTAGTGCACGCTAAATGGTTTGACCGGCGAGGATGGGGTGGCAATGATGGCTCCCGACCATCACTTGTTCGGGGCCTCCGAGATCGCCTCGCCCGCAGGGCCGCCCCGTACAGCGCATGCAACGTAAAAAACCGGGGGTAACGTTGTTCTGTCGTGGTGTCGGCGACCTACTACTCAGAGGGCGACGCGCTGTTCAGAGGGCGTGTCGCGCACAACACGCGCCTTTCCATTCCTGATCGTTCGTTTGCCTCGCGACGCGTGAATGCCGTGTGAACGCCGGCTCGTGCGCATCGCCGCTACATCGCGCTTTCCTCATTCCCGCACATGCGGGCCGCGCTTCTCTCATATTCCTTGCGACAAAGGGGTGTTCCTGCCCCGCCACCCAGGAGAACTCGAGTGTCAGAACGGCAGCAGCAAGACGTCGTGGTCGTCGGCAATGGGGCGATCGGAGCGTCCATCGCATTCGAACTGTGCCGCCGGGGATTCGGCGTCACCCGCGTGGGACGGCCCAGCCGCCCCTATGCCGCCTCGTATGCCGCCGGAGCCATGCTCGGCTGCTTCGGCGAGGTGACCACCTCCCTGCTGGAGAGCGACCACGGGCGTGCCAAGCTCGACATGGACTACCGAGCGCGGCGTTACTGGGAGCAGTGGGACCGGGATCTGAGCGAGAGCAGCGGGGACGACAGCTCACTGTTCACCGCGGACGGCACGTTCGTCCTGCTCAACACCGTGGGATCGGCGCCGGTCGACTCGGGGAACATGCATGCCGTCGAGGCCGCCCTCAAGGAGTACGACGAGCCCTACGAAGCCATCGACCCGGAGGAGATGGACTGGCTGGCGCCGAACGACCTGGCGCGCTCCCTGAAGGGCCTGTACATCCCGGGTGAGCACGCCGTCGACTCGCACCGGCTCCTGGCCAAGCTCGACCAGGCACTTATACGACGCGGCGGGCGGATCGTCGACGCGGAGGCACGGCGGGTCAGGGTCACAGGAGACCGCGTCACCGGCGTGGAACTGGAGTCGGGGGACCTGCTGACCGCGGAGCATGTGGTGATCGCGGCGGGGGCCAAGTCCCTGACGCTGCTCGACGAGTTGGACGACGTACGCCGACGCATCCCCCCGATGGTGAGCGGGTACGGGGTCTCCGCGCTGGTCGAGACGGAGGACCGCCGTCTGCCCTCCTCCGTGATCCGCACCCCGAACCGGGCCTTCGCCTGCGGGCTCCACTGTGTGCCGCGCGCCGACGGCGTGCTCTACCTCGGCGCCACGAACATCATCTCCCCGCAGCCGAGGCAGTTCGCGGCCGTCGGAGACCTGCAGTTCCTGCTGGGCTGCGCGGTGGACCAGTTGCACACCAACCTCGCCGAGGCCGCGCTGCTGTCGGTGCAGGTCGGAAACCGGCCGGTGCCCGCCGACGGCTTCCCCCTCCTGGGTTCCGCCGGAGTCGAAGGGCTGTGGCTCGCGACGGGCACCTACCGCGACGGCCTGCACCAGTCGCCCCTGCTCGCCCGTCACATGGCCTCTCTTCTGGAGGGCAAGGGCGAGGAGTACGACTTCCTCTCCTCCTTCGCCCCGGTACGCGCGCCGCTGGCGACCGGCACGCGCGAGCAGATCGTACGCACCACCGTGGACCACATGATGGCCACCGGCTACGAGCACAAATGGAACGTCGTTTCCGAGTGGCCGCCGCGCATCGAGCGTCATCTGCGCCGCTCCTACACGACCGTGGTCGAGGAGCTGCATCCCCGCTTCACACCACCGGCCGAGCTGGTCGCCGCGATGACCGACGGCATCCACGACGCCCTGGTCGGCTACTACCAGGCCTGGTCATGACGCGGGACGAGACCCCCGAGGCGACACTGCGTCGGGCACGTGAGCGTCTGACGGAAGCGGGCGTGTGGGATGTCGAGGGCGATCTGTCCGCGCTTGTCGACCGCTTCCTGCACCGGGCCGAACCCGTCGGGGCGCACGCCGAGTTCGAGGCGGCGGTCGCCGAACGGTGCGCCCGCATCCCCCTCGGCCACATCACCGGTTCGGTGGTCTTCGACGGGCTGGGGTTCGTGGTCGGCAGCGGTGTCTTCGTCCCACGGTCGCAGAGCACGGCCCTGGTGGAATGGGCAGCCGGTGACGAGGTCCTGCCACCGGGCGGGCGCGTGCTCGACCTGTGTTCCGGTGTCGGCGCCCTCGGGATCGCCCTGGCCAGGCGCCGCCCGGACGCGACGGTCACCTGTGTGGAGCGCGACGAGACCGCGGTGCAGTATCTGCGGCGCAACGTGGCACGGCATGCCGAGGCCACCCGTAAGGTGACGGTCGAGGTCAGGGACCTCCTGGTCCCGGACTGCCTCGCCGACGAAGCCGCACGCGTCGATCTGGTGATCGCCAATCCGCCGTACGTCCCTCCGGACGTCGGGCTGCTGCCGGAATGGTCCGTGCACCACCCCAGGGCCGCCGTCTACAGCGGTCTCGACGGACTCGATCTGATCCGGGCCATCCTCCGTCACGCCACCACGGTGCTGCGGCCCGAAGGCCGGCTCGCGCTGGAGCACGACGAGGAGCAGCCGGTCGCCGTCCAAAAGCTTCTCGCCGCCGAGGGCTTCTCGGAGGTGACCACCCTCCCCGACTCGGACGGCGATCCCCGCATCACCGTCGCACGCATCACCCCACAGGAGAACCCATGACTCCGCCGCCCTCTTCGAGCACCAACTGGATGGCCATCCGGCGGGACCGTACGTCCTCCACACTGGACCGGGCCTTCGCCGAGGAACTCACCGGGCACACGGTGACCGCACGCGACGGCAAGCGGGTGACGCTGCGGGACGGCTCGACGGTCACCGAGTTCGTCTCCTGTTCGTATCTGGGCCTGGAGTCGCACCCGGACCTCGCCGAGGCGGCGATCCGCGCGACCCGTGTGTTCGGCGTCCATCTGTCGTCGTCACGCAACCGCATGCGGCCCCACTACCTGCCCGAACTGGAGGAGCTCCTGGGGCAGATCCATCCGGGCACGGCCCCGTGCGTCTTCACCTCCACCAGCAATGTGCACCTGGGTGTGCTGCCGCTCCTGGGCTCCGGGTCGCTGCCGAGCTACCCGGTCCCGGAGGAGCCGCACTTCCTTGTCGACCAGACCGCACACGCCTCGATGCAGGTCCTGCGGGGGATCTTCGAGCAGTTCGGGCCGGTGAGCCGGTTCCGGTCCGGGGAATCCGGCTCCGTGCGGGAGGCCCTGGACCGCGCGCAGGCGCAGCGGCGGACACCGATCATGCTCGTGGACGGCGTCGGCTCCATGAACGGCCTGGTGCCGGTCGCGGAACTCGCCAAGCTCACGGCGGACGCGGGCGGCTACCTCTACGTCGACGACGCCCACGGCATCTCCATCGAGGGCGCGTCCGGCTCGGGTTACGCCATGCACGCCTTCGGTGGCCGGCTCCCGGACAACGTGATCCTGGCCGGATCGCTCTCGAAGGGCTTCGGCGGCTCCGGCGGCTTCCTGCTCGCCGCCTCACCGCAGGACGTCGCCGTGGTCCGCAAGCTGGCCAACCCGCTGGTCTTCGGCCACTCCGTCATGGTGCCGATGATGGCCGCCAATGTCGCAGCCGCACGCATCCATCTCTCCCCTGAGATGGCGAACCTGCAGGAGCGCCTGTGGGCCAACGCTGCTCGGCTCGACGAACTCACCGGCGGCAAGCTCTCCAACGCCCGACTCCGCTCCCCCATCCGCGGCGCCGTCTTCGACTCGGAGGAGGCCGGACTGGAGGCGACCAGGCTGCTCAAGCGTCGCGGCGTCATCATGCTGCCGGCGTTCTACCCCACGGTTCCCGAGGGGAGCGCGCTGCTCCGCTTCGCTCTGTCGGCACTGCACTCGCCGGAGGACATCACCCTGCTCGCGACCACGTTGGAGGAGGTCGGAGGGTACGGCTCCGGCACCGAGTCGGGGGCGGCGGACCGTGGCTGAGGACCTCGCGCTCTCCCCACCGGGCACGGTCGGGCTCGGCCGGGAACTGCGGCCGCTCGCGGCCTCGTACATCGCCACCTACGTGGGCGACGGCCTGTTCTATGTGACGGCCGCGCTGTACTTCACCCAGGTCGTGGGGCTGCGGCCGGTCGTCTACGGTGCGGCCCTGACGGCCGCCTGGCTGGTGGCCATGGCGCTCAGCGTCCCGGTCGGCCACCTCGCGGACCGGTTCAACCCACGGACGGTCACGGCGGCGCTGCTCGTCCTGACAGGGCTGGCCACCTGCGTCTATCTGCTCACGCACCAGGTGCTGGTGTTCTTCGCCGCCGCGTGCGTCTTCACCACCTGCACCGAGGGGACCCATTCGGCGCGCTCGGCGCTGATCGGCCGGACGTTTCCGGCGGACCAGGTCACCCGGGTGCGCGCGATCCTGATCTCCGCGTCCAACGCGGGGCTCGCCCTCGGTGCGGCGCTCGGAGCGCTGGTCATCGCCTCGGGCACACCGGACGCGTACCGCATCGGCTTCGCGGCGGACGCGGCGACGTTCTTCGTCTCCGCCGCGCTGCTCGTCAACGTGCCCTCCCCGAAGGCGCCCGCGCCCCAGGTCGCGGATGCCGGTGAGGTGAGCGCCGGCTCGCTGCTCGGCGTGTTCCGGGACCGGGGCTATGTCGTGCTGGGTGTCCTCAACATGCTGATGACGCTGCACATCCCGCTGACCGACGTGGCACTGCCGCTGTGGGTCGTCCAGCAGACCAAGGCCCCGGTGTGGAGTATCGCCGTCCTCTTCCTCGTCAACACCACGCTGGTGGTCCTGTTCCAGTACCGCATGTCCAGGGGGGTCGAGAGCGTCGACGACGGCGTACGCGGCATCCGGGTGGCCGGCGTCCTCCTCTTCCTGGGGATGGCCCTGTACTCGGTATCGGGGATACCGCACTCCCCGTGGGCGGCGGCCGTACTGCTGATCGCCGCCGCCGCGGTGCTCACCTTCGGCGAGATGCGGCAGACGGCCACCATGATGGAGATCAGCTTCCGGCTGGTGCCGGGTGAACGGTACGGCCAGTACCAGGGGTTTTTCGGCATGGGGTCCACCCTGTCCGAGGCCGTAGGCCCGCTGGTGCTCACCTGGCTGGTGCTCTACCAGGGCACTTGGGGCTGGCTCGCCCTCGGTGTCGTCTTCCTCGCTGCCGGTCTCGCCGTGCGCCACGCCGTCGAACTGGCCCGCCGGGCACCGCTCGTAAGGGAGAACGCCCAGTGACGGCAGACCGGCCGGTGCTTCTCGTGCTCAGCGCGAGCCACCGGATCATCGAGAAGGCCACCGGCCTCGGCCTCGACGTCGTCCACATCGAAGCGCCGTCGATCGCCGAGCCCGAACTGGAGCCCTTGTGCCTGCGGACGGTCCGGGCGGATCTGCTGGACATCCCGGCCGTGGTCGAACTGGCGGCGGAGCTGCACCGGGAGTTCGGCTTCGCGGGGGTGGTCAGCAACCACGAACCCGCCTGCCCCGCCGCCGAGGCGGCAGCCCTCGACCTCGGGCTGCTCGCCGCCGGCAAGGGTGTGACCGCCCTGCTGCGCGACAAGGCCCGCACCCGCGAGGCCCTCGCCGTGGGCGGCCCACCAGGCGTCTGCTGGTCACGGGTCCGGTCGGCCTCCGACATCCGTGACGTCGCCCGCGCCGCGGGATACCCGGTGATGGTCAAGCCGGCGGACGGCTCGGCGAGCCTGGGCGTGATCAAGGTCCAAGGCCCGGACGAGGTCGACGCGGCATGGCAGCACGCCCAGCGGACGCTGCGCAACGAGCACCGCTACCACGACGTCCTGCCGGTGACGGACTACCTGGTGGAGCCCTTCGTCGAGGGCGACGAGTACAGCGTCGAGACGTTCTCCCACGAGGGCCGCCACGAAGTCTGCGCGATCGTACGGAAGATCACCAACGCCGCGTTCGTCGAGATCGGGCACATCGTCCCGGCCGGGCTCGACGAGGGGCTCACCGCGGCGGTGACCTCGACGGTACGTCTCCTGCTGGACCGCGTGGGGCTGCGCGAGGGCCCGGCGCACACCGAGGTGATCGTCAGGGACGGTGAGGTCCACCTACTGGAGTCGCACGCCCGCACCGGAGGCGACGGCATCCCCGCGCTGGTGCGCCTGGTCTCCGGCAGGGACCTCGAACTCGACATGATCGCCCACTTCGCGGGCCTGCCACTGCCCCGTCCTGCGGACCCGGTGGCCGCCGCGGCGGCCAAGGCCTACCTGGCGACCGGCACGGCGGGCCGGGTACGTGCCGTGACAGGGCTGGAGACGGCCCTCGCGCAGCCGGGCGTGCACACCGCGGACCTGTGGATCGCACCCGGTGACACGGTGCGCCCCGCTACCGCGAGCTGGGACCGGCTCGGCGAGTTCGTAGCCGTCGGCCCGACCGCACAGAGGGCCTGGGCCGCCGCCGAGAGCGCCGTCGGGGCCATAGCCATCGACATGGAGGCGGAATGAGACTCCTCGACGACGTCGTGGTCGACCGTCAGGTCCTGCTGGACGCGCAGACGGAGAACCTCGAACTCATGCGCCGGGCCGTCCTGGCATCCGAAACCTGCACGGCCCTCAGGAAGTTCGCGCACCTGCTCACCCCCGACGGGCTGAGCGCACTCCCCCCGACCACACGTGAACAGTTGGCCGAGTGGGGGGCTCGCCCCGAGGCACCTCATCGCATCACGTGTGGCGACACACGGTTGATCCTGCGGTCGAGCGGCTCGTCCGGGCGGGTGCGGACGCTGCGGCACGACCGGCTCTTCAACGAGCGGGTGGAGCTGCTGGGTGCGCGCGGCCTGTGCTGCGAAGGACTCGGTGACAATCCGCCCGTCATCAACGCCATGGCTCCGGGCGACCTCTTCGGCGGGTACGGCTTCGTCGACGCGGTTCTCGCCCGTCGCGGCGCGGCCGTGCTCCCGGCGGGGACCTCCCTCCCGGCGGCCCATCTCGCCGAGCTCATCGACGACGTGGACGTACGGGCCCTGGTGAGTCTGCCCATCCACATCGAACGGCTCCAGGCCCACATACCCGAGGCCCTGGCCCGGTTGGCGGCCGTCTACTACATCGGCGACCGGATGGACGTCACCCTGACCGATCGGCTCGCCGCGAGCGGCACCCGCGTCAGGTCGTTCGCCTACAGCACCACCGAGACTGGTCCCATCGGGTACCAGTGCGCCCACCTCACCGGTGCCGAGCACCACGTGCACGAGGACCTCGTCGTCGCCGAAGTCCTCGACGACGACCACCGGCGGCTCCCCGACGGCATGTGGGGTTCGCTGGCGGTGACGGTGCTCACGACCACGGGGGCGGCGCTGGTTCGCTACCTGGTGGGCGACCACGCGATGCTGCGCCCTTCGAACTGCCCGTGCGGATCGCCCGCGCGGATCCTGCGCATCGGTGACCGCGACGGCGCCTCGACCAACATCGACGGCACGGTCGTCACCAAGGCCATGTTCGATGAGGCACTGCAACCGGCGGGGCTGCCGGAAGGCGGCGTGTACCAGGTCGGCGTCACCACGCGCGACGGCCTGTTCTCACTGGTGTTCAGGGGGTCGGCGCTGGCACCGGTCACGGACCAGGCGTGCGCGGCCGCCCTGCGCAAGCACCAGACCCTGTGCATCCTCACCGACTCCTCGCGCTTCGCCGGCCTGAGCGTGGAAGCAGGCGAACCACCCCGTGCCACGACCCGGGGGAAGGTCCAGTTCTTCTGGCACGAAAGGAACATAGATGACTGACCAGGCGAAGGCCGACCGCACGGATCCGGCCGCCGTGCTCGCTCCGCTCCGCGACCGCCTCGACGCGCTGGACGAGGAGATCCTCGGCCTGCTTGTGGCGCGTGTGCAGGTGTGCCTGGACATCGCACGGCTCAAGGCACAGCACGGCATACCCATGATGCAGCCCGAACGCGTCGGACTCGTCGTCGGCCGGGCACGCGCCCACGCCGCCGCCCACGGTCTGCCGGAGGAGTTCCTGGGAGACGTCTTCCAGCGGATCATCGCCGAGACCTGCGCCCAGGAGGACGCGCTGATGGCGGAGCTGACCTGCGAGGGCGCCCGGTGAAGATCCTCCTCGTCGACAACTTCGACTCGTTCACCCTGAACATCGCACAGTACCTCTACGAGGTGTCCGGCAGCATGCCCGTGGTCGTGCCCAACACCACGCCCTACGAGGAGCTGCCTCTGCACGAGGTGGACGCCGTCGTCCTCTCCCCCGGACCGGGCCGCCCCTCACGGCGCGCGGACTTCGGCGTGTGCCTCGACGTGATCGCCGCGTGTGAGGTGCCGGTCCTCGGGGTGTGCCTCGGGCACCAGGGCATCGCGGAGTTCTTCGGGGCACGGACGGTCCACGCGCCCGAGCCCGTCCACGGCAGGGTGGACACCATCAAGCACACGGGCACCGGGCTGTTCGCGGGACTGCCCCAGGAACTGCCCGTGGTGCGCTACCACTCGCTGATCGCCACCGACCTCCCCGAGTGCCTGGTCCGCACCGCCTGGAACAGCGAGGGTCTGGTCATGGCGGTGGCCCACCGTACGAAGCCGTTGTGGGGCGTGCAGTTCCACCCCGAGTCGATCGAGACGCAGGGCGGCAGGGAACTGCTCATCAACTTCCTCACCATGGCGGCCGGCCGGCGCATCGATCCGGAGTCCGGCACCGGGCAGGCCGGCTCCCCCGCGGTGGAGGCGTTCCGGCGGGTGGGCGGAGCCACGCGGCTTCGGCTCGGCATCCATGAGCTTCAGTCGCCGCGCTCCCCGCTTGAGGAGTTCCGCGCCCGCTACGCCCACGTACGGCACAGCTTCTGGCTCGACGCGGAGGCGAGCGACCGCCCGGGGTCCCGGTACTCCCTGATGGGAGCGTGGGGCGGTGAGGGCAGCGTCGCGCTCGAATACGACCTGGCGCACCGCCGGCTCACGCTGAGCGGCGAGGGCCGTTTGGAGCGGATCACCGGCGACGTCTTCGACCTGCTGGAACAGATCACCCAATCGGTGGACGTGGAAGCCCCCGAGGACTGTCCGCTTCCCTTCACGGGCGGTCTCGTCGGCTACTTCGGATACGAGCTGAAAGCCCTGACCATCGGCAACGCATGCCATCCCTCCCCCGAGCCCGACGCCTGGTTCCTGCACACCCGCAGCTTCCTGGTCTTCGACCACCAGCAGGACCGCGCCTTCGAATACCGGCTGACACCTCTCGACGAACCCGGCGGCCACGTCCCCACCGCGGCGGCCGCACCCGCACGCCTCCCGGCGGGCGGCGGCCTGCCCGGCCCGTCGAATGCGGCGGGCTACCGGCCAGGACCCGTCGCCGAGGAGGAACTCAACCTCAGGGACGGCCGAGACGCCTACCTCTCACTGATCAAGCAGACCCAGCAGTACATACTGGACGGCGAGAGCTACGAGGTGTGCCTGACCAACAAGGCACATGTCACCGAGGTCGGGGACGGACTGCACGCCTACGCCGGGATGCGGGCCGTCAGCCCCGTTCCCTACGGTGCCTATCTGCGCTGCGGTGGCATCGAGGTGCTCAGCTCCTCCCCCGAGACGTTCCTCAGGGTGGACCGGCAACGGATGGTGGAGTCGCGGCCCATCAAGGGAACGCGCCCGCGGGGCAACACCCCCGCGCAGGACGCGTCCTTGAAGCGGGAGCTGCTCACCTCTCCCAAGGACCGTGCCGAGAACCTGATGATCGTCGATCTCGTGCGGCACGATCTCAACGCCGTCTGCGAGCCGGGCAGCGTCCACGTTCCCGAAGCGTTCGTGGTGGAAAGCTACTCGTCCGTCCACCAACTGGTCTCGACGGTCCGGGGCCGCCTGAGGTGGAACCGCTCGGCGCTGGCGGCCGTACGGGCCTGCTTCCCCGGTGGCTCCATGACCGGAGCGCCCAAGAAACGCACGATGGAGATCATCGACGAGCTGGAGGGCACGGGCCGCGGCATATATTCCGGCGCCCTCGGCTGGCTGTCGTTCTCCGGCGCCCTCGACCTCAGCATCGTGATCCGTACCGCCGTCGTGCGGGACGGATCGGCCACGTTCGGGGTGGGGGGAGCGATCACGGCGTTGTCGGATCCGGACGAGGAGTTCCGGGAGATCCTGGTGAAGGCCAGCGTGCCGCACCACGGACTGCGCGCCGGCCGAGGCGGCGCCCGCACCGACGACCGGCAGGAGGCACGGTGACAGCACAACGCCGGGTCGTCGTCCTCGGAGGCGCGGGAGTGGTGGGACGCTGGGTGCTGCGCAGCCTCGTCCGCCACCCCGAGCAGGTGACGACGGTCGACCGCGCCGGTCAGGCCGACCACACCGCGGACGTCACCGACCCTCCGGCGCACGTGCGTGCGGCCGTCGCCACGGCCGACATCGTGGTCCTGGCGCTCCCGGAGCAGACCGCGGCGCGCTGCCTGGACTGGCTCGCACGGACCGCCTCCGAACAGGCCGTGATCGTGTCCACCTGCTCGGTGCAGAACCCCCTGTTCGCCAGGGCGCGTGAGGTGGGCGTGCCGCAACCGGTGCTGGGAGTGAACCCGATGTTCTCCCCCACGCTCCACTCTGCGGGACGCCCGGTGGTCCTCATCGCGCAACGGCCGGATGACGAGGTGGACCGGCTCCGGACGAGGCTCGAGGACGGGGGCATGGTGGTCTCCGTCATGGGCCCGGAGGAACACGACACCGCCATGTCCCTGCTCCAGGCCCTGCCCCACGCCGCGGTGCTCGCCTTCGCTGCCGCCCTGTCGGAGCAGCCGGTCGATGTCGAACAGCTGATGCGGATCGCGCCGCCGCCCGCGCGGATGCTCATCGCTCTGGCCTGTCGCATTCTGACCGCCCCGGCCGAGATCTACTGGGACATCCAGGAGGCCAACCCGGAAAGCGCCACGCGCCGCGCGGAGTTGCTGCGTTCGCTGAGCCGCCTCGACAGCGTGGTGGCGGGCGGCGACGAGGACGGTTTCCGCACCGCGCTGGCCGCTGCCGCCGACTGGCTCGGCCCGTACACCGAGACCGGCGCACAGGAGTGTCACCGCCTCTTCGACCACCTGCGGACCTCACCGGCAAACCACCGGCCGGAGCAGGACGCCCCGGCCGGCACATCCGGCGTCAGCGCTTGAGATCGGCGGCCAACGCCGCGTAGATGTACTCGCTGCCCCAGCGCTCCCCGTCCAGGTCGTTCTCCACCAGATGGGCCTCGCGCCGCATGCCCAGGCGCTCGCACAGCCGGACCGACGAGGTGTTCTCCACGTCGAGACGGGCGTACACCCGGTGTACGCCCAGCTCGTCGAAGGCGAGCACCGCCAGGGCACGTGCGGCTTCGGCGGCGTAACCCAGGCCGTGGAAACGCGGGTTGAAGACCCAGCCGATCTCAGCCTGGCAGGCGTGCGCGTCCGCGAGTTTCAGTGTCACCTCGCCGAGGACGCCCTTTGACCCCTGTCGGCAGACGGCAAGGGTCAGCTGATCACCGTCCTCCGCCCACGCCGTGGCCGTCGCGATCTCCGCGATGACCTCCTCGCATCGCTGACGGGTACGGGGCGGACGGTAGAGGTAGCGGGCGACCTCCTCCAGCCGTTGGTACTCATACATGTCATCGACATCGCTCGGCGAGAACAGCCGTAGCTGAAGGCGCTCGGTGACCAGGGGCAGTACGGCGGCAAGGTCCATGCGTCGTCTCCGGGATCCGGCGGCACGGCCGGCAAGGGAATGTGGTCGGCAGTCCATCCTAAGTGATCAACGCCGTTCGGCATCGTGAACCCGCTCGATCCCGCCAACTCAACGCCTCCCAGATTAAAGGGAGTTGCCGGGCGGAGCCGGCCCGGGTCCTGCCCAGGTCCGCACGTGCACCCTCCGGACGCTGCCGTTACGATGGGCTGCGGAGTGAGCGGGCGTTCCGTCCGGGTGTGTGGGCCGCCGCTCCGCTCATCCGCGGAGCGTGCGGCGACGGGGCGCGACGGCTCCCGCGGAGACGGGAACGGCTCCTGTGGGGGATGGGAGGAGGCGATGTGATCCGCTACGAGACGACGGCGGATGATGTCGCGAGGGTACGCTTCTCGCTTTCCCCACTGGGTGAATGCGTGTACAGCCTGCGGATGCTGGCATCTCCGGAAGGGCGACGGCAGCACCTTCCCTGGGTCAACGACATCCAGGCAAGGCTGAAAGGCGTCGATCTCAGGCCACTGCGTGCCGTGATCCCGCCCTCGGGCTACATACCCGACTTCCTCACGCCACCCCCGGGTACGGCTCCCGCAAGCCTCACCGCGGAGCTGGAGGCGGTGCGGGCCACGGCGCCGGAGGACTTCGTCCAGGAAGTGGCCTGGATGACGGCGGACACCGGTACGCCGCCCGCCTGGCGGGCCGGCGCGGCGTCCCTGCACCGGCAGATGCTGGCCGGGCCCGAGCGCGCGATCGGCAGGCTCACGGATCAGCTGCACACCTACTGGCGGTTGGCGCTGGAACCGTACTGGCGGCGGCTCCAGCGGGAGTTGCACCACGACATCCGCTCCCGGATGCACATCATGGAGGGGTCCGGTGCGGCGTCGGTCTTCTCCTCACTCCACGAACGAGTGGGATGGGATGGCTCCCGGCTCTCCGTGCACAGTACGTACGAATTCCACAACAAGCTGGACGGCCAGGGAATCGTGCTCGTACCGAGCATCTTCTGCGGTTCCGAGGTACTCACCATGCTTCCGCCCCTGCAATCGATGGTCGTCTACCCGAGACCGGGGGTCGCGGACGTCTGGAGACGCGGCAGCACCGAACGCCCCAGCCCGCTGGCAGCGCTGGTCGGAAGGGCCCGGGCATCAGTGATCGAGTCCCTGGTGATGCCCGCATCCACCGGCGAGCTGGCCGCGGAGATGGACTGCACCCCGGGAGCCATCAGCCAGCACATCGGTGTCCTGCGGGACTGCAACATCGTGGTCAGTCAGCGCGTCGGCCGACGCGTCATCCACTCTCTGACGGAAACGGGCGAAGCCATCCTGCGGAGCGCCGCGGCGGGATGACCCGCGTTCGTCGGGTGCCGTGGGATCGGCCTTGCTCTCGTCACCGGCCCACCCTTTCGTCGACGCACTCGCGCAGCAGATCGGATGGCCCTGTCCTGTGTCGGAACGGTCGGCACGCCCGGCGGGCCGGACCCGGGCTCACGCCCGGGAACCGGCCCGCCGTCGTCAGCGCCTGCCGTGCCTCACTGGCCGAAGCCGTAGGCGAACAGGTGGTCGGTGCCCGTCGAGCCCGTCACCGGCAGCGTGATCGACGCCACCTGCTTGGACGCGTCCAGCGGGACCTTCGTGGCGAAGACGTAGGTCTTCACGTTGTCCCGGCCCCCGCCGCCGGTGTTCCGGTAGCCCGTCGCGACGGCCGTCGTCTCACTGGGGAGCGGCTTGCTCGACCCGGCGTTGAGCGTCCAGTCCGAGAAGCCGACCGTGGCCTTGGAGGTGGTGCCGTCGGTGTAGGTGACGGTCATCGTGCCCAAGACCCCGCTGCCGTCGGTCGGCGCATTGGTCGCCGTGCCCAGCAGGCCCAGCGACACACCCGACGTGCCGGCCGGCATCGGGATGGTCTGGCCGGCCATCTCCAGGTTGTCCAGCTGACCGGACGTCACCGTCGGCCACGTGTAGGCGATGCCGTCGACCGTGACGGTGGAGCCGCTCGTGACGCCCGCGGCCGACAGCGCGTTCTGCGAGAACGCCCAACCGCCGCCGTCGAAGCCGCCGGAGAACTTCGCGCCGTCGGGGTAGATGCCCTCGTTGGTGTCGAAGGGCCACAGCGCTCCGGCCTTGGCCACGGCCACACGGAGGGTTGCCCCGCTCAGTGCCGTCCCGGTGCTGTGATCGGTCAGCGCGAAGGTGACCGGGAACGTGCCTTCGCTCGCGCCCGCTGTCACGTGGACTTTCGCCTCGGCACTGCCCGAGGCGGGCACCTTCACCGAGCCGGACGTCGCGTCCAGCGTGACGCCGGAGGGCGCCGTCGCCTTCCAGTCGACCGTGACGTCCTTGCTGCCGAGGTTGGTCAGGAAGAGCGTGCCGTCACCGGACGCGTTCGGCTGGAGCACCAGGCCGTCACTGCTGGGGCCGGTCGCGGCCAGCACCCGGTCGCCGCCTGTGGTGTCCGACGGCGGCACCGCCGACGGGTCGGACGCCCAGGACTTGTCGGGAGAGGTGCCGAGTGTGAAGTCGACCGAACCCGCGCCCTTGAACTGCTCGTAGGTCAGCCAGGAGGTCTTCCACTCCTTGCCCTTGACATCGAGCGACTGCACGTACGGCGCGTCGGGCGCGGCCTGCGGAGCGTTGATCTGCACCGGCTTGCCGTTGCCGAAGGTCACCTGGGCGACCGGGAACACCGGGCTGCCGAGTACCAGGGTGTCCGTGCCCGGCGTCTCCGGGTACATGCCGAGCTCGGACCAGACGTACCAGGAGCTCATCGCGCCCAGGTCGTCGTTGCCGAACGAGCCGACCGGAGCGTTGAAGTACAGCTTCTGCTGGGCCTCGCGAACCGCCGCCTGGGTCTTCCACGGCTCGCCCGTGTAGTTGTACTCCCAGGGGATCTCCACGCTGGGCTCGTTGCTCAGGTCGGCGTTGGTGTTGCCGGGGTTCGTGATGTTGTCGAGGAGGCTGTCCAGGAAGGACGAGTACACCTTGTTCCCGCCGCGCGCCTGGATGAGCTGCCGGAGGTTGAAGGGGACCATCGGCGTGTACTGGGCCGACGTGCCCTCCACGAAGCCGTTGGAGGTACCCGGGGTGAAGCCGCCCGCGAACTGACCGTCCTTGTTCTTGCCCTGCATGTAGCCGGTCTGCGGGTTGAAGACGTTCATCCAGTCCTGGGCGCGAGTGGCGAACTTCTGGTACACGGCCGTCTTGCCCAGCGACTTGGCGAAGGCGGCGAGGGCGTAGTCGGCTGAGTCGTACTCCAGCTGTGTGGAGACCGGGCCGTAGAAGTTGCAGCAGCCGTAGTCGTTCTCGTCCAGCGGAAGGTAGCCCTTCGCGTCCCGCACCGACTCGCCGGGGCGGTCGTTGTTCGGGACGGTGGCCTCGTGCTGCAGGGCGGCGAGCGCCTTGTCCGAGTCGAAGCCCCGGGCGCCGAAGGCGTACGCGTCGGCGATGATGCCGGCGGCCGGGTCACCGACCATGACGTAGCTCTCGCCGTTGTTCGAGGCCCACTTGGGCAGCAGGCCCGTCTGGTCGTAGCCGTTGAGCATCGAGGTGACGACGTCGCTGGTCACCTTGGGCTCGACCATCGCCATCAGCTGGGTCTGGGACCGGTAGGTGTCCCAGCCTGAGTAGTTGGCGTACTGGGCCTGCTGCCCCTTGGCCAGCCTGTGGACCTGATCGTCCATGCCCATGTACTGGCCGTTGGCGTCGGAGAAGACGTTCGGATGCAGCAGCGCGTGGTAGAGCGCGGTGTAGAACTGCACCTGCTGGTCCGAGGAGCCGCCGCCGACCTGGACCCTGTTCAGCACCGCGTTCCAGGCGTCGTGGTTCGCCTGCTCGACGGCGTTGTAGTTCCAGTTCTTGATCTCGGTGGTGAGATTGTCGGCCGCGTTGGCGTCACTCGTGTACGAGATGCCGACCTTCGCACTCACCGTCGGGTCGGAGGACGTGTCGAACGTCAGGTACATACCGTTCGCGCCGGTCGTGGGGGGCTGGACGGCCTTGTTCGTGCTGGTGTTGCCCGTGGTGGACGCCCGGGGCGCGACGCCGCCGCTCGGTGCCGGGGACGGCGTACCGGAGGACGTGCTGCCGCTCCCGTGCACGGTCGGGGACGGCGCCGCGGGAACGGTGAAGTGCCTCTCCTTCAGCGGCTTCGACGGGTGCGTCTGAAGGGGCTGCTGGACCTTGCCCGCCTTCAGCGACGTCGCGTTGGGGTTGATGGTGCTGCCGACCCAGGTACCGCTCGCGGTGAACGGCTGGTCGAACTTGATGTCGAAGTGCAGCGTGTACCGGTTGCCCGCGCCGCAGAAGTGACCGCTGTCGATGGAGCCGCTGATCTCCTTCTTGTTCACCACCTGGACGCGGGTCCCGTCCACCTGCGTGGCACCCCCGCTGAGCTTGAACAGCAAGTTCGCCTGCCGGCCCGCGGGGAAGGTGAAGGTGCCCAGGCCCGCGCGGGTGGTGTCGGTCAGCTGGGTCTTGACCCCGTTGGCGTCCGTGACCTTGTAGTGGCCGATGCCGGTCTGCTCGTCTCCGTGGCTGAAGCCGACAGAGGCGTTGCCGAGGTTGCCCGACAGCGTGCCGGTCACCGGCAGGATGGGCAGGTCGCCCGCGACGCCGCAGCCGGGTCCCGAGAGGTGGGTGAGGCTGAAGCCGGAGATCTTGTTGTCGTTGTACTCGTAGCCGCCGCCCGAGGGGCGGTGGGGCGTCGTGTCGGGGCCCCACTGCACCATGCCGGCCGGCATGGCGGGGCCGGGGAAGGTGTCCACCGCACCGGAGGTGCCGATGAGAGGGTTGACGAGGGACGCGGGGTCCTTCACAAAGGCCGGCGTCACGGCGCTCGCCGCGTAGGCGCCCCCGATCGCCGGGAGCGGTAGTGCGGCAATGCCCAGGACGGAGACGACGGCCAGGCGTTGGCGGAGTCTCCTGCGGTTACGTGGCGCGGCTGAACGTCGAGGTCGGACCATCGGTTGCCTCCACAGCAGTTCGTCTTCGCACATGAGGTGCTGACGTGCCGAAGAACGCAGAACGCCAGCGACTGACAACGGTGCCGGTCGCTCCCAACGGCCTGACAACGTTGCCATGCACGAGTGTCGAGTGAAACGCGTGGGCTCACGGCATGTCAACGAGGCCAACAGGACTTTCTGAGCGCGAAGTTCCCGGCCGAGCACTTTCGGCGCCACGGTCCCGGGTCCGAGGACCGGCCCCGAGCCCCCTGCCGGATCCGGCGATCGGCTCCGGCCGGCCTTCACGCGCCGGCCTCTGCGGTCGAGGCGCGGACCCGCCCCCTTCGCCGGTCCTGTCAGGAGCCGGGCTGAAGCCTGGGGCAGTCGCGGCCCCTCAGCGGAGACTCATTCGACACCACCGCCACGCGCGGACCACCGAAAACGCATGCGAGTGCCGGGCTCCAGCCGGCGCGACGGGGCCTCGTACACGGCCCGCCCGACAGGTCGAGGGCGCGGAAGCGGTGGCGACTTCCCGCCTCTCTGCCGGCGACGCGGTCAACCTGCGGATCCAGGGCGCGCCCACCAAGGCGCTGCGCACGTTGCCGCCCCGCTAGGCCGGTATCGTCACGGAGTTCTCGACAGCGCCCAACAACACCTTCCTCATCGCCCACGCCCCCACATCGCAAAAGCGACGGGCAACGACACGACGGATGTGTTCCTTACCGACACCGGTGGCAGCCACCACAAGGGCGTCGCAGCGGTGGGGACACGAGCCGGCGTTCGCGGTGCGGCCGGCAGGGGCGAGGACAGGCCCACGGGAACCCAAAGCGAGAGCAGCGGGCCGGGCCTGGCCGTCACGGCCGAAAACGTGCACCTGCACGCAGGACGCGTCAGCGCGGTGAATCTACCGCCGGCCGGTTGCGGCCTGGGCCGGGTCACCCGTTGCCCTGCCGAGCAGCGGGGTGGTCAGCACAGCTCTCGTCGGCGGGTGGGAGATCCCCGGCCGCCTCGATCATGGCTGTGTTCGGGGAGTTGAGGACTCGTGCCGCACGCGAAGACGGGTCACCCGTCCATGGACGACTCCGTCCCGCAGTGCAGTCGGCGGCCCGGTCCCACCTCGCGGACCGGGCCGGTGAGCGTGAGGCGGGCCGTGTGGCGGACGTCCATACTCGACGCGGCCAGCCGCAGCTCCAGGGCACCCGGTTCGACGACGCGGGCGCCGGTGCGGCCCGTGAAGGCCGACAGGTCCGCGTGGAAGCGGAAGGTCACCCGGCGGGACTCTTCTGGGTCCAGCTCCAGCCGCCGGTAGCCGATCAGGCGGACGTCCGGGCGGGTCACCGAGGCCACCGGGTCGTGCAGATACAGCTGGACGACCTCCGCGCCCCGCCGGCCGCCCGTGTTGCGAACCGTCAGCGACAGGTCGTAGGTGCCGTCGGTGCCGATGACGGGCTCCGTGCCCGTGAAGCCGTCCCAGGTGAATCGCGTGTACGACAGCCCGTGTCCGAAGGGGTGCAGCGGGCTCGGGTCCAGGCTGCTGACCTGGCCGGCCAGGCCCAGCGGCGGCTGGAGGTAGGTCCATGGCTGGCCACCGGACATCCGTGGCACGCTCACCGGAAGCCTGCCCGAGGGGTTCACGCGGCCGGTCAGGACCCCCGCCACCGCGGGGCCGCCCTCCTCGCCCGGGAAGAACGCCTGGACCACCGCGGCCGGCCGGCCGTGCGGACGGACCGGCGTGTAGGGGCGTCCGGTCAGCAGTACCAGCACCACCGGCACCCCGGTCGCCAGCAGCGCGTCGAGCAGTTCTCCCTGGACACCGGGCAGTGAGAGGTCCGGCACATCGCAGCCCTCGCCCGAGGTGCCGCGGCCGAACAGGCCGGAGCGGTCGCCGAGGACCGCTACGCACACGTCCGCCTCCGACGCCGTCGCCACCGCCTCGGCGAAACCGGAGGTGTCCGGGTCCGATACCCCGCAACCCTCGGCGAACACGACCTTGGCGTGCGGGACTTCGTCGCGCAGCGCCTCCAGCAGGGTCGGGATGGCGATGCCCGTGGGGACGTGCGGGTGCTGCGCGCCCACATGCGAGGGAAAGGAGTAGCAGCCCAGCATCGCGAGGGCGTCCGCCGCCCGCGGTCCGACCACCGCGATCCGCGCGTCAGGGGGGAGCGGCAGCACGCCGTCGGGGTTGTCGAGCAGGACCACCGACTCCTCGGCCAGGCGACGGGCCAGGGCTCGGTTCTCCTCCGGATCGAGGTCGACCGCCTCGGGCACCGAGGGGCGCCAGTCCTCGTCCAGAAGGCCGAGTTCGCACTTCTGCAGCAGGACGCGGCGGGCCGCGCGGTCCACGAGAGGCTCGGGGACGCGGCCCTCCCGCACCGCCACGACCAGGTCGTCGCCGTAGCACTTCAGCGTCGGCAGTTCGACGTCGATGCCGGCGGCCAGCGCCAGGTGTGCCGACTCGGCGGGGCTCTCGGCGACCCGGTGCAGGGTGCGCAGGAAGTCGATGCCGAAGTAATCGGCGACGACCGTGCCGGTGAAGCCCCACTCCTCGCGCAGCAGTCCGGTCAGCAGGCCGGGGTCCGCCGACGCGGGAACGCCGTCCGTCTCGGTATAGGCCGCCATCACCGAGCGGGCCCCGCCCTCGTGCAGCGCCATCTCGAAGGGCGGCAGTGTGATGTCCGCGAACTCGCGCGTGCCCGCTCGCACCGGGGCCAGATTGCGGGCACCCGCGGAGGAGGCATAGCCGGCGAAGTGCTTCAGCGTGGCGACGACTCCGGCCGACTCGAGTCCCCGGACGTACGCGGTCCCGATGGTGCCGACGAGATAGGGGTCCTCCCCGATCGTCTCCTCGACGCGTCCCCAGCGCAGGTCGCGGACCACGTCCAGGACGGGGGCCAGGCCCTGGTGGACGCCGACCGCGCGCAGGTCCCGGCCGATGTGCCGGGCCATTTCCTCCACCAGCGCCGGATCGAAGGTGGCGCCCCAGGCCAGCGGCACCGGGTAGGCCGTGGCGCGCCAGGCCGTGAATCCCGCCAGGCACTCCTCGTGGGCGACGGCCGGGATCCCGAACCGGCCCGCCTCGACGATCCGCTGCTGGGCGCGGGCCAGCGCCCTGGCGCCGATCGCCGGGTCCACCGGGGCGGTGCCGAAGGATCGGGTGAGCTGGCCCAGGCCCCGGGTGATCAGCTCGTCCCAGTCGCAGTCGGTGTTCATGGCCTGCTGGTGCGGCGCGACGCCGTCGCCGTCCGTGGCGGCGCCCACCCACACGCCGTACAGCTGGGCGGTCTTCTCCTCCAGGGTCATCCGGGACAGCAGGTCGTCGACGCGCGCGGCCGCGGGCAGGGCGGCATCACGCCAGGGAGCGAGGGTCATGGAACTCCTGTCGGAAAGGCGGGGCGAGCGCCCCGCTCGGTGCCTCACTTACCGCCCACGCCCATCAGCCCGCCCACGAGGGCGCGGCGGGCCACCAGGTAGACGGCGAAGATGGGGACACCGGAGAGGACGACGGAGGCGAGCAGGGCGGGGATGTCGACGCCGAACTGGCTGACGTAGGTGAACAGCCCCAGGGTGAGCACCCGCGGGCCGTCGGACTGGGTGAAGATCAGCGGGAAGAGGAAGCCGTTCCAGGCCTGAAGCGCCGAGTAGACGACGACGGTGCTGATGCCGCCCTTGGCCAGCGGGATCACCATCTGGAACAGCATCCGGGTGGCTGAGGCGCCGTCCAGCGCCATCGCCTCGTACAGCTCCTCGGAGATGTCCCGCAGGGTGCCGGTCAGGATCAGCACCGACACCGGCATCGCGAAGGCCGCCGTGGGCAGCACGATGGCGAGCAGGCTGTCGTAGAGGTTCAGCTTGGCGATCATCAGATACAGCGGGACCACCACCGCCTGCGCGGGGATCGCGACGCCCAGCAGGAACAGCCGGAAGGCCGCGCCGGAGAAGAAGGTACGGGTGCGTACGGCCACGTAGGCGAGCGGCACGCACAGGACCAGCACGACGGCCACGACCGCCGCTGCCACGATGGCGGTGTTGGCCAGGAGGTGGAAGAAGCCGCTGTGCAGGACGGTGTCGTAGTTGGCGAGGGTCGGCCGGCTCGGCGGCTTCAGCGCGTTTTTGCCCAGCGCGTCGTCCTGCCGGGTCAGGGACGCCGAGATCATCGCGTAGATCGGGACGATCACGACGGCCAGCCACAGGATGGAGCCGAGGCCCGCGAGCGGGTTGGCGCGCCGGCTCCAGTGCCGGCGGCGGCGCGGCGGCGCGGGCACAGGTGGCGCGGACGTCGTCGCCGGTCGCGGAAGCGTGTCGTGTGACACGGTGTCACATCCCTTCGCGTACGCTGCGCATCGCGCCGAAGCCGGTCAGCCGCACCAGCAGCAGCGACAGCGCGGTGGCGGCCACGACCAGGAAGGACGCGATGGCGCTGGCGTAGCCGAAGTCGTAGCTCTTGAAGCCCGACTGGTACATCAGATACGGCAGGATCGCGGTGTCCGTGCCGGGGCCGCCCTGGGTGAGGATCAGCACCGTCTCGAAGTACGTCAGCGAGCCGACGACCATGAGGACACCGGACGTGGTGGCCGTGTGGCGCAACTGCGGAAGCGTGATCGAGAGGAACTGGCGCAGGCGGCCGGCACCGTCAATGGCCGCCGCCTGGTAGAGGACCTCGGGTATCTGCCGTGCCCCACCCTGGTAGATCAGGGTGTGGAAGGGAATGAACTGCCAGCCGCCGACGAACACGATGGCGAGGAAGGCGCCGCCGGTGGAGCCGAGGGTGTCCTTGTGGACGATGCCGAAATTCGGGTCGAGCAGGGCGTAGAACAGCAGCGAGATCGCCGTCGAGGACAGCAGGAAGGGCACGAAGAAGACGGCTGACAGCACGGCGCGGTTGCGCTGGCGGCCCGCGGCCCACACGCCGAGCAGCAGGGAGACCACCGTCTGGAACGCCCAGCTGACCACGGTCAGCAGGACGGTGACGGTCAGGGACTGGGGCAGGTGGTCGTCGGACAGCAGTTCGCGCCAGTTGGCGAGGCCGACGGGCTGCGGGTCGCCCAGGCCGTTCCACCGGGTGAAGGACAGGAAGAAGGCGAGGGCCATCGGGACGACGGCGAAGAAGCCGAAGAACAGCACGCCGGGCAGGACCCAGACGACATGCGGACGGCCGGCCCGCGCTCCCGTCCCGGTGCCGCGGGCGCCCCGGCCGCGCGTCCCGGGCCGGGCGGCCCGCCCGGGGGGCGCGGTCGGCGCGGCGGGCGCGCCGCTCACTTCAGCCCCTTGACGGCGGACACGAACTGGGCGGGTGTCGACTTGCCCACGAACAGCTTGTTGACCTCGGTCAGCATCGGCGTCGAGATGTCCGGGTCGACCGCCTGGTCCCAGCTGAGCGTGAACGCGGGCGCCTGCTGCACCATGCGGTACTGGAATGTGGCGAACCGGGGGTTGGGAGAGGAGCCCAGCAGCTTCTCCGCGTTCGACGTGGTCGGGATGTCGCCGTTGGCCACCAGGTCCTTGGCGTACGCCTCGGAGGCGCAGTCCCGCAGGAAGGCGAGCGCGGCGTCCTTGTTGGACGTACGGGCGTTCACGGACCAGTAGTTGGTCGGGTTGCCGACGACGTTTCGTATGTCACCGGCGCCGCCGTCGACCTTCGGGAAGGCGCACCAGCCCAGGTCCTTCCTGGCGAAGTCCGGGAACTTGCCGAGCTGCGTGGAGTACTCCCACGACCCCATCAGGTGCATCGCCGCCTTGCCCTTGGCGAAGACCGCGGGGGCGCCGCCGTTGACGTACGACACCGAGTTGAAGCCCTTGCCGAAGGCCCCGTCGTCGATGAGCTGCCGGACGGTCTCGGCGGCCTTGAGGACCGCCGGGTCTCCCCAGCCGGCCAAATCGCCGTTCTTGACCCTCTCGAAGATCCCCGGGCCGCCGATGCGGTCGACCAGGTACTCCAGCCACATCAGCTCCGGCCAGATGTCCGCGCCGCCGAGCGCGAACGGGGTGATGCCCGCCTTCTTCAGTTTGGCGTTGATGTCGAGCAACTGGTCCCAGGTGCTGGGCGGTTGGAGCCTGTGCTCGGCGAACAGGGTCTTGTTGTAGAAGAGGATCACGGGCTGCATGCCGCGCATGGGGATGCCGTAGTTGCGGCCGTTCAGCGCGCCCGCTGTCAGTACGGAGGGCAGGAACCCGGACTTGAGGACCGGGTCGGACGCGATGGTGTCGGTGAGGTCGACCAGCCGGCCGGCGTCCTTGTAGGCCTTGATCGAGCCGCCACCCCAGTTGAAGAACACATCCGGTGCGTTGGGCGAGCCCATCGCGGTGCGCAGCTTGGCCGGGTATTCCGAGCCGGGCACCTTCTGCAGCTTGACCTTGCCCTTCGCCTTCTCGGCCGCCACCGAGGCGTTGAACCGGTTTACGGCCTTCACCTGCACCTTGACCGCGTCGTCGCCGTAGACGAGCGCCGTGATCGTGTCGCCGCCGCTGCCGGAACCCCCGCCGGAGCCGCAGGCGGTGAGACCGGCGGCCGAGATCACGGTGGTGGCGCCGGCGCCGAGGAACCAGCGCCTGCTGTAGGACTCCATGACAGGAAGCCTCTCCCGAATGTTTCGATTGACACTCCGAATGTTCCGGGAACGTAGGCCCGGGGAGGGGGTTCGTCAAGGGGTTGCGCAGGGCTACGATCGCGGGCATGAACCCTGCGAAGCCCGTGGAGACGCAGACCGCCACGCTCGCCGAGATCGCCCGTGCGGCCGGTGTGTCGGCTCCGACTGTTTCGAAAGTCCTCAACGGGCGGGCGGATGTCGCCCCGGCGACCCGCAGCCGCGTCGAGGAGCTGCTGCGCACGCACGGCTACCGGCGCCGGCGCGCCGAGGCGACCCGCTCGCCGCTGATCGACGTGGTCTTCCACGAGCTGGAGAGCGCCTGGGCGATGGAGGTCATCCGGGGGGTGGAGAACGTGGCGCGGGACGCCGGTCTGAGCGTTGTGCTCTCCGAGAGCGCGGGCCGGCTCACCCCCGGGCGCACCTGGGCCGACCAGGTCGCCGCCCGCCGCCCGCACGGAGTCGTCCTGGTGCTGTCCGACCTCGACGAGCCGCAGCGCGCGCTGCTGACCAGCAGGTCCATCCCGTTCGTGGTGATGGACCCGGCCGGTGACCCGGGCGCGGACGTGCCGTCGATCGGGGCCACCAACTGGCAGGGCGGTCTTGCCGCCACCCGGCACCTGGTCGAACTGGGCCACACGCGCATCGGCGCGCTGAGCGGCCCCTCACGGATGATGTGCAGCCGGGCCCGGGTGGACGGCTACCGGGCCGCGCTGGAGACGGCAGGCCTGCCGGTGGATCCCTCGCTCATCCTGACCGGCGACTTCCACCACGAGGCCGGCTACCGGCTGGGGCTGGAACTGCTGCGGCGGGCCGACCGGCCCACCGCGGTCTTCGCGGGAAACGACCTCCAGGCGCTCGGCCTGTACGAGGCGGCCCGCGAGCTCGGCCTGCGCGTCCCCGAGGATCTGAGCGTGGTCGGCTTCGACGACCTGCCGGTGGCGCGCTGGGTGGGACCGCCGCTGACCACCGTGCGCCAGCCGCTCACGGAGATGGCGGAGGCGGCGGCCAAGCTGGTGCTCGACCTCGGACGGGAGGAGCCGTCGCCGGTGGCGACCCGGGTGGAGCTGGCCACCAGCCTGGTCGTGCGCAGCAGCACCGCCGCGCCCGCGACGGGAATCGGCTCCGCGACGGTGGCGTCGAAAGTTTCGGAAGGGGTGCCCGGGCGCGGGGTGATCTCCGACTGAGGAGCATGGAACCTCCCGGAGGATGACGGTCGCGCGACTCCGTCCGTCCGCCCGCATGGCCGCCCGGTGCGGGGCCGGATACTCGGCCAACGGCGAAACACCGTTGCGTGATCGGCGCGGTGGTCGGTCCGGGCACGCGGTGGGGGCAGCTCAGGTCTGGGGGGAGGCCGACCGGCGAGGCGGCGTCGTCACGGAGGCGGCGGGGGAAGAGAGGGTGTCTCGGCGTCGAGGGCTGCGGCACGGAGGGCGGCTGCCACGCGCGTGACCGGTCCGGTCAGTGGGTGGGGAAGGCGGGCCAGGAGCACGCGCCGCTGTTCCTGGGACCCACCGTGGACAGGGAGGATGCGGACTCCTGGTGGCGCGGCGGCGGCGAGAGCGGCGGGCACGGTGGTCAGCCCGCAGCCGGCGGCGACGAGACGGAGCTTGGCGAGCCAGTCGCGGGCCGTGTGGACGATCTCGGGCCGCTCGTCCAGGCCGGGCCATACGCCCATCAGGCCGTCCTCCCGCGAGGAGGAGCCCGCGATCCAGCGCTGCCCGCGCAGGTCTGCCACGTCGACGAAGTCGCCGCGGGCCAGCGGGTGGGTGGCGGGTACCGCGAGACACAGCGCGCGTTCGGTGAGCGTCTGCAGCACGAGCGGGGGCGCTTCGGCGTCCGGCGGCCGGAACGGCGGTGCCGACGCGAGCAGGGCCAGGTCGAGGCTGCCGGCGCGCAGGGCGCGCACCAGCGCAGGAGTGCTGCCCTCTCGGCTGACGATGTGAAGACCGGGGTCCGTGCGGTGCAGCGCCGCCAGGGCTGTGGGCAGCAGGACGGCGCCGGCGCTGGGGAACCACCCCACGCGGACCGTGCCGGCCTGCCCGGGCAGGCCGGACAGCTCCCTGGCCGTCGCGTCGATCTCGTCGAGCACGATCGTGGCGCGGCGCATGACGATACGGCCGGCCGCGGTGAGCCGTACTCCGTCGCGCCGCCGCTCCAGCAGCTCCGCGCCCGCCGCACGTTCGAGCGCGGCGATCTGCCGGGATACCGCCGACTGGGTGTAGCCCAGCGACGCTGCGGCCGCGGTGAAGGTCCCCTGCTCGGCCACGGCGCGGAACACGCGCAGCGCCGTCAGCGACACATCGGAGAAGTCCATGACGAATACGCATACCAGCTATGCCGTACTTTCGTTGGACTCATGGATGCGGCGTTCATAGCGTGGCGGACATGAACCAGTCACGCATCGCCCTCGTGACGGGGGCCAACCAGGGACTCGGCCGTGCCCTCGTCGAAGGGCTGGCGGCCCGTATGAACCCGGACGACCTGGTCCTGCTCACCGGTCGCAACCACCAGCCCGTGACGGACGCCGCCCACGAGGTCACGGGGCTGCCCGGCACCCGCGCCCGCGTCCAGGGCCGAGTCCTGGACGTCACCGACACCGACGCCATCGCCCGCCTCGCCGACGAACTCGGTGCGCAGTACGGCGGCGTCGACATCGTCGTCTCCAACGCGGTCGCCCGCCTGCTGCCCGAGGAATCACAAGCCGCGCGGGCCGACGAATTCATCGACGTCTCCAACACCGCCACCCACGCGATCCTGCGCTCCTTCGGCCCCGTCCTGCGCCCGGGCGGGCGACTGCTCGTCATCGCCAGCAGCCTGGGCACCCTCGGTCACCTCGCCCCACGGCTGCACCACCTGTTCGACGGCGCGAGCCTCGAGCAGGTCGAGTACGCCGTCGAGTCCTGGCGCACTGCCGTCCACAACAGGACCGCCGAGGAGGCGGGTTGGCCCCGCTGGCTGAACGTGCCCTCCAAGGTGGCCCAGGTCGCCGCCGTCCGCGCGGTCGCCGCCGCGCGCCGCGAACACGATCTCGCCACCGGAACGCTGATCGCCTCCGTCTGTCCCGGCATGGTCGACACCGCCACCTCGCGCCCCTGGTTCCGCGACTACAGCCATGCCCAGTCCCCGGCCCAGGCCGCCGGGCCGGTGCTCGACCTGATCTTCGCCGACCACGTCGATCCCGCCCTCTACGGCGAGCTGGTCCGCTTCGGCAAGGCCCTGCCCTGGCACGACGGCACTCCCCCGGTAGAGCAGGACCGCATGCTCACGCCCTGACCTGGGCACCCCTCACGGACGATGCACCGCACATCAAGGAGTTCACGCACGTCGGGCGTGATGTGGGGTCAGTGGGGTGCGCGGGTGCTGCGAAACCGGCGGGGACTTGCGCCGGCGCCGGCTGAGGGCCAACCTCTCCGCCGGCGCCTGAGCCGGAGTTGCTCGACGTCGGTGACCTTCGGCCGGCCTACTCGCGGGTGCAGGGGCCGCCGACAGGCGCCGGCGGCAAACCCATCACGCTGGGCGAAACCGGCGCCAGGCTGAGAACTGGTCCACGGGCACGCCCCGCAGAGGTCACCTCACCGGACACGAATCAGGCCGCCGGCAGAACAAGTCGATGAGGGCGACTTTGTCGGGACGGACAATCACCCTCAAGTCATTGAGGCATTCCTCCCGACCACGCACGCAAAGCCTCGGCATGTTCCCGAATCAGGGACATACGAGCCTCCCATTCCGGCCCGGCCCGGTGATCCGGGTGCGTGGTGATCTGGCCGGCATGCTTGCGATACATGAGGCCGGTATCGCCGATGAACCATCCGTCCGACAACGAGTCCAGCCCGAGGAGCAGCCCGGTGTCCCCGGACGCGGGCAGCGCCATCCAGCCGCCGAGCAGAGCCAGCAGAGGACGTCGAACGCATAGCGTGGCCGGGTGAATCCGCGGGCGGCGATGCTCGACCCAGAATGCGAAGGCGCTCCCCCGCGGGAGGCGGCCGGGGAGCGGGTCACTGTGCTCGAACGAGCGAGTGCTGCCGTCCTCCAGCAGATCAACCACGCGAGACGTCGTCCAGCCCACTGCCGGGTGCGCCTCCAGGACGGCGATGTCCCGCGCGAGAGCACCGGCAGTGAGCTGGTCGTCGGAGTCCAGCGTCTTCACGTACACACCGGACGACCGGGCGAGTGCCATGGTCCTGGCCACATGGGGACCGCCTCGGCGGGACGATGAGATCCGGACACGCTTGTCATCCGCAGCCAGATGAGCAGCAGCGTTCACATCGCTCCCGTCCTCCTGCACACACCATTCCCATGACCACCCGTCGGGAAGGACTTGCGTGCTCAACGAGGCATAGGCCTCGGCGAGAAACCGCGTCCCCTCGCCATGGACGGGTGTCACGATCGAAATGATCATGCTGGCCTTTCTTGAAAGGGGCGGGCTGTACG
Source organism: Streptomyces sp. NPDC093261 (assembly GCF_044753645.1). Taxonomy (NCBI): domain Bacteria; kingdom Bacillati; phylum Actinomycetota; class Actinomycetes; order Kitasatosporales; family Streptomycetaceae; genus Streptomyces; species Streptomyces sp. NPDC093261. The sequence continues at coordinate 92,441 of NZ_JBIVNO010000026.1, forward strand.
CCGCGGCTCCGCCGCCACGCGAAGCTCCGCAGAGCGTCCAGCCTGCGGAGCGGCACGTCAACCTGCGCTGAGCGCCCGATCGGCGCCCAGGGCGTGGGCTGTGCCGCCGCCTGACCGCCGCCAGGCCGTCGACCAGAAAGATGAGGCTGCGGCGCGCGGCCGCCCGCCAACGCGACGGCACCGCTGACCGGTTGTCCGCGGTCAGGCGTACGCCGGAGCCGGGGCGGCCGGCAGTCGCAGGGTACGCTCCTGCTCAGTCCAGAGCGGTCAGAGCGTTGGAGACAGCGCTCTCGAGGAACGCCCGGTCGGCACGCGCCTTGCCCATGACACGCAGCCCCTGGATGAATGTGGTCAGGAACCGGGCCAGCCCGGCGGCGTCCTTGCCGGCGGGCAGTTCCCCACGCGCCTTCGCCCGCTCCAGGGCGCCGGCGATCGCGCTCTCCACCAGGCGCAGTGTTGCCGAGACCCGGTCCACGGTCGCCGGATCGGCCGAGCGCTCGGTGGCGGCATTGACCAGGAAGCAGCCACGCTCAGGATCATCCAGGTCCGCCTCGGCCATGGCCGTGAGTGCCGCCCGCAGTGCGGAACGCATGTCGGTGGCCGACTCCAGCTCCGCGATCAGTGCGCCGGCGTTGCGCGAGCAGTACCGCTCAAGGGCCCTGGCATAGAGCTGCTCCTTGGAACCGAACGCGGCGTACAGGCTGCCGCTGCCGATACCGAGTTCGGCGGTGAGGTCCTGCAGGGAGGTCGCCGTGTAGCCGCGGCCCCAGAACAAGGCCATCGCGCGGTCGACCGCTTGGTCTATGTCGAACTCCCGGGTCCTGGCCATGACCCGCACCGTAATAGTTCTGGATTGAATAAGCAAGAATAAGAGCCACGGTATGGGCGGCGGCGGACCGTGTTGTTCACCGGCCCCCCATCGGCCCGGTCCCCAGCCGAAGGATTCCTCTGGGGACCGGGCACCTGCCGTCAGCGGCCGAGCGCGTTCTCCAACTGTTGCTTGGTCATGGAGGAGCGACCCTGGATGTTGCGCTTCTTGGCCTCTTCATACAGCTGGTCCTTGGTGGGCCCTTCCGCACCGCTGCGGGAGCGCTGCCCACCGCGCTGGGGCGCCGACTTCGGGTCACGAGTGGAGGTCTTGCTCGCGGTCTTCGACTCGCCCGACCTGGCGCGCTCCTTGTTCACCGTCCGGGCCGCCATCTCCTTGGCCCGCTTGGACGATTCGCCACGATCCTCGGCGCTCTTCCTGATGTGCTCGTACTGCCGCTCGCGCTTGGAGCTCGATCCGGCCGGCATGGCACCTCTCCTTTCCTTCAGCGAGGGGACGACCTGGCCTCACGGATGCTCGGTCCGCTGATCCGGCGGTACGCCGCCGCCCCGTCCCCCGCCCTTGTCGCCCTTGTCCGTGCCGTGGGCGTGCCCGCCCTTGGCCTGGGCCTGCCGTGCTTTGAGCTCGGCACTCTGCTGCGGTGTTGCGCCGCCCTTGGTGCTGCGTCGCTGCTCGGGCTGCTGTGGGTTAGGCATCTGGGACACCCCGCTCGCATCGGCGTTCGTTCGGGACACCGAGTTCCCCGAAGTGGTCATCCGACGCACGCGGAACGCGGGGCGACGATGGGGCGTCGCGGCGACAGCTCATAGGTCGCGCCAACGAGATGGCCGACCGTTTACCGACATTCGGGTCCCGTGTGGCTGGAGTTCCCCATGCGTCCGGAGTGGCGGCGAAGGGGAGACGAGGGATCAGGTCGCGCCGGAGCCGCCGCTGCCGAAGGAGCCGCCGGATCCGCGGTTCCAGCGCGGGCGCTTCTGGTTTTCGCTGCGTTTGGTCCCGGCGGCGTGGAGCTCGTGCGGGGTCAGGCGCTCGCTCTCGTCCCCGGCCCGTGGCACCTCGTCCGGCTCCCTCCTCTCGCGGGACTCCATGACGGGCCCGGAGGCCGGTCGTGGGGGCTGTGGGGATGTGCGCTGGGGGCTCTGTTCGCGGCGTCGCACTCTGGTCCCAAGCCGGATGGCCCAGATCAGGGCTCCCGCGACGACGAGACCGGCTGCGAAGGCACCAACCACGGCCCAAGCGGCGTCTGAAGCGGCCAATTCCAGAGAGATCGTCATCATTCCTCCCCGGTACCCCTGACGGAGGGAGAAACACGTCACCCTAACCCGTCCGGGCGACCCCCGTTGGGCCCACCACGGTGAACACCCGCGCGGCGGGCGCGGCGCGACGGCCTGCGCTGGGCCCTCGGCGATATCGTCGCGACGGACGGCCATGGTCCGCACTGGCGATCTTCCGCCGACCGGCCCGACGCCGGCTCCGCCATCGCTCCTTCCTCGCCTCGACCGGTTTCCCGCGGTGCGACCTGGGCACCCGCGCTGCGCCCGCGTGCCGTCCGGCCCTCGTGGCGGGGCGTGACGCCGCGTGGCAACGGCCCGTGGAGGAGAACGATGACGCACCTGTCGGAACGCACCGCCGCCCGGGGCCGGACCACCGCCACATCGTCCTTCGGCCGGGCCTTGCTGCGCTGGACGACGACGACCGATCACAAGGTGATCGGCAGGCTGTACATGGTCACGGCCTTCTGTTTCTTCCTCTTCGCCGGCCTGCTGGCCCTGGGCATGCGGGCGGAGCTCGCCCGTCCCGGTCTGCAGTTCCTGTCCCGGGACGGCTACAACCAGTTCCTCACGGTGCATGGAACGGTGATGATGCTGCTGTTCGCGACCCCCATGTTCGCCGGGTTCGCCAACGCGGTGATGCCGCTGCAGATCGGCGCCCCGGACGTGGCCTTCCCCCGTCTGAACGCCCTGTCGTACTGGATGTACCTCTTCGGCGGGCTGATGGTGGTGGCGGGGTTCCTGGTGCCGGGCGGCGCCGCGTCGTTCGGGTGGTTCGCCTACGCCCCGCTGAACAGCGCCTACCACTCCCCCGGTGCCGGCGGCGACCTGTGGGCGATGGGCCTCGTGGTGACGGGCGTGTCGACGACGCTCGGCGCGGTCAACTTCATCACCACCATCCTGTGTCTGCGCGCCCCGGGGCTGACCATGTTCAGGATGCCGATCTTCACGTGGAACATCCTGTTCACATCGATCCTCGTCCTGCCGGCGTTCCCGGTGCTCACCGCCGCGCTGCTGGCCCTGGAGGCCGACCGGAAGTTCGGGGCGCACATCTTCGACGCGACGAACGGCGGCGCCATCCTGTGGCAGCACCTGTTCTGGTTCTTCGGCCATCCGGAGGTCTACATCGTCGCGTTGCCGTTCTTCGGTATCGTCTCGGAGATCATCCCGGTGTTCTCACGCAAGCCGTTGTTCGGCTATCTGCCGATGATCGGCGCGACGACCGCGATCACGATGTTGTCCGCGGTCGTGTGGGCTCACCATATGTTCGCCACCGGTGCGGTGCTCCTTCCGTTCTTCTCTCTGATGTCGTTCCTGATCGCGGTGCCTACGGGGATCAAGTTCTTCGCATGGATCGGCACGATGCACCGGGGGTCGATCTCGTTCGAGACGCCGATGCTGTGGTCGCTCGGGTTCCTGGTGTCGTTCCTGCTGGGCGGTCTCAGCGGCGTGCTGATCGCCTCCCCGCCGATCGACTTCCACGTCACCGACTCGTACTTCATCGTGGCTCACCTGCACTACGTCCTGTTCGGGACGGTCGTCTTCGCGATGTTCGGCGGGTTCTACTTCTGGTGGCCCAAGTTCACCGGGAAGCTCCTCGACGAGCGGCTCGGCAAGGTGCACTTCTGGCTGCTGTTTCCCGCGTTCCAGCTGACCTTTCTGGTGCAGCACTGGCTCGGCGCGGAGGGCATGCCGCGCCGCTACGCCGACTATCTGCCCGCCGACGGGTTCACCCTGCTCAACACCCTGTCGTCCGTGGGGGCGTTCCTGCTCGGCGTCTCCACGCTGCCGTTCCTGTACAACGTCTGGCACACCGCGCAGCACGGCGAGAGGGTCACCGAGGACGACCCGTGGGGATATGGCAGGGCACTCGAGTGGGCGACGTCCTGCCCTCCTCCGCGGCACAATTTCCTGGCCCTGCCACGTGTGCGGTCCGAGTCGCCCGCCTTCGACCTGCACCACCCCGAGGCCGGCCGCGAGCTGGTGGAGGAGGGACCGCGATGAAGATCGAGGCTCTGCTGTTCGGCGGTGTCGCCCTGTTCTTCGCGGGTGCCGCCGCACTCTACGGGGCCTGGTCGGGCGATCCGGCCGGTACCGCGGTACTGATCGTCGCCTTCGGCATGGCCGGCGTGGTCTCCTTCTTCTGCGCGGTGCAGTACCGGCGTCGCGGACGCCGCCCCCAGGACCGTACAGACGCCAAAGTGGCGGACGCGGTCGGCCCCCTGGAGTTCTTCCCGCCCCACAGCGCATGGCCCATCATCACGGCCCTGGGCTTCGCCATGGCCGCTCTGGGCGTGGTCTACGGGCTGTGGCTGTTCCTCATCGGTGCCGGGGTGCTGGCGCGGGGGGTTCTCGGTCTGGTTTTCCAGTACGCAACTCGGAAAGACTGAGCGGCTTCCTCGGAGCCCCCGGCCGGAACCGGGTCACGGGCCGGTGATCGCTCTCGTAGCCGCCTTCCACGGTCTGGCGCACCTCCCCGGTCTCCTCGCCCTCGGCCAGACGCTGCCGCTCGGCCTCCAGCAGTGCGTGGCACAGCCGCCGGGTGAGCAGGAAGGCTGCGATCGGCGCCACCACCAGGGAGATGCGCAGGATCCATGTGAGAGCGTCCAGCGAGATACGGAAGGTGTGCGCCACGATGTCGTTGCCGCCTGCCAGCAGCAGGACGCCGTAGAAGGTGATCCCGGCGACGCCGAGTGCGGTGCGCACGGGGCGTTCCCGCGGGCGGTCGCACAGGTGCTGTTCCTCGCGCCACTCGCCTGTCAGCCGCTGCTCGACGAAGGGGTAGGCATACAGGACGACGAAGAGGAGCACCGGCAGGACCACCGCCGGCAGCAGCACGTTCCACATGATCGTGTGGCCGGCGATGTTCGTCTCCCAGTTCGGCACGAGCCGCAGCCCGCCTTCCAGGAAGCCGACGTACCAGTCGGGCTGGGAGCCGGTCGCCGCCACGTCGGGGCGGTAGGGCCCGTACACCCACACCGGGTTGATCTGGGCGAGCCCGCCCAGCAGCGCCGTCACCCCGAAGACCATGAAGGACAGCCCCATCGAGGACGCCATGAACTGCGGGAACAGCGGCTTGCCGCGGACATTCCGATTGCTCCTGCCGGGGCCGCGCCACTGGGTGTGCTTCAGGTGGAAGACCAGGATCAGATGCACGGTGACCAGTGCGATCAACGCTCCGGGCAGCAGCAGGATGTGCAGACTGTACAACCGGGAGATCAGATCCTCGCCGGGGTACTGGGACCCGAACGCGAACATGCTCACGTAGGTCCCCACCACCGGCAGGGAGAGCATGATGCCCTGAGCGATGCGCAGGCCGGTACCGGACAGCAGGTCGCCGGGGAGCGAGTAACCCGCGAAGCCCTCGGCCAGGGCGATCGCGAACAGCGTGACGCCGATGACCCAGTTCATCTCCCGGGGCCTGCGGAAGGCACCCGTGAAGAAGATACGCAACAGGTGCACACCGATGGCCGCCACGAACACCAGGGCAGCCCAGTGGTGCATCTGGCGGATGAGAAGTCCGCCGCGTACGTCGAAACTGATGTGCAGGGTCGAATCGAACGCCTCTGACATGCGGACACCGCGCATCACCGGATACCGCCCCTGGTACACAACCTCACGCATCTCCGGCTTGAAGAAGAACGTCAGCCACACGCCCGTCAGTACGAGCATGATCAAGCTGTAGAGCGCGATCTCGCCCAGGAGGAACGACCAGTGCTCCGGGAAGGCCTTGCGCAGCAGCTGCCCTCCCCCGTCCCACACGGGCAGCCGCCCATCCGCCGCGTCAACCAGCCGCTCTCCCGGGCGCTGGGCTGCCGGCCGGCGGGTTTCCGATGTCCGTGACGCGGGCAGCGGCCGACGTCCGCCCCTCACGGTGTTTCCCTCTCATCACACCGGTCCCGGTCCACGCACCCTCTCCCTCTGCCGCCTCTGGGCCCGCCGCTCCACGCCATGCCTTGCCACCGGACCGCGCGGCGAGTACCCCGTCACCGCGAAACACTCGCGCGCCCTGGGCGGTACACCCGTCCAGGTGTGTGCGGGCCCGGAGCTCCGCCCGGAGTCCTCTCCTCAGGGGAAGAGTGTGATGCCGAGGACGACCAGCACGACGACCGTGACGACGATCGCCACTGTCAGCCAGGGGCCGCGGTGCTTCGCCGGTTCCTTGGGCTTCGCTCCGCGGGGCCGGTCCTCCTCGAGCTTCGGGTGTGCCGGGCGGTCGCGCTGGTAGAACTCCTCGTCGCGATGATCAGCCATGACAACTCCTTCGGGGTCTGCTTCCCTGCCGGACCCGGTGCGGGTTCCCCGTCCGCGCCCCGGGAATCGAGGCTGCACGGACGTCACCTGGCACCAACAGGTACAGGGGAATCCGAGGAGCGCGGTCCGGACCGGCGCGTCAGTCCTCTCCCCACAGGACGTTGACCTCACCTTGCGTGACGGGCCCTGTGCCCCCAGGGGGAAGCCATCGGACGGGGTCGGCGCGGCGGGTGGGTCCTTGGGCCGTCACGCCCGCCGACGGCGCTCCATCCAGGGCGTTCCATCGCTCCTGGTACGCCGACAGCCGGGCCGGCTCGCCACGCTCCTCACCCGCGCCGTGCAGGCGTGATGCATCGCGCCGAGGTGTCACTCGGCGACGACGCGGATGGTGTTGAGGTGGGGGTCGGCGGCGTCGGGGAGGTTCATGCCCGCCCGGACACCGGTGGTGAGGTAGCGCAGTACGGGGTCGGTCAGACGTTCGCCGGGCAGGACGGCGGGGATACCCGGCGGATACGGCGTGATCATTTCGGCGGCGATGCGGCCGGCCGCCTGCTCGACGGGAACATCGGTGTGGTGGTCGAAGTAGGCGTCGCGCGGCAGCTGCACCTGGTCCATTCGGAGTTGGTCCGGAGGGGGTACGGCGACCTGTGGCGCATCCCGAAGCGAGTCGGCGTGCCTCGCCAGACCGCGCAGAGCCGTCAGGAGGCGGTCGACCGTGTCGCCGTCGTCGGCATGGGTGATCTGGGCGCTGATGCGCCGGTGGTCGATGAGATGCATGTCGATGTGGTGGTGTTCGCGGAGCCAGTCCGCTGCCCGGTAACCCGTGGTGCCCAGGGCGCTGATGTCCATGATGCCGGGAAGAGGATCGAGGTCGGTGGCGAGACCGGGGCCGCAGAAGTCGTCAGCGCCGTGGACGTGGATGCCGTCGATGGTCTCGATCTCGTCCCGGACGCGGGCTGCGAGGTCCAGTGCGCCGCCGATGAGCCGCTTGCCGTGCTGCACCATTTGCCGCCGCCAGGCGTCGATACCCGCATAGAGCAGCACACTGGGGCTGGTGGTGCCGAGCAGGTCGGCGCGTGAGGAGAGCTCGGCCGGGTCGATGAGGTCGCCTTGCAGGTGGAAGACCGAGCCTTGCTCAAGGCCGCTGCCCATCTTGTGGATGCTGGTCACGCACACGTCGGCGCCGGCGTCCATGGCCCAGATGGGCAGGCTCCCGTGGAACGGCAGATGCGCTCCCCAGGCCTCGTCGACGATGAGCGGCTTCCCGCGGCGGTGGCACACCTCGGCGATGGCGCGCAGATCGGCCGCGGAGCCGTAGGGGGTCGGGCTCGTGACCAGGGCACCGTCGGCTTCGGGGTGCTCAGTGAAGGCTTTCTCGTACGCGGCCGGAGACGGGGGATGAGCGATGTGCCGTACCGCATCCCACTGCGGTTCGACCCACACAGGGCACACCCCGGACAGGATCAACCCGGCGATCACCGATTTGTGGGCGTCCCGTCCGATCAGCAGTCTCTGCCCCGGCCGGGTCACGGCCAGCATGGCGGCCTTCACCGACAGAGAACTGCCACAGGTGGAGAAGAACGTGTGCTCGGCGTGGACCGCGTCCGCCATGAGCACCTCGGCCCGCTTGAGGACGTTGCCGCGGGTCAGCCGGTCGTCCAGCCCGCCACTGGCCAGCACGTCACCGAGGAAGACTGCGTCGCCCAGCACCGCCCGCGCACGCGGGTCGGCGCCACGCGCCTGCTTGTGACCGGGCGGGGTGAAAGCCAGTTCGTTCATCGCGTGATAGCGAGCCAGCGCATCGAGCACGGGTGCTTCGTCATGGTCGACAGCCATGCCTTCAGCAGTGCCCGGTCTCCTGCCCGTCATACCCCCCGCGGCACCCGCCGGACCGCGCACGACGGGCCTCCGCGGTCCCCGACCACCACGAAGCACGTGTAAGAAGTCATCGATGGGTACCCATGGGGCGAGGCGGACCAGCATGCGCTGCCGCACACCCAGGCGTTGTCAACGGGAGAGGAGATGTCATGGCCGGCGAAGACGACCGCAAGCCTGAGAATGCTCTGGACGAGGTGTTCCACGAGATCTCTGAGGCAGCGGAGCGCGACCCCGCACAACAGCGCCGGAAGGACGACAGGCACGAGGGCGAGGCCGCAGACGCGATCACACCCAACGCCGTAGCCCAAAAGGAGTCTCAGGGCGACTGACGCCTGATGTGTGGGACGCCCCCACGCGTCGGACAACGCTCAACTCGCCGTCCGGACACCGGAACAGGACTCGGTCCACCTCATTGTGTCAGCCGTTGTAAGGCGCCGTTCCCCTTGGCGTGATGGACGGCTGATCGACGGCGGCTGTCGGGCCATGCGTCTGCCCCTCCCGCGGTGACGTCGTAGATGCGGATGGCGGTGCCGGGATACCGATCCAGGAGATGCACGCGGCACGTTTGTGGTGCAGCGCGGGGTGATACCGAAGGCGACGGGGCGCCGGCCGCCTCACTCGCCCGATGGGTGTCACAGCTCGATCCGCCGCTGGAACCGCCCGCGGCCTCGTTGTGACGATGTCGCGCTTCGCTTTAGCGTGGACGGGTGTCCGACACGGGTGAAGATGCATGAACTTGACGTGCTCCCTGGCCTAAAGTCCAGGGATTCCGGCCTGGGTCATCTGACCCTTCCGGGGGCTTCCTGCTTCAACGCGCTGTGCGGGCAGGTG
>NZ_JBIVNO010000027.1:0-76702 GCF_044753645.1 Streptomyces sp. NPDC093261
CAGGCCCGCCCCTTCAAGTGGACCAAGACCGCAGACCAGATCATCGACCGCATCTGCCGCTACTGCGACAGGATCTCCGGACCGGCTCACTAGGCACAAGAGCCCACGACCAACCGATCTTCGAGCGGGCCGGAGCCGAAGAAGCAGCGCGGCGGCACCATCACCCGGCGCTGCAGTCGGGCTGTGCTCCATGGGTGAGCCGGCAGGGCGAAGCGACGACAGGTGGAGCGAACGTCCTGTTCCGCGCCCCGCCCGTGCGTGAGTGCCGCCGACCGGGCCGCCACCCCGAGGTCCGGGGCTCAGGGGGCGGTCTCCTGTGGCAGGCGTTCAGAGAACGCGGGCCACCCCCGCGTAGATACCGCTCCCTTCCGGCACGGAGCCCGGAGCGGAGGTGCCCCACTCCGTCGCCGTCACCAGGCCGGGAGGTTCGAGTTCCAAGCCGTCGAAGAACCGTTCCACCTCCGCGCGGGTACGGAAACCGAGCTGGATGCCGCCCTTGGCGTACTCCGCAGTGACCTGGGCGGCCAGTTCCGGATAGAGGTCGGATGCCGCGTGTGACAGCACCAGACAGCTTCCCGGAGACAGCTCCGCCACCAGATCCCGCACGATTCCGTGGGCGTTCTGCTCATCGGTTATGAAATGCATCAGCGCTATCAGCGACAGAGCGATCGGACGGTCGAAGTCCAGGATCCGCCGGGCGTGCTCGACAATGTCTTCCGGCTGCCGTACGTCGGCCTGGATGTAGTCGGTTACTCCCTCGGGACGGCTGACCAGCAACGCCTCGGCATGGCGGAGCACGATCGGGTCGTTGTCGGTGTACACCACCTTCGCCGTCGGCAGGATGTCCTGAACGATCTGGTGGAGATTGGGCGCGGTCGGAATTCCCGTGCCGACGTCCAGGAACTGGTCGACACCCTGCTCGGCGAGCCAGGCCGCTGCCCGGTGCATGAACTGACGATTCTGGCGAGCCGCTGCCTTTGCCTCGGGCGGCAGTTGCTCTCCGACCGCCTCATCGACCGGATAGTTGTCCTTGCCGCCGAGCAGCCAGTCGTAGACCCGCGCAGGATGCGCTCTGCCGGTGTCGATCGGCATGGACGGCTGTGAGGCGGTCGTCATAGCAACTCCATGGAGCCGGTGAACGGATCAGACCAGTACGTGGACACCCTATCCGGGAGTGTGAAGCGGCGTGTGCGGGAACGGAGAGCGCATTGCCGGGGGCGGTCCGCGCCTGTGTCGGCGCAGTGTTGAGGCGCTTCGCGCAGCCGTCGCGCGCCACGTGTACACGGGAAGCTGCGTGCCCTCGGCGCCACGCGGGCGGTCCTCACCGAAGCTTTCGGCGGCTTTGTCGCACAACTGATGTGCGGGGTCTCTGGAATCGTGGTGCGGCAGGTACGGGGGAACGTGCCTCGAAGCAGGCGCCGGGTCCGGCGCCGGTGAGAGTGCCGGGGCGGCGGTCGGCGAGGTCGCGGGCGATGGCGCGGCCCGGGCCGGTGCCGCCCACGGAAAAGGCGGCTACGCCGAACGAGCCGACGCGCTACGCCTGCGACCCCGAGGCATCGTGGACGTCGTTCTCCTGTCTCGCCGCCGACCTGGCCTTGTGAACCGGAGCGATCGATCGGTCACCGCTTCAGCGGGCGGCGAGTCCTTCCCGGCTCCACAGTCACCTGCCAGAATGGTGACGTGAACCTCGACCATGTCTTCGTCTGCGGAAACCCTGCACTCGACTTCGCCGCGACACTGCGAGCGCGCCGTTCCGTGCGCTTCGAGATGTTCACAGCACCGGACAGGCTGAGCGCATGGTACGTGGAGTCCGGCATCGTCGATGCGGTCTCACCCTGCCAGGATGCCGACGTCGAGCAGGCGAAAGCCGTACGGGAAGCCGTTTACCAGTTGGTCACCGCCCGTCGGCTCGCAGAAGAGCTCGACGGGGCGGCGCTGACCGTGCTGAACAACGCGGCCCGCAAGCCGCCCGCGGTGCCGCAGCTGACTCCGGCCGGGCGATGGATGCAGGCAACACCGGAAGAAGCCCTTTCCATGGTGGCGCGCCACGCCATCGAGCTCCTGAGCGGGCCGGACGTGCCCCTGCTCAAGGAATGCGGCAACCCGGAGTGCACCCGCACTTACATCGACCGCTCGCGAGGCATGCGCCGGCAGTGGTGCGGGATGGAGTCCTGCGGGAACAAGATCAAGGCAGCCGCGTACCGCGCCCGCAGGAAAACCGCGCCCGCGGCTGCCCACTGACCCGGCCTGCGCCGCAGGCCGGGTCACCGCACGAGGCAGGGGCGCGGCGGCGGCACGACCGTCGTCGGCGTCACCACCCCACCGTGAACTTCGCCGTCGACGTCCACCGTGACGATGCGCGGCAAGCCGGGCGCCACGGTGGGGTCGGGCTCGGGTCTGTCGATGCGCCGAGCGACAGGGAAGCGGCGCCGCAAGGCTTCTTCGGCAGCATAGTTCACGACTTATCTTTTGATGTGTATTGACGGCCCGGCAGGCGGCGCTTACCGTCCCATCCGCATCGCGCCCCACAACGCGACCGAGGAGACACGCGTGACCAACGTTCTCGCCGTGCTCGTCCGAGCCCGCCGTCACCGCAGACGCACAGCGGCTCTCATGACGACCCTTCTGCTGCCGGCCGCCGGCATCGCGCTGGCCTCCGCCCCGGCTGCCGGCGCCGCGACCATCCCCGCCACTCCCACCACCGTCGTCAACGCGAGCAGCGGCAAGTGCGTGGACGCACGTGCCGCGGCAACAGGCAACGGCACCGCCGTGCAGCAGTACACCTGCAACGGCACCGGCGCCCAGTCCTGGCAGTTCACCGCGACCGACAGCGGCTACTACCGGATCGGTGCGGCCTCCGCGCCCAACCAGGTCTGGGACGAGACCGACGTCTCCACCGCCGACGGCGCACTCACCCAGCTGTGGCTCTACGGCGGCGGCGCCAACCAGCAGTGGCTGCCGGTCGCCGAGGCCTCCGGCACGTACCACTTCGTCAACCGCAACAGCGGCAAGTGCCTCGATGTGCCGTCGGCGTCCACCGCCGACAGCGTCCAGCTGCAGCAGTACGCCTGCAACGGCACCGGCGCCCAGTCCTTCACACTCACCGGCGGCACAACCCCACCGCCCAACACCCCTGACTTCGGCCCCAACGTGACCGTCTTCGATCCATCGATGCCGGCGTCCACCATCCAGTCGAAGATCAACTCCGTCTACAGCGCCCAGCAGAGCAACGAGTTCGGCACCCAACGCAACGCCCTGCTGTTCACCCCCGGCACGTACAACGTCGATATCCCGGTCGGCTACTACACCCAGGTCTCCGGGCTAGGCCTGTCGCCTGACGCGGTGTCGATCACCGGCGGCGGCGTGCACGTCGAGGGTCACACCAGCGACGGCAACGCCACCCAGAACTTCTGGCGCGACGTGGAGAACATGTCGGTGAGCCCCAGCTCCGGCAGCACCATGTGGGCCGTCTCGCAGGCCGACCCGTTCCGGCGGATGGACGTGCACGGCACCATGAAGCTGTGGGATGACACCCACGGCACCACCACCAACTGGTCCAGCGGCGGGTATATGGGCAACTCCCGGATATCCGGCCAGATCAACTCCGGGACCCAACAGCAGTTCCTGACCCAGGACACCGCCATGGACGGCGGCTGGGCCGGGCACAACTGGAACATGGTCTTCGTCGGCGACACCGGCGCCCCGGCGACCAGCTTCCCCAATCCGCAGTACACCACCGTCGCCCAGAGCCCGGTGATGCGCGAGAAGCCCTTCATCTACGTCAACGGCTCAGGCGACTGGCAGGTGTTCGTCCCGTCGGTGCGCACCAATGTGCAGGGCCCGGACTGGATCAACGGCACCGCACCGGGCACCTCGCTGCCGATCAGCCAGTTCTACATCGTCAAGCCCGGTGACACCGCGACGACGATCAACAACGCGCTCGCCGCGGGGCAGAACCTCATCGTCACCCCGGGTGTCTACCACCTGTCCGCCCCGCTGAACATCACACGACCCGACACGGTGGTCCTCGGACTGGGTCTGGCAACCCTCGTGCCCGACAACGGCGTCACCGCGATCACCACCGCCGATGTCGACGGCATCGACATCGCCGGGCTGCTCATCAGCGCGAACACCACCAACTCCGACACGCTGATGCAGGTGGGGCCGGCCGGCGCGACCGCCGGTCACAGCGCCGACCCGATCGTGCTGCACGACGTGTTCTTCCGTATCGGTGGCGACATCGCCGGCAAGGCCTCTCGGACGCTGGTGATCAACAGCAATGACGTCATCGGCGACGACCTGTGGCTGTGGCGGGCGGACCACACCAACGGCGTCGGCTGGACGACCAACCCGGCCGCCAACGGACTGATCGTCAACGGCAACAACTGCACCATGTACGGCCTGGCGGTCGAGCACTACCAGAAGTATCAGACCACTTGGAACGGCAATGGCGGCCGCACGTACTTCTACCAGAGCGAGACCCCCTACGACGTGCCCGACCAGTCGAGTTGGACCACCAGCGGAGGGGACCTCGGCTACGCCTCGTACAAGGTCGCCAACTCGGTGACCTCCCACGAGGCATGGGGTGTGGGTGTCTACGCCTACCTCCGCGACAACCCGTCCGTGGTTCTCGGCCATGGCATCGAGGTGCCCACCACGTCCACCGTGAAGTTCCACAGTATGGTCACCACGGTCCTGGGCGGCGCGGGCACCATCAACCACATCGTCGACAACACCGGCAACCAGGTCACCGCCAGCAGCAACGTGGCCTACCTGGTCGGCTACCCGTGAGTCCGGACCGGACCTGAGGCGCGCAGGACGGCAGGACAAGGGCGGCCGGCCGATCCAGGACGGCTGTCCGGTCCGTGGCGGAGGTTCGAGGGGCGGGGCCGCTGGATGCGGCTCCGCCCCAGGCCGGTCAACCGACGTCGGCCTGCCTGCCGCGGGGCGGGGCACGTTGCCCGACCGGCTGCTCCGACCGGCCGCACGCCCCGGCCGGCCTGTCCGCAGCCCTGCTCGCGCCCGGGGCCGCCTCATACACGGCGCTCCTGCTCTCGCAGACGGCGGTGCCTGCGTGGCATGACGCCCGCCGCGAGCTTCCCTTCGTCTTCACCGGTTCCTCGGCGGTGAGTGGCGGCGGCCTCGGCATGCTGCCTGCCCCGGTACCGGAGGCGGGCCCGGCGCGGCGGCTCGGCGTTCTGGGCGCGGCAGCCGAAGTCGTCACAGTCCCGGATCATCGACCGGCGCGCCGGCCTCGTCCCGATGGCGTACACCACCGGCCGCCCGCACCACCTGGGCAAAGCGTCCGAGTACCTCACCCGGGCGGAGCAGCGAGGGCGCTGACCCTCGCCCGGAGCCGCCGCGCGGCCGCCGCACGGGGGCGGACTGGCCCTGTTGGCGGGCAGCGTTTCTGCAGCGTTTCGGCACCTTCGAGGCAGGCGTCACGTCCACGAAGGACCCGGCCTGCGTGGTCAAGCCGCAGCGCGAGGGACTGCGAGCCTCCCGGGAGGGGCCGGACGAGCAGTGACCCCGATCATCGGGGCAGCTTGCGCCACATGGCGTGCAAGCTTGGCTCCAACGGGGGAAAGAGCGGGTTGCCCACTCCTCAACGCGGATAGGGATACGGCCGCCGTAGACCGTGAACGCGTCACCGACAAACCGGCCGGAGACCACTTTCCTGTCGGCGTGTCGACGCGGTCGGCACCCTTCAAGCCCCGAGCGCCCGCCCGTAGGACCCGTGTCATGCCCGGAAGGGAACATCATGCTGATGCCCGCCCTGGTGGGAGCCGTTGACCCACCGCAGCTCCTTCCCGCGCGTGAGCAGATGGCATTCACCTTGGGCTTCCACATCATCGTGGTGCCCTTCGGTGTCGCGTTCACCTTCATGATGCTCATCTGCCACTACCGGGCATTGCGCTACGGCGATCAGCAATCCCTGCTTCTGGCTCAACGATGGTCGCGGGTGGCGGCCGTGCTCTTCGCGGTCGGGGCTGTCTCCGGCACCGTTCTGACTTTCGAGCTCGGCCTGCTGTGGCCCGGGCTCATGGGGAGATACGGCGCCGCGTTCGGGTTTCCCTTCGCCATCGAAGGGCTTTTCTTCTTCCTCGAGGCCATCTTCGTGGCCATCTACATCTACGGCTGGAAGAGGCTGCCGCGGTGGCCCCATTTCCTCACCGGAGTCGTCGTCACCCTCGCGGGCGTCGGCGGGACGGCGTCCGTCATCGCGGCGAACAGCTGGATGAACCAGCCCGCGGGCTTCACGGTCAGGGACGGCCGGGTGACCGAGGTGATCCCGTCCAGGGTCTTCTTCAACGGCGCCTTCTGGTGGGAGATGGTGCACATGCTTCTCGCGGCGTACATCGTCGCGGGTTTCCTGGTCGCCGGGGTGTACGCGTGGGGGCTGCTCAAAGGGCGCCGGGACCGCTACCACCGACTGGGATTCCTCGTTCCCTTCACGGTGGCCGCCATCGCGATGCCGCTGCAGTTTCTGGTGGGCGACACAATCGCCCGTCAGGTCTTCGACCGGGAACCGGCGAAGTTCGCCGCCATCGAACTCGTACCGTTCACCGCTGACCACGTGGCGGAGACCCTCGGCGGTGTCATGGTCGACGGCGAGGTGCGATACGGCCTCCGCATCCCCGACGTGGCATCGCTCCTGGCCGGTTTCAAGCCTTCCACCACCATCAAAGGCCTCAACGAGATTCCCGTGGCCGTACGCCCGGACGCCACGGTGGTCAGCATTGTGCATCTGGCCTTCGACGTCATGGTGGGGACCGCCTCGTTGCTGCTCCTGCTGTCCCTCTGGTTCGCCTGGCTCTGGTGGCGCCGGCGTGAGGTGCCCATGAACCGCTGGTTCCTTCGCGGCTCAGCGGTGGCCGGGCTGGTGGCACTGGCCTCCCTGGAGAGCGGGTGGGTGGTGACCGAGGTCGGCCGCCAGCCCTGGACCGTCGTGGGTGTCCTGCTGACCAGGGACGCCGTGGCGACGCAGGGCAACCTGTGGCCGTTGTTCGCCACTGTCCTGGTCATCTACGTCTCCGTCGGCGTCGGCGCCCTCCTGGCGTTGCGGACCATGCGCAGACGGTGGTCCGAGACCGGCCCCGAGGAGGTTGCCGTGCCCTACGGTCCCCCGACAGCAGCCCTGAAGGAACACTCGGAGGGAGCTGACCGCCCATGAGCACTCTGATCGCGGCAATTCTCTTCATCGGCGTCATCGCCTACGCACTGTTCGGCGGAGCCGACTACGGGGCCGGCTTCTGGGACCTGACGGCCGGCGGGCACGAGCGAGGGCGTCACGCGCGTGAGTTGATCAGCCTGTCGCTGAGCCCGGTCTGGGAGGCCAATCACACGTGGCTCATCTTCTGTCTCGTCACGCTGTGGACCGGCTTCCCGCAAGCCTTCGCCGCGATCACCACAACGCTCTACATCCCCTTGGGCCTGGCCGCCTTGGGAATCGTGACCAGAGGAGCGGGCTTCGCCTTCCGTCACGCACTGACTGAAGGACGGGGCGAGCAGCTGAGCGGCGTCGCCTTCGCCTGTTCATCCGTCCTTACGCCGTTCTTTTTCGGCACCGTGGCCGGGGGCATCGCCTCCGGCCGCATCCCCACCGGCGGACACGGTGACCCCTTCTCGAGCTGGGTGAACCCGACATCCATCCTCGGCGGCGCACTCGCCGTCACGGTCTGCGCGTATCTCGCGGCCGTGTTCCTCACCGGGCAGGCTCAGCGTCGCGCAGACGACCCGCTGGCCAAGGCGTTCCGTGACCGGGCCTTCGGTGCGGCCATTGTCGCGGGACTGGTGGCCCTGGCGGGCGTGTTCGTACTGCGCACCGACTCGCCGCGGCTGTTCCGCCAACTGAGCACGGTGGGTGCGCCGCTCCTGGCCGTCTCCGGTCTTTGCGGTCTCGCCGCGCTCCTGTTGTTGCGCAAGGGGCGCACCGTTGTCGTACGCACCCTGGCCGCCACCGCCATCGCCACCGTGGTCGCGGGATGGGGAGTCGCGCAGTACCCCTACATGCTGGGCACCCATCTGACCATCCAGCAGGCGGCGGCTCCCTCGGCCAGCTTGTGGGTGCTGGCCGTCGTCTCCTGCGTCGCGGCAGGGCTGGTCGGCCCCTCGCTCCTGATGCTGTACACCCTGCAGCTGCGACGCAAACTCGACTGAGGGGCCATCTGTCGCGACCAGCGGCAGACGGCCCCCCGGTTCCCGGACCTCGTCGTCGATGAGCGAGCTGCCAGAGGTGTTCCGGCAGACGACGGTCGTCAGAGCACGCGTTGCATACGGTCCGCCATCAGCTTGACGAACCGGGCCGGTTCCTTCGGCTGGCCCCCCTCGGCCAGCACCGCCAGGCCGTGCAGCAGCTCGACGGTCTCGGCGAGCTCCGAGCGGTCCTCGCGTTCCTTGTACGCCTGGTTGAGGCCCTTCACCAGCTGATGATCCGGATTGAGCTCCAGGATCCGCTTGGCTCGGGGCACCTCCTGGCCCATCGCGCGGTACATGTTCTCCAAGGCCGGGGTCAGATCGTGCGCATCGGAGACGACGCAGGCCGGGGAGACGGTTAGGCGGGAGGACAGGCGCACCTCCTTGATGTCCTCGTCGAGCTGCTCCTTCATCCAGTCGAGCAGCCCGGCGTACTCCTCGGTCTGCCTCTCCCGCTCGCCGTCCTTAAGGTCCTCGTCCTTGGCGCCGAGGTCGATCTGCCCCTTGGCGATGGACCTCAGGTTCCTGCCCTCGTACTCGCCGACGGCGTCGGCCCACACCTCGTCGACGGGGTCGGTCAGCAGCAGCACCTCGATGCCCCGGTCCCGGAACGCCTCCATGTGGGGGGAGTTCTCCACGCTCTGCCGGGACTCGCCGGTCAGGTAGTAGATGTCCTCCTGCCCGTCCTTCATCCGCTCCACGTACTGCTTGAGCGTGGTCGGCTCGGTGTCGTGGTGCGTGCTCGCGAACGACGCGAAGGCAAGGATCGCATCGCGGTTCTCCGAGTCGGTGACCAGTCCCTCCTTCAGGACCGCGCCGAACTCCCGCCAGAGCGTGGCATAGCGGTCCCGGTCCTTGGCCGCCATGTCCTTGATGGTGGACAGGACCTTCTTCGTCAGCCGGCGCCGCATCATCTCGATGTGGCGGTCCTGCTGGAGGATCTCGCGGGAGACGTTGAGCGCGAGGTCCGCCGCGTCGACAACGCCCTTGACGAAGCGCAGATACGACGGCAGCAGCGCCTCGCAGTCGTCCATGATGAACACGCGCTTGACATACAGCTGCAGGCCACGCCTGGAGTCGCGTGTGAAGAGATCGTGGGAGGCGCGAGCGGGGAGGAACAGCAGGGCCTGGTACTCGAAGGTGCCCTCTGCCTGGAGCCGCAGCGTCTCCAGCGGGTCCTGCCAGTCGTGGCTGATGTGCTTGTACAGCTCGTGGTACTCGTCGTCGGACACCTCGTCGCGCGGCCGTGCCCACAGCGCCTTCATCGAGTTGAGCGTCTCGGGCTCGGGGGTCTCGTCGCTCGTGTCGGCTGCGGCGGAACCCTCGGGCGCCATCCGGATGGGCCAGGTGATGAAGTCCGAGTACCGCTTGACGATCTCCCTGATCTTCCACGGAGAGGTGTAGTCGTGCAGCTGGTTCTCCGGGTCGGCCGGCTTGAGGTGGAGCGTGACCGAGGTGCCCTGGGGCGCGTCGTCGACCGTCTCCAGCGTGTACGTGTTCTCACCGCGCGATGTCCAGCGGGTGCCCTGGCTCTCACCAGCGCGCCGGGTCACCAGGGTGACCTCGTCCGCCACCATGAAGCCGGAGTAGAAACCGACGCCGAACTGGCCGATGAGCCCCTCCGCCCCGGCGCCGTCCTTGGCCTCCCGGAGCTCCTGGAGGAACTTCGCCGTACCCGAGTTGGCGATCGTGCCGATGAGCTGCCCGACCTCTTCGTACGACATCCCGATGCCGTTGTCCCGCACGGTGAGGGTGCGGGCGTCCTTGTCGATGTCGATCCCGATGTGCAGATCGGACACGTCGGCGTCGAGCGAGTCGTCCCGCAGCTTCTCAAGACGCAGCTTGTCCAGCGCGTCGGAAGCGTTGGAGACGAGCTCCCGCAGGAAGACGTCCTTGTTCGAGTAGACCGAGTGAATCATCAGCTGCAACAGCTGACGGGCTTCCACCTGAAACTCAATCGTTTCAGTCGGCATGTTCGCGTACACCTCACAGGTCCTGTCGCCGGAACTGATGAAGGCCACTGTAAAACACCACGTCAGGGCAGTGGGCCGACATGTGGAAGTGGTGGCCGGATCGTTGGTCCGGCTCGTCGTTGATCCGGCTCGGCCTGCTCGGCTCGGCGTGCGGTGTCGACGACCCGGCGCCCGCGGTTGAGCGGGCTCACCAGGTCCGCGGAAGCGGCGGAACGCCTCATCACCGCTCGCGGCCGCCTCTCGCCTTGCCTGCGCATGGGTCAGCCGGAGCAGGAGGACCGACAGCAGGTGTCCAGGGAATCGGGCGCGGTAATCTCGGGCCATGCCCGAACCATCGGTGGCGCGCTTCTACGACGAACTGGCCGACGACTACCACCTGATCTACTCGGACTGGGAGGCGAGCGTCCGTCGGCAGGGGGAGGCCCTGGACGCTCTGATCGGCCGGGTTCGCGCGGCGGTGCTCGACTGTTCGTGTGGCATCGGCACGCAGGCCATCGGCCTGGCGCTGCGCGGGCACCGCGTCACCGGAACCGATCTCAGCCCACGCGCTGCCGCCCGCGCCGCCCGTGAGGCCGCCCGCCGGAGCGTGAGCCTGCGCACGGCCGCCGCCGACATGCGACGCCTTCCGTTTCCCGACGGCCGGTTCGACACTGTCGTCTGCGCCGACAACTCGCTGCCTCACCTGCTCACAGAGCGGGATGTGCACGCTGCCCTGGCCGAGATGCGCCGCGTACTGCGCCCTGGCGGGCTGCTGCTGGTCAGCACACGCCCCTATGACGACCTCCTGCGCGACCGCCCCGCTTCGACGCCTCCACAAGCCCACCGGATCGCCGACTGCGCCGACGGCGCAGAACGAACCGTCACCTTCCAGCTCTGGCACTGGCACGACGACGGTGAGCACTACGACCTGGAACACTTCCAGCTCGTGGCGGCGGACGGGGAATGGCGCGTGAAGGTCCGCCGGACCACCTACTGGGCGCTCGGCCGGGACCGGCTGGCCGGTCTCGCAGCCGAAGCCGGCTTTGTCGACCTCAGGTGGCGGATGCCGCAGGAGACAGGCTTCTTTCAGCCGCTGCTCGTGGCCCGCGCCGGGGAGTAGGTGCTGCGCCGCCGTGCGTGCACGCGCCTTGGGAAGAAGGCCTTGTGGCCTCAGGAGGCGCGGCCGGACCCGCAGTTCGAGCCGAGCGGAGGACGCCCGGCTCGAACGGGTCGAGGACCCGGCGGAGATCAGCCCACGGTGATCGCATTCCAGGTCAACTCACGCTGGTGGCCGTGGCGCCACCCGCGGGTGTGAACCGGGTCCGTGCGAGGAGAGTCCCCGTCAGGGGACTTGGCATCGACGTTCTGTCCGCTGTCCGAGAAGGACTGCAGGGCCGCGGCCCCCCAGTCCTCTTGACCTCCCCATGACCACAGCTCGCCGTTCGCGCCCAGACGCGAGGTCCCGGGAGCCTCCATCACCACAGCCCCCTCGTTGCCGCCCGTGTAGGCCATCACCTGCCCCTTGGCCGGGTTGAATAACGTGAACTGCGAGGCAGGGCCGAAGGACATCCACGAACAGTACGGGTCACTGGTGTTGATCGGCTTGAGCCAGACCGATTCATCCGTGGGGCCGGCACACAGCACATAGCCGTGGAACGTGCCACTCTCGATCATCACGGATCCGGGCAGGGTATGCGGGGCAGCAGCGGCCGAAGCCATGGGTATCGCGGCGAGAAGGACCGCGGCGCTCCCAGCCGCAGCGAGGCCACCCCGGAATCGGCGCCGATCACGAGAAGCCCGCTTGGACGGTGTCATGCGAAGACACTCCTTTCCTGCAAAATGACAGGCTCATGTCAAGGGACGGGCCATCCGCCCGCTGGATGCGCAGGGAGCGTAGCCGCTTGTGAAGATCGAGTGGGGAGAACGTAACGGGCCGAGAGTGTCGCGGGCGGAATCCGGCCAGCAGGTCTGACACATCGTCAAACCATGGCCGGCGCGTTCAGGAGTCGGCGATGCGGACCAGTCCGCCGACACAACCCACGTACACCGCACCGTCGGCCCCGATCGACACCGGGGCGTAGTGGTTGTTGAACAGTGGTCCGGCGCCCGCCAGCCGAGTCCAAGCCCGCTCGCCCGTCCGGACGTCCAATGCCGTGAGGTACCAGGCATCCGGAGCCCCCAAGGAGTGCTGCCCGGGCTTGAAGGCGAGTTCCGCGGCGGAGGGATGGGTGTAGGTGTACAGCAGCCCGTTGCCCAGTGCTGCCTTGGCGACCACGCTGGGGATGCGCTCGGTGGTGTTGGACCAGGCGATGGTGCAGTTCCTGCGTGCGTAGTCGACGTGCACCCGGACCATACCGGGAACCGTGTCGGACACCCTGTGCCCGAGAAAGCCTTTGAGAAGCGGCTTGCTGCCGACCTCGTACCCGTAGTTGTTCTCGGCTATCAGGTCGCCGTCCACGGCTATCAGGCTGTTCTCGTCGGCTCCATTCCACGCCGGGAAGACCGGCGCGGCGCACACTCGGGTCGGTCCGGCCTTGCCGCGGGCCATCACCAGTACGTGCATCTTCGGGTCGGCGTTGTCCGCGATCGCCACGTAGCCGCCGCCCGGCCCCGACGCCGGGCCGATGAGGGTCGGGGTGGTGCCACTGCCTTGGCTGAGCTGACCGGGCTTTCGCCGGGCGCCTCGGTCGTACACGGCACGCCAGGTTGTGCGGGGCGCTCCCCCGGGTCCCGCGTCGAACCGGTAGAGCGCGTGGTCACTGACGACGAACACTCCCCCCGACTCGTCGACCGCGATGCTGTTGGCGATCCGTTCGCCGCGCAGTGCCTGGGACCGCACCGCGCCGGTGGTCAGGTTGAGGGTGCCGACGACACCGCTCCTGGCCACGAACCACAGCAGCCCCGACCAGTCGGGGAGAGCGGAAACGATCCCAGCCGTGCCGATGACCGGTTTCAGGTCATAACTGCGCTGGGTCACGAAGGTGTTGCCCTGGATCGCGACGACTTGGATGCCACCGGCCTTGGTCGGCACGACCACGCGGTCCCTGTCGTCCAGGTAAAAGTAGCCGCCGCCCGTCACGTCCGTGGGACTTGGGCCGGCGGTTCCCGGGAGGTCGAGGCCGGCGATCGTGCCGAGGTTGTCGGGGTCGAGCAGCATCAGTCGTGGCGCGCGCCCCGGGGCTATGCAGACGGTGACCAACCGGCCCCTGGAATCGAAGGTGACCGAGCCGCACAGTCCGCCCTGCAGCCGGCTGTGGACGGTCAGGCCGTGTCCTGCGGGGCCCCCTTGGGTGTAGCTGTCCGTCTGATACGCGTCGTCGTGCAGATTGCTCGTGCCGTTGGGAGCCATGAAGGGGTGCCTGGGAACGGCCGGGGCAGCGACCGGGTGTGCAACAGCCTCGTGACCGGTGAACGGCTCGAGGTGCGCCGCACGGGGATCGCCGGGTATGGGCAGGACGGGTGAGCGGTGATGTCCTGCCGACGCGGTGGCCGGAAGTGCGGCAAGCCACACTGCGGCCGCCACTAATGCGAGGAAAAGCGTTCTTCGGCGCATGGCGTGACCACCTTTCGGGAAACAGTGGGCCCGCAAGCTACTCACAAACCGGTTCAGGCGCAACGGAATGCGCCGCATTCTCATCTTCGTCACTGCTGCGAAAACCATCGGCACGCCGCGATGGCCTGATATCGCTGTCACCGAGCAGTGAGGTGAGTGATCTCCGATGCTGGGGTTGGCGGCCGCGGCGCCGTGCGTGAACTGGTCGTTCAACGTCCGTCGACAGACGATCCCAAAGCGCCCTCGGATTGGTCCCATAGTGGGGCCGAAATCCGGGGGGTCGCGACAGGAATTCGTGAAGGTCGTTCTCGGAACGCGCGCCGCCCGTCACCCGACCGGGGACCTCTCAAGGGCAGTTGTTCTTCACGGGGGGCGACGGCAGGGCCGTCCAGCGCCCAAAGGCGCTGGACGGCATCACGGCGTGGGCCTCGGGGTCAGGCGTGGGGCACCAGGTTTTCGTTGGTGCCCAGGTGGTCCTTGCCCGTGTCGATGGACATCGTCGTCTCACCGTCGGACCGGCGGACGACGAGGTCATCGGTGCGGTGGTTGCCGGTGAAGTTGCCCGTGGCCACCACCGTGTCGCGAGTCCAGAGGCCGTTGGGGTTCCTGATGCGTGCCTCGCTGCCAAGGCCGGAGGCGGTGGTGCCCACGTAGTTGTCGAGCTTGCCGTCCGGCCACTGCGCCATCAGGTCCCAGTTCCGGTTGCCGGAGAACTCGCCGCTGGTGAGCAGCGTGGCGTTCTTCCAGGTGCCGTTGGGGTCCTTGAGCTTGTGCTCCTGCCCGAAGCGTCCCGCGCTGACGTTGGTGTAGAGCGTCAGTTCGCCGTCGGACCAGCGCACCACCAGGTCGTTGACACGCTGCGAGTCGCTGAAGCGGCCCGCGGCGATCTGAGTGGCGTTCTTCCAGGTGTTGTTGGGGCCGACCAGCTGGGTGCCGGGCACCTTGAGGCCGCTGGTGCCGACGTCGCCGTAGAGCGTGACCTTGCCGTCGGACCAGCGCACCATCAGGTCGGAGCGGGTCGAGCCGGTGAAGTCGCCCGCGGTGATGGTCACCGCGCGCTTCCAGGCCGGATTGGGGGCCAGCATCTGTCGTTCGGCGACGAAGTGGCCGTTGGCGTCGCCGCTGTAGAGGGTCACCTCGCCGTCGTCCCAGACGACGATCAGATCGCTGTGGCCGACGCCGTTGAAGTCACCCGAGGCCATCAGCTTCGCGTGCTTCCAGGTCGTACCGTTGCCCATCGTGTAGGGCAGAGGCGGCTGCCGATAGGGGCCGTGGTCGGTGTGGAGGCCCTGCTGGGCGTCGGCGTAGAGCTGGAAGAAACGGTCCCCATGCAGCGGGCTGTAGGTGATCCGGTTGTACAGCGGGTCGCTGGGCTTGACATCGGGGCCGCCCCCGTTGGAGCCGCCCACGTTGCCGATGATCTCACCGGTGTCGCCCGAGGCGTCGAACTTGGAGAACCACGGCCCGCCGGAGACACCGCCCCACATACCACCGCAGTCGATCTGCATCTGGTAGTAGGACGCCAGTGCGGTCGTCTGGACGTCGGGACATCGGAAGGCCTGGTCCTGCGGGTTGCGCCCGATCGACGGGTAGCCGATCACCGTCACCTTGTTCGCGAAGTCGGGCGTACGGGCCAAGGTGTTGCCGCCCACGGCGTCCTGGATCTTCTCGCCGCCATTGGGCTTCAGGCTGGCGAAGGCGAAGTCCAGGTCGGAATTGGCGCTCTTGTCGGAGGCGTACTGCTTGTCGCGAAACCACTCCTTGACCGGCCAGATGCCGTACGGCTGCTGCGCCGCCGACTTGGTGCGATCGTACTGGGGAACGAAGGCCGCGTTCGCGCCGAGACAGTGTCCGGCGGTGAGGATGAGGTCGTGTCCCTCACCGCTCACCACGCTGGCCGAGCAGTAGTGAGTCCGCATTGCGCTGTCCGTGTGGAAGAGCATGCCGACGGATTTGATGCCGTCGAAGTGCTGACCGGTGAGCCCGGCGACGGTCAGCCCGTTCCTCCGCGGAGCCATCGGGGTCCTCGGTGGGGAGACGCGGCCCGAGGGGTCGGTGGCCGAGGCCATCCTCTGGGGTGTCCAGAACCGGATGGCGTCCTGGACCGTCCAGCTTCCGTCGGCGGACGGCGAGGTGGTGACCGACTGCGAGGCGTCCGGTACGGACGTGGCCTCGAGCGGAGCCGCCGACGTGGCCGGCGCCGGGCTGGTGGTGGACGGGGCCGGCGTGGCGCCCTGCGCTGCCGCTGCGCTGCCCAGCAGC
Source organism: Streptomyces sp. NPDC093261 (assembly GCF_044753645.1). Taxonomy (NCBI): domain Bacteria; kingdom Bacillati; phylum Actinomycetota; class Actinomycetes; order Kitasatosporales; family Streptomycetaceae; genus Streptomyces; species Streptomyces sp. NPDC093261. Next base: position 15,964 of record NZ_JBIVNO010000027.1, read on the forward strand.
ACCGGGGTGCAGAGCGCACCCACAGCCCCGAATATTCGTCTCTTGTACAACGTGGTCTACTCCAAAGTGAGGCAGGCACGGTAGGTCGCCGGCTGTGCGTCTCGATGGCAGGCACGGCGAAGCGTGAGGGCCAGGCCGGCCCTGATCCTCCGCACAGCGATCCACCGCTGTGCAGCGCGGGCGCGCGAGGTGGCGCCGGCCGCCCGCAACGCGGTGCGCCACAGGCTCATGCGCCGCGAGAAACGTCACGACCCATGCGTACTGCGGGCAGGCGTGGACATTCCCGCACAGCTCACTGCACAGGGCTCACTGCACGAGGCAGCGCCCCTGTCGCATTGCTCCCCCTCGTGCCGCCGGAAGACGGTTTCCTGTCGACCGTGGTCAGCGGTCGCAGTCACCATGATCGCATGACCGAATGGGCATGTGCACGATAAACAGCCATATCGCCTAGCGCAGTTGAGGCGAGCCCAGCTGGAGAGCGGTCCCGCACACCTGCGCCTTCAGACGGCGGCCGTTAGCGTCGGTCAGCTGCGCGAAGGCCCCGTAGTCGCGAGCAGCGGCGTGCGGCGGCCGCACGGAGATGCGGGGGTCGTTGTCGCCCGGAATGAAGCAGCTCCCGTGCGGGCCGGCGGTAGGCTCGTAGAAGAGCGGGAACTCGACGGCATGGCCCGCGTTCAGCACCAGCCGGACGGACGTGCTGCTCTTCGGCTTCGACGAGACGCTCGGTCCCTTGCCCACGTAGACGTCGATGTCGGGGTAGCCGTCGAAGGCGCAGGGCCGGGGGCCGGTGTTCATGGCGCTGAGCAGGGCCGTCGGCGCGTTGTCCGGCTTGCCGTCGAGACGCGTCAGTTTCCACCGCAGCTGCCGCGTCCCGCAGGCGGCGGCCCCCTCAGCATCCGACGAGCCCGGCGAGGACACCTTTGGCCCGGTGGTGGGAGCGGTGGTCTGCCGCGGTCCGGTCGTCGGCCGGGTGGAGACGGTCTGGCTCCCACCACAGGCGGTGGCTGCCAGAAGCACCGCCAGGCCGATCGCGGAGACAGCTGCTGTCCGCCGTGCCATGAATTCCTCTCTGGGTGAGGACACCCCTACGGCGGCCGAGTGCCGCTCGCTTCTGCCTTCCCGGACAGAGAGATGTAGGGCCGCCCGAGGAGGTTCCACGAGCGGAGCGGCAGTTGTGCGCCGCGTCGTGGCCGGGTCCCTCGTCTACGCCGCCCTCGTCACCTCCTGCTCGACGCATCCGGCGCCCGTCGGACCGACCGCCGCGGCGTCGGCGAGCGTCAGCCCCACCGACCAGAAGACGCTCTTCAACGCGGAACAGCAGATCATTGCCCGCTGTATGACCGCGCGAGGCTGGACCTATCTGCCGGCCCAGTGGCATCCAAGCGGCGCGCCGGCCGCGCAGGATCCCCGCCGGGGCGATGACGTCGCCCTGCACGGGCGCGAGGGCTCGAAACTGGTCGCCCGGTACCGAGACCGGGTCTCCAAGGAGCGCTCCGCGCAGATGACCGCATACCGGCGACTGGTGAGCCGCACCCTGACCAAGGTGGGGCCCCGCGCCTCAGCGGGGCCCCAAGGCAGGCTGAGGGTCCGCCACGCCACCTTCCCACTGACGCGTCCCCCGCACTCAGCTGCGGCAGGGCGGACTGTAGGGCAGTTCGGGTATGTAGTCCGGCCATTGCTCCGGGGCGAGCAGGCCGGTTGTGCTCGCGCAGATACGCTGAATCGCCTGGTCGAGTCCGAGGGGGGTGAGCTCGATCGTGCCGTCCGGTCCCGCTGTGACCAGTAGTTGCCCGTCCGGGTCGTAGGCGGCGGTCTCGATCGCGTCGGTGTGTCCGGCGGTCAGCCCCTTGCCCCATGAGGCCGGACGGGCCGGATCGCTCACGTCCCACAGCAGGACGGTCCGATCGCCGCCGGCAGCGGCGAGCGTGCGGCCGTCCGGGCTGAAACCCGCCCACGTGACCGCGTCGGTGTGGCCGGTCAGCGGTCTGCCGAAGGCCGTGGGGTGTGCGGGGGCGGAGACGTTCCACAGGCGGACGTCGTGGCCGACGCCGGCGGTGGCCAGCAGCCGTCCGTCGGGGCTGAACGCGCCCCACAGTGTGCCACCGGTGTCACCGGTGCGGATGTCCGGCAGGGCCCGAGGGCGTACCGGATCGCCTATGTCCCACAGCCGGACCTTGTCGTCCTCGCTGGTGCTGGCCAGGGTGCGGCCGTCCGGGCTGACGCCCGCCCAGTGGACGAAGCTGATATGACCGGTCAGTGGGCTGCCGAGGGTGGCGGGGTGGGCGGGGTCGGTGACGTCCCAGAGCCGCAGGCTGTACTGGGGGCCGCCGGTGACCAGTACGTGCCCGTCGGGGGTGAATGCCAGCACGTCGGCCTGGTGGGCGCCGCCGGTGCGAACCGTGCCGGCACACCTGGGATGGCCCGGGTCGGAGACGTCCCAGAGGCGCACGCCGCCATCAGCGTCGGCGCTCGCCAGCAGGCGGCCTTTCGGCTGGAACACCACCCGGGTGGCGGAGTGCTCCGTCGGCAGTTCGCTCAGCCGCCCGCCGCGCGTCGGTGCACGCATGTCCCACAGCCGTACCGTCCCGTCGCTCGCACCGGCCAGGCTGCGGCCGTCCCCGCTGAAGGCGATGCTGGTGACGGCGCCGATGTGGCCGGCCAGCACAGTACGCGGCAGATGCCACCAGCGCACGGTGTGGTCGTCGCTCGCGCTGGCCAGGGACCGCCCGTCGGGGCTGAACGCCAGCCAGTTGACGAACCCGGTGTGGCCGATCAGCGGCCGCCCGACGGCAGACGGGTGCAGCGGGTCGGAGACGTCCCACAGCCGGATGGTGTGATCCGCGCCGCCGGTGGCCAGTGTCCGGCCGTCCGGCGAGAAGGCGACCGCGAGCAGGGTGCTGCTGTGGCCGGTGAGCGGCCGGCCCAGCGTCCTGGTGTGTGCCGGGTCGGAGACGTCCCACAGCCGTACCTTGCGGTCGTCGCCCACGCTGGCCATGAGCCGGCTGTCCCTTCGGAACGCGACCGCGTAGACGACGTCGGGGTTGCTCAGCGGCTTCCGCCAGAGCTTCGGGCGCATCCGGTCGACGACGTTCCACAGGCGGATCATGTGGTCGTGGCCGGGGGCCGCCACGGTGCGGCCGTCGGGGCTGAAGGCGGCCGAGGCGACGGAGTCGCTCGCTCCGGTGAGCGGCCGGCCCAGCGCCTTGGCGTGTGCCGGGTCGGAGACGTCCCACAGCCGTACGGTGTGGTCGTGACTGGCGGTGGCCAGAGTGCGGCCGTCGCGGCTGAACGACACGGAGAACACGAAGTCGCGGTGCCTGGACAGCGGCCTGCCGAAGGCCCTCGGGTGCAGCGGATCGCGGACGTCCCACAGCCGTGCCGTGTGGTCGCGGCTCGCACTCGCCAGGGTGTGGCCGTCGGGCGAGAACTGCAGCCAGTACACCCAACTGGTGTGCCCGGTCAGCGGCCTGCCCAGCGGGACGGGGTGCGCGGGGTCGGCCAGGTTCCACAGCCGGATGGTGTCGTCGCCGGCCCCCGTTGCGAGGGTGCGGCCGTCCGGTGAGAACGCCACCGCGTACACCGCTTGGGTGTGTCCGGACAGTACGGAGGACAGTGGGATGTTCTGCGTGTCCAGGAGACCCGCCGCGGATTCGCGGTCGAACCGCAGCCGATGGGCCGCCACATACATCCGCGCCGCCAGTGACGGATCGGTCGCGCTGAGCTGGCCTGCCTCGGCCACCACCTGCTCGGCCACAGCACGGTCGCGGTCGGCCCGGGCCAACGTGCGCTGCTGAAAGGCGATGACGGCGGCCGTCGACGCGAGCACCAGCAGGGCAGTCACCGCGGACAGCAGGGCCCGGAAGCGGCGGGCCGTGCGGGCCGCCGACCGCCGCTCCTGCTCGCGGGCGTCGATGCTGGCGTCGAGGAATGCGCGTTCGACGGGGGTGAGGTCCGCGCGGTAGTCGGCGAAGCACTCCTCGGCTGCGGCAAGGCGGGTCCCGCGGTACAGGGCCCCGGGGTCTTGGTCGAGTGCGTTCCAGGTGTGGGCGGCTTCGGTGAGCTGGCGCTGGACCCGCAGGCGGTCGCGGGCGCCGTCGATCCAGGACCGGAGCCGGGGCCAGGCGGTGATCAGGGCCTCGTGGGCCAGGTGCACCGTGTCGCCGTCGAGTGTGATCAGCCGTGCGCGGGCCAGTCTTTCCAGGACCGAGGCCGTGTCCGTGGCGCGGCCGGTGGCACTCTGGGTGTGGAGTTCGGCGCGGTCGGCGGGGCGGCTGGTGTCCTGAGCTCCTTCACCGGGGGTGATGAGTCGCAGCAGGATGCGCCGGGCGACTTCCGTTTGTTCGGGGGTGAGTTGGGCGTACAGCTCTTCGGCAGTGTGGGTGAGGGCGCCGTGGACGCCGCCTGCCGCCTGGTATGCGGTCAGTGTGAGGGCGCGGCCTCTGCGTCGGCGCCAGGTCTCCAGCAGGGCATGGGACATCAAGGGAAGTCCGCCGGGTTCCTCGGCGACGTCCTCGACGATCCTCGCGGTCAACGTGCGCTCGACGATCAGTCCGGCCGATGCGGCCGGCTTGACGATCGCTTCGCGCAGTTCGGCCGGCCCCATGGGGCCGAGGAGGAGGGTGGCGTCCCTGAGCGCTGCGGCGAGCGGATGATGTTCGGCGCAGCGACCGAAGAAGTCCGCTCGCACCGCGATCACCACCCGCAGCCCGCTCTCCGGTTCCACGGCCGTCACCAGCAGGTCGAGGAAGGCGGCGCGCTCGGCCTGATCCGTGCACAGGGTGAAGAGCTCTTCGAACTGGTCGACCACGACCACCGTGTCACCGGGTTCCTGGCTCGCCGTCAGCGCATCCGCGTGAGTGGACGACGGGTGTGACCCCGGGGCGAGGATCCGGATGGCCGCAAGTTCCTGCCGTGACGAACCGTCGGTACGGAGGGCAGGGATGAGCCCCGCGCGCAGAAGGGAGGACTTACCGCTGCCCGACGCGCCCACCACCGCGACGATACGGCGCGTCCGCACGCACTCGACGAGTTGGGCCACGAATTGATCGCGGCCGAAGAACAAGTCCCGATCAGCGGGTTCGAAGCGGGCCAGCCCCCGGTAGGGGGCGTCCGTATCGTCGGCGCCCTCCGGCTCGGCGGCCACCTCCTGAGCCGCCGCGTGCCAGCGCTGCTCCCACTCCTTGGGGTCCGCGCCGCATGCCCGTACGTAGGCCAGCACCACCGCCAGGGACGGCAGTTGCTCTCCCGCGGCCGCCCTCGACAACGTGGCGACCGAGTAGTCGGTGCACTGCGCCATGACCCGGTAGGTCGGACCCCCCGCGTCCTGGCGCAGCTTGCGTAACTCGAAGGCGAAGCGCTGGACCGGCCCTGCCGCCGGATCCAGCGGGCCCTCACGACGTCCCATCCCATCCCCATGGTCGGCACGAACAGTGAAGGACAACAGTTGCACCGTCTTTCGCCCGTCGCATCCCTGAACAGCACGTTTCAGCCGATCGAACTCCTTCGGCCGGGCCCCGCGACGTTTGTTTCACACGGCGAGCCGAGGGCGCGCAACAACGAGCCGGCCCGGAAGCATGTGGCGGTCGACGGCGGCCGGTAGGGCGGGCATTGCCGTAGAGACGAGGCCAGTGGCCGACGGCGAAGAAGACGTCGTCGGCACGGTTCTCGGAGGCAGACGCGGGAATGCCGTTCCCGGCTGCTCGTCTGTGGTGGCTGCGCGGCGTCATGCCCCCCGCCGAAACAGGCGTGTGAGCGAAAGGAATCCACGGATGGCGCGTCCTCTCGGAACTCCCCGGCACCTTCTGGGGACTTCTCCCGTTGTCAGACGCGGCGTGCGGAGGGGGGTGCCCGGCGCGTTGACCGCGGTGACCGTCACCGCCGCGCTTTTGGCCACCGCGGTCGCGGTATCGGCGACGGCCCAGGCAACGCGGCCGCGGCAGGCCACGGATGCCGCTGTGCGCGGGCTCGACGTCAGCGCCTTCCAGACGCGGAGCCGGTTGACCGCCGACGGCATCGTGGGCCGCGAGACCTGATCATCGCGCCGGTCGGCCGCACGCCGAAGAACGTCTCCACCACGGGGACGGTCAACGACAGCGGGTCGCTGAAGCCGTCCTGACCCTGTTCCAGCACGGATCAGCGGGGCACCCACCGGCTACGGGTGACGGACGAAGCCACCGGCCGGCGCACCGGTTGGACCACCTTCGACGTCCGATACGGGCCGCCGTACAAGTGCCGCTTCCGGCAGCGCGACGGACTCTGGTACGCGGGCATCAGCGATACCCAGGACGCCCTGCTCACGTCCGGTTCGCACGGAGGGAGGTGGCCGAGGCGCAGTGTCTGCTCCAGCGCCTCGGGTACGGACTCGGCGCCGCGGGTGTCGACGGCTGGTACGGCACCAATACCGAGCACGCCGTCACCTCCCCGCAGACGAGCGAACTTCTGGAGCCCGACGGCACGCTGAGGGCGAAAACGTGGCACAAGCTGCGCACGACGGTCCCGCCCGCCAAGCGGTGAGCCCCGGGTGCAGCCACCGCCGCGGCCCTGGTCAACCGACGTGTCCTGACGGATACTCACCGGCGCATGACCTCTCACGGCCCCAACCGCCCTCCACCGTAATCTCCGGACAAATCCCAGGCGTTTCGGCCGCAGAGCAGGGCATGCTGGGTCGACGGTTTCGTACAAGCGGGTCGGGAGGCGCAGGGATGCGTTGGTGCGCCGTGGGCTGGATGGTCGCCGGGGTGGTCGTCCTGGCCGCGTGCAGTTCGCCGTCGGATGGAGGATCAGGCCAAGGGCCGTCCGCGAGCCACTCGGCGGGGCCGTCGACCGGTGCGCCGACGCACACCTCCGCGCCTGCGCCACCGAGCAAGGCCGCGAGCCCTACCGCGAAAAGCCCGTCAGTGCCGGCCACCGCGCCGTCCACCTCGGTGAAAGGCTGTGCCGCCGGACACACGGAGGTCGCCGTCCGCCCCGGTGCAACGGCCGGACAGCGGTTGTGCGTGCGTCCGGGGACGGTGGTGTCTCTCGTCCTGCAGCCGCGCCTGGATGACAGGCGTTGGAAAGGCGTGCAGAGCTCCGCGCCGGTTTTCGTCCTTGTATCCGGGTGGCGGGTGGACGCGGACGGCACCGCATACGCCACGCTGCGCTGCGCGGGCACCCGGGCCGGCAGAGCACGGATCACCGCGCTGGCGAAGGCGCCGGACGTGGCGGGTGCGGCGCGCGGCGCCTTCACACTGGACGTCAGTGTGGTGCCGTACCCGAAGGAGGGGTGAACCCCGGAAGCCGGGATCACCCCTCCGTCCAGCGGTCGGCCGCGCAGATGCGTCAGCCGCAGTCACGCACGCTGATCGTGTAGAGCCCGCGGCCGTGCGTCGCCGCGTACAGGGTCCGGCCGTCGGGGCTCAGCTTCAGCTGGAGCACGGCGACGGCCGGAAGGGAGCCGACGCGCTGCCACTTCGTCCGGCCCGGCGCGCGGTAGACGACGCCGAGGTCGGTGGCGACAGCGATGCCGCCGTTCGCCGTGACAACCGCGGAGTTGGCCGGTACGTCGGGAAGGTTCGCCGAGATGTCCGTCCAGGTCGTACCGCCGTCCTTGGACTCGAAGACGTGGCCGACGCCCGCGCCGGGTCCCTCGGTCCAGTGCCGGGAGAAGCCGTTGACCGCGAGGAAGACGTGGTCGGCGTTCTTCGGGTCGACGGCGAAGCCGCTGAGGTAGCGGTTGGGAACGGTTCCGTCCACGGGCAGGGTGATGTCGTGCCAGCCCGTGCCGTCCGCGTTGCCGACCGCGATGCCACGGGCGAAGCCCTGCTCGTTGCAGGGGCCGCACCAGGCCGCGTAGACCTTGCCGCCGGAGGCCGCGACGGCGGTCGCGCTGCGGCCGGCGCCGAGGTCGTAGACGCTCTTCCACTCCGATCCGCTGCGGATGGCATAGCCGTGGGTCTGCACCCAGATGTGGCGGCCGCCTGCGATCCAGGTCGAGCTGCTCTTCGCGTCGCTGGCGAGCGGCGCGATGAAACGGGCCTCACTGGTGGCGTTGTCGGCCGGGGCGACGTTGTACGAGGTCGCCTTGGTGGCGTCGGTGGTCCAGGAGCCGTCGTTGACAGCGCAGTTCTGGGTGACCTGGACGGAGAGGTAGACGTATTCCTCGGCGATGTTGCAGCCGTTGGCCGGGTCGGTCAGGGTGTCGCCGCCGTCGCCGCCGAAGTTGGAGCCCATCACCTTGTCGTTGCCGCGCAGGACGGACTGCCCGTTGTCCTGCAGACCACCGGTGACGGAGACGCCGCCGTACGCGGGGTCTTTGCCGACGCCGACCGAGTAGTAGTGGAGGGTGTCGATGCTGCCGTCGTTGAGCGAGGTCCAGTCGGTGGCGTGCCCGGAGACGTCCTGCGTCCCGTTCACCGGCCGCTTGTAGGCACCGCCGTCGTTGCCGACGTACACGAAGCTCTTGCCGTGGTAGCTGCCGATCGCGACGCCGTGCTGGTCGGAGTGCGTGGTCTGGCTGCAGTCACCGGTCTGCTTGCCCGGGTCGATGCTCCAGCACGGGAACGTGAAGTTCCAGTACGGGCCGACGGTAGACCAGGTGGCTCCGCCGTCCTTGGTCTCGTAGACCTCTTCCAGGCCCGCGTACACGTGCTTGGGGTTGGCCGGGTCGACGGTCAGGAACTGGTTGTACCACGCCTGCACGCCCGGCATGTAACCGCTCGTGGTCAGCGCCGAGCCGTCGGCGGCCAACTGCTTGTAGTCGGCGATCTTCGTCCAGGGGCCGAACGGGGAGGCTGCGCCGTAGATGCCCTCCAGCCCGCTGTCGGGATTGGACGCCATCTGCGCGGGCGACTGGTCGATGGCGTAGTAGCGCGAACCGTCGGCAGAGCGCGCGAAGGTGACCGTGCCGACATTGTGCGCGTCGGTCGGCAGGTCGCCGAAGCCGCTGGTGATCCGCTGCCAGCTACCGCCGACCTTGCTGTAGAAGCCGTTGTAGTCGTCACCGCTGCGCCAGCCGACCGCCAGGATCACCTTCGAGGGGTCCTTGGGGTCGATGGCGATGTCGTTGGTGATGTTCTTGTACGCGGCGCTGTCGTCGGCTGCCTTCGAACCACCCGGCAGATAGTCGGGGTTGGGCGCGAACTCCAGCTTCCAGGGGCCGCTGAGGTGCTGCGTGGAGTGGCTCCACACACCCTCGCTGGTCGCCGCCCACACCTTGCCGCCGCCGAACCGCAGCTGGCGGATGGTGGTGCTCTCCAGCTCGTCGCCGCCCACCCTGCTGCGCGTGGAGAAGCGCCCGTGATGCGGGTCGGACAGCACGTACACGCCGCTGCCCAGGTACGCGTCCGCATTGGTGTTCGCCTCGCCGGTTCCCAGCCACAGCCGCCCGGCCCCGTCCAGGGCGAGCGCGCCGGTGGACTGCGAGGGCAGGCGGTCGCTGATCGGCTGCCAGTGCCCGCCACCGGTTCGCGAGCGCCACACTCCGCCACCCGCGCTGCCCGCGTAGACGTAGCCGTCGTCGTCCGCGGCCATCGCGGCCATCCGGCCGGTGACGTCGCCCGAACCTCCGCTGGAGTTGGAGTCGATGTCGCGGTAGCGGGGGTCGTCGGAGTTGTACGGCTTGTCGGTGAGGTGCCGCCAACTGCCGCCGGTGCCACTCAGGTTGGTCAGACTTTGCCAGGCGGCACCGTATGCCCCCGGTGCGACAACGCCGGGTGCGGTGCGGGCCTCGGCGTACTGGTCCGCTCCCTCGGCGATCTCATCGGCCTCGTTGCCGCCGTCGCCGCCCTCCCCCTTTGCCTTGGGGGTGACGCCGCCGATCGAGTGCTGGCGTTCACCGGCCAGTCGAGTGAGCGTACGAGCCCCGAAGGGGCTGTTGTGGTGCTTGCCGGGCGCGGCGCTCGCGGGTAGGGCGACGAGGCCGGCCGATGCGGTGATGGCGCAGATCGTGAGCCATCTTCTCTTTCCGGTTGGTGCTGACACCAAGTCCTCCCACACGGACAGTGATACAGCCGTCACCGGAGACCTGATCACGATCGAAATGACGTGTCCGCCGCTTGGCCAAATCTTTGTCCAGAACCTGACACCCCGCCGTCGGGAGGTGAACGTGAAAGTGCCTGCAAGGACGTCGTCAAGCGGTCAAGAGGGGTCAAAGCAGCCGCGCGCCGCGGGCGGTTGGAGGCCGGGAGCGGATGGATCGCCGTGACCGCACGCAGTACGGGGCAGGGGGTGCCGGTATACGTCGTACCGGCACCCCCCTTGTGTGCTGGGTCAGCCGGCCCACGTTCCGGTCAGGCGGCGGGTCACAGTGGCGTCCGCGCGGTCGGCGACAGCCTTGACCGGGGCGAAGGCCCCCACCTGTAGCGTGGTCGCGGGCTCCGAGATGCCCTCACGACCGTCCCCCCTTGCGGCGCCGGGCCAGCCACACCGCACCGGCCGCACCGGCGGCCGTCAACAGCAGGGTGCGGTTGTCCCGCGCCAGCCGCACCCCCTGTTCCGTCCTCTGCTTCACGGGCTCCGGTGCCTTGTCCTCCCACAGCCGGCCCGCCTGAGCGGCTTTCGCGCGGGCCTGCTCGGCGGCCTGTGCGGCCTTGTCCCTGACCGGATCGGGCAGCTTGTCCTGCGCCTGATGTGCCAGGTCGGCCGCCTGGGCCTTCAACTCCCCCGCTTTGACGGCAGTCTGTGCCTTCAGCTCGCCGGCTTTGGCCGTGGCCTGCTGTATGACGTCGGTGGCCTTTTCCTGGGCCCGGGTCTTGACGTCGGTCTTGGCCGCGAGTGCCTCGACCGTCTGACCGAGTTCCTCGCGGGTCTGCTCCACCTGCTCGCGCAGTTCCTCGGGGCTGGAGGCCGTCTTCTCGTCGTGGGGCGGCTGGGTCATCGGTGGGCACTCTCCTTGATTTCGGCCACGTCGGCCTTCACGTTCTCGATCGTCTGCTCCGGCGTCGGTGGAGCAGCCTGGCTGACCTGCTTCTTTCCGCTCATGGCCATGACCGCGGCGATCACACCCAGCACCGCGGTGACGATCAGTGCCGCCGCCCACACCGGCAGCGGAACCGCGAGCGCGGCGATCGCTGTGGCCACCAGGGCCTGCAGGGTCAGGAAGCCGACTACTCCGGCTCCGCCGAACAGGCCCCCGCCCTTGCCGTAGCGCCTGCCCTTCTCCTTCATCTCCGCCTGCGCCAAGCGCAGTTCGCCTCGCACCAGCTCCGTCAGCTGGTGCGAGGCCCTGTGCACCAGCTCGCTCACCGGCTCCTGGTCAGGGCTGGGCCCTTGCCGGCCAGGCCCGGCGTCGTGCCGCTGCGTACTCGACAAGGCGATCACCTCCCGTCCGTCTCATCCTGCTCGCCGGTCCGCTCCCCGCGTTCCGGTCCTCGATCGAGCGCCCGAGTACCCGGAACGGCCCACTTCAGGGCAGTGGATGCGGCCCTGCGCGATTCGTTCACCAGCCCCGCCGCATCGCCAGCCCGAGGGCGGGTCCGCGCCGACAAGCACAACCGGATCCGCTCCCCACGAACGCTTGGGCAGCTTCGTCCGCGCGTCCGGGGCCGGCTGCTCGACCGCCGGCCCCGGGGCCGACCTCCTCGGGCGGCGGCACCCCGGGGACCTGCGCCTCGTCGCTGTCGCTGGGGACTTTCCGCGCCTGATGCAACCTCGCCATACACCGCGGGTAACCGTGGAGGACTCGCCTACGCCCCCAGGTTGCCGCGGGGTCCCGCGGTGCTGTCGATCCCCGCGGCGGCGCCGACGCCGGCGGCGGTGCCCCGGCGGGCCCCCCGCCCCACCACCCCCAGCCGGTTTGGGTCGGCTGTTGCCGACTGCGCACTGTGGTGGTGATTGGGCCTGTCCGCGCATGGAATCCGGTGACGGAAGCACCCGAAGGAGTATGGAGTGTGTGATCTATCAGGAGCGGACGGGTGAGCGTGAGCAGGTCGACTGCCGACAGGAGGATGGCGGATGCCAGGCCGCTTTGGACCGACTCGGTGTGCTGAAGCAGGACGAGTTCGCCTGGATACGCATGGACGAACCCGGCCAGGAGGACTTGGAACGGCTGGGCGAGTACCTGAATCTGCACCCTCTGGCGATCGAGGACGCTGTCCAGGCGCACCAGCGGCCGAAGCTGGAACGCTACGGAGACGTGCTGGCGGTCGCGGTGAAGACGCTGTGGTTCGTCGAGCAGACCTCCGACGTGGAAACCGGTGAAGTCATGATCTTCCTGGGCTCGTCGTTCGTCTTGACCGTCCGGCACGGCGCCCTAGACCCCATGGTGGAGGCGGCGATCCGTCTGGAAGACGCTCCGCACAGCGCGGGGCTCGGCCCGGTCAGCGTCCTGCACGCGGTCGCCGACGTGATCGTCGACGGCTATGAGCAGGCCGCGGCCCAGGTCCGCGAGGACCTCACGGATCTGGAGCGGTGCGTGTTCTCGCCGACGCGCGAGGATCTGACGGAACAGATCTACTCGCTCAAGCGCGAGGTTGTGGAGTTTCGCGGCGCCGTCCAGCCGCTGGTCCCGGTCATGCAGCATCTCACGGTATCCCGTGACGACTGGCCGCCACAGGTGGAGCCGTACTTCCGCGACGTCTCGGACCACCTCACCCGCACCGACACCGAGGTCCGTGCGCTGGACGACCTGCTCAGCTCCGTCCTCGACGCCCATCTGGCGAAGGTCGGAACCTGGCAGAACGACGACATGCGCCGCATCAGCGCCTGGGCCGCGATTCTCGCCATCCCCACCTTGGTCGCTGGTATCTACGGCATGAACTTCGCACACATGCCCGAGCTTGACTGGCGCTACGGCTACCCGTGCGCGCTGGCTGTGATGGCCCTCGGGGCAGGACTGCTGTATCGGTCCTTCCGCCGCAAGGGCTGGATCTGACACCCGATCGGATCCCGCTCGGCGGGAAGGGGCGTCCGATGCCGGCGACCCAGCGGCATACGTGGCACGAACAGGTGGCACTCGCCCTGGCATGCAGTGGATGCGAGTGACGGTGCAATCGGTGCGACGCGCCTTGCAGTCTGCAGGGCAGACGGTGAAGCGGGCCTGTACCGGACCGGGCCGGGAGCGGGACCTGGCGATGCAAGCCGTCAAGGCGGCGCTGGCTGCCTGGGTCGCCTGGGCCGTGGCGGGCTGGTGGCTCAAGGCGCCGGTGGCGTTCGTCGCGCCATGGGTGGCCATCGTCCTGGTGGAGTCGACCGTCTACCGGTCGTTCGCACGCGGTCTGCAGCAGCTCGCGGCCATCGCCACCGGGACCTTCCTGGCCACTGCGGTCGCGCTGGTGCTGCACGACACGATGTCGGCCATGGCGCTGGTACTGCCCACAGCGGTGCTGCTGGGCCACTGGCGACGCCTGGGCAGCGAGGGCATCTACACCGCCACCGGCGCCCTGTTCGTGCTGACCAACGGCCCCGTCAGCGTCACCACCTCCCTGGCCCGTATCACCGAGGCGCTCTTCGGCGCCGTGGTGGGCATCGCCATCAACGCGCTCGTCCGGCCCCCGGTCTACCTGCGGGACACCCGCGCCGCCCTGCTCGATGCCACCCACGAGGCACACGACATCCTCCGAGCGGTCGCCGACGGACTGGCCGACGACCGATGGGACACCGACGAGGCAGGCGCCTGGCACGAACGTGCCCTGCGCCTGCAACGCCTCGTGGACCAGGCCCGCGCCTCCCTCGGCCACAGCAGGGAAAGCCTGCGTATCAACCTCCGTCACCGCGCCGGCTCGAAGTCCGCTCCCGGCAAGGACTACGACGACGCGGTCGTCGTGCTCGAGTACGCCGCTGTGCACACCGCCGGCGTGACCCGCACCGTCCTCGAGGCCGCCGCCGGAAAACGGGCGGCCGCCAGGCCGCACCCCACCCTCACCCACCAGTACGCCGAATTCCTCCGTCAAACCGCCCATTCGCTTCAGCTCTACAGCCAAAGCCGTTTCGGCCACGAGAACAGTCGCGAACTGCGCGAGGCCGTACAGGAACTCCATAGGACGCTCGACGCACTGCGTCGCCATCTGACCCGTTCGAGGCTCAACGACCCCGATGAGGTCGCCACTTACGGCACGCTGCTGGCCCAAGCCCACCGCCTGGCCGACCAACTGGTCACCACGGAACCTTGACCCGCGACTGCGGTCCGTCCCTGCGGCAGCGGCGGACGGCCACGGTCGGGCGCACGCACGGGTCACTCCCATCCCGTGGCCATCACGTGGCGAGCCCACTCGGGTAGTGGGCTCACGACGCCCGCCCCGTCGAACCCGCTCAGTGCTCCGTGCGGGAAGACCATAGGGCGGCGCCGCCCTGGCTGATGACGACGTTGCCGTCATCCTGCAGCACCAGTTCGGCGCCGTTGTGTCCCGCGGTGCCCGATGACCACAGGGTCTGGTTCGAGCTGTTGTATACGACCAGGTTGCCGTCCTCCTGGAAGACAGCACGGTTGCCTGCTCCCGACGTGTTCGACGCCCAGCGGGCGTGCCCGTTCTCGTCGTAGACGACCAGGTTGCCGTCGCTCTGCATCACCAGGTGAGCGAGGGTGGCGGACCACGACTCCCCGGCGGACAGGGTGCGGGTCGCCTGGATCACCATCACCTGCTGAACAGGCAGCGTGACTGCGCCCGTGGCCCCTGCCGGCCGGGGCCACGGGATCAGCGATCCAGTGGGGGTACCGCAACAATTACGGTCAGCGCCGGAAGCACTCCGGACCCCCACCGCCTCCCGGTTCGAAGCACACCCGCAGCCCGGTGAGGTCACTGCCGTCGATCATCGGCGTGAAGAGATAGCCCTCGGCGTCGTACTTGTCGGCGACCTCGGCCCGCTGCGGCTTGCCGCCGGGGGCCGACACTTCGAGGGCGTCCCCGATGTGCGTGTGCCACACCCGGGCCCACGCGGCATCGCACGCCGGGTTGTACCTGATCTCCGTCCATGCCCCGGTGGAGGTGCGGCGTGGCGCGCCGAGTGCCCGGACCTGTGTGGGGTTGCCGCAGCCCATCAGCCCGGGGTCCTTGCCCGCGCATCCCCGCGCGCGGCAGCCGGGGGAAGGCGGCGCGCTGAGCGCGGCCTGCCTCACGGGATCCCCGGCGCCCGCGTCCGGCAGGACTGCGGCCCACACCGCCGCTGCGACACCGACCGCGACCGCGCAGGCGGCGGCGATGACGGCCCCCCTGCGGCCTACGGTGGTCCGCTTGCGCGGCCGCTGTTCGGCCCGGTCCGCGGTTGCGGCGCGGTTGCCCGGCCTGTGGTTCCGGGGTCGTGCCGTCTCCTTCGCGATCACAGAGGGTGCCGCGCTCCGGGCCCGCCCGCTCCACTCCAGATCGGCCAGATCCCACAGCGCCATCAAACGTCCGGGCGGCTCGGTCGCCAGCGCGCACAACGCCTCGACGGCTTGGCGCGGGGCGAGCTGCTTGCCGTTGAGATAGCGATCCCAGGACGACTTGCTGTACGGAGTGCGCTCGGCCAGCACGGCCAGGCTCAGGCCCGTACGCGCCCTGAGTTCCCGCAACTCGCCGGCCAGCCGCATGCATGCGGGAGTGGTGGCATGCGGTGCGCTGCCCTTCATCGTCGCAGCACCTGCCAGGTGTGGGGGCCCACGATGCCGTCGGCCGGCAGGCCCGCCTTGTCTTGCAGCCGCTTGACGGCCCGTGTGGTGTTCTCTCCGTAGACGCCGTCTGCGCCACCCGGGTCGAAACCGAGGTGACGCAGCAGGCACTGGGCCTCCACGACATCCCACCCGGGCTGGGAGAGGACAGCGGTGCGGGTGGTGCTGTAGCCCGCGTACAGGCGGCCGTTCTCCCGTTTGACCGCGCAGGGATAGGTCTTGCCGGGCTTGTAGGCGAAGGTCGCATCGGGCGGGACAGCCGCGCTGTGCTTCGCCCCGGCCAAGCCTTTCCGGCGACCCCCGTCCTGCGTCCACGGTGCCGCGAGCAGTAGTCCCACGAGCAGCGCGCCGAGCACCGCGGTTGTGAAGACGCCGATCAGCACCGACCGGCGTACGCCCCTCGGCGCCGGTGCATCCGCTGCCTCTGCGGCCTCTGCGGCCTCTGCGGCCTCTGCTGCTCCGGTCTCCTTCTGCCACGCCTGCGTGGCCACATCATGGAGCACCAGGAGCCGTGTCGGCTCGACGCCGGCCACCCGCGCCAGTTCCTCCACCGCCTGCCTGGGCGGCAGAGACCTTCCGTTGAGATAGCGCTCCCAGGAGGAGCGGCTGTAGCCGGTCTTTGACTGGAGCGATGCCAGGCTCAGCCCGCTGCGGTCCTTCAGCCGGCGTAGCTGCACAACCAGTTGCCGCTCCGGGTCGCCGAGCGAACTCGGTAATTCATTCCAACGCGTCACGTTCCACCCCATACGCGCTCAGTCACCGAGGTTCAGTATCCGCCTCCTCTGTGCTCTGGTACGCGGCTTGGGGATCCTGGGTTCTCGGCAAGCGCCTGACGGTGCGCCTTTCGGCCAGCTTCCCGCCGTCCTCTCGGCCCACCGCGTCCCAACGCTGCGTCCTGTGTGGCGACGTCCCATCAGGTCAGCGGAGGGGATGTCCCACGAACTCCTCAAGCAGCAGCGGTTCCTGGTGGCGGGCCTGGATCGGCCTGCAAGCTCAGTACTGCAAGCCGGGCGGCGCGGTCCACCCCGCGCCGCCCTCACCGAGACGGGGAAGGAACCCAAGATCATGAAAGCTCGCAAGCGCATGGCCCTGCTGCTCGCCACCGCCGTCCTGGGTGGTGGCGTTGCCGCCGCCGGTCCGGCCGCCGCAACCGCTCAGACCCACGGGGACGCGCCGGCTCACCTCTCATCCACCGTGGGCGCGTCCGCCACGAAGTGCGCCGGCTGGAAGTCGGTTCGCCTGGACGGGAACCCGGCAGGCATGAGGTACCTGGAGTGCTGGCGCACGTACCAGGGCAAGAAGCAGTCCAGCGGCGCGATCTACCTGTGGGACAACAAGCACGACGGCCTCGAGGCATGCGGCAAGATCACGATCGGCCGGTGGTTCAAGGACTGGTGCTGGTCCAACGAGTCCCAGCACAGCCCTGAGTACATCAGCGGCTGGCACGACGGGGCCGACGCCAAGTTCGGCCTCTTCCTGGCCGGATGACATCCGCCGGCCGCGGACCGGCCCTGATGTGACCACGCAGTGGCTGCGCTTGCGCCGTGGCGGCGGCCCGTTGCCCGGCGCGAGCACATCGCGTACCGAGCCGACAAAGCCCGGCCGTCTCCCACTCGCACAGAAAACCTCTCTTCGGTGCGAGGTCACACGAGATCGCCGCGGGTACTCCTCGGCGGCCAAGGAGCCGCCGAGGACGGAGGCAGTCCCCATCGGCACCATTGGCTCCCTTAAGTCCGCGGTCGGGCAGGCGCCGGCAGCCGTACGCCCGTGGAGCGCCGGCCAGGGCACGCTCTTCCGCCGCCGCTACATGGGGTCGGCGTAGCGCAGCAGTACGCCCACGCCGTCGCCCATCCGCAGCTGCTGCTCGGACACCACGACCAGTTCGGCCCGCGTGCCGACCAGGGCACGGGTCAGGGCAGCGTCGGCGCGCTCCTCGCGGATGTCCTGTACGCCGTAGGAGCGCAGTTCCTCTTCGGTCAGGGAGAGTTGGCCGGCTTCCGGACCGACCCGAAGGCGCAGCGTCGACTCCGGATGGTTGTTCAGGAACAGGGCCTTGACCCGACCGCGCTGCAGGGCTGATACGGCGGCGGAAAGGCCCTCGGCCGACGCTCCGCCGCGTGCTTGCTGTGCGAGGAAGGCATCCAGCAGGGCTTGGTCGTGCGCCGCCATGTGGCCATCGAAGAGACCTTCGAGCCGGTGCTCGAGAAGCGCCCGCCCAGGCTGCGACTCGCCGGCGCCCTCCACCGTGGTGACCTGGCCTTGCAGGGAGGCGGGGAGCCGGCGGACCAGGATGCCGCGGGCCCAGACGTCTCCCGCGACGACCACCGCTTCGCTGTCGACGCACCGTGCGTGACCTTCCAGTTCCCTGCCGATGGCTTCGGCGGCGTGCAGCCAGTCCGCCACAGGGATCTCTTGGTGCAGGCGGTGCCCCGGCATGACCTTGGTGTGGGGCCAGATCCCGGCCTCGACGTCGATGCGCACGGTGCCGGTGGCGTCCGTGGAGTGACGGCCGCCGTAGTGGACATGGACCGCCAGATACGGGATACCGGGCGCGTGCTGGACGATCAGCGGCATGGTGTCCGGCAGCGTTCCGAAGCGGGCCGTGTCCCGTGCGGGAGGGGCGGGCAACTCGTCCATCAGGGCCGGCCGGCCGTGTGCCGTGAACACGGCCTGCCCGTGGGCGCCCGGGACATCCGTGTCGCAGCCCACCATGCGCGCCACCGCCTCGACGGAGTCCTGGTCCGCGCCCTCGGACATCAGGGCGTCCCGCAGATGCCGCCAGCGCAGTTCCAGGGCGGCATCGGGATCGTCGATGTCGCGAGAGGTGTCCAGATAAACCGACGCGAAGGGGCCGGGCTGCTTGTACAGGGGTTCGAGAAATGAAAGTCTCATGGTCACTCCCCCACGCCCTGCCGACGCCTCCGGGCGGGAGGCCGCGCTCTCATGATGCGTACGAGCCTCGCGGCCGGGAGACAGGGGCGCGTAGAGCAGACGGCGATGAGCGGGATTGCCGGATTGTGCGCCATCCCGGACCGGCACGTCGGCCGTAGGTGGGAAAGGCCCGCCCCGGCAGGCTGCCGGTCCGTGTTCCGTACAGGCGGTGTCGTCGCGGTTCACCTCCGCGAGGAGTGCCCCCGATCCCTTTCCATGGTGCACGTCCGTACCCACCCGGGCGAATCCGTCGCAACGCTCCCAGGCACGCCGGACCGGAAGTCCGGCTCTTCGACGGCCGCCGTCACCCCGCGACAACTGTCGGGACTACCGGGGCGTCGGTCTCGTCACACCGTGATCCGGCGCCCGGTGATGCTGGAGGGTTCGATACGGATCCACAACTCACGCTGTCCCCCCGCCCAGGGTGCGCTGTACGCCTCTTCCTCCAGCCGCCGTACCGACTCGGGATCCGTCACGGCTCGGGCGTGGCCGCTCACCAGGACGCTCCAACCCTGGCTGAGGGCTTCGTCGAGATGGTCGACCTCGAAGGCCACTTGAGAGCCCTGCGCCTGCGCGGGTAGCGCGTGGGGGCGGGTCCTGAAGACGAGCGTCCCCTGGACGACGCTGTAGTTCACGGGGACGATCACCGGCCCCGCGGCCGTGTGCATCGCGAGTCTTCCCACGCCGTGCGTCGAGAGCAGCTCCCGGCACTCCCCCGTGGTCAGCTCCGTGAACTTCGGGCGTCGTCCTGCCTGCCCGAGGCCGGGCGGAAGATCGACATCGCCGCCGGAGAGGTCCCGGACGGTGGTCTGAAGCGCGCCGGCCAGTCTGAGGAGGGAGGCCGCGCCGGGCGCGGCGGTGGGCCGCTCTTCCAGGTACTGGAGATAGCTGGAAGCCATGCCGGCCCGCTCGGCCGTTTCCTCTCGGGTCAGGCCGAGTTCTTCGCGCCGCAGGGCGATTCGGCGCCCAAGGTCCCCGATGGGGTGACCTCCCGCCGCGTTCGATGAAGCTTGTGCGGCCATAGCCCCTCACCTCCTCTCAGATCATGCAGCCACCGGCCCGGCCCTGGCGAGCCGGCGCGCGCGGGCGCCGAGACCGCTCAGGCGATGATGACCTCGCCCGCGGTGACGGCACGGCCCGGCTGGAAGGTCGTCGAGACCGCCCGCGCCATGTACCGCAACCCGGTGAAGCGGCTGCCCGTGATCGACGAGAGGGGCAAGCTCGTGGCGTCATCAGCCGCCGCGCCCTGCCGCGGCCCTTCCTTCGCAGCGACACCGCGATCAGCGACGAGATCCGCCGCGACGTGCTCGGCACCACCCTGGGCGCCCCCCCGGAACACCGTCCGTGTCGACGTACGCGAGAAGCGTGGTGACGCTGCCCCCGGCAGGGTCGAGGAGAGGTCCGTCATCCCGGTCATCGAGCGTCTTCGAAAGCACCCGGCTCCGGTCGCGTCCCGGGTCCTTCGGGTGATTCGCGACTTCTCCGGGTGTCGCACGCCGCCCCGGGGCGGAAGTGGGAACACCTTGATGACTGACCGAGGGTGCGACGTCGTGGGCCGTCACCGCTCGCACCGGCAGCGGGCTGAATGTCAGGAGAACTCCGTGCAGATGCCCTTCATCAACGAGTGCGCGGTGGAGTCGTGCTCGTACAACGTCGGTGCCGCCTGTCACGCGCTGGCCATCACTGTGGGTGATCCTCCGCACGCCCGGTGCGACACATTCTTCGTCACCGCGTTCAAAGGCGGCGACCCGGGTGCCGCCGGGCAGGTCGGAGCCTCCAAG
Source organism: Streptomyces sp. NPDC093261 (assembly GCF_044753645.1). Classification (NCBI taxonomy): domain Bacteria; kingdom Bacillati; phylum Actinomycetota; class Actinomycetes; order Kitasatosporales; family Streptomycetaceae; genus Streptomyces; species Streptomyces sp. NPDC093261. Next base: position 36,235 of record NZ_JBIVNO010000027.1, read on the forward strand.
ATGTCCGATTGCCGACACAACTCGCGGCTCGAGTGCCAAGCCGACGGCATCACCGTCGGCCCGGGGCGGCAAGGCGCCGACTGCCTGACCTACAGCCCACGCTGAGGAGGCTCGGCATGAAGGTCTCCGCGGCAATGAGCGCACCCGCAGTGGCCCTCCCTCCTCGGGCACCTTTGGCGGAAGCGGCCCGGCGGATGGACGAATACGGAATCGGTTCCGTACTCGTCGTCGAGGGCGGGGCACTGCGCGGCATCGTCACCGACCGCGACCTCGCGGTGCGAGGGCTCGGCCGTGGCCTGGACAGCGGGGCGCCGGTCGAGGCGGTGATGTCGCCGCAGGTCATCACCGTGGGCGCGGACGACGACGTCTACGTGGCGTATCGGACTCTGCGTCGGTCCGGTGTGCGCCGCCTTCCCGTCGTCGACGGCCAAAGGGTCGTGGGCATGCTGACGGTGGACGACCTGTTGCTGGACGTTTTCCAGCGAGTGGCCGACCTGCTCGGGCCGGTCGCCTGGAGCATCCTCGAAGAGCCGCCTGGACCGCCGTCGGCGGACAGTCCTTAGCCAACCTCGCCCGCCTGTGCGAACGGGCCATCCGCCGTCACGACCCGTGCCTGCCGTGCTCGGCGCACGACCCGTGCCTCCCGTGCCCGGCGCACTGGCCTGGACCTGAACATCGAGCCCGAACCGGGTCCGGTTTGACGAAGACAGCGCAGCCGAGCCGCGCAAGGCAGACCGGAGGAGACCCACAGACCCACGCGCTCCTCGGCACCCCGGCCGGTCGGCCCGTGGTGGTTGTTCCTTTTGTCCAAGGCCGGCCGTCGCGGCAGCGGTCGAGTGCGTCGCTGGCGGCCGGACAAGCCGCACGCGGACAAGGGGCATGAGTCGACGGCCGCTTTCCGGACAACCTCAGCCGGCATCTCTCTTGGTCAGTCGATCCCATACCGGGTCGCGATGCCGGCGATCAGGAGTTCCAGCCCCTCCTCGAAGTGCCGCTCGTAGTCCGCGAAGATCTCGGCGCCCGCGGCGGCCGACAGCGGGAAGTCGGCCATCATCCGGGCGCGTTCGGCGACGTCGAAGCCCTCGCGCCGCTCATCGGGCAGCGGTTCGACGCCCTGCTCCTCGATGACGAAGCCGATCGTGTAGAGGTACGTCGTCGTGGTCGCGCGAACGGCCTGGGCGAAGGTGAAGCCGGCGGCCGTGAAGAGGCGCAGGTTGTCCTCCATCTGCTCGGCGTGTTCGATGCCCGTGAAGCGTGAGCCACTGAAGACCTTCGCGCCGTCGCGGTACCCGCGCAGCGCCTCGCGCAGGCCGTGGCTGGCCTTGCGCAGCCGCTCCCGCCAGGTGTCGTCGGGGTCGAGCGGCGTCCGGGCGACGATCCGGCGGTACATCTCCGTGGCCATCTCGTCGAGCAGCGCCTGCTTGTCCTTGAAGTGCCAGTACAGAGCGGGTGCCTTCACGCCCAGCTCGCGGCCGATGGCACTCAGCGTCAGGCCCTCCAGGCCGACCTCGTTCAGGAGGTTCAGGGCGGCGTCCGCGACCCGTTTGCGGTCGAGGGGCACACGTCGTTTCGTGGTCACGCTTGACAGCTTAACGGCGTTAAGTCCACCGTCGCACCCGACCGAACTTAACGACGTTAAGGAGGATGGGGCGGATGGCCGCACAGGTGGACGTACTGGTGGTGGGCGCGGGCCCCAGCGGGCTGACGCTGGGTATCGACCTCGCCCGGCGCGGGGTGGACGCGCTCGTCGTCGAGCGGGCCGACGGGTTGTTCCCCGGCTCGCGCGGCAAGGGGATCCAGCCGCGCACCATGGAGGTCTTCCACGACCTCGGCATCCTCGACGCCGTCCGCTCGGCGGGGGGCGCCTACCCCGTCGGAATGATCTGGCGGGACGGACAGCGTAGGGGCGAACGTCGGATGTTCGACCCGGCGGAGGCGACCGAGGACTCGCCGTACACCGAACCGTGGATGGTGCCGCAGTGGCGCACACAGCGGATCCTGCTGGCGCGGCTGGAGGAGTTGGGCGGGCGGGTCGCCTTCGGCAGGGAGGCGGTCGGGCTTGAGCAGGACGAGAGCGGGGTGACCGTACGCTGCGCCGACGGCACCGAGCTGAGGGCCGGATACGTGGTCGCCGCCGACGGGGGCCGCTCGAGGGTGCGCCGGGCACTCGGCATCGCCATGACCGGCGAGACGGTCGATCCGCACCCCGTGCTGGTGGCGGACGTCCGCATCACCGGCCTGGACCGCGACAACTGGCATATCTTCCCGTCGAGCGGGGCGGACGACGGCTTCATGGCGATCTGCCCGCTGGCGGGCACAGAGGACTTTCAGCTCACGGCACAGTTCCCCGAAGGCACCACGATGGACCTGTCCCTCGACGGTGTTCGCAAGCTCGTCGCCGCGCGCTCGCACCTCGCCCCCGAGGACGTGACCGACGTGCGCTGGGCCTCGGACTTCCGCCCGCGTGCGGCCCTGGCGGCCCGCTTCCGCCAGGGCAGGGTCTTCCTCGTCGGAGACGCGGCGCACGTCCACTCGCCGGCCGGCGGCCAGGGCCTCAACACCAGCGTGCAGGACGCCTACAACCTGGGCTGGAAGCTGGGCGTGGTGCTGCGGGACGGCGCGCCCACCTCACTCCTTGACACCTACGAGGAGGAACGGCGCCCGATCGCGGCCGAGATGCTAGGCCTGTCGACGAGCATTCACCGCGGCCAGGCCCGCCGCGGCGAGGCGACCCGCCAGCTCGGCCTCGGCTACCGGACCTCCTCTCTCACGGAGGAAACCCGCGCCACTCCGGGGCCGGTGAGGGCGGGTGACCGCGCACCGGACGGAACAGTGGAGGGGACACAACTTTTCGACGCGTTTCGCGGGCCGCACTGGACTCTGCTGACGATGGACACGGACACCGACGCGGCACAGGGATACGGCGCGGGGGTGTTCCTGATCCGCCCGGACGGTTACGTGGGTTGGGCAGGAGAGACCACGGACGGGCTGGCGGAGTACGCGAGGCGGGTGGGGGCCGAGGGCGCGCGTCGAGTCCCGTAGTCCCTGTCCGCGGATCGTCGACCAAGGTGAGCACAACGCGGTGCGGTCGGTGAAGACCAGATCCTGCTTCGGGTCGGCACCCGCAGCCCTCGAGCGCTCATGACCGCGTCGTCCGTGCAGGTCCGCCTCGCGCAGCGCGCGCCACGGCTCGGTCAACTCCTCGATCACATCGCCCAGTTGGATGCCGGCCGGACACGGCGGTGAAGCCAGGATGGAACAAGGCCGCGCGGGCCCACTTCTCGGTCGTACCCGAAGAACCCGCGCGGCTGTCCTCATGTCACGGCCAGCCCGCGTTCAGCTATGGGGTGGCTCCTTCGCCGGCAGTCATTCCGGGACGGTGAACGCTTCGGTAATGCCGCCGTCGAGTGGGACCACGGCGGCGGTAATGAATCCGGAATCATCGCCGGCGAGAAAGGTGATCACTCCGGCGGCTTCCTTCAGCGTGCCGAATCGCCCCATGGGCCAGTTCACCGGCCGTTTCTCCAGCGCACCTGGATTGCGCTCGAAGACAGCTCGCTGGTCCGGCGTTTCGATCGGCCCGAACAGCACCGCGTTGACACGCACTCCGCTGCGCGCGAGATGCACGCCACGGGCGCTCCGTCCGAGGGCGGGTGTGCCTGCGCGGAACGGCTATGCCTTTCGGGCGGATTCGGCCGGGTCGGCCGAGAGGCGTCGCAGGCTCCAGTCGAAGACGGTGATGAGGACGTACCCCGCATATGCTGGGCGGAGATGAGAACGCGGAGCATAGGCCTCATCCTGATGCCTATGTCGCCACTCAGGTACCCATCTACGGCAATTCTCCCGGCGGGAACAGGCATCTTCCCCTATGCGACTCTGCTCACCCGTCCGCCCCTGACGCTATGTAGCGTCCGAGACTATTAACAAAAGGCGTATGCTTATGTCACTAAGAAGCGCACGGACAGCGGGAAGTGATCCACATGAGCTGGTCGGCCACGGTTCGCTACGGTACGGAGCCGGCCCCGGCAGGGCTCGCTTTTGTGCAGGATTTCATGAACACGGTCTCCGCCGGTAAGCCCCGTACGAAGGATCTCCTCGCCGACCTCGGCGACGCTCAGGCCTGGCTTGATCAGGCGCTGGCACAGTGGGGCGAGGTCACCGGCACCCCCCTGGCCGGGATCGAGCTCGAAGCTCACGATCAGGAAGAGCTCCGCGGTTTCCGTGACGGTCTGCGCCAGGCTGTGGCCCGGGGCCGCGACGACGCGCTTCCCCCTTTGCATACAGCGGCCACTGCGGTGCAGCTCGGTGGGGACGGGCAGGCCCGCTTGGAGCCGCGCGGCACCGGCTGGCGGCGAGTGGCAGCACTGGCCCTGATCGAGGTTTTCCTGGCCCAGCAGACAGGTGCCTGGCAGCGACTGAAGATGTGCCGCAACGACCGTTGCGGAACGATGTTCTTCGACAGGTCGCGCAACATCAGCGGCGTCTGGCACAACGTGAAGATCTGCGGTAATGCGGCGAATCTGCGCGCCTACCGGGCACGGCAGCGGGCGCAAAAGGGGTAGGCGCTCTTCGCTGTCCGGTGAGCGGTGCGCGGGGCCGGCCACAAAAGCCCATGGCGGTCAGCCCCGCCCTTCCAGGCAGTGCGAGGAGGGCCCCTCGTGACACGAACTCCTCGACGACGCACGGCACACGCGTGCCCTGCGACTGCTCAGGGCGACCGATGTGACCCTCGGCGGTGTCGCCCGTGGGGTCGGCGGCCGCCCTGGTACGCGCGTTCACCTGCTGGCACCACATGACGCCCGGCGCCTACCGCCGGCACCACACCCACAGCGGAGCCACGACCCACACGAAGAACACTCCCCCCTGACTCCCGAAGACCGCTCCCCACACGGCGGCGGACGAGGGGCCGTTCCGCCCTGCTTCAGGCTGCGGTCCTGGACTCGGCCGGGCGTCGACGGAGCGTCGGCGTGGTGAGCGACGGCGGAGCCCAGACGCCGTCCGGGGGGTACACATCGGTTCCGGGCGGCACGATGTCGTCGATCCGGTCGAGGACGGCGTCGTCCAGCATCACGGACATGCCCTTGAGCGTGTCGCGCAGGTGCTCCATCGTGCGGGGACCGATGATCACCGATGTGACCGCCGGATGCGCGAGCGGGAAGGCGACGGCCAGCTCCGGCAGTGAGCAGCCCACTTCCTCGGCCACGGCGACGAGTTGCTCGACCGCCTCCAGCTTCGCGGCGGTGCGGGGCGCCGACGGATCGAAGCGGTCGGGGTGCAGGGTGGGACGCCCGCTGCTCAGATCGAGCTCCCGGCCCTTCCGGTAGCGGCCGGTCAGGAACCCCGAGGCCAGGGGACTCCAGGTCAGCACCCCCATGCCGAGGCGTTGCGCGACCGGCAGCACATGCTTCTCGATGCCGCGGGCCAGGAGAGAGTAGGGCGATTGCTCGGTGCGGAAGCGATGGAGCCCTCGGCGGTCGGCCACGTGGTATGCCTCGACGATCTCCTCGGCGGGGAACGTGGAGCAGCCGAAGGCCCTGATCTTGCCCTGGTGCACCAGATCGGTCAGCGCCGAGAGCGTCTCCTCGATGTCGGTCGTGTGGTCCGGCCGGTGCACCTGGTACAGGTCGATCCAGTCCGTCCCCAGCCTCCGCAGGCTGTCCTCCACCTCCCGGACGATCCAACGCCGGGAGTTTCCGCCCCGGTTGGGGCCGTCGCCCATGGGGAAGTGGACCTTCGTCGCGAGAATCACGTCATCGCGGTGGCCCTTCAACGCCTTGCCCACGATGGTCTCCGACTCGCCGGCCGAGTACATGTCGGCGGTGTCGATGAAGTTGATCCCCTCGTCCAGCGCGGCGTGGATGATCCGGACGCATTCGTCGTGGTCGGCATTGCCGACGGAACCGAACATCATGGTGCCGAGGCAGTACGGGCTGACCTCGATGCCGGTCCTGCCCAGAACGCGGTAGCGCATTCACCTCTCCTTGGAGCTCGCCCTGTTGGGGATGCGGCGACTCTACGAGTTGGAGTCCGCTCCAGCGCAAGCGTCCGCCCGGCGCTGCGGGACGGGTCCGGTCGAGGCCGTCACCCGGCTCCGGGCACACACGGATACGAGGCCATCAGGTCCGGAACGTGCCGGGAGAGGTCGTCATGGGGTTGCGGCTTGGTCCTTCTCCTGGCGGCGGAGCGGTAGTCCGCCGGCGCGGTAGATGCCGTCGAGGACGCCCATGGTCCTCACGGCGTCCCTGGCGGAGGTGATGACCGGTCCGCCATCGAGTACCGCGGCAGCGAACGCCTCCAACTGGCGGGCGTAGCTCGACGGGTTGCGCGGCACACGCTCCCGCCGCACCACGTGTGCTCCCGAGCTGCGCGGGCGACGGATCGTCACCTGGTGGTAGAGCTGGGGCATCACGAAGTTGGTCACGTTCAGTTCGCCGTCCGTCCCGACCGCGCGGGCCCGGATCGACAACACCCGGCGCGACCACATCGACGCGCGGACGCGCCCGGACACCCCCTTGGGGAAGGCGAGTTCCGCAGTCATGGCGCGGTCGATGCGCGGGTCCTTGCGCAAAGTCGTCATCCGTGCCGAGGTGACCGCCGGATCGCCACCGCCGAGAAGCCGGGCGACGTGCACCGCATAGCAGCCGGCGTCCATCGTCGCGCCGCCCGCCAGCGCGTAGTCGTACCGGATGTCGCTGAACCGGGGCAGGGGAAAGCACAACTCGGCCTCGACCCGGCGCAGCTCCCCCAGTTCGCCGCTCGTCACGATCTCGCGCATCCGCTCGGCAAGCGGGTGGTAGCGGTAGTGGAAGGCCTCCATCACCACCAGGCCGTCGCGCGCGAAGGCGACGTCGGCGGCGTCCGCGACGCGCTCGGCCTCGGCACGGTTGGCGGTGAACGGCTTCTCGCACAGTACGTGCTTGCCGGCCTCGAGAGCCTTGAGTGTCCACTCGGCGTGCAGCCCGTTGGGCAGGGGCACGTACACGGCGTCCACCCGCGGGTCGGCGAGCAGCGCGTCGTAGCCGGCGTGTACGACCGGGACATCGTGCTTGCGGGCGAACGCCTCGGCGCGGGTCCGGTCGCGCGCCGCGACGGCGGTCACGGTGACACGCGAGGTCTGCCGCGCAGGCTTGATGAGCGCACTCGGCGCGATGGCGGCTGCCCCGAGCAGCCCGATCCGAAGGTGTCTGGACACGGGGACAGTGTGCCAGCCCTGCCGCGTGGGAAGGGCGCAACGTCGGCCAGACGCTGTTGCGCTGCTCGTCCTGCGGTCCCTCCGGACCGCCGACCGGCCGCTCGTACGACCGGTCGCATGCCGGCAGGTCCCAGCCCATGTGGTGAGGTGCGCCGGATGGGCGTCGAGGGGGCCCACCGGGGCCCGCGGATGAGCCGACGCCTGCCGGATCCGCCGAGAAAATCTGGTCCAACCAGTTGACCACTGACCTCGGCCTGTCCACTCTGATCGCCATGACCGAGCGACACATCCGGCGTGAAGCGGTCTCCGACCAGCTCTTCGCCGTGCTGCGCGACAGGATCCTGGACGGTGAACTGCCGCCCTGTTCCGCGCTCACCGCCGAACGGGAACTGGCGGCCGAGTTCGGTGTGAACCGTCATGCCGTCCGTGAGGCCGTCAAACGGCTCCAGCAGGCCCGGCTCGTCGAGGTCAGCCACGGCGGCCGCACCCTCGTCCAGGACTGGCGGCGCACCGCCGGCCTGGACCTGGCCGTGGGGATCGCCGCGGCCGACGGCGGCCCCTCGGTGGCGGACCTCGCCCGGGACGCCCTGGAGATGCGGGCGTGCATCGGTGCGGACGCGGCCAGGTTGTGCGCGATCCGATGTTCCGAGCAGGCCGCCGCGGAGATCGTCGAGGCCACCGGCCACTACACGCGGAGCGGGCCGGACCTGGCGGAGCTCGGCGCGGCGAACATCGCCTGGTGGCGGCTGATCGTGGAGGGTTCGGGCAACATGGCCTATCTGCTGGCGTTCAACAGCCTGGTGGGCGGGACCCTCCCGGTCGCCGCCGTGCCCGATGATCTGCGGACGGCCGAACTCCTCGACATCGACGCCCATCTGCGGCTCGCGGCGCACATCGCCGCACGTGAGCCCGAGGCCGCCGAACTCCTGGCGCGCGAGCTGCTGTCCCGCAGCGTGCCCTCGGTGCACCGGAAGGCGGTGCGCTGACATGATCCCGGCCGTGGTCTACGCGATACCGGCGTTCGTACTCCTGGTCGTCGTCGAGGCTTTCTCCTACCGCTTCCTCCCGGATGACGACGGGCGCGGCTACGCGGTGCGCGACACCGTGACGAGCATGTCCATGGGCGTCGGCAGCCAGGTCATCGCACTGCCGTGGAAGGCGGTGACGGTCGTCATGTACGCGGCTCTCTTCACCGTCTCGCCATGGCACCTCCCGCCTGCCTCCGGCTGGACGTGGGTGCTGCTGTTCTTCGCCGAGGACCTCGCGTACTACGCCTTCCATCGCGCCCATCACCGGGTGCGGGTGCTGTGGGCGAGCCATGTGGTCCACCACTCCAGCCTTCACTTCAATCTGTCCACGGCTCTCAGGCAGAGCTGGACGCCGATGACGGCCCTGCCGTTCTGGCTGCCGCTTGCGCTGGTCGGCATTCCGCCCTGGATGATCCTGCTCGAGCAGTCCGTCAGTCTGATCTACCAGTTCTTCCTGCACACCGAACGGGTGGACAAGCTGTGGCGGCCGGTGGAGTGGGTTTTCAACACCCCCTCCCACCACCGCGTGCACCACGGGTCGAACCGCGTCTATCTGGACCGCAATTACGGCGGGATCCTCATCGTCTGGGACCGGCTCTTCCGCACCTTCGAGCCCGAGGGCGAGCGGGCGGTGTACGGGCTGACGAGGAACATCGACACCTACAACCCGCTGCGGGTCGCTTTTCACGAGTACGCGGCCGCCTGGCGCGACGTCCGTGGGGCGCGGCGCTGGCGCGACCGGGCCGGGTATCTGTTCGGTCCGCCCGGCTGGTCGCCCAGGGCTGAGGGGTGAGGCGCCGCCGCGGCACCCGAGGCGGTGCGGGGCCGGCCGGCGAACGTCATTGCCGCCTCGGGCCTCCCTCCGAAAGTCCTTGAGCCCGGCGGTTTCCCTGCCGCCCGAATCATCGGGCAACGGGAAACCCGTCGACCGCGCGGTGCCGCGTGCCCAGGCTGGAGCCGTCAGCACCAAGCACGTCCTGCGCTCCGCGGGACACCGCAAGAGGGGAACAACCATGCGCAGCATCTTCCGCGGCGCCGCCGCGTTCGCGACCGCCGCTGCCGCCGTGGTGGCACTGGGCGGAGCGGCCCAGGCCAAGCCGGCGGCTGACTGGGCCGGCTGCCCGTCCGGCGCGGTCTGCGTCTACCCGCAGAACCAGAATCCGGCCGTATCGCCCAGCCAGGTCTTCTACAGCTACGGCCCCCACAACCTGAGCAACCAGTACGGATGGCACTGGGTCCTCAACAACCAGTACGGCGGCGCGACCGCCAGCCTGTGCACGGGTTCCGACGGCAAGGGCTGCGGAGCCTCGTTCGCCCAGCAGACGGGTGTGTGGGCCGACCTCACGCCGATCAACTCCATCACGCTCAACCGGCCCTGACCGGCCACGCACACGCGCTTCCGGAACCGCCCCGTCCAGGGTGGTTCCGGAAGCGCGTGTTTGCGCCACTTACGAGTGAAGCGCTTCGCCTCGCATCCCGCCCGGAACGTAGTCTGGGCACCCGCCGTCTCACGGCAAGGGCACGGGATGCCATGGGGGACGCCTTGAGGGAGCCACAGCAGGCAGCACACGATCACGACGGCAACGAACCGGAAGGGCCGGGGGCGACGGCCCCGGCCTTCGCCGTCCGGCTGAGACGGTTGAGACGGCAACGCGGGCTGTCTCTGGCTGATCTGGCCCGACAGACCCACTACAGCAAGGGCTACCTGAGCAAGATCGAGACGGGTGCGAAGCCTCCGACCGTCGATGTCGCCCGCCGCTGTGACCGTATCCTCGCCGCCGAGGGCGAGTTGCTCGCCCTGGCGGAGGCGGCGTCCGCCCGGGGGCAGATCCATGACAACGATATCGGCGCCCCCGCCTGCCCCTATCGCGGACTGTCGGCGTTCACCGCACAGGACGCCGAGTGGTTCTTCGGCAGGGAACGCGCGACCGCCGCGCTCGTCGAGCGGCTCTTCCAGCGCATCGGCATCGGGCCGCTGATGCTGATGGCCCCCTCGGGTGCGGGCAAGTCCTCTCTGCTCAGTGCCGGGCTGGTGCCCGCTCTCGGGCGCCCCGGCCGTTTTCCGATGCCGGGCGCGGACCGCTGGCCGGTGGTCTCCCTCACGCCCACCGCACGCCCCTTGGAGGAGTTGCTGGAGCGCACGGCAAAGACGCTGGGCTGTGATCTGCGCCTGAGCCTTCCCGAACTCCGCGCCCGACCCCGGGCGCTGTTGGAGGCGGTCCACCGGATGACGGACGCGGGGCGGCCGGAGGCCGACGTCGACGGCCGCAGGCCGGCGCCGGTGTGCCCGGTGCTGCTCGTGGACCAGTTCGAGGAGCTGTTCACCCTCTGTACGGACGAGGGCGAACGCCGCGCCTACACCCGGGTGCTGTGCGCACTGGCCACGTCCCCACCCTCCGAGCAGGCGTACGACCCTGCCGTGGTGGTGCTCGGGCTGCGGGCGGACTTCTCCGGACGGTGCCTGGAACTGCCGGAACTCGCCCCGGTGTTCACCGACGGGCTGTTCGCGCTGCCCCCGATGTCGGTCGCGGAGCTGCGCGAGTCGATCACCCGGCCCGCGGAACTCGCGGGCGTCACGCTCGAACCCGGGTTGGTGCCGCTGCTGCTGAGCGACGCCGGGCTGCGCGAAGAGCCCGATACGGCCGACCACGGCGGCGCTGGGGTCCAGGAGACGCCGTCCGGGTTGCTCCCCCTGGTGTCCCATGCACTGCTGGCCACCTGGCAGCACCGGGAGCGGTCCACGTTGACCGTCGCCGGGTACGAACGCGCGGGCGGCATCCGGGGTGCGGTCGCCCGCACCGCCGAGGATGTGTTCGCCCGGTTGCATCCGGCCGAGCAGAGGACGATCCGGCGTGTCCTGTCCCGGCTGGTGCACGTCTCCAAGGACACCAGCGCCACCCGGCGCCGTACGAGCCGTACCGTTCTGATGGAGCAGCTCGGCGACACGGACGATGTCGCCGCGGCGCTCGACGCCTTCGTACGGGCGCGGCTGATCACCGTGGACCACGACATGGTCGAGATCACCCACGAGGCACTGCTGCACGCCTGGCCACGGTTGCGCGACTGGATCCACGCGGACCGGGCCGGCCTCCTGATCCACCAGCAGCTCGCCCATGCCGCCGCGGACTGGGAGCGGGAGGGCTGCGACGCCTCCGCCCTGTACCGGGGCACCCGGCTGGAGACGGCACGCTCCTGGGCCGATGAACTGGACGGCTCGATCCGCCTCAGCCGGGGAGAAAAGGCGTTTCTGCAGGCGAGTTGCGCCGAGGAGAAGGCACGGCAGCGGCGGTCCCGGCGTCAGGAACGGCTGCGCGACGCCATGCTCGCCACGCTCGTCGCCCTGCTCGGTCTCGCCCTGGCCGCGGGCGGCCTGGCCTATCGGCAGCGCACGGCAGCGCTGGAGCAGGAGCATGTCTCCCGCTCCCAGGCCCTCGCCCTGCAGTCCACCTCGCTGGCCGGCGGCCGGCCCGAGGCCTCGATGGTGCTGGCGGTGGCGGCCTACCGGGCCCGCGCCACGGCCGAGGCACGCGGTGCCCTGCTGAGCACCCAGGCCCAGCCGTTCGCCGGCCGGCTCGGCGGCCACCGAGGACCGGTCAACGCCCTCGCCTTCTCGCCGGACGGCCGGCTGCTGGCAACGGCGAGTTCCGACGGAACCGTGAAGCTGCGGCGCTTGTCCGACCACCGCACCGTCGCCACGCTCACCTTGCCCGGGCGGGTACGCTCGGTCGCCTTCAGCCCCGACGGCCGTAGCCTCGCGGCCGGTTCGACAGGCGGCCCGGTGCGGTTATGGCTCACGGGCGGCCGACGGACACAGACCGTGCTGCCCGAACGGACCGCGGGCGCCCGAGCGGTGGCCTTCGACCCCCGCGGCCATACGCTCGCCGTCGCGGGCGGCGACGGTACGGTGCAGTTGTGGGACACCGGCCCCGGCCACCGGGCCCGTGCGGTGCTCAGCGGTCACTCCGGGACCGTCACCGCGCTGTCGTACTCCCCTGACGGCCGGACGCTGGCCTCGGCCGGCTCCGACCGCACCGTACGGCTGTGGAGCACCGACGCGGCGCGCCCCGTCGCCGAACTGCGCGGCCACACCGACGAGGTGCTGGGCGTGGCGTTCTCACCGGACGGGCACAGCCTGGCCTCGGGAGGCGTGGACCGGACCGTGCGGCTCTGGGACGTGGCCGCGCACCGGCCGACCGCGACACTGACCGGACACGGTGACGACGTCAATGGCGTCGCCTGGACACCCGATGGTGCGAGTGTCGTCAGCGCGGGGGGCGACGGCACGACCCGGCTGTGGGACGTGCGCAGCGGACGGCCGACCGCAACGCTGGCCGGGCACACGGACTACGTGCTCGGTGTGGCGGTGAACGGCGGCGGGACCCTGCTGGCCACCGCGGGCTTCGACCAGTCCGTCGTACTGTGGGACCTCAGGGGCCGCGCGCTCGCCGCACCGCCGTTCACCGAGGTCTCGCACGCCGCCTACAGCCCGGACGGGAAGCTGCTGGCCACCGCCGACACCGATCACACGGTACGGCTGTGGGACGTGGCCCCGCGACGGCCGCTGGCCACCCTGACCGGCCATCGCGAGAGCGTGGTCTCGGTGGCCTTCGCTCCTGACGGCCGCACGCTGGGGTCGGCGGGATCCGACGGCACCGTACGCCTGTGGGACGTTGCGACCCGCCGCCCGCTCGCCGTGCTCGAAGGCCACCACGGAAGCGTGTTCGCGGTGGCGTTCGCTCCCGACGGCCGCACGCTGGCGTCGGGAGGATCCGACGGCACCGTACGCCTGTGGGACGTTGCGACCCGCCGCCCGCTCGCCGTGCTCACCGGGCACACCGACTTCGTCAACGACGTGGTCTTCAGTCCCGACGGACGCACCCTCGCCAGCGCCGGCGACGATCTGACCGTACGGCTGTGGGATGTGGCCACCCACCGCCCCACCGCCACACTCACCGGCCACACCGGTGCGGTGCGCGCGGTGGCCTACAGCCCCGACGGGCGCACGCTGGCCAGCGGAGGCAACGACGGCACCGTACGCCTGTGGGACCTCAGCCGGAACCGACCGGAGGCCTCCCTGACCGGCCATGCCGGGGCGGTGCGGGGCATCGCCTTCTCACCGGACGGCCGTCTGCTGGCGAGCAGCGGCAGCGACCGGACGGTGCGGCTGTGGGACGTACGGGGGCGACGCGCCTGGGCCGCCCTGACCGGACACACCAACGCGGTGTGGGGCGTGGTCTTCTCCCCGGACGGGCGGACGGTGGCCAGCAGCAGCAACGACGGCACCGTCCGGCTGTGGGACCTGGACCTCTCCGCGCGGCTGGCACAGGTCTGCCGACTGCTCGAGTCCGCCGGCCGCAACGCGACCGTGGGGCTCACCCCCGGTGCCGGCGTGTCCGTCGCGCAGGCCTGCGGCCGCACTTGAGCCCGCGACCGCCGTGCCGGGCGGGGGTTTCCCAAGGGTTTCCCGTCGCCCTCCCGAAGAGGGTGCCGCGCCGGCGTCGACCGGCCCTGCGGCCGATCGGCAGCCTGGACACCGAGCGGCGCCCGCACACCGGCGCTGCGGCGTCCTTCGCCGCGGCGGGGAACCGCTGACGACCACTGCACATCCACGACAGGAACGGGGGTACCGGCATGCGCGACAGGACCGGTCTCATCGGCGCCGTCATCGGCGTACTCACCCTGATCACCTGGGCGTCCGCCTCCTCGGCGGATGCGGCCGAGCGGACGCCCACCACCATCACCGCACCGCACGACGACGAAAGGTGCGCCGTCCTCGCGCCGGGCGCCTCCGCGGGGGCCGAGCAGGCGATCGCCGCGGCCTGCGCCCAGGTGGCGGCGGGGGTCTGGTACACCTGGGGTGGCGGCCACGGCACGCGGCCGGGCGCCACCTACGGTCAGGTCGACCCGACCGACCCGGCCAGCGAACACGATCCCGAACGGCTCGGCTTCGACTGCTCGGGGCTGGTGCGCTACGCCTACGCGCAGGCCGCCGGGTCCGACATCCTCAACGGCGACGCCGGCGCCCAGTACTACACGGCCCGCGCCGCCTCCCGCTTCACGGCCGCTCAGGGTCTCGCCCCGCTGCTGCCCGGCGACCTGCTCGCCTGGGGCACCTCACAGGACCTGCACCACATCGCGATCTACCTGGGCGCGGGCAAGATGGTCGAGGCACGGCAGTCGGGCACCAAGCTGATGGTCAGTGACGTCCGCCTCGGCGGCGACTACTTCGGCGCGCTGCGCGTCAACACCGGTGCGGTGACCGGGCATGTGTTCCATACCTGGGGCACCGGTGTCTGGACAAAGGCCCAGCCGTCCACAAAGGCGGCACGGGTGTACGCCTTCCCGGGCCCGACCACGATCCGGGTCGAGTGCCAGAAGCACGCGGAAGTCGTCACCGCCGACGGATACACCAACGACGCCTGGTCCTATCTCCCCGACTACCGGGCCTGGGTCACCAACATCTACATCCAGGGCCCGGCCTGGCTCGACGACGTGCCCACCTGCACGTCCTGACCTCTGGCGCGACCCGTGGTCGGCGCTCGAGCAGGCTGAGGCCGATTTCCCGCTCAAGCCGCTTCACGTGCTGACCGATCGCGGACTGCGTGCAGGTCAGGTCGCGGGCGGCGGCGCTCAGTGAGCCGGTCCGGCAGACCACGGCGAGAACGCGGAGATCGTCGAGTGTCACGAGCCCCCAAGGCATTGCCTGGGGGCTCCCCAGCAGACACCTGCATTGACTTGGGCTTCAGGGGTGCTTGATCATCGGTCCAGGGCCCAGGGCGGCAACCCGCCCCGAGCTTCCACCGCGGTCCGGACCCACGGACGCAGGGCGGGTGCCGACCCACAACACATCGTTCTCCCAAGGACAGGAGCCCACGTGACCACTTCCCCTCTGACGGTGGCCGTCCTCGGTCCGGGCGGCATCGGCGGTCTGGTCGGCGGTCTGCTCGCCCGCGACGGGCACCGCGTCCTCTGCCTGGCCGGCGAGGAGACCGCAGCCGTGCTGCGCCGGGACGGCCTGCGTGTCGAGAGCACGCGGTACGGTGACTTCACCGCGGCGGTGGAGGCCGACACCCGGCTGCGCGAGCCGGTGGATGTGCTGTTCGTGACCGTCAAGCAGACCGCCCTCGCGACGGCGCTCGACCGCGTGCCGCCCCATGTGCTCGGCGACGCCGTCGTGGTTCCGCTGCTCAACGGACTCGACCACCTCGCCGTGATCCGCGGGCGCTACCCGACGGGCCGGGTCGTCGCCGGGACGATCCGAGTCGAGGCCACCCGCGTCTCCCCTGGGCGCATCGTCCACACCAGCCCGTTCGCCGACATCGAACTGGCCGCTCCGGCAGCCGAGTTGGCTGACCGGCTGCGTCAAGCCGGCCTCGGTGTCTGCCTGCGCGACGACGAGGACGCGATGCTCTGGGACAAGCTCGCCTTCCTCGCTCCCTTCGCCCTGCTGACCACCTCCCACCGGACGGATGTCGGCACCGTCCGCACCGAGCACCGACCGGAACTGCTCGCCGTCCTCGACGAGATCACCACCGTGGCGCGGGCCGCGGGCGCGGCCGCGACCACCGACGCCGTGCTCTCCTTCTTCGACCGTGCCCCGCAGACGATGAAGTCCTCGATGCAGCGCGACGCCGAGGCAGGACGCCCGCTCGAACTCGATGCCATCGGCGGAGCCGTCCTGCGGGCCGCGGCCGCTCACGGCGTCGGCACCCCGGTCACGGCCCGCCTCGTGGCCCAGGTGGCCCGCGCGGTGCATCAGCAGGTGTGATGCAGCGCCCATCCCCCACCGGCGGACACTCCCCCGCAGGCGGCCCCGGCCGCGCGACGGACCGGCCAAAGATCACAGGGTTCCCGGCCGCCCGAGGCGCGGACCGGATGCCGCATCCGGAGGAACGCTCCTGGAACACCTGGTCCGTGTGGCGCGGCTGTTGAGCCGGTGGGGCGCGGAGCCGGACGTGCGGGTCGCCGGTCTGTGTCACGTCTCGTACGCAACCGCCGGGTTCGATCGGGCCTCCTGGACGTGGCAAGCTCCGTCGCGGTGTGCCTACAGGTCGAACTCCACCTGCTCCACATCGGTGAACTCCACCAGCAGGCCCTGGGCCCGGCGCCCTTGGTCCTTGAAGTAGATCTCCTGGAGGCCCTCGGCCGCGATGTCCCGCAGTTGCTGCTCGGTGCCGCCGGCGTCCTTCGTCTCGAAGAGGCGGGCGGCGTACTGCGGGGGCAGCGCGACGGTGAGGTGGCGCAGCCGGGCGTCGTCGGTGCTGCCGGGGGCGGCGGTGTACCCGAACCGGGCGCGAGTGTCGATCACGATGCCGCCGGTGGTGGCGGCGTCCTGCTTGGCCTTGGCGCGGATCTGCGGCTGCCACCGCTTCCTGACCTCACGCTCTATGCGCTGCGCCAACTCCGGCCGCGGCCTTTTGATCTGGTCCTTCACATACCGCTCGACGGTTCGCTGGGTGATGCCGAGCAGCTCGGCCACCGCCCTGGTGCCCTTGAGCTGTCTGACCAGGTACCGCATCTGCGCGCCCGCCCTTTTGGGGATCGGACGGGTGAACGCCTTCTCCAGTACGGCGTCGAGGCCGTCCCCGACCCTGTCCATCGGCCCTCGTCTCCTACTCTCCGTCGTCCTTGGCGGTGACCTCGCCTGTCTTGATGTAGCGGGCGAGGTTGAGGGCCTGGCCGTACCGCTCGCGCACTTCCTCCGCCCACAGGGTGGTCTGAGTACCCTCGTGCTTGACCATCCCCGGCGACACCCCCAGCCGGAAGGAGCCGGGCACCGTCCTGCCGTCGGCGTCGTACGGCAGGACGTCCAGCGGGGACGGCCCGTCGGCGGCGTACACGGCGCAGTCCGAGAGGATCGCCACCGGGTAGCGGCCGGTGGCCGCGGCGAGGGCCAGCATCTTGCGGTGCATGTTGATGCGGGCCCGGGAGATGACGACGGCACGGATGTCCGGCCGCCACGTGGGCCGCGCGAGGGCCGGCCACGCCTGGCCCGGCTTCCAGCCGCCACCGCGCGCCCGCTCGCGCAGTTTGCCGATGCCGCCCTTCACCGTGGACTTGATGGCGTCCAGCACGATCGCCGTTTCCGGATCACGCTGCTTGCAGCCGTCCATCGCCTCGAGGAACTGCCGCGGGGGCAGCGACTCGTCCACACCCAGATCCCGCATGGTGTCGACGTAGGCGTTGCGCAGTCGCTTGTACCAGCCGTCCAGGAACCTGCCCTTCTCGCCCCGCACCCAGGCCTCTATCGGGGCGACCTCGTAGCCGAGTTCCACCGCGTACGCCACCGTCGGGGTCGCGTACCAGGCGGGACCCGTCGGGCGCTCGCCGGTCGGTGTGAACGGGCTGGGCAGCAGAGCGCCTTCCAGGTGCCGCCACTGTTTTCCGACCAGGACATGGGAGAGGTCGACGTGGGAGAGGTCGACCAGCCATGCCCCGGGCAGCGTCGGGTCGAAGGCGGGGTGGGTGACGTGCTCGGGCGGAGTCGCCAACCCGACGACCGCGCCGTTGGCGGCCGCGCCGAAGGCGAGGTTGACGTCGATGCCGACCAGGCACCGCTTCATACACTCCGCGTCGGTCAGCTCCCGTGCCCAGTCGTACGCCTCCTCGCACAGCATCTGAGCGGGTCCCCGCTGGTGGAAGCGGGGCAGGTCGGCGAGCAGCGGGTGTCCGTCGGGTGCCTCGCACGGCGCGCAGTCGATCGGGTGCTCGCCCAGTGAGCCAGGCCGATGTTCCTTGTGCCGCTTGCCGCTCGCGTCCGGCTCACTCGCACGGGTCGGCGGGTTGAGGGCGGTCATCAGTTCCAGGCCGGTGACTGCCGTGGAGCCCCGCGGCGTCATCACCCGGGTCGCGTAGGTACCCAGCAGCCGGGCGAGTTCCGCCGGCTCGAGCTGTGCGGCATGGCCCCAGGTGCGGGCGTCGAGCGCGTTCCACGACGCGATGCACAGTTGCACACACTGCCGCTCCCGTCCCTGGGCGGGGCGGTAGATCCTCGCCCACGGCCCGAACCCGCGCCTCGTGAGCTGCCAGCCGGCGCGGTCGAGCTGCTTGAGGACCTTGTGCCCGTCCGGGAGTCGCCCGGCGAGCCGCTCGGACTCCGACAGCTCGGTCGAGAGCCCGTATCGCTCGCACGCGGCGGCGGTGAGCACGAGCAGCGGGTCGGCGTCCTTGCCGGAGCCGTGCAGCTTGTCGGCCCCCAGTCGTGCCTCCTTCAGCGTCCACTCCACCAGCGCGGGCAGCGACTTGGCGGGTACGTCCAGAACCAGGCCGCCGATGCCGTAGCCGGTGACCTGGCGGTCGTCATCGACGTCGACCACGAGCAGTGGCCCGTTGCCGAACCGGTCACTTCCAGCCGACGAGGCCTTCGCGGAGGCCGTCTGCTCTCGGGCCGGGCAGCGCGGCGTCGACGACGGCCCGGCGGCGACCGCCGGACCCGACACGCCGGCGCGAGCGACGGCGCGGGGTGCGGTGGTCCTCGAAGGAGCCGTGGCCGCAGCCTCGGGCGCCCGATCGCGGGGCACGGTCCGCGCTTGCGCCGCCGGAGCGGGCGTGCGGTCCGGCGTCTCGGGCGCCGCACCGGTGGCGGTCGCCGCGGTCTCGGCCGGGGCGGGGTACAGCGTGGCGAGTTGCTGGAGCAGTCGCGCGTAGGCCTCCCGCTCCGGCGGCCGCGGTTCGGTCTTGCCGGACTCCCAGCCGGACACCGTCGCCCGGCGCACCTTGAGTGCCCCGGCCACCTCGTCGAGCGTCAGCCCATGGGCCTGGCGCAGCCGCTTGCGCTCCTCCGGCGGCGGCAACGGGGACCGGGACGCGACCAGCGCGTCGACCGCGTCGAACAACTCGGACATCAACACCTCCTGACGGCATCCTACTTCGTCAGGCGTACCGATCGCGTACGTTCGTCGTACGTTTCGCGTACGAACGCTTCAGGAGGGGCAGAGAGGCGACGGCATCGGTTCCGGCAGGCGGCCGCTTGCCCCGCCGCGAAGCGGGGGTACCCCGGCCCCACCGATCACAGCCAGCCGTTGCGCTTGAACCCGCGGTAGATGACGGCACAGATCACGATGATCACGCTCAGCGCGAGGGGGTAGCCGTAGCGCCAGTGCAGCTCGGGCATGTGCTCGAAGTTCATGCCGTACATGCCGGTGACCATGGTGGGTACGGCGATGACCGCCGCCCAGGCCGTGATCTTGCGGGCGTCGTCGTTCTGGGCGACGGCGACCTGCGCGAGGTGGGCCTGGAGAATGGAGTCCAGCAGGGCGTCGAAGCCGGTGATCTGCTCGGTGACGCGATCGAGGTGGTCGGCGACGTCGCGGAAGTACGCCCGTATCTCCGCGTCGATGGTGCGCGGCGGAGTCGTGGAGAGCACTTCCAGGGGGCGACCGAGGGGGACCACCGCCCGCCTCAGTTCCAGGAGTTCGCGCTTGAGCTGGTAGATGCGGCCGGCGTCCGCGGTCTTGGTGCCCTTCGGCGAGAAGACCTCGGTCTCGACCTCGTCGATGTCCTCCTGGACGGCGTCGGCGACGCCCACGTAGTCGTCGACGACGTGGTCCGCGATCGCGTGCAGCACCGCTGAGGGGCCTTTGGTGAGTTGCTCGGGTGCGGCCTCCAGGTCCTCCCGCAGGGGGCCGAGGGAGCCGTGGCGGCCGTGGCGGACGGTGACGACGAAGTCGGGGCCGGTGAAGACCATGATCTCGCCCGTGTCGACGACCTCGCTGGTCGCGGTGAGCCGCTCGTGCTCGACGTAGGTGACCGTCTTGAAGACGGCGAACAGCACGTCGTCGTACTGCTCCAACTTGGGCCGCTGATGGGCCTGTACGGCGTCCTCGACGGCGAGCGGGTGCAGGCCGAACAGCTCGGCGACGCGCGCGAACTCCGCTTCGGTGGGCTCGTGCAGGCCGAGCCAGACGAAGCCGTCACCGTGTTCGCGGACCCGGGCGACGGACTGCTCCACGGTGGGGGCGGTCTCCTGGCGGACGCCGTCGCGGTAGATGACGCAGTTGACGACGGCCGAGCCGAGCGGGGAGCGGGCGGGATGACTGAGGTCCACGCGACGGCGGTTGCGACGCGTCAGGCTGGCCACTTTGCGCAGGTTGCCGACCATTGACATGCAGGTACTCTCCTTCGCCGGGTCCGCGCAGTGTGCCAGGGGTGGGTAAGGGCCGGGTCAAAGCGGGTGGCTGCGGTGTTGACGGTGCCGACGACGGTCCGGACGCGGGTCGGGACCGTCATGCCGTCATGGCTCACCCCCCTGACGGCGGGAGGCGTCGTCCATACCGCCGGTTGCCGTATGTGCATGGAAGCGCAAGTAGCGCCATGGGACGAGGAGCGGGCCGGGCGGTCGGTCGTGGCGCTCGAGGCGGCGGCCGACCCGTCGGGCTACCGGCTGCTGTGGGCATCGAGCGAGCGCGAGCTGCCGGTCAGCCGTCTGGCCGAGCCGATCGAGGCGTGTGTCGCGGCCGCCTCCCAGGACCTGGCGGAGCTGCGCGCGGCCGGACTGGTGACCTCTCGGCGGGAGGACACGTGCGTCCTCCACCAGGCCGCCGGTCCGCAGGTGCGGGCGCTGCCGGTCTTCCGCTTCCGCTTCTGCCGGAAAGCTTCCGCTTCCGTGGCGACGATGGCCGGGCTTCGGGCGGCCGCCGTCGTCTGCTTCGGTCGCTCGAGTGACGCTCTCGCCAGGGTTGCAAAGCCACCGACTAGTCCGCAGGATGGAGCCGAGCCGGCCAGCGGCCCGAAGGGAGCGGCTGCCGGCAAGCCAGGACTTTGGCAGATGGCAAACCTGACATGCGGCGCCATCCACCGGAACGGGCCCGGTGCGTCGGGAACTGGAGACGGACCGCCAGTCTCCCTCCCCTACGGCGTCCGCAGACCCCAGCCCCCCCCGTTTCATGGCACCGTCCGCACACAGATGGACGCGCCGAACACACGTACTCCGTGCGCGGTCGGGTGACACGGCCCCCCCGTTCAGCCCAACAGAAGCGACGCGAGTCTCGCCGCCCCGGACGGTCCGTGGTGCATCCACGACAGGAGAAGAATCGATGACGATACGCGCCCAGCGGCTCCGCAGACACCGTTCCACGGCTCTGCGTACCGCGGCCCCGCTGGTCTCCCTGGTGCTGGCCGCTTCCGCGTGCGGCGAAGCGGCCGCACGCGGGGGTGCCACCGATTCGATCAGAACCGCCCCGACAACCCATGGCGCGGCGGCCCCTTACGCCACCGGCTCCCTTCCCGGCAGCCCCGCCACCGGGGGTACGTCGGCCACCGCCCTCACTCCTTCGGCCGTCATCGCCGCGCCCGCCACCGCCTACACCGCTCCGGGTGCCGTGAGTCTTGCGCCGCCGCTCACCGCCGCCGCCTGCGTCGACAAGTACTTCTCCGCCATGACCCCCGCGCAACGGGTGGGACAGCTCATCATGGGCGGCATCTCCGCGGCTCGCCCCGACCAGGCTCAACTGCGTACCCTGCGGGCCAACCACGTGGGGTCCATCATGCTGACGGGACGCGGCACCGCCGGGACGCGGGCGACCAAAACCCTGGTAGACGGCGTCCAGAGCCAGGCGGACCAGGTCGGCGGGCAGCGCGTGGGAATGATCGTCGCCACCGACCAGGAGGGCGGCCAGGTGCAGGTGCTGAGCGGCCCCGGCTTCTCGACCATGCCCAACGGGCTGACCCAGGGCAGTTGGTCGACCACGACCCTGCGCAGCCGGGCGGCCGACTGGGCCAAGCAGTTGAAGGCTGCCGGGGTCAACCTCGACCTGGCTCCGGTCGCCGACGTCGTCCCGGCCGGCCTGGGCACCCGCAACGGCCCGATCGGCCACTTCTACCGTGAGTACGGCCACACCCCCGACGTCGTGAGTTCCCACAGCATTGCCTTCGCCAGTGGCTTCGCACAGTCGGGCGTCATGACCACGTTCAAGCACTTTCCGGGGCTGGGCCAGGTGCTCGGCAACACCGACACCACCGCGAACGTGCAGGACACGGTGACGAGCGCCGGCAGCTCGAGTCTCACACCGTTCCGGAACGGCATCCGCGCGGGTGCGCCGTTCGTGATGGTCTCGCTCGCCACATACACCAAGATCGACCCGCGGCACCTGGCGGCCTTCTCGCCGACCGTCATCGGTCAACTGCTGCGCACCCAGCTCGGCTTCAAGGGCGTGGTCATCTCGGACGATCTCGGCAACGCGGTGGCGGTACGGTCCTTCACTCCGGCCCAGCGCGCGGTGAACTTCCTTGCGGCGGGCGGAAACATGATCCTGACGGTGCGGCCGGACGTCGTACCGGCGATGACGCAGGCCATCCAGACCCGGATGCAGCAAGACGCCGGCTTCCGCGCCAAGGTCAACGACAGCGTACGCCGGATCCTCGCCGCCAAGCGCGACGCGGGCCTGCTCGTCTGCCGCTGAACGCCCACACCGGCCTGCGGCCTGCAAGAGCCGACCGGTTTCCTGCGGGCTGCGGGCGGCCGCGCATATGCGTTCGGCCCGAGCGACAGCTCACATCAGTCATGACGGCAACGCACCGCCATGTGCGGCTGCGGCGGGCGGGGCCCGTGCTCCCCTCCCCCAGGCGAACAGGGCCGGCAGAAGTCGGCCTGCCCACGGCGTATGGACGTAACCGACCGGCAAAGGAGAACGACCGATGGACAGTGCGGCACACCCCAGTCGGAGGACTCTGCTCGCCGGCGGGCTTGCGAGCGCCACGGTCCTGCTCACAAGTCGCTCGACGGTGAGGGCCGTACCGACGGCGGCAGGCCTTTCACCGAAAGCACGGCCGGCCTCGCCCGCCGCCGCGTTCACCAGACTGATGGACGGCAACGGGCGCTGGGTGAGCGGTGATCTTCAGCATCCCGACCGGGACCCGGACCGGCGTCAGCTCGTGGCGCAGGAGCAGGAGCCATTCGGGTCGATCCTTTCGTGCATCGACTCCCGTGTGCCGCCTGAACTGCTCTTCGACACGGGCCTCGGTGACCTCTATGTGATGCGCACGGGCGGCACGGCGGTCGGGCCGGTGGTCACCGGTTCTGTCGAGTACGGGCCCATGACGAGTGGCACTCCGCTCATCGTGGTCCTCGGACACCAACGCTGCGGCGCCATCAAGGCGGCGTACGACTCCTTTCGGGAAGGCAACTCGCTGCCGGGCAATCTGCAGGCGATCGTCAGGGCTCTGCGCCCGGCGTACCGGCAGGCGGTCCGGGAAGGGGGCGCCGACCCCGTCGAGACGATGGCCCGTGCCCAGGTCAAGTTGGCCGCGAAGGATCTGCGTTCGAACGAGGAGCTCGCGCCGCTGGTGGACAAGGGCGCCCTTGCCGTGGTCGGCGCCTACTACTCGCTCGACACCGGCAAGGTGGACGTCCTGGACGGCGCGCCCTCCTGACAACCACCCGGGGAGACGGACAGGTGTCCCGGGCCCGGTGAAAAGGGACCGGACCGCCTCTGTGTGCGCTCGGCTGTTCCACCTGCGCGCTCCGCCGAGCGCGGTCCTCGCCCAGCTCGACCGCACTCGGATTCCGGGTGCCCATGCTCGTGGTCTCACCCCGGAGCCGCGGCGGCTTGGTCAACTCCCAGGTCACCGACCACACGTCGGTCATCCAGTTCCTGGAGACCTGGACCACGGCACTCGGCACCCCCGCGCGCTGCGACAGCATGAGTGCCTGGCGCCGCAAGGTGACCGGGGACCCTGACTGCTTCGACTTCGCCTCTCCTCCCGTCTACGGGATGCCGTCCCTGGCCTCCACCAGTGCGGTCATCCTCCCCGCGCAAGAGCCCGGAACCAAGCCGGCCCGGGCGCTTGCCGTTCGACTACATAACGGGCGCCCCCAGCATCACCGGCTGAGCGATCGGTCCGCACCTCGCCCGGGGTGCGGACCGAAACGACTGTGGAGTGCCCAGACCGGACCCCGAAGACCTGCCGAGCTGACCCCCGGCGCCCGACTCGACCGCTCGGGCGCCACCCGCCGGGCCTCCGGACTCGACGCGGCAGGGCTCGTACGGCGCGAACCGAACCACGCGGACCGGCGCGCGACACTGCTCGCCCCACTCTGAGGAAAACGAATTGCCTCGAGGTCAGAACTGCCGTTGGCTGGGCGCATGGCTGTACTGCGCACCGACCGCCTCTCCCTCCGCCGATGGCGGGAGTCCGACCTTGAACCGTGGGCGTCGATGAATGCCGATCCCGAGGTCCGGGAGCACTTGGGCGACCTGCTCACCCGTGAGCAGAGCGATGCCTCGGTGGCACGGTTCCAGACCGAGTTCGACCGGCGAGGCTACGGGTGGTGGGCGGTTGAGGTACAGGCCACGGGCGAGTTCATCGGCTTCGCGGGCTTGGACCAGGTGGATGACGACATGCCGTTCACCGGAGTGGAGATCGGGTGGAGGCTTGCCCGCTCGGCCTGGGGCCAGGGCTACGCCACGGAGGCCGCACGGGCGGCCCTGGCCTACGGCTTCGACGTTCTTGAGCTTCCCGAGATCCTCGCCGTGACAACGGCCGCCAACCTCCGTTCACAGGCGGTGATGCGCCGGATCGGCATGACCCGGGACCCGGCCGACGACTTCGACGACCCCGCCGCGCCCGAGGGGCCACTGCGTCCCCACGTGCTGTACCGCATCTCCCGTCACACGACGATCTGACGCTCTCCGCCGCGTCGCCCTCACGACTGGTCGGCCGCACCAAGGTCAGGCGCAGAGGCCTGGCCGACCGCGACGAGCAGTTGGAGCGGCACCTCCTTGCGTCGCCAACGTGCGTGGTCGACGCGGGCTGGGTCGCCTGAGTGCCGGCCTGCGTGCCGCAGGGCGTGACAGTTCCGTGATATCCGTCACAGCGGACCGTGATCTATGCGGGCCGGATAGTAGATACAACCCAGCCGACATATGGAATTTGTCCGACTTGGTGTCGGCATATTGCAGGCCGAATCCGAAGGCATTGCGCTCGCTCGGGACTCTCACCCATTCCTCAGGGGGAGCGGTCTTCTGACGAGACAACAGGCCCACTCCACAGGTTCTCGGGCCGAAACAGCATGCCCTCACGCCCGCCGCAAGGGCTGTCCGGGCCTACTAGGCGAGGTAGTACGAAGGGCCTTTGCCCTCGGTGTGGCCCCGTCCTAAGAATCGACCGGCAGGGTGTCGCCGCAGTTCAGGAGCGGATCTTGAGGTCACGCATGGGAAAGCATCGCAAGGACAGCCGCTACCGGCGAATAATCATGGCGGTCGTCGCCGTGGGAGCCGTGGGCGCGCCGACCGTCGCGCTGGCATGCGTCGACTGGCCGGGCGGCGGAGGAAAGCTGCACCACAGCGACGCGAAGGCCACGACCTCGGCCTCATGGGAACGCCCGGATCCGCCGCACCTCCCCTATGGCGAAGCGGACAGCGTGCCCATCGCGACGCCGTCGCAGACGCGAACCGCCGTTACGCGCGCCCCGAAGAACACCCGCCCGAAGCCCAAGGCCACTGCGCGTCCCCGCGTTCTGAAGACCGCGGCCCCCAAGCCCACGGCGACCGGGTCCCCGAGCGTCCCGGAGGCGAGCGCGACCCCCACCCCCGCGAGCACTCCACGCCCCACCGCCACGGCGTCCGCGGCCCCCGCCCCGGCGTCCGCGGCCCCCGCCCCCGCGTCCGGGGCCACCGCCCGCGTCGTCGAACTCGTCAACGCCGAGCGCGCCAAGGTCGGTTGCTCGCCCCTGACCCTGAACGCGACCCTCGCCAAGGTCGCGCAGGCCCACAGCGATGACATGGCGGCCCACCGGAACATGTCGCACACCGGTTCCGACGGCTCCTCCCCTGGCGACCGGATCACCCGCGCCGGCTACACCTGGAGTACCTACGGCGAGAACGTCGCCTACGGTTACACCACTCCCGATCAGGTCATGGCGGGCTGGATGTCCAGCCCCGGCCACAAGGCCAACATTCTCGACTGCTCGTTCAAGGAGATCGGCGTCGGTCTCGCACAGCCCGGCAGCTACTGGACCCAGGACTTCGGCACCGCCCGGTAGACGTGCCGCTTCGCCCAGCGGAGGCGGGAACCGTCCACGCCGGACGAGGCACGGCGGGAGCGTGACCGCGCGTCGGCTGCGGCCCAGGCCCGGTCCTCCCCGGCGGGTAGGGTCTGGTGCAGGCCGGGCCCCGGCCTGCACGACCATGAGCGGCTCGGGAGACACGGTGCGGCAGGAGCAGGGCGGCCCGGACAGCGAACTGCGGTACCGGAGGGTCGCTGCCGAACTCCGTGAGGCGATCATCGCGGGCGAGTACGCCACCGGCGCGAAGCTGCCGCCCGAAGGGACGCTGGCCGAGCGCTACGGCGTCTCCCGGGGCACCATCCGGCACGCGCTGGCCGTGCTGCGTTCGGACGGTCTGGTCACCTCCCGGCGCGGCACCCGGCGCACGGTGCTCGGCGGCCCCCGGGCGCAGAGCTTCTCGGAGCTGCTGAGCTTCACCAACTGGGCCCGCTCCATCGGCGAGACGCCGGGCGGCCGGGTGGACCGTGTGACGCGCCGGCCGGCCGAGCCCTTCGAGGCCGGGCAGCTGGGCCTGGAGGCGGGGGCGGAGGTGTACCTGGTGCTACGGCTGCGGACCCTGTCCGGGAAGCCGGTCATGGTCGAACGGTCCCTCTACCCGGCCCGGGTGGGCGCGCTGGTGGCCGGGCTGCCACCGGATGTCGTCTCTCACACCGAGGCCCTTGTCACCCACGGCGTGCTCCTCACCGACGCCGACCACACCATCGACCTCGCATGGGCCGACGCCGATGACGCCCGGCTGCTGGACTGCCCGCCCGGGCAGGTCCTGCTGCGCGAGCGGCGCCGCACCACGGATCCGGAGGGGGTGCCGGTGGAGTGGTCCGAGGACCGCTACCTGCCCGGCACCATCGCCTTCACCGTGCACAACTCGGTGGCCGCCTCCACCCTGGGCCGCCGCCACCGGCCCGGTACGGCAACCCCCGGTGCCCAGGTCTGAAACCTGGAGCCTCAGCCGCGCAGCAGCGCGGTCAGCAGCGGGAGGAAGTGCTCGAACGGCGGTGTGACGGCGTCCGGGTCCTTCGCCTCGTCGTCCCAGCGACGAACGGCGACGGCGTCGGCGGCACCCGCCAGCGCGGCGAACTCGGCCGCCTGCGCCGTGGTCATCACGCCGCCCTGGACCTCCAGCGTGTACTTCGACGCCTCGGACAGCCGGTCGTAGTAGTCCGGCTCCACCGCGCACAGATAGCGCTTGGCGGCCACGTGCAGCCGCACCGGCTCGGTGACCTCGGGGCCGAACCAGCGGCCCAGCGCGTCGGCACCCGAGTGGCTGTGCCGGTTGTCGTTGCCGGCCATCAGGTCCCGGCCGGTGACGACATCGTCCTCGACATGCCCGACGTCGTGCAGCAGCGCGGCGGCCACCAGGTGCGGCGGGGCGCCGGCAGCCTCAGCCCTCGCCCCGGCCTGCAGCATGTGCTGGGCCATGGTGACGGGCTCGCCCAGGTACTCGGCCGACCCGGCCCCGGCGAACAGCTCGGCCAGCGGCTCCAGGGTGTCCGTGCGGCGCAGCACGGCCAGGGTGCTCGCGAGCCCGTCCAGGTCGGCGTAGCAGCCTTGCAGGTGACGCGCGCCGTCCTGGGCGAACGCCGTGCGGGCGTGCAGCAGCCGGGTGTTGTCGAACACCAGACAGTCGCCCGGCACCAGGCGCAGGTCCAGACGCAGCTCCGGGCGGAGCAGCAGCTCCGCGAAGGTGCGGTAGGCCGCGTAGAACGACTCCACTGCGCCGGCGGGCAGGCGCAGGGTGCCGATCGAACGGTTGTTGAAGCGCACCTCGCGTACGCGGCCCAGCGGGTCGGTGTCGATCAGCGGACGGTCGGCGCGCAGCTCGGTGCCCGCGTCACGGAAGACGAACGGCACGGGTGTACGGGTGAGGACCTCGAATGCCTCCGGATCCTCACGCCGCAGCAGCGCGGCTGCGGCGAAGCCGTCGACAAGGCCGGAGTCGCCGCCGTCCGCGTCGTTCACCAGGCAGTGCAGCAGTTGCAGGGTCGGAACCGGGTCCCGGTACGGGTTGTCCGTGTGCGGCGCGATGGCGGCCGGGGTGAAGGCGAGGTTGTTCGGGTCGGGCTCGACCCGCACGTCGAAGAGCTGGCCGTAGTTGGTCTGGCGGACATAGCCGAAGGTCTCCGCCACGGCGAGCACCTGCCCCTCTCGCTCCGGCACCCCGCGCAGCACCATGAAACCCAGGCGCAGCACGGACTCCAGCATCCGCGCCCGCAGGGCCGGCTCGGCCAGGTACTCCTGCCAGCCCGCTGCGGGCAGCCGGCCGGCCAGATCGCGGGCCGTCCACGGTTCCTTGCCGGCTTCGGTGCGCCGGTCCCGGTGCCTCTCTCCCCCGGGCCGGTTGGCCTCCAGCCAGGCCTGCGGGTACGTCGAGCGATGTCCGTCGGGGGCCCAGACCACCTCGACGGCCGGCTCTCCGGCGCCGTCCGCGGCGGCCACCGCACCGACCCGCAGCGCGGCGGGCAGGTCGCCGATCTGGAACAGCTTCTGGCCGGAGCGCGGATCGCGGCACGTGGCGCACGGGCAGTTGTCGCGGAGCCACATGACCGGCAGGTCACCGATCGGGAAGGTGGGCTGGGTGGACACGTTCACTCCTCGAGGCAAAGTTGTATAGCCAACTTCTCCGACCGTCACAGTCGGACACGTCCGGGGAGTGACCCGAAGGTGGCGGCGAGGCGAATCCCGCCCCTCGTGGGCGGGATCTCGGCCTACGGCTTCGACGTTCATGTCGCGGCGGGCGCGACGCTCGGACGTGGCACAGCCATGGGGGCACCGCGGTAGTGCCCGGCGTCGTGCCGGACGGTGAGGCCCCGGACATCGGCGGGCCCGGTGAGCGTTACGTCCGCGCGGGGCGGTAGGAGGGGTACTCCTTCGCGGCCGGATGGGAGCGGCGCTCGGGGCGCCAGGTGGTCACGAGGGCAGCGGCAAGCAGCAGTTCGGCGATGTCACCGCCGTAGTACATGATCTCGGCACCGCCCTGGACTTCGGGAATGGGGGCGTGGACGTCCACCCGGATGCCGCCGTACATCAGTTGCGAGATGACGGCGTGCAGTGCGATGGCGCAGCCCAGGTACACCAGCCGGGTGCGGACGCCGGGGCGGGCGGGGCCGGGGTCGGGGCCGGCGATGACGTAGGCGAACAGGCAGCCCGACATCAGGAAGTGGGCGTGCAGCAGCCAGTGCCCGGCCGGATGGACCATGGCGAAGTCGTAGAGCGGGGTGAAGTAGAGGACCGCGAGGCTGCCGGTGGACAGCAGCAGGGCGACAGCCGGATGGGCCGGCCACCGGACAGGCCGGCTGTGCACCACCGCGGCGACCAGGCGGGCGCGAGGTGCCGTCAGTGTCCGCAGGAGGAGGGTGACGGGGGCGCCGAGCACGAGGGCGAGCGGGGCGTACATGCCGATGAGCAGGTGCTGGACCATATGGCCGCGGAAGTCGGTGTGGGCGAGGGGTGCGATCGGCGGCAGGAGGGCCGCGGCCAGCAGCGCCAGGCCGGTGGTGAAACCGGCCGTGCGCCAGGGGCTCCAGCCCCGCCCCGGGTTGCGGAGCCGGGCCAGGCGGGCGAGGCGAAGATAGGCGCCGGCGCACACCACCAGGGCAAGGGCGGGCAGCAGTGTCTCCGGCAGGCCGCTTCCGGCACCGTGGTGCAGGGGATGGGTGTCGTGGTCCATCACACGCCGGGTCCCGCCGGTCGGGCGGTGGGAGCGTCGGGGTCGAACGGCTGTCCACCGCGCTGCAGAAGCCAGCCACCCGCGAGCAGCAGCGCGCCCAGGACGAGGAAGCCGATGTCCCACCAGACCTGATACGGCCCGCCGTGGACATGGTGGATGCCGAGGATGTGGTGGTCCAGAACGCCTTCGACGAGGTTGAAGAGGCCCCAGCCCACGAGAATCCACCCCCACAGCACCCGGGACCTCCACATCCGGCGACGGTTGTGGGTGACCCTGGAGTACAGGGTGGCGAGGCCGGTGAGGACGGCGATCCAGCACACGATGTGGAAGATGCCGTCCCACAGGGTGTTCATCTCCAGGCCCGAGACCGTGTGGGGGTTGTAGTACTGGACGCCGATGCGGTCGTGGTTGGTGCTGGTGAGCATGTGGTGCCACTGGAGTAGCTGGTGCAGCAGGATGCCGTCGAGGAACCCGCCCAGCCCCACTCCCAGCACGATGCCCGGAAGCTGAAGACCGACCGGCGCCAGAGCCGTCCGGGCCTCGCTCGCGGTGGTGGCTGCCATCACCCTGTCTCCGTCCCGTCCGTAGGGGTCTGCCGACGCTCCCCTGTTGTCCTTTCCCGGCCGAACGGCCGTGGTGCCCCCCGCGCAACCGGTTCCTCCGCACGGCCTACGCGCAGTCGAAGACCGCTCCGGCCCGCTCGGCGGCCCCGGCACGGCCTACGGCTTTCGGACTCCGTCGGCACGCACAGACACGCGAGGCCGGCGGCGGTCAGATGGGCGAGCGCGCCGATGGCCATACCGGTGCGCTGCCCGGCCCCGTAGCCGGCGTA
The DNA here is from genome assembly GCF_044753645.1 of Streptomyces sp. NPDC093261. Lineage (NCBI taxonomy): Bacteria > Bacillati > Actinomycetota > Actinomycetes > Kitasatosporales > Streptomycetaceae > Streptomyces > Streptomyces sp. NPDC093261. The sequence goes on from NZ_JBIVNO010000027.1 coordinate 66,958, forward strand.
CGTGGCGAGCAGGCTTCCCCCGAGTGCCACGCCGGTGGCGCTGCCGATCCGGCGGGTGGTGTTGAACACGGCGGAGGCGCCCCCGGCGTACGCCGGTGACACGGCGCCCACCACGGTGGCGGTCGAGCCGGCGAGGGCGCCGCCGCGGCGACCGAGGCGGCCGGCCCCACCCCGGCGAGGCCGGCGGGATCGGACCAGCCACGCCGTCCGGCCTCGCTGAGCGCGGCGGTCAGCAGGCCCACGGCCACCACCACCGCGCACTGCGCCGGCCAGTCCGGAGCCCGGGCGGCCTCGCGGGGCGAGGGCACCGTCGCGGCCTCTGCCAAAGGGATCCGGTGCGGCACGGGCGCCGGCACGCAGAGGAGCAGTCGGCGGGCAGCGGGGCCACTATGAGAGTGCCCACGAACTCACGAGCACGCTTCTACACGGCCACGGGAGCGCAGACCAATGGATCGCAAGGAGAGGGCGGGGTGCGACGACTCGAAGGGCGGGCGCGCGAATCCCCTCAGGCAGCTGTCTCTTGAGCAGCTGCGGCAGCGCACGAGCATGAAGTGGCGCGTATACCCCAAAGAGGTGCTCCCGCTGTGGGTCGCGGAGATGGATGTGCCTCTCGCACCTCCCATCGTGAAAGCGCTGCACTCGACGGTCGACCTCGGCGACACCGGCTACCCGTACGGGAGCGCCTACGCCGAGGCACTCGCGGAGTTCGCCCGCGCGCGATGGGGCTGGGAAGACCTGCGCATCGCACACACGGCCCTCGTGCCCGACGTCATGATGGGCATCGTCGAAGTGCTCCGGTTGACAACCGACCCCGGTGACGCCGTCGTCGTGTGCTCACCGGTGTACCCGCCCTTCTACGCATTCATCGCCCACGCCGCCAGGGAAGTCATCGAGGCACGGCTTGGACAGGACCTGCGCATCGACCTCGGGGTCCTGGAAGACGCGTTCGTACGAGCCCGAAGCCACGGCCGCCGCGCGGCGTTCCTGCTGAGCAACCCCCACAACCCGACAGGTGTCGTCCACACCCGCGACGAGCTGCAAGCCATCGCGGAGCTGGCCCGGAGGCACGGCGTACGGGTGGTGTCCGACGAGATCCACGCCCCTTTGGTGTTGCCCGGGGCCACCTTCACTCCCTTCCTCTGCGTTCCGGGCTCCGAGAACGGCTTCGCACTGACCTCGGCGTCCAAGGCGTGGAACCTCGCCGGTCTCAAGGCCGCCCTGGCGATCGCCGGGAGCGAGGCCGCCGACGACCTTCGTCGCATGCCGGAAGAAGTCAGCCACGGGCCCAGCCATGTCGGGGTCATCGCCCACACCGCGGCGTTTCGCGACGGAGGCACCTGGCTCGACGAACTGCTGCTCGGGCTTGACGCCAACCGGTGCCTGCTGGGGCGACTCATCGACGAACATCTGCCCGGCGTCCGCTACCGCCCCCCGCAGGGCACCTACCTGGCCTGGCTGGACTGCACAGGTCTGGGGTTGCACAGCGAGCGGCGTTCCGATGAGCCGGGGGTGGTGAGTGACATGGCCGGGCCCGCGAGGATGTTCCTGGACAAGGCCGCAGTGGCCCTCAGCTCCGGGCATGTCTTCGGTTCCGGTGGGGCGGGGTGCGTGCGGCTCAACTTCGCGACGTCACCGGACATTCTGCGCCAGGCGCTGACCAGAATGGGCCGCGCGCTGCGCGCGCTGTGACCAGCGCCGTGGACGCGGAACTGGTCAGGCCGCCTTGGCCAGTTCGTCGGCCGGGCGGTCGAGTACCAGCGGCGCATCGGGCAATGGCAGGTGGACGACGGCGAGTTCGGCGCCCTCGGCAGCGAACGCCGCCGCGTCCGCGGCGGTCCGGGCGGGGTCACCGGTCAAGCGCGCCTGGGCGGAGAGCCGGGATCTCCGCCGGATCGCGTCCGACGCTGCGGACCAGTGTCCCTCTCGGGGGTGCCCGGCCTCGGCTGAGCCGCGCCCGATGGCGTGGCTCGCCGTCAAGGTGCCGTATGCGTACGTCAGAGCCGTGTCAGGGTAGGGCGTTTCCGCTTGCCGGGGCCGTGCGACACGGCTTCCATGGACCTCGTGAACAGCGCCTGGCTTCTCTTCGACCGACCGCCGAGTCCCACTCGGCCGTCGCGTCGTGCGCCGCGCTGACCGGAAGCGGCCGCGTCCCGAAGACGCCCGCGTCCCTTCGACGCCGCTCTCCGTGAACCCGAGGGGTGCCTTGACCGGCTCCGGCGCCCCTCGTTCCTCCTTTCTCACCGCACGCCCGCCGCCCCTTTCCGGGCCGTGCAGGCGTGCCCGCGACTCCGGATGGGATCATGCCCGACTCCCCCCTTTCCTCCCGCACCGTCCTCGTCACCGGCGCCACCTCAGGCATCGGCCACGAGACCGCCCGGCAGCTCGCCGAGCGCGGCGCCACCGTGCTGGTGCACGGCCGTACCTCCGAGGAGGCGCAGGCGGCGGCAGACCGCCTGGTCGCCGGGCAGGTGTCCCGGCGGACCAACTGCGTTCGTACGGTGCGGACTTCGCCCACCTCGACGAGGTGGAGACGCTGGCCCACACGATCGTCTCCGCCCACCCGCACCTCGACGTCCTCGTCAACAACGCGGGCATGGCCGCGCCCGAGCGGCACACGGTCACCGCCGACGGCAACGAGATCGCCTTCCAGGTCAACTTCCTCGCCCACTACCTGCTGACCTGCCTGCTGGAGCCGGCGCTGACCTCCGAGCCGGGCGGCCGCGTCGTCAACGTCTCGTCCTCCCTGCACCGCGCGGCCTCCATCCAGTGGGCCGACCCCAACCGCGCCCGCCGCTACTCCCGTATCGCGGCCTACGCGCAGTCGCAGCTCGCCCTCACGGTCTTCGCGGCCGACCCGCGGGTCACCGCCGTGTCCGTCCACCCGGGCGTCTGCGACACCGCCCTGCTGCCGCTCTACGCGCACGAGGGCGTCTCCGCCGCCGAGGGCGCCACGCACGTGGTCCGGCTGTGCGATCCGGCCGTCGAGATCGTCAACGGCGCCTACTACGACCGTGACGAGCGGGTCGAACCGGCCCCGGCCGCGACCGAGGACCGCACGGTCAAGCGCCTGAACAAGCTGGCGAGTCTCCTGGTCGGCCGAAGCGCCGCCTGAAGCTCCCTTCGAACAGCAGGAGTTGTCCGTGTCCAAGCGCGCACGCAAGAAGAAGACCCGCCGCAGGAAGAAGGCCAACGGCGGCCACAAGCCCGGCCAGAGCTGACCGAACGTGGCGGCGCACGCCGTCCACGTCAGGGCGGGCGACGGGGGACAGCGATGTCCCGGTCGCCCGCCCGATCCGTATACCCTCCCCACCCTCACGAGGCATTGATGATCGAGATCTCGCCACCGGACCGCCGCGTGCTCGCGCACTGGTTCTCCACCGTCTCGCCCGGCCCCGCCGCGATCGCCGCACATGTGCTGGCCACAGGGATCGGCCGCTGGTGGGGCGACCGACGCATCCAGCCGAGCACGGTCGCCGTCTCCTGCGCCGGCCACGTCGTGTTGCGCGGCAGTCCGGAGGAACTCACTCCCAATCTCCTCGCCCCACTGGCCGGCAACCGTGTCGAAGCTCCGGCACGGTTTCTGCCCGCCCTCGGGGCCGCCTTCGACCGGCTCACCCCCTGGGAGCGCATGATCGGGACGCTCCAGACCACGCCTCAGCCCGCCACTGTTCCGCACGCGGTGACCGTGCGGCACCTGAAACCGGCGGACGCCGAGGCCGTGCACGGCCTCGGCCCGGACGCGTCCTGGCTCTCGGCAAGCTGGGGCGGGCCGCGCGGCCTCGCCGCCTCCGGCCACGCCTGGGCAGCGGTGGGCCGCATCGGTCGCATCCTGGCGGTGGCCTGCACCTACTTCCGCGGCAGTCGCCACGAGGACGTGGCCGTCCACACCGTCCCCGACCGCAGACGCCATCACCTCGCACTGGCCTGCGTCACCTCCCTGTGCGGGGACATCACGGCCCGGGGCCACATCCCCAGCTGGAACTGCTCGCTCCACAACCGCGCCAGCCGCCTCCTGGCCTGGAACGCCGGTTTCCGTCTGGTTCGCGAGTACGTCCACTACGCGGCGGGGAGCCCCGTGTCACGGGCTCGGCTCAGCGCTAGCGACCACTCCCCGGAAGAAGCGACCTCGGCAACGAGTACGCTGGCCGCGGCGACGCCTACGGCCCCTCCGGACGGCACCCACACCGACCGCAGGCTCACACAGCCGTCCCCGCATCCGGACGCGAGCAGCCTCGAGGTTGGCATCAACCGCGGGGGTGCGCGCCCTGCTCCGGGTCACCCTGTCGGCCGCGATATGCGCGGTGCTGCTGCCGCATCGAGTGCATGCGGGCCCGGACTGGCGTGCGGTACGCACCTTGGCGTAGGCGCATCGTCCACACGGGCGCTCTGGCAGCCGTCCTTCAGCACTACGGCGTCTCCGCCCACCTGCTCCTGCGGGACATCCACGGCAACCGCCTGGAACTCGACCCCCGCGCCCTCGCGGCCAACCCCTTGCCCTGGCACGAGTTCCGCGCCGGCCTCGCCCGCCCGCCGGTCGCCGGTCGCCGCCCGCCGGTCGCCGGTCGCTGCCATGATCAGCCGGCCTGCGTCGTGGTAGCTTCCCGGCGGCGGCTCGTATCAGTGCCTGCCCCGGACGAGATGTGCGCCGTACCCGGCCTGCCAAGACGACGCACCGAAGGAGTCGTCATGGATGCGGGCATGTCGTGGGTCGATTTCACCGGTGGGGTGCCCGAGCCGCGTGCGCTCGACGTCCGATGGATCCATGGTTCGCCGTCGGCCAAGCACAACTCGGACCCGGACATCCAGGTCCACGGCTACGACGAGCACACGTTCATCCTTCGGCAGAACATGGCGGTCGACTATGAAGCGCCGTTTCTGTTCGTGCTGTTCGGAAACGCTCAGGCGGTGTTGATCGACACCGGTGCCACCGCCTCCGAGGAGTTCCTTCCCCTGCGCCGGACCGTCGACGAACTCGTCTCGGAGTGGCTCTCCCGGCACCCCCGGGACGAGTACGGCCTGCTGGTCCTGCACACCCACCCGCACGGCGACCATGTCGCGGGCGACGCGCAGTTCGTCGACCGTCCCGCCACCACGGTGGTGGGTGCGGAACGGTGCGCCGCCTGGGAGTACTTCGGGTTCGCCGAGGACCCCGACGCCGTGGCGCGGATCGACCTGGGCGGCCGGGTGCTGGAGTGTCTGGCCACCCCGGGTCATCACGAAGCGGCGGTGACCTTCTACGACCCGTGGACCGGGTTTCTGCTCACAGGTGACACGGTCTACCCCGGCAGGCTCTACATCCAGGACTGGGCCGCCTTCACCCGGACCATCGACCGCCTGATCGAGTTCTCCGACCGCCGGCCGGTCACCCACGTGCTCGGCTGCCATATCGAGATGACCCGCCGGCCGGGCGTGGACTACCCGATCCGCACCATCTACCAGCCCGACGAGCCCGCGCTGGAGATGACCACAGGCCATCTGCGGGAGATCCGCGCGGCGCTCGCGGAGATCGGTGACCGGCCCGCTCGACGCGCCTATCCCGACTTCATCCTGTGCCCGGGAACCTGATCCGCGGCCGTGCCGGGCACCAGGTGAGGTTCATGCGTCCGCGCGGAGTTCACTGAGCCGCTCCCCCGCACCGGCCGACAGACCGAGCAGGCCTTCGATCTCGGCCGCGTCGGGCAACGGGCCCTGATCCCCCGTCACTCGGAGGGCGCCGACGGCCATGACGTCTCCGAGCCGCGGCGGTCGCGGCCATGGTGCGTGTCTCGCTCCTCGACGCCGAGAGCGGTCAGCGGGTCCTCCCGACGCTCTACAGCGACAACTGTCTGTGTCTGCTGCCCGGCGAGAGCAGGGATCTGACACTGTCGTGGCCTGCCGGTGGGCTTTCGCCGGGGCGCGCGGAGGTGCGGGTAGAGGGCCACAACCTGCCCGTGGGCTCGGTACGCGCGGCTGCGTCCTGACATTCGCCGCGCGCGTCGCAAGGGGATGGGCTCCTGCCGCCTCGGCGGCCAGGAGCCCATCGAGAAGGACCCCCTGACTGATCCGCGCTGTCAGTTCGTCGCGGCGGTGGTGTGGTGGGGGCGGTTGTGCACCAGGAAGACCGCGGCGAGGGCCGCGCACAGGAACACCCCGGCGATGACGGCCATGCCGGCGTGCACTCCGGCGGTGAAGGCATCGGCCACGGCGGCGGTCACGTTCGGCGGAGCCGCTCCGCCGCCGGAGCCGGTGGAGACGGCGTGCTCGACGGCGGGCCAGGCGGCGCGCGGGACGTGGTGGGCGCCGAGCCGGTCGGGCAGTCGCGATGCCAGCCGGTTGGCGAGCAGGGCGCCGAGCAGGGACGAGCCCATGACGGACCCGACCTGGCGGAAGGCGTTGACGGCTCCGGATGCCATGCCGGCGCGTTCGTGGGAGACGCTCACCAGCGCCGCGGCGGTACTCGGCGCGGCCACCATTCCGCTCGCGGCGCCGAAGAGCGCGTACAGCCACCACACCCGTGTGTAGGGGGTGTGCGGGTCCATGGTGGTCAGTTCGGCGTCGGCGGCCGCCCCGAGGAGGAAGCCCAGGGTCAGGGGCAGCTTGAAGCCGGTACGGCGGATGACGCGTCCTGTCCCGTACGCCACGATGACGTAGACGCCGAAGAAGGCCAGCAGGCGCCATCCCACATCCAGCGCGGAAAGCTGCTGGACGCGTTCGTAGAAGAGCACCGACAGGATGGCGACGCCGGTGAAGCCGAACAGCGAGACGGCCGCGACGAACATGACCGCGCTGAACGACGCCGAGCGGAACAGGCTCAGGTCGAGCAGCGGCGCGGCGCTGGCCCGCTCGACGAGAACGAAGCCGGTCAGGGCCGCGAAGGCGACGACCCAGGCGGTGAGGATGCGCGCGCTGGCGTATCCGTCGTGCCCGCCTTCGATGAGGGCATAGACGAGGGCGGCGATGCCGAGGACGGCCAGAAGCTGGCCGGGGATGTCGAGCCTGCCGCCGGGGCTTCGTGATTCGGCGACGAACGCGCCGACCGCCATGGTGACGACGGCGAGGACGGCGGTCGACAGGAAGACGGTGTTCCAGCGGAAGTGGTCCAGCAGTACACCCGCGATGATCGGGCCGACGGCGAGTCCTATGCCGGATGAGGCCGCCCACGCGGTGACGACTTCGGTACGCCGGTGGGGGTCGGCGAAGGCGGCACCCAGGAGGGCGAGACTGTTGGGCAGGATGAGGGCGCCGCCGAGGCCGGAGACGAGCTGCCCGGCGATCACGCCGCTCGTCGAGTCGGCGGCATAGACGGTGATCGACCCGAGGATCAGGACCATGGCGCCGGTGAGGAAGGCCCGTCTGCGGCCATAGAGGTTGCCGATGGTGCCCGCGGACATCACGAGGCTCGCCACGAGCAGGGCGTACGCGGAGGGGATCCAGACCAGCCCGGTCGGCGAGACATGCAGGTCGTCCTGGATGGCCGAGAGCGCCGACACCGACGCGGTGATCAGCAGGAAGGTCGTCATGGCGCCGAGGCACATCGCGATGAGCGTGACGGCCGGGGCGAGCCGGGAGGATGGGCGCGATGAGAGCAGGTCTTTGGTGCGTCCACCGGCGTCGCGCCCGGACGGGCCCGGGCGCGACGGTGTGGCGGAGGGAGGAGGAGTGGTGGGCACGCTCTCCCCGTCTCAGCCGAGCTGCGGATAGAGGGCGGCGACGCCGCCGGGGAATCCCGCCTGGACCTTGCGGCTGACGTCGTCGACGACGATCTCGTACGCGTCGGCGGCGATGCCGTCCACGGCCGCGCGGGCGACGTCCGCGGGGTCGCTCTTGGGCGTCCTGACATGGCGGGCCATGTCGGTGTCCATGTAGCCGACGTGGAGCCCGGCGACCCTGATGCCCTTCGGGGCAAGTTCCTGGCGCACAGCGTTGGTCATGCTCCACTCCGCGGACTTGGCGGCGGCGTAGGGACCGACGGTGGGGTAGCTGATCCACGACAGGGCGGACAGGATGTTGAGGATCGACCCGCCGCCCCGGGCCTCGATCAGCGGGGCGAATTCCCTGATCACGCGCAGGGTGCCCAGGTAGTGGGTCTCCATCTCCAGGCGGATGTCGTCCCAGCTGCCCGTCAGCAGATCCGCTCCTGTCGAGGTTCCGGCGTTGTTGATCAGCAGGTTGACGTCACGGGCCTCCTCGGCCGCGGCGGCGACGGAGGCGGGGTCGGTGATGTCCAGGCGGATCGCCTTCACTCCGGGCAGGTCGATGCTCTCCGGCTGCCGGGCCGCGGCGTACACGGTGGCGCCGCGCGCGGCCAGCTCCTGGGCAAGCACCCTGCCGAGGCCTCGGTTGGCTCCGGTGACCAGGGCGGTAGCTGCGCTGATGTCCATGATTCCTCCTTCGGGGAAGGGGGCCCCTCGAGGCTGACTAATCCTTATGAAAGTCAGCTCGGACGCTACACGTCTGGCTACGCATGAAGCAAGTCAGGCTAGGGTTGAGGCATGACTGATCTGCTGACGGAACGCGACGCCTGGTCCATGACCAACTGCTCCATCGCCCGCGCCCTCGAGATCGTCGGCACCAAATCGGCGCTGCTGATCATGCGTGAGGCGTTCTTCGGAACCCGTCGCTTCGATGACTTCGCCAAGCGCGTGGGCATCGGCGAGCCAGCCGCCGCCGCACGCCTGAAGGAACTGACCGCCGCCGGGCTACTGGAACGCGTGCCCTACCAGGAGCCCGGCCAGCGAACCCGGTACGCCTATCAACTGACGGCGAAGGGCCGCGATTTCCTGCCCGTGCTCATGGCGCTGCGCCAGTGGGGCGACACGTGGGCCTCGGGTGAACAGGGTCCGCCGGTGGTCGTACGCCACAAGGAGTGCGACGCCCCGGTACACGCGGTGCTCCAGTGCGACAACGGCCACGACGTCACGTACGGGGACACGGTCATCGACCGCGGCCCCGGCCTCATCCGAACGACCCCGGACAGCGCCTGAACCCGGCGGCGACGACAGACGACCGACACGAGCGGGCGGCATGAGCGGGCGCGCCGCCACGACCGGGCATGGCCGGTCACGGCCCCGGCGGCCGGCCGACCGCCGGGGCCACCCCTCGTGTCGCTGTCGCCCGGGGCCGAGCGCGCGCCGGGACGAGGGCCGCGCGGCGAAAAGGGCCTCGATCCGAATCGCCGCCGCCCGCACCGCCGCCGAGGCCGCCGGAGTCGCCGTCAGCATCACCGTCCTCGACGCCGGCGGCCACCTCCTCGCCTTCCGCCGCGACGACCAGGCCGTGCTGATCTCCGGGGAGACCAGCACCCGCAAGGCCTATACCGCCCTCCAGCTCAACGCTGCCACTGCCGACCTCGTGGACGCCGTCAAGCCAGACGGTCCCTTCCACACCCTGCCCACCGCCCTGGACCGGCCGCTGCTCTTCATCGCCGGCGGGCTCCCCGTCCACCGCGGCGGCCGGCTCATCGGCGCCATCGGTGTCGGCGGCGGTGCCCCGGAGCAGGACCACGCCTACGCCACGTCGGCCGTGGAGTCGCTCGTCTGACAGGCGGCCTCACCGCACGCATCGACCGGTAGCAGCAACCGGGCGGCGCTCGGCGCACCGGCTGACCGCGGTGGCGTGCGGCTGCGGTGATGGGCAAACACGGCGGCGGGGGGGGGGGGGGGGGCGGCCCCCCCCCCCCCCCCCCCCCCCCGGGGGGGGGGGGGGGGGGGGGGGGGGGGGGGGGGGGGCCCAAAAAAAAACACCGCCCCCCACACCCCCCACACCA
>NZ_JBIVNO010000027.1:76712-91225 GCF_044753645.1 Streptomyces sp. NPDC093261
GGCGCGGCCCCCCCCGCCGGGGCCGGGCCGGCCCGGGGGGGGGGGGCCCCGGCCGGGGGGGGGGGGGGGGGGGGGGGGCGCGGGGGGGGGGGGGGGGGGGGGGGGGGGGGGGGGGCCCCCCGGGGGGGGGGGGGGGGCCCCCCCCCCCGCCCCCCCCCCCCCCCCGCCGCCGTGTCGTTGACGGGTGCCCGATCGTTTCCGAATGGGGACACCGCATCATCCGAGGGCGCGCATACTCGCAGCTCGACTCATTCCGAAACGACCGGTTGAGTGACGGAGCCGTCAGGCCTTGAGCGCACGTCCAGCAACGGCCAGTACAACTCGGCGTGGCGCAAGCCTGGATGACAGCACCGACAGGCGATTGCCCAGGCCCACCACCACACTCGGCGGGGTGCTGCCACGCTCCAGGGCGCGGCGGGTCGCCGTCACCACCTCGGCAACCGTGGCGACGCGCCCCACCATCGCATCACGGCTGCCGACCACGTCGAAGAACTCGGTGCTGACCGGCCCGGGGGACACGGCGAGCACACGTAGCGAGGACCGGCGGGTCTCATAGGCGAGAGCCTCCGTCAGATTCAGCACGAACGCCTTGGTGGCGCCGTACACCGCCATGGCCGGGGTGGGCTGGTAGGCGGCGGTGCTCGCCACCGTCACCAGGGCGCCCCGGCCGTCGGCCACCAGCTCCGGCAGGAAGGCCCGGGACAGCTCGGCGACCGCCCCGATGTTGAGCTGGATCATGCGGGAGATCTGCTCCGGCTCCTGCTCCTGGAACGCCCCGTGACTGCCGAAGCCGGCGTTGTTGATCAGCGTCTGCACGGTGATGCCACGTGCGTCCAGTTCCGCCTTCAGATCCGCTGCGGCTCCCGGCCGGGCGAGGTCCGCGGCAATGGGTGTGGCGGTGACTCCATGGCGCTTCTCCAGCTCGGCGGCGAGCTCGTGCAGCCGGTCGAGGCGGCGGGCGACGAGGACGACATCGGCACCTCGCTCGGTCCACTGCCGGGCGAACTCCTCGCCCAGTCCGGAGCTGGCGCCGGTGATCAGGGCCGTCGTGGATCGATAGGACATTCTGGACATCGTCGGGTGCTCCACTTCCTTGCCGCGACATGCGGGACAATCAATGTAGGCAACCTAAAACATTGTAGTCAACCGCCAACATTGAGGAGATCGCTGTGCCCGAAGGCTCCTACCATCACGGCAACCTCAGAGCCGCCCTGCTGGAACGGGCCGAGGCCGTGCTGACCGAGTCCGGAGCCGTCGGGCTTTCCCTGCGCGGCCTCGCCCGCGACCTCGGCGTCAGCCATGCCGCGCCGACCCGTCACTTCCGCGACCGCCAGGCCGTGCTGGACGCGCTCGTGGTCGACGGTTTCACCGAACTCAACCGGCGTCTTCAGGCGGCCGCGGACGGCCCCGGGCCGGTCGAACAGCGGCTGATCGCGCTCGGACGGGCGTACCTGGGCTTCGCGGTGGAGCGCGCCGCCCTGCTCCAGCTGATGTTCACCGCGAAACACGAGGAGCAGTCCAGCCAGGAACTGCGCGAACTCGGCCACCACGCCCTGGAGATAGCCGCCCGACTGATCGCCGAGGCCCAACAGGACGGCGTCGTCCGTCTCGGTGACCCCGTCCGACTGGCCCAGGTCGCGTTCTCCACGGTGCACGGTCTGGCCACCCTGGCCGTCGGCGGACTGCTCGACGACACGCCCCTGGACGAGGCCACCGATCTCGCGCTTCAGGTGCTGCTGGCGGGGCTGCGGGCGACACCGTAGGCGTCACAGAGGCTGGGGCCGGCCCGCGCGTGAGCCGGCCGGACCCAGCACCGCCGTCGCCGACCTGATCAAGCAGGCAGCGCGCGGCTGACCGCCTCGCCGTGCCGAACCCGGCCGCGCCCGACGGCCCGGCACGGCCCGTCGCCGGGCGCCGAATGTCCCGGGACCGAGCTGCGGCCGCGTCTGCACCCGTCCCGGTCACAGCAGCCGCCGGATGTCACCGCGGACGCGGTAGAAGCCGCCGGCCGCCGCGTGCAGGGCGTCCACGACATAGCGTGCACCGGGCTGCCGTATCGCATGCGGGAACTGCACGTTCCAGGACGAGTCGTAGCCCTCGGACACCACGTGCACACGCAGACGCCCGCTCTCCTGGACGCACTCGACGACGACCGCCCCGGTGGGAGCCTGGGCGACGGTGGCCACCGCGGTCGCGGCCGTGGCCGGCGCATAGGTCGGCAGGGCCGCGGCGAGCTTGACGTCCCGCGCCACCGGCACCGTGCCCTGCTGGGCCGCGGAGATGGCGGCCTCGCTCGCGTCCACGCACACCAGCGAGCCGTCCGTGGTCACCAGGTACAGCCGCTCGTCGTGGTATTGCATCGACAGCGCCGAACCGCCGCCCGTGCCGAGCTTCCACAGGCGGGTGCCGTGCTGGTCGAAGCAGTAGACGGACGACGACGCGTCACCGGCGAAGACGAACCGCCCGCCGGGCGAGGTGGCACACGAGTACACCGAGTTGTCGCAGGTGTAGGTGGCCTGGATCGCGCCCGTCGCCTTCGACAGCCGCTGGACCACGTGGTGCGTGGTTCCCGCGTACACGGTGTGGTCCTCCTGCCAGCCGAACAGGACAGCGCCGCGGGTGGGCGTGTGCCACAGCTCGCCGCCACCGTCGGGAGCGTAGGCGGTGACGCCCCGGGTGTGTCCGTGGTAGACGGCCCGGTCGTCGGCGCGGACCATCCAGGCGTGCTCGCCCTGGCTGCGGCGGGCCCACTGGTGCTCGTCCTCGTGGTCGATGACGGTGAGCCGGCCGGCGCGGTCCGAGACGTTCAGGATGGCCTCGTGGATGTCCAGCCAGAAGATGTCGACGTCCGCGGCGATGTCGTACGCGGCGAACGGCAGCTTCGAGGACAGGTCGTAGACCCTGCCGTCGTCACAGCCCGCGTAGATCCAGAAGTCGTCCGCGACCAGGCACTTGACGCCGTCCGGCAGGCTGAACCGGGCGAGGACGCCACCGTCGTGGTCCAGCGTGTAGACGTCGCCCGCCTGGTTGCCGACCCAGCAGCGCTCGTCGTCGACATGGATGCCGAACGCCGAGGAACCGGTGCGGAACCGCCACAGCACGGGAGCGACAGCACGGGCGGTGGAGGGGGCCGAGATCACCTGACGCCGGGTCACCGGCCTCGGGGCGCGCTGTCCGGGAACGGCGGAGGCGTATCCCTTGCGGACCTTCTCGCCGACCTTCTTCGCCGCGGCGGCCTGCGCCTTCTCCGCCGTGGGGAACGTCGTCGTCTGCAGCTGTCCCGCGGCACCGATACGCCCATAACGCACCGTCACCACGTGCCCGTCGACGGTCACTTCGTAGAACTTGTGCGCACCGCCGCCCTCCTGCGACAGCTCCAGGTACGTCGTCGACACCGCGGATCCGGTGGACATGGCAGACCCCTCCCCAGGACGGACCCGCGGCCTCTCCGGCAGGTCCCAGTGATCAGACCGTAGGACGAGCCACTGACAATCGATCGGGTCGGCCGACCGGGTCCGCCTCCGGGCGGTCTTCGGTCCGAGGGCCACGGCGCCGGCGAAGCCGAGGGCGGCGAGGGCGAGGCCCGGCACGGCCGGATCGACGTAGCCGGGAACGGACCTCGGCCGCGTACCTTCCGCCGCCCCGGAAGGCCATGCGCCAAGCCCACCAACGCAAGGCGGTGACCGCCATGACGCAGCCCGGTTCCGGCAACAGCTGTGTCACAGCTCACTTGGACATCCCCGCAGGCCCGTCGCAACCCGATGGGCCCCGGGGGGGCACCGCTGGACGATTCCCCGCCCACGACCCCCGAAGGCGCACCTTTTACGGCGCTAGACAGGATCTACAGGACAAAGGCATGCGATTTGGAGCAATGTCACCTCATGCCGGACCATAGGACCCGTCCCGGCGATCCCGGGCACCTGTTCGAGAGAGGCAGCACCCCCCTATGCACAACACCGGAACCGCCCCGCAGTCGGCTCCGGCCCCGCGGGAGACCCTCGCGGCCCCCACCCCCGCCGAAGACCCCACCGGCAACAGACACGCCCGCCGCTTCGGGCTGCCCGTCGCCACCGCCCTGGTCATGGGCAACATCATCGGCGGCGGAATCTTCCTGCTCCCGGCCTCCGTCGCCCCGTACGGCACGGTCAGCCTGATCGCCTTCGGTGTTCTGACCGTCGGCGCCATCGCACTCGCCCTGGTCTTCGGTCGGCTCGCCAAGCGCGACCCGCGCACCGGCGGCCCCTATGTCTACGCCCGCGAGGCCTTCGGTGACTTCGCCGGCTTCCTCGCCGCCTGGGCCTACTGGATCACCACGTGGGTGTCGAACGCCGCGCTCGCCGTCGCCGCCGTCGGCTATCTCGACGTGCTGATCCCGGTCAACGGCCACCGCTGGAGCGCGTGCCTGGCGGCGCTCGCCCTGCAGTGGCTGCCCGCACTCGCCAACTTCGCGGGCACCCGCTATGTGGGTGCCGTCCAGCTCGTCTCCACCGTCCTGAAGTTCGTGCCGCTGCTGCTGGTCGCGGTCGGCGGGCTGTTCTTCTTCGATCCGCACAACCTCGGCCCGTTCCGGGCGAGCGGCGGCAGCGCGGTCGGGGCGGTGTCCGCCTCCGCCGCGGTCCTGCTCTTCTCCTATCTCGGGGTGGAGTCCGCCGCCGTGAGCGCCGGCGAGGTCAAGAACGCCCGGCGCAATGTCGGGCGCGCCACCGTCATCGGCACCACGGGCGCGGCGCTGGTCTATCTGCTGGGCACGCTGTCCGTGTTCGGCACGGTCGCGCACGACCGCCTGGTCCACTCCACCGCTCCCTTCTCGGACGCCGTGAACGCCATGTTCGGTGGCTCGTGGGGCGGCTCGGCCGTCGCACTCGCCGCACTCGTGTCGATGACCGGCTGCCTCAACGGCTGGACCCTGCTGAGCGCCCAGACCCCGTACGCCGCGGCGCAGGACGGCCTGTTCCCCGCCGCCTTCGCGCGCCGACGGCGAGGCGTTCCCACGGTCGGTGTCGCCGTCACCGTCGTTCTGGCCTCCCTGCTCACGATCTCCACCTACACATCGGGCGGAGGCAAGGTCTTCGAGACCCTGGTCCTCGTCACCACCTTCACCGCGACCGTGCCGTATCTCCTGGCCACCGCCGCGCAGCTCTTCCACCTCGTCTCCGGACGGCGCGAGCAGGTCGACCGGGCGCGGCTGACGCGAGACGCGGTGGTCGCGGCGACCGCGGCCGCCTTCACCCTGTGGCTCGTCGCGGGCGCCGGATACGCGGCGGTGTACCAGGGTGTTCTGTTCCTGTTCGCCGGGATCATCGTCTACGCGGTCATGGCGGCCCGCCGGCCGAAGGCGGCGGATCCGGCAACGACCGCCCGTCCGGCGACGACGGCCTGATCCGCTACGGCGGACCGGGGCGCCCTCCATCGTCCCGCTCGGCATCGTTCACCGCCTTCGCTGCCCCGCGACCTCGTGAACGGTGCCGCCGGCGCCGGCCTGGAGCCTGTCCGGGTCGGCCACTTTGTGGATCGCGGTGATACGGCCGTCGGTGTCGAAATCGAAGGTGACCATGGCGATCACCCGGTCCGGTCCGCGGACCACGATGCCCGGTCCCCCGTTGATCTCGGCGAGTTCGGCGTTCATGTCGGCGGGCTCGACACCTTGGCAGGTGACGGCGCGGATGACCGCGAACCAGCCGGCCCCGGTGGACCCAAGGCGGTCTTCCACGTCGAACACGCCGAGCCGACCGGGGAGTTCTGTGCGGCGTCCCGCCGGCTGAAGCTGTCGTCGATGCTGAAGAAACCGGAGCCGGGGGTGGGGCGCAAGCCCTGCTGACGCGGGACACCCGCGTGCGACGCCGTACACGCCGGTGTGATGTGCGCTACGACCCGAATGAATTGGGCTGAACGGGCAACGTTCCCTCTCATGCCCTATTCCCAAACCCCCGGCAGGTGAGACGATGACGACGGCGACCCGGACGCTGCCGGCCACCGCCGCCCGGCCCACCACCAGCACTCCCCCGCGCACTGCGGTACCCCCGCTGCCGTCTCTCACCGGACTGAGGTGGATGGCCGCGCTCCTCGTCTTCGGACTGCACGTGCGCAACTTCGGCTACTTCGGCGGCACCGGCGGCCGCATCATGACGTGGGGATTCGGGTCCGGTGCGACCGGAGTGTCGTTCTTCTTCATCCTGTCGGGGTTCGTCCTGATGTGGTCCGCGCGGCCCGGCGACCGCGCGCTTTCCTTCTGGCGGCGACGCCTCGCCCGGATCTATCCGGTGCATCTCGTCACCGCGGCGATCGCGCTGCTCATGGGCTGCACGCTGGACCACCAGGCGAGACCCGAACCGCTTCAGGGACTGGCGAACGTCCTGCTGGTGCACTCCTGGTGGCGACCGTGGTGGCAGACGCTGGACCCGGTGAGCTGGTCACTGGCCTGCGAGGCCTTCTTCTACGCCGCCTTCCCGCTGCTGGCGCTGCTGCTGTGCCGTCTCGGCGGCCGGGGGTCGGCGGCGCTCGCCGGGGCATCGGTACTGACGGTGGTCGTGCTGAGCCGGGCGGACGCCCACCACTGGCTGAGCCAGCCGGTCAATTCACTCCCCGCCGCCCGTCTGCCCGAGTTCGTTCTCGGCGCCGCCGTCGCACGTCTGGTGATCCTGGACCGGTGGCGGGGACCCGGACTGGAGGCCTCACTCGCCCTGGCGATCATCGGCTACTTCTTCGTCCCACAGGTCACCGCCGGGTACCCGGGCGTCCCCTGCACCCTCATCGGTTTCGCTCTGCTCATCCCTGCTGCGGCCGTAGCGGACCTGCGGGGCCTGCCCTCGCTGTGGCGGCACCGGCGGCTGGTGCGCCTGGGGGAACTGTCCTTCGCCTTCTATATGGTCCACCTGCTGGTGCTGCGGGCCGGCACCGAACTACTGGGCACCTCCCCCGGCTTCGGGCTGCCGACGGCGCTCGCCGTCACTGCCGTCGCGTTCGCGTTGTCCCTCGGGCTGTCCTGGGTTCTGTACGAGGCGGTGGAGCGTCCCGCGCGACGGCTGCTGCTCCGCAAGGGCCGTTCCGCGAGGAGGACCGCCCAGCCGGAGCTCGCTCCTCGCGCGCCGGAGGCTCCGCCCGGGGCATCGGCCGTCGGCATCGGAACCGGACTCGGTGCGGACCGTGTCCACGACGGCGCCGACCCTCATCCGTCGGTGCCGCGTCCCGGCGGCCGGCATGACCGCAGCGGACGGGGCCCCCGAAGCGAGTAGTCCTCCGGGGCGCCCAGACCAAGCGGGGCGGCGGAGCGGGTCCTACGGGCCAGCCGGCCGGCTGTGCACGGCGAGAAGCGCGGCGCCGAAATCGGCCGCCGTGCGCGGGTCGGACAGGGCCCGGCCGGTGAGTTCCTCGATGCGGCGCAGCCGGTAGCGGACCGTGTTGGGATGGACGAACAGGCCCTCGGCCGCGTCGGCGACGGAACCGGCCGCGGCGAACCAGTGCTCCAACGTGTCCAGGAGGCGGGCACGTTCCGGCGCCGGGAGATCGAGGACGGGTCCGAGTGCCACTCTCACCAGATGGGACGCCTCTGCCGGGGCGGCGGCCACGACCATGGCCAGGGGTTTGTCGTCGAACCGGGCGACACCCGGGCCGCTGCCCGGCACACTGGCCAGGGCCAGCCGGGCGAAACGCAGCCCTTGTGGCGTCTCACGCAGTGAGTGGAAGCCGGGGCTGACGCCCACGCGGGCGTGGGCGCGGCGCAGAATGCGCAGGCCCGTACTCTCCGCCGCCCGCGTGGTCAGGGCGACCAGCCCGATCTGCTGGTCGGGCAACAGCCGCCACGCGGAGGGCAGATGAGCCTGACGCAGTGCGGTCTCGATGCCGACCAGCGGCTCGGTGCCGGGTGCCGCGGATTCGGCCGCGACGACCGCGTAGGGTCCGTGTTCGGGCAGGCCCAGTTCACGGGCGGCCTCCCAGAGCGTGGTGCGGTCGGCGATGACGCCGGTGAACAGCGCTTCCACCAACGCGGATCGTCGGGCCTGCCGCTGAAGGGTGAGTTCGGCGGTGGTCTCGCGATGCGCCTCCGCGACAGCCTCGGCGTAGAGGCCGAACAGCGACCAGATCTCGGCGGAGTGGGCCACGAGCTGGGCGTCGGAGACCTCCGGATGGCGGTAGGCCTCCTCGAGGATCTCCGACCACAGGAACTCGAAGCCGATCCGGTAGGCGTGCAGGGTGTCGGCGAGGGGCACGCCCTGCTGCGCGCGAATGCGGCCGGTCTCCCGGGCCGGCCCGGGATCGGGGCTGGTGGCGTCGCACAGATATCTGAGAACCAGGTCGGCGTTGTCGGTGCACGAGCGCCGCAGCGAGTCGAAGGGGATGAGCGCCTCGTCCTGGTAGGTGTCGACATCCGAGCGGATGCGCTCCGCGATGCGCTCGCCGAGTAGCGGCAGCCTTCCGTGGAGCGCCCCGGCCACACCCGAGAAGTCCATCGTCGCAGTGTAACTCCCTGTTTTTGTCGCCGGGAACAAAGCCGGGGAGGGGACGCTGTCGTCCGGCCCATAGAACGTCGCAGCCGGCCGCTGCACGATGTCGTCCAGGTGAACGGCGGAGTTCAGCGGTGATACGCGGGGAGGCGGGGTCATGCCCAATCTGGCGGAGTTCCTGACACGGACGGCGGGGCGGCAGCCAGAGCGTCCCGCACTGCGGCTGGACACGCAGACCACCACCTACGCGGAGCTGGACGAGCGCAGTGCCCGGGTCGCGGCGCTGCTGCGCGCCGAGGGCGTTCGGCCGGGCGACCGGGTGGCCCTGATGCTGCCGAACGTCCCCGAGTTCGTCGTGCTGTACTACGGCGTGCTGCGTGCCGGGGCGATCGTGGTGCCGATGAACCCGCTGCTGAAGGCGCGGGAGATCGGGTACCAGCTCCGCGACTCGGGCGCGGCGGTGCTGTTCGAGTGGCACCAGGCGCCGGGCGAAGGAGCGCAGGGAGCGGCCGCCGCGGGAACGCGGCGCATCGTCGTCGAGCCCTCCTCCTTCGCCGGCCTGCTGTCCGGGCACGAGCCGCTCACGGCGGTGACGGAGACGGCCGGCGACGACGTGGCCGTGCTGCTGTACACCTCCGGCACCACCGGACGGCCCAAGGGCGCCGCGCTCACCCACGCCGGACTGCGGCACAACACCGAGGTCAACACCGATCATGTGCAGCGGATGACGGCGCAGGATGTGGTGGTCGGCTGTCTGCCGCTGTTCCATATCTTCGGCCAGATCTGCGCCATGAGCGTGGCCGTCCACAGCGGCGCCTCGCTCACCCTGATTCCGCGTTTCCACCCGGCGACCGTTCTGGAGGCCATCGTCCGGGACGGTGCCACGGTCTTCGACGGGGTGCCGACGATGTACGCGGCGCTGCTCCAGCATCCGGCGGAGGTGGATGTGCCGACGCTGCGGATGTGCATCTCCGGGGGCGCCTCGCTGCCGGTGGAGGTCCTGCACGGTTTCGAACGACGGTTCGGCTGCGCGGTGCTGGAGGGCTTCGGCATGTCCGAGACCAGCCCGGTGGTCACCTTCAACCACCTCGACCGGCCCCGCAAGGCCGGGTCCATCGGCACCCCGATCAAGGACGTGGAGGTCCGGCTGCTCGACGACAGGGGCGGGGACGTGGGTCCCGGCGAGGTCGGTGAGCTGGCCGTGCGGGGTCCCAACCTGATGAAGGGGTACTGGAACCTTCCCGAGGCGACCGCAGCCGCCATTCCCGACGGCTGGCTGCGCTCCGGCGACCTCGCCCGCCAGGACGAGGACGGCTACCTCTATGTCGTCGACCGCAAGAAGGACATGATCATCCGCGGCGGTTACAACGTCTACCCGCGCGAGATCGAGGAGGTGCTGCACGAGCACCCTGCCGTGGCGCTCGCGGCCGTGGTGGGCGTGCCGCACGAGCGGCTCGGCGAGGAGGTCGCGGCCGCGGTGGTCCTGCGCAAGGGCGCCCAGGCCACCACGGAGGAACTCCGGCAGTTCGTCAAGGACCGTGTGGCGGCGTACAAGTACCCGCGCGCAGTGTGGCTCGTGGACGCCCTGCCCACGGGCCCCACCGGCAAGATCCTCAAGCGGGAGATCAGCGTGCCGACGGGGTGACCTGGTTCACTGCCGGCGCGAGTCGGCACAGTCGGTCGGAGCGCAAGGTCACTTCGCGAGCGCGTACGCGGGATCGTCCGCCGCGGCCCAGCTGTCCGCGGGCAGCCGGAGCGGCACGGTCTGGTCCGTGCTCCCGGGGGTCACCCGGCGTACGAGGGAACGGCAGTGGGAGTCGTCGCTGACGACGCGCGGGGTGGGTGTGGTTCTCGGGCAGGTCGAGGCGGTACGCGCCGGTGTAGGCGTCGGACCACACCAGGGATGCGATCGGCTGATGCGAGGACGCACGGATACGTGCCTGGCCACGCACTCGACGCACCGGGCCGGTCGCGTTCGCCGCGTCGGAGAGACCCTTGTCCGGCGGCGGGCCATCCGTCGGCCGCGCATGGCCGCGGAGGGCGGGACGCGCAGGGTGGTTCGGTCGGATCCACCGAGTGCGGGTACACGGACGGACCAGGGTTCCGTGGGACGCGTCGTCGATCAAGGAGGAGCCGTGACAGAGGCGTTGGTGCTGGGCGGTGGCGGGGTCGGTGGGATCGCATGGATCACCGGACTGCTCGCGGGCCTCGCGGATGCGGGCCAGGACGTGACGGGTGCCGACCTGATCGTGGGCACCTCCGCCGGGTCGACCGTGGCGGCCCAGCTGGGCAGTGGGCTGTCCCTGGAACAGCTGTACGCCAGGCAGGTGGATCCCGCGCTGCAGGCCGAGGAGATCATGGCCGAGATGGACCTGGACCGGTTCGCCGCGGATATCGGTGTGGCGCTGGGCGAGGCCGCCACCGTCGCGGAGATGCGGCGTGCGATCGGGGAGTTCGCCCTGCGCACCGACACCGTTCCGGAGCCGGAGCGCCGGGCCGTGATCGAATCGCGGCTTCCGTCGCACGGATGGCCCGCGAGAGCCCTGCGGATCGTGGCGGTGGACGCCGACAGCGGCACTCCGCGCGTGTTCGACAGCTCGTCCGGGGTCGGCCTGGTCGAGGCGGTGGCCGCAAGCTGTGCCGTCCCGGGAGTCTGGCCGCCGGTGACGATCGACGGGCACCGGTACGTCGACGGCGGGGTCCGTTCCAGCGCCAACGCGGACTACGCCGTCGGTGCGTCCCGTGTGCTGGTGATCGTGCCGATGGGAGCCGTTGAGCCCTTCCCCAGCGACAAGCCGCTGGAGCAGGCCCTCGAGGAACTGCGGACGAACGGCGCCCAGGTCGCGGTCATCGAGCCGGACGAGGCGTCGCGCGCCGGGATCGGCGCCAACCCGCTGGACCCGTCCACGCGCACGCCGGCCGCCGAGGCGGGGCGCCTGCAGGGCCGGGGACTGGCCATCGAGTGGACCCGCGCCTGAGGCCTACGTCACCGCGATCCCACCGGTTGGGCGTCACGGGCATGTGTCTCGCCATACGAGCGGGTAACGGCTGGTGAGACGTATAACCCATAACGATCTTGACGTATGTCTTGTGTGACATCCGGTCCGCTCTAGCCTCCGTGCATGGCATTCCTCTCAAGCCGCCGCAGAAGACCCCGTCTTGCCCCGGAACTGGATGACCAGGCCTTGGGCAGGCTTCTGAAGTCCCTTGTGGCGACCACCAGAACCGGCACGATCGCGACGACCGACCTGTGTGTGGCACAGATATCCCGTCTCATGGACGAGAACCCGGGCGACTGGGACCGCCGTACGCACCGCATGACCGTCCTGGCGGACTACCTTCGCGCCTCCCATCTGCCGCAGAGTTGGGCGAAGCGGGAGCCACGCAACGCGAGCGCACTGGTTCTGCACGCGGGTACCCAGCTCGCGCGAGGCCGCGCCCAGGGGGGCCTGGACGACGCGGCCGAGGTCACCAGAAACTGCTTCGAGGCTGCCGAGCTGGCACCGGACGACCCCACGCCGTGGGTGGTGCTGCTCGGAGCGGCGCGGCTGGAACGCTGGGAGCAGTCCCATGTGTTCGGAGTGTGGAACGAGGTGCTGGCCCGCGATCGCTGGAACCGTGAGGCCTATCTGAACATGCTGGGCTACCTCACTCCGCAGGAAGCGGGCTCGCGAGTCCAGGTACTCGAGTTCGTCGACGCCCTCTCCGCCCGCATGCCCGCGAACGCGCCGTGTGCGGCGACGGAACTCACCGCCCAGGTACTGCAGTATCAGTCCGTCCTCGCCCGAGGCGGAGTCGAAGCCCTGGTGGCGGGCAATCACTGGGCCCAGCGTGAGGCGGCTCAGGCCCTGGACCGTGCGGTCCACACCTGGGTCAGGCCGGAGTTCTTCCACCATGCCACGGCCCTGGCCGACCTGAATCTCCTCGCCTACGCGCTGATGGCCGCCGACCGACGGCACGAGGCCCGTCCGGTCTTCGAGGCACTCGGCGGCACGGTCACCGTCTGGCCCTGGGGCACCGCCGGCGACCCACTGACGGAGTTCGAGCAGGCGCGAAGGAGGGCCGCTGCCGGCCAGTGAGCCCATCGGACAGGGGATCTACGCCGATGCCGTGCCCGGGCATGTCACCGTGCCGGCTTCGAGACCTCTGGGGCCGGACTCAGGAAGTCGGCCCTGCCGGCGGGGCGCCGGCGATCGCGGCCTGGTACAGCGTCCGGGTGGCGGCACCGAAGTAGGCGCTGTAGGAGACCTGGGGCGTGTTGCCGCCGGTGTGATACCCGCCGATCACCCCGATCACAGCCCATTCGCCGAGCCACGGCACCAGCATCGGTCCGCCGCTGGTTCCCCCCACGAAGCCGTCGCAGGCGATGCGGGGGAAGGTGCCCGGATCGGCCGGGTCGTCGCTGACCCACTTGGTGGTCCGGCTCCAGCACTCCAGCGGCTTCTGCGTGTTGGCCGGGTACCCGATCATCCGCACCGGGGCGTGGTAGTACCCCGTCCCGGTGAGCAACCGCAGCCCGCCGACCGCGTCCTGGACCAGCCTCCCGTCCTGGTTGGGCTCGGTGACCGCGAAGGCGAAGTCGTACTCGGCCCCCGCGTGCTCGCCCAGGTCGTAGTACTGCTGCGAGACGTAGACGCCGTTGTTCTCGACGGGGAAGACGCCGAAGGGCTTGAGCCCGTCGTGATACTGCGGGACGAAGGCCAGGTTGCGCTGGGGGGAGGTGCCGGAATACCCCTTCAGGCAGTGACCGGCGCTGATCACGAGGGCGTGGCCGGGGCTGCGCACCACGGAGCCGCTGCAGGTGCGGCCGGTGCCGGTGGCGTCGGTCCAGAAGAAGGTGCCCGCCTGGGGCATGCCGTCGAAGGCCTGGCTGGGCGGGATGTACTCGCCCGGCTCAGGGCCGTCCGCCGTGGGAGAGCTTGCGGGGGCCGGGGGGTCGGACTCAGCGCCCTGGAGGGCGTCGCTGGACAGGGCGGCGGTCATCCGGGCCGGGGTCCAGTAGGCGTTGAGCTGGACGGCAAGCGTATGCGGCCGGGTAGGGGCGCCGTTGGCGGATGCTCCCTGGACGAACGAGACGGAGATCAGCAGGGCTGCCAACGCGGCGGCGGATCGGGTGATCCTGGATCTGCGCACCATCAGTTCCCCTCTGGCCGGACGCAGGTGTCGGCTCACCATAGAGCCGGCGCCGCATCGGGCAGAAGCTCGGCACAGGCACCGCCCTACCGCAGTCCCGGCAGACGCCGGAGTTCGCCGACTTTCATCAGGCGCGTAAAGACGAGGTAGGCCACGCCCAGCGTGAGCATGCCCGCGGCCAGGGTGGCGGCGGCCGGCCAGGTGCCCGCGCCGAGGGCCGAGGCGCAGTTGTGGGCCGTGATCCAGGACAGGCCGGCACTCAGGCCCGCCGCGCACACGAGTTTGGTGTACGTGCGGCGCACCTCGCCGTCGTCGAGCCGGCCGCCGACCCGCTTGCGCAGCAGCCGCGCGGTGAGGGCGAAGCCGGCCAGATAGGAAAGGGTGTAGGCCCCGGCCATCCCGGTCACGGCCCAGCGAGCGGACAGCAGCACATGGCAGGCGGTGGCCAGGGCGATGTTGACCGTCGCGATCCACAGGGCCATGAGGAACGGGGTACGGGTGTCCTCGAAGGCGTAGAAGCCGCGCAGCAGAAGGTACTGGGCGGAGAAGGGGATCAGCCCGAGGCCGAACGCCTGCAGCATGTACCCGAGCGGCTGGACCGAGGCGGCGGTCGCCGCGCCATGCGCGAACAGCAGCGTCGATATCTGCGGGCCGAGAGCGAGGAAGAGGAAGGCGGCGGGCACGATGACGACTCCGCTGACACGCAGCGCACGGGAGAGATCCGCCCGCAGGTCGGGGATGCGGCCTTCGGCGGCAGCCCTGCTCATCCGCGGCAGCAACGCGGTCACCAGGGAGACTGTGACGATGGACTGCGGCAGCATCCAGCAGATGGTCTGCGCGTAGGTTTGACGTGCTCCCTGGCCTAAAGTCCAGGGATTCCGGCCTGGGTCATCTGACCCTTCCGGGGGCTTCCTGCTTCAACGCGCTGTGCGGGCAGGT
>NZ_JBIVNO010000028.1:0-90078 GCF_044753645.1 Streptomyces sp. NPDC093261
CGCCTCACCGGCGAAGCCACCATCTCCTGGCGCGACCCGACATCACGGAATCAAACACCAATTTCGGGATGAAACATCGGGAGAAAACGACCTCTTAGTGGTCGGCTCCAGAAGTCCTTCGAGGGTTGACTCCGGAGCCGGTCGTGGGCGCCGCCCAGGTGTCGTGGTGATGGCGATCGGTGATTTGGGGGCGGTTCGTTTCGAGTGAAGCCCGCGATCAAAGGGTGAGGGCGTTGTTCCGCTGGTCGGGGGTGGCGTAGAGGCGGTCGTGCTCGCGGGCGGCGTGGAAGCACCCGGCCCCTGTCGCTGACCTGCGGCTCCTGTTGTTCCGTCAGTTCCCATGCGAAGCCAGTCGATCATGGTTGAATGCAGCGCGTCACGGTGCTCGGAGGGCTGATGCCGCGCACGCTTTTTCCTCTCGATGTGACGCGGGTCATATCGGCCCCATGTCACGAACGGAAGGGCAGCTTGCGTCTGGTGGTCGTCCGCACAGCAGGAACGACCGACTCGAAAGAGACAGCAGAGCGATGAACGCGACAACAGCGCAGCAGCATGAGGTCCTGGTTTTGGGCGCCGGCTACGCCGGGCTCTCCGCCGCGATCCAGCTCGCGGCCCGCACCAGGAAACGCGGAAGCCTGCGAGCGACGCTGGTCAACCCCCACGACACCTTCACCGAGCGGCTCCGACTGCACATGACCGCCACCGGTCAGGAGACGGCCGAGATGAACATTCCGGAGCTGCTGGACGGCACCAGCGTCGGCTTCGTCCGTGGCTGGGTCACCGCCGTGGACGCCGAGGCGAAGACCGTCCGGATCGACGACGACCGGGTCCTGCGCTACGACACCTTGGTCTACGGCCTGGGCAGCATCGCGGACAGCGTCACCGTCCCGGGCGTGGACGACCACGCCTACACCCTCAACAGCCCGGAGGACGCCGCCGTCCTCGCCGACCGGCTGACCCGGCTCGACGGTGGGACCGTCGTGGTCGGCGGCAGCGGCCTCACCGGCGTCGAGGCCGCCGCGGAGATCGCCGAGCGGCACCCGGAGCTGGAGGTGGTGCTGCTGGGCCGGCAGGAGCCGGGCGCGAGCATGCACCCGAAGGCCAAGGCCTACCTGGACGCGGCGCTCGCCCGGCTTGGCGTGCGGGTGCGCAGCGGCGTCGAGGTGGCCAAGGTGCTGCCGGACAGTGTCGAGGTCGCGGACGGCTCCAGCATCCCGGCGGGCGCGGTGCTGTGGACCAGCGGCACCCGTGTCTCGCCGCTGGCCGCCGCCGCAGGCCTGACCGTCGACGAGCGTGGCCGTGTGGTCACCGACAGCGCGCTGCGTTCGGTCTCCCACCCGGACGTCTATGCCGTGGGCGATGCGGCGGCGATCCGTCAGGACTACGGCGTGATGCACGGGACCTGTCAGGGGGGTATGCCCACCGGCGTGCACGCGGCCCTCTCGATCCTGCGGGTGCTGGCCGGCAAGGAGCCTAAGCCCTTCCGTTTCGGCTACTACCACACACCTGTCAGCCTGGGCCGGAACGACGCCGTCGTGCAGTTCACCCACCCCGACGACAGCCCGCGCCGGATCGTGCTGACCGGCAAGCGAGCCGCAAAGTACAAGGAGACGGTCACCGCCGCGCCGTGGCCGACCTTCGCCCGCATGAAGAAGATGCCCGCCTCGGGCGCGTTCTGGCCGCACGGCGGCCGCTACACCCGGATTCGGAGCGCCAAGTGACCCAGCCGCAGCAGGCCGGCCCCGACCAGCTTGCCTTCCAGCAGTACCGCACCCTGCTCTTCTCCGTCGCCTACCGCATCCTCGGCACCGCCGCCGACGCCGAGGACTTGGTCCAAGACGCCTGGCTCAAGTGGTCGGCGGCCGACCGTTCCCAGGTCGCCGACCCCAAGGCCTACCTGACCCGGATCGTCTCCAACCTCGCGATGGAGCGGCTTCGTTCAACTCGCCACCAGCGCGAGACCTACGTCGGGCCATGGCTCCCCGAGCCGATCCTCACGGGCCCGGACACCGCGGACGGCGTTGTCACGACGGACTCGGTCTCCACGGCCCTGCTGGTTGTGCTGGAGACGCTGAGTCCCCTGGAGCGCGCGGTCTTCGTGTTGAAAGAGGTCTTCACCTTCAGCTATCCGGAGATCGCGGAGGCGGTGGAACGCTCGGAGGCGGCGGTCCGGCAGGCCGCACACCGCGCCCGCGAGCACGTCCAGGCCCGCCGGCCCCGTTTCGCTGCAGACCGCGCCCGCCAACGCGACGTCACCGAACGCTTCTTCGCGGCGACGACAGGCGGCGACATCAACACCCTCATGGAGCTGCTCTCCCCGGACGTGACGCTGTGGACCGATGGCGGCGGCAAGGTCCGCCAGGCCCTCAAGCCGGTCGTCGGCCTGGAGACCGTGGCCCGTTGGTTCGCCGCGCTCGGCACCGTGACCTACGAGGGCATCGAGCCCGGGCAGACGCGGGCAGAGCTCACCTGGATCAACGGTGGCCCGGGCGTGGTCTTCCGCGGCCCGGACCGCGTGGTCGCCACGCTGACCTTCGACTTCGATCCGGAAGGCCGCATCTCCACCATCTACAACGTGGCCAACCCCGACAAGCTCCACGCAGTCGCCGACGGAACTCGGCACGAACTCTCCTGAGCCGCCCGATCGTTGTCGACGCCCTCCGGAATCACCGTGAGCCCGCTGCCCCAGCACGGCCCGGACCCAGGTGGAAGCGGATGCGGCAGACTGCGGCCGTCCTGATCCACCTCTTCTGATCGGCTTGCCTGCCTTGCCTGCCTTGCCTGTTGCTGCCGCGCGCCCGATAGTCCTGACCGCAGCCGAGCGGCACCGGTTGAAGAAGGCGGCCTGGGGCCACCAGTTCCTGGAGAGAAAGCGCGCGCAGCTCGACCCCGCTCCGCAGGACCCGGTGGAGGAGCTGCGCCGCGGCTGGGACATGGTGGTCGAGTTCGGAGTCTGTCGCCCCGAGTTGTTCGCGGTGATGAACAGGGCCACCGGCCGGGGAACGGACGCAGCAGACCGCACGGGCCTGGAGATCCTCCATGGGCGGGTGCGTCGGCTGGCGGCCGGGGGGTGGCTGCGGGTCGACGAGGAGCTGGCCGCCCAGATCATCCAGGCCACCGGCCAGGGCGCGGTCACCACCTGGCACTCCACCCCCGCGGACCGCCGCAATCCCGCGCTGTTGACCGTCCTGCGCGAGTCCATGGTCGCGGCCGTCACCCGCGCCGAGCCGGCGGTCCCCACCGCGGAGTCCGGTCCCGCCGCAGCGGCCCGCGCGCTACGCGCCGCCCTCCCCGACGACGCCGATGTCCTGAGCGACGCCGAGCAGCGCCTGCTGCGTGAGTGGCTCACGCGCCTGGCGGCGGACGGTGGCGCGTCGCATGCCTGATCGCGCTCAGGCGCCCTCGTGCAGGTTGAACCTTCCGGGGACAGATCGTGCGATGAAACGGTGTCCACCAGACGAGACAGTGGGCGAGCACACGGCTCCGGCTGGATCCCCCTTGCCCATAACGCGCCTCCAGCCTTGATCACGTCTCCGCCGCCCACTGTTAACAACGGTGGTGGTCAATACACCTAGTGGCGCTGCTGGACGCTCCAGAAGGCCATCGGATCTCAGAGCTGGAGTGGCTGCGCCGGCCGCCGACGCGGACGACGGGTACGGGCATGGCGAAGGCCCTGGAGCGGGTTGTCTGATGCGGCACTAGGTTAACCGCACCCCTTAAGGCCTGAGCCGTTGAGCATCAGTCGTGGCCCTTCTGCGTCGGGTGATGCGGGGACCTGCCGGTCTTTGCGGGCGGCTACGGCTTCGGCTTCGGGCCGCCGTGTTCGGTATGGCGGGTGTGGTCGTCGGCGTTCCGGGGGTGGTGCTGCGTGGGTTTGCGTGACTCGGCGCCGTGATGCCACGCCGGTGCACGGTGCTTCGGGGCTGTCGGGTGGGACGAGGCCGGACCCTTGGAGGGGGGCTTGGTGTGAGATCCGGTCGGCGTGGCCGCCGCGCCAGAGGCGACGAATGTCCTGGCGGCGGGCTCGGCATGAAAACCGGTCGCCGCAGCGGCCGGACCTGACGTGTCGATTGTCCGGGAGGTGGGCCGGGCGTGATGCGATCCGACCGGTGGGAGAGCACCGGACCTGCTTTCGGGAGTCGCCGTGCGGGAGGGCTGGTGCACAGGGGGCACGTGGGGCGAAGCGGCCTGGGCGCGGTCGCTTCCGTTGGTGGCCGTGGCGACGGTGAGGGTCGTGCCAAGGGCCACGGAAAGTGCGGCGATTGCAGTCCCCACGGCCCGGCGACGGCTGTGGCGGGGGCCGATCGCAAGGTTCGGCCGGGTGACCGCCACCTCCTCCGCCCGTACGGGCTCTCCTGCGTCGGGGCGAGCAGCCCAGGACGCCGGAAGGGAGGCCTCGGAGGAAGTCGAAAGAGGCAGCGGATGCGCTGTGGCCCCGGCGTGCCGGGAGGCGAGGATGTCGGCGCAACTGTCGGTGTCCGGGCGGGCGTCGGGGTCGTGGGCCGTCATAGCCCGCAGCAGGGTCGCGAGGTCCGGGGGGAGCCAGGTGGGGACCTCGGGTGGGCGGTGGAGGCGGGCGAGCGCCGCCTCCAGCGGGGTACCTTCGTACTCCAATTCGCCTTTCAGGGCCTCCAGCAGGACTAGGCCGAGCGCGTAGACGTCTACAGCTGGCCCGACCCGCCTGCCCGTGACCTGCTCCGGCGCCAGATAGGCGGCGGTGCCTATCAGGACGTCGGGTGCCGTGTGGCGGGTCGCGTTGGCAAGGCGCGCGATGCCGAAATCGGCCAGGTGAGGATCACCGGCCGCATCGAGAAGGACATTCGACGGTTTGACGTCGCGATGCACGATGCCGGCCCGGTGGACATAGGCCAGCGCCCGGGCGAGAGCGGCGCCTACACGTATCACATCCTGCTCAGGCAGTGCACCGCCCGCCAGGAGGCTGCGCAGTGTCGGGCCCTTGACCAGTTGCATCACCAGATAGGTGCGGTCGTCGTCGCGGCCAGCATCGTAGACAGTGACCAGGCCGGGATGCTGCAGGCGGCCGAGGAGGACGGCTTCCGCAGTGAGACGGTCCTCAATCTGTGGGTCGGGGCCGGGACGGAAGACCTTGACGGCCACGGACCGCCGAAGGCGCGTGTCGACGCCCTCGTACACGTCGGCCATGCCTCCCGATCCGATCCTCATACCCAGCCGGTAGCGGCCGGATAGGACCCGGGCGGACTGCTCATCTGCTGGAACCGCGGGCTGCACTGATCGGCGGGCCTTCACGTGATTCTCCGTTGCTGTCACCGCGTACCGGACTCGGCCATGGGCCGTGCTGCGAAGGCGGGTACCCCCGCCTGTGTCGGGTATCCAGACGAAGTCGGTGCTTGGGCTGGATCCGGGCCTGTCGGTTGCTCTGTGCAGTCACTTCAACCCGCGTGCGCGGGAGTGGCCACGCCGCCGCCGGTGTGACGGTGCCGCCGGGACGGGACCTAGTAGATTGTCGCGGCTTAGTTTTGCTGTGTGGTTGGGTAGAGGTGGCGCAGTTTCACGCGTGCGTCGTCGGTGGTGAAGTGCCAGTCGACTTGGCGCTGGTTGCTGTTGGTGTGCTGCTGCCAGGCGGCGAGTTCGGTGTTGAGCACGGCGAGGTCGTCGATGCAGCGGTCCAGGCACTGGCGGGTGAGGGCGGAGAGCTCGATCTCGGCGATGTTGAGCCAGGACCCGTGTTTGGGGGTGTGGTGGATCTCCAGGCGCTGGGCCAGCGCGAAGGCCTTCCCCGGGTCGAACGCCTCGTAGAGCGAGGCGGTGGTGTGAGTGTTGAGGTTGTCCATCACCAGCACGACCGTGGCGGCATCGGGATAGTCCACGGTCAGCAGGTGCTCGACCTGGTGCGCCCAGTCGACCCTGGTCCGGCGGGGCCGGGCGTCCACGCGCCGCCATCCGCGCAGCGGCTCGACCCAGCAGAAGATCGCCCGGGCGGACGTACTCGTTGTCCTCGCGCCGGTCACGGCCCGGTCGCGCGGGAAGCGGATCGCGGACGTGGCCGAGTAGCTGGTACGGCTTCTCGTCCATGCACACCACCGGGCGGGCCGGGTCGAGGGGGCGGCGGTAGACCGCCAAGACGTCCTCCATCGCCGCGGCGAAGGCCGCATTCGCAGCGGGCGGGATGGTCCAGCACTGCTTCACGTGAGGACGCAGTTCCGTTTTTTTGACACCCGGCCGATCGTGGGGTGGTGCGGATTCGGGATGTCCTCGACCAGCGCGACGTGCTTCTCCAGCAGTCGCAGCGACCACCGGGCATGTCCCTTGGGCGGCGCCGAGCAGGCGAGCGCGATCAGCCTCGCCTCGACCTCGCCCGTCATCGGGGAGGGCACCGGCGGGCATGCGCGTTCCTTCCGGCCGACCGTGGCCCACACATCGCCGCCGGTCTCCGCGTACCGGTTCGAGATCAGGCGGACGGACTCGCATGAGACCCCGACCCGGTCCGCGATCACCGCCTGCGGATCGACCTCGCCGACCGACGTGTCCAACGCGAGCAGCACCCGTGCCCGCCTGGTCATCACGCGCTGCGGACCCCCGTCGTCGTCACGCGCACCAACGCCAGACGATCTTCGGCACTCAACGCAACCGGATACTTCTTCTGTGAGGACACGGCACCCCTGCCAGGCCGAACGGAAGCGGCAAGGGGAGCTTGCCCGACCCCAACTCCACCAACCAGAACAACACTTTAGCCGCGACGATCTACTAGTTCGTCGGTCGGCGCCGGTGTGGACTGCGGGTGAGGATCGGCGGATGGGGACAGGGCACGTCACCGGCGGGAGGCTTGCTTCCCAACTCCACCACCGGCGAGTTACCACCTGCTTCCAGGCCATTCCTGCGCAGACATAAGCCTTGTGGGCGCGACGATCGGCTCCGTGTGGGCACACGAGGGAACGGGTGGGACTGGGGTGAGTGGCGCGGCGGCATGGCATCGATGACCGTGCCGCCGCGCGGCCTTCCAGCCCTTGAGTCTGAACCAACCCAAGTTGCTTCATCTCCGTCCCACCCCTGCTCCGCCGCCCGGCGGGCAGAGCAGGGCTGTCGAGCGGCCCGGCCCGGCATCCGGGTTTCAAACAGCCCTTGCCACCGGAGCAACCTGCCGCCTATCCCGGATTGTCGTGTCCACACCCGTCAATGCGTCATGGGCCGGGTCGGCAGCATCACCTTCATATGCCGGTGTCCTCGGATACGGGTGGGGTCGATCCGAGGACACCGGTGGCCCGGCGGCCCCGACGAGGGGAGCACGGCCCCACCGGGGGTCTCACCAGGTGACCGCACGTCGCGACGGTGACGGTGACGAGGAATCCAGACCGGCGTGAACGCCTCGATGCCGAGATTCGCCTGCCCAACTGGAACGTTGACGGCCGGGTGCTGTCCGTTCTCGTGAACGTCAACCTCGACCCGATCCGTGTGCCTCCCGAGACGATGAACAACCGCTATCGAAAACTCGCGGACAAAGCCAAAGCGCTCTGCCGGTCGAAGACCGGCCGAGGCCCGTAGCTTCCTGATCGCCAGTTCCGCTTTGGTGACCTGTCGGCGATCTCTGGCTGGCGATCGTCAAGCGGCTTTTTGGGAGGCGGCCGCGTCGGGGTGCAGGTCGTCGAGGGTGAGCTGGTGTGCTGGAGGGTCGGGAAGGATGACCTGGCGGGTGACGCGGCAGTCGGGGCCGACATGGAGGAGTTCGCCCGGCTGCATTTCGCGCCAGTGGGGGTTGTCGTCCATACGTTCGCTGGCGATGACGACGGCGGGGTGGTCGGCGAGGTTCGCGGAGTGGATGCGCATGTGGCCGTGGCTGCCGCTGTGGTCGAGGTGCTGGCTGCCGTGCTGTCCGCCCGCCGGTCGCTTGAGGACGTACAGATCGTGGGTGTCCGGGTAGCGCAGCGCCCACAGCTCCTCGGGGCTGGTGAGGATCAGGTTGATGGCGTAGACGGGCAGGTTCTCGGCGATCCAGCGGGCGGCCTGCTCGATGCCCGCGGAGACGTCACCGCCGTGCCGCCGGGTCTCCCGGGTGATCAGCGCGAAGAACCGCTCAGAGTCGGTGTCACCCTTCACCAGAGACCGGTCCTCGCCAAGGTGGTCGTGGAGCTTGTCGAGGCCCTCGATGACCCCGTTGTGTGCGAAGACCCTGCCGTCCTGCTCAAAGGGGTGGGTATTGCGCACGTCCAGGCTGCCGGTGGAGGCGAAGCGCACGTGGGCGACGAACGTCGCCGACTCCACCTGCCGGGCCTCCTGGGCGAAGGCGCGGTCGCGGTAGGCCGCGATGGGCGCCTTGTCGACGCGCGGGGTGCCGTCGGCGGCGAAGTGACCGAGGCCGGTGCCGTCGGGGTCGCGGTGGCTCTGCCGACTGAGGCTGTCCGGGGCGTCGAGGAGCCAGAAGGTGGCGTGGGTACGTTGCGGGGCGCTGCTGAGGCCGAAAAGACGGCACACGGGCTTCCTCCAGGGGTCGGCCGGCCCTTCGCGGCTCGCACCGGGCCGGCGGTTGGCGGTCTGTGGTCAGTGGCGGCCGGGGCGGCGGGGGTTCTTGGTCTCCGCGCCGTGCGCGAATCCCCCGGCGTCGTCCTCGTCGCGGTGCGGCTCACCCTGCTTGTCCAGCCGGGGCAGGACGCGGCGCAGGTCCTCCATGAGGAGATCGGCCAGGTCGTGGCTGAAGCCGTTGCGGACCACGATGCGCAGCACGGCCAGGTCGGTGCGGTCCTTGGGGAAGGTGTAGGCGGGCACCAGCCAGCCGCGTTCGCGCAGTGCTGCGGAGACGTCGAAGACACTGAAGTGGTCGATGTCCTCGCGGACCTGGAAGGCGAAGACCGGGATGTCGCTGCCGTCGGTGATCAGCTCGAACGGGCCCAGCCCCGCGATCTGACGGGCCAGTCGGGTGGCGACGTCGCGGCAGGTCTGCTGGACGCGCCGGTAGCCGTCGAAGCCCAGGCGCAGGAAGTTGTAGTACTGGGCGACGACCTGGGCGCCAGGGCGGGAGAAGTTGAGTGCGAAGGTCGGCATGTCGCCGCCGAGATAGTTGACGTGGAAGACCAGGTCGTCGGGGAGGGCGTCCTTGTCACGCCACAGGGCCCAGCCGACGCCCGGCATGACCAGGCCGTACTTGTGGCCGGAGGTGTTGATGGAGGCCACGCGCGGCAGTCGGAAGTCCCACTGCAGGTCCGGGTCGAGGAAGGGGGCGATCATCGCTCCGGACGCGCCGTCGACGTGGATGGGGATGTCCAGACCGGTACGGGACTGCAGGTCGTCCAGAGCCGCGGCGATGTCGGCCACGGGCTCGTAACTGCCGTCGAAGGTGGAGCCGAGCACGGCCACCACGCCGATGGTGTTCTCGTCGCACTGTTCCACCGCCTTGTCGGGGGTGAGGTGGTAGCGGTCGCCCTCCATGGGTACGTAACGGGGTTCGACCTCGAAGTAGTCGGCGAACTTCTCCCAGCAGATCTGCACGTTGATGCCCATCACGAGGTTGGGCCGGTCGGTGGGCTTGCCTTCGGCGCGGCGCCGGTGCTGCCAGCGCCGCTTGAGCGCCAGCCCGCCCAGCATGGCGGCCTCGCTGGATCCGGTCGTCGAGCAGCCCATCGCCTGACGGGGGTTCTCGGCGTGCCAGAGCCGGGCGAGCATGTGCACGCACCGGGTCTCGAGCTCCGCGGTCTGCGGATACTCGTCCTTGTCGATCATGTTCTTCTCGGCGCACTCCGCCATCAGCCGCCGGGCCTGGGGTTCGGCCCAGGTGGAGACGAACGTGGCCAGGTTCTGCCGGGCGTTGCCGTCGAGCATCAACTCGTCGTGCACCACCTGGTAGGCGGTGTCCGGTTCCATCTCGCCGCTCGGCATCGCGTACCGGGGCACCCGGACGGGTTCACGGCTGAAGACCGGGTTGACCTCCAGGTCCCTGCTTTCACCACGGTCATCATGCTGCACCGTCATGCGTCTACGACCTCTCTGCGGGGTTGGTATGCCTCTACAAGGAGTCCCCTCGGGGCCGGTGACGAATCAAGAGGGCGATTCCCCGGCGTCCCGCCCTGCGCACTTGTCTCAGGGTGGAGGGAGACGTTCTCGGTAGAAGGCGTGCCAGCAGTGAACGGGCTGTGTGGTCCCGAGCGCAGCAAACACGGCACGCGACGTCCTCAGGCCTCCTGGAGGCCTTCCCCGAAATCACGAATGACGTTGCTGCTGGGGCTGGTGGCGAGTTGGTGGCCGACTCCCACAGCGGCGGCAATCGGCCACTCGATCTCCGGTTGCCGCAAGGGCGCCGAGTCCGGCGATAAAGCCCAGCTGATTGCGTGGCGGGAACGTGATGGTGCCAAGCAAGGGCAAGTCGACGTGGCCGGTGACGAAGTGACCGCCCTGCACGGCTTCATCACCGGCCTCGGCCAAGACCTCGACGCCGTCGTCGCTGGGCTCGGCCTCAGCTCCGGCGCCGTCGAGGGCCACAACAACATGTTCGACCAGATCTGCCGCCAGATCTCGCGCGGGAACGCGGTGAACGCCAACACGTCGCCCTGGGCGGCGTCCAGGTGGGCTGCGGCCTTGGGGAACTTGGCCTCCAGAACGTCGAGCACGCGCCGTCGAGGGCCGCGTCAATGATCACCGCCTCGGGGGCGAGGAGGTCGGCCAGTGCAGGCCAGTCGGCTTCGCAGTGGTCTCACCGGGAGGCCGACGCGCGGTCCTGCGCTTGCCGGCGACGGTGCTTCCACCGCGCACGCGCGAGGAAGAACGCGAGGAGCAGGGCGAGGGCGGGCAGCAGCAGGAGCTGGTAGCGCACGGCCTCGTGGTAGAGGGGGCCGATGTCCGTGCCGGCACCGTAGCCAAGCGCCGTCCACAAACCAGCCCATACGGCGGCACCCAACGCGTTGGCGGCAGAAAAGCGTGCGTGGGGGAGGTGGTTGGCGCCGGCGAGCAGGCCATTGGTCTGACGTAGCACATCCACGAAGCGGGCGGCACAGACGATCGGTACACCGCGGCGCCGGTAGAAACTCTCCGCGCGCGCATAGCGCTGTGGGGTGAGGCGGACGTAGTGCCCATAGCGGTCGATCAAAGCGCTGCCCCGACGCAGCCCCAGCAGGTAGGCCGCTTCCGCCGCAGCGGTGGCGGCCGCCCAGGCGACCAGCGCGACCGCGACGACGTTCATCCGGCCGGTACCCGCGTAGACGGCGGCCACGATCAGCATCGTCTGCCCGGGAACGGGGATCAGCACATTGTCCAGGCCCACCAGCAGCGCCAGCGCCGCGTACCCGCCCCCGTCCAGCAGCGGCTCGAGATGAGCCAGCGCACCCGGCAGCCCCGGCCCCACGGTCACCCCGGCTCCGCCCGCACCCCGGCCGCCCGACGCGAGCCGAACGGAAACGAGCACTGCCTACGGCCGAGCGGGGCCACAGCTGCACCGACGCCCGTCATACTCGGCCATACCAACAAAACGATCTGCACGCCGGCAACTCCCGGAGGTCCTGGGACACGTCCTCACGGACCCGTGGTACCCGCCCTGGGCCGCCAAATGCCCCCCTCACCTGGCCTTGCGTTCCTGCGGCCTTCTGGCGGCCCGTTCAGGAGCAAACGGCCTACGCATCGGCCGGCAGAAAGCTGCAGCCCACCAGCTGGAGTGCTGCTCGACGGTCACCGCCTTGATGCCTCCTGCACGGGGCCACACATCAGCGGGTCTGGTCGTGTCCCCCGCCGTGGTGTAGCCGATCACGCTCTGGCGCCTCCGCTTCGGAGCCGTCCGGTGCGTGCTGCTGCGGGGCGCCCGGCGATCACCGCTGGTCCCGGCTCGGCGAGCTCCAACAGGGCCTCCGGCGAGAGGGATTCGGGCCCCGACCTGGGGATTCCGTCGGCTTGATCGGCTACACCACGAGAAGGGACGCCATCGCGGGTCTCAGACTCAGGGCCGCACCACGAGGGAGCGTGCCGCTTCGGTGTGACAGCTGACCTCCGGAGCGCGCAGGCCACCACCCTCTACAGCCCCCTCGGGCATTGCCCTGCTCTGCCGCTGTTCGGCGTACCGTGCACGGGCCAGGCACGCGCCGTGGAGGCGATTGTCGGTGTGAGGTCTCGGTCGATGTCACCCGCTTCGGGATGGCGTCCCGTGAAGTGGTGTAGCCGGGCAGTGAAGTTTCCCCAAGGCCGGGTAGTTAGCGTTTTCGCAGGTCAGGCAAGGGAGTTGAGAAAGTCCTGACATGGAGCAACGGAGCTCGTTGGTACAGGCAGTCGTCCAAGACAGCTTGTTCCCGAAGGAGCTCCGTTGCCCGAGAATTGTGTCCTGCCACCGCCTCTGGCGACCATCACCCGTACGGTCATAGTGGCCGCGGGTCGGTTCGCGCCGGGCCATCTGGGAGAGCTGACGCCGATCATGCCGTTCGAGCTGGTCGATGCGGTCTTGTCGGAGACACGGACCGTGCAGCGCCGGCTGCGGGATCCTCGGTCGCCCCGGAGGGCGACCGCCAGCTTGAGCACGTCGAGGGGGCAGGCCGACGGACTTTGTGGGTACGATCCTCGGCGCCGCCACCGGGGCGGCCGCCACCAGCGAGGTGATGCGCTTCAACTCCGAGTGGGAGTTGCGATTCCCGGCCGCCCCGGAGGGCGGCCGCCATGATTCAGCGCGATGGGAGTGTCGGGCCGGTCAGGGTCGAGGCCAAGGAACTCCTGCACGCACCACGCGATGTTGCGATCCTCGGCCACCCCGGAGGGGAGCCGCCACCAGTACAACGTGCCGCTCCAGTCCACCGACGACCCGTTGCGATCCTCGACCGTCCCGGAAGACGGCCGCCACATTGTTGGTGGTGACGGAGCCGGTGACGATGTCGTGGTTGCGATCCTCAGCCGTCCCGGAGGACGGCCGCCATGTCGGGACCGTCTACAACGACGGCATCCGGAACATGTGGTTGCGATCCTCGACCGTCCCGGAGGACGGCCGCCACAATGCTGCGGGATGCGAAGGGGCCCGCGTAGGCGGCGTTGCGATCCTCGGCCGCACGGGAGTGCGGCCGCCACTCCGTCACGCCGTACCGACAGCGCGCCGAGATCCTGTTGCGATCTCGACCGCCCCAGAAGTCAGCCGCCACCGCGTCGACGATTCGCTCCCCGCGGTTCCCTGTGCCGTTGCGATCCTCGGCCGCCCCGAAGGCTGGCCGCCACAACCGTGCACGCGGCGTCTCATCCATCGTTGTCGACGTGATGCTTCACAGTCGCCGGACGCGCAGCACGCCGGTCAGCATCGGAAGTGTGAACTCGCCGCGGGCGGTCTCCGGTCTACTCGCGAGGAAAGCGCGGATCCGGCCCAGCGTGGCTTCTTGTTCCTGTTCTGGCATGACCAGCACTCCCGCGCGCGTTGCAATGGTCGCGACGAGAGAGTCGGCGGTTCGGCACTGCCCGTGCGGGAACTCGGCCTGCTCCGGCGAGCCGAACCGGGCAGCCGCACCCGTCTTCGGAAGGTGCATGTCGGCCGTCTCGACGCGCCAGCTTGCGGGCGTGTCACGCGGGCCGATGGCTGCGCTCCCGCTGACCCGCGCGAGCCCGGCAACCCACTCGACCCCGTCGTTCATGAGGTTCCACAGGCCGGCCAGGATGCCGTTGGGTGCGAGGACCCTGGCGATCTCGGGTCCCGCGACGGACATGTCGAACCAATGCATGGCGTTGCCGGCCAGCACGGCATCGACGGACGCGTCCGGCAGCGGTATCGCCTCGGCACTACCCGACAGGGCACGGACAGCCGGCAGCATGCGACGCAGCTCGGTCAGCATCGCCGGATCGGGCTCGACCGCGATGACTTCGGCACCCAGCGCGACCAGCGTGGCAGTTAGCTTGCCCGTTCCGGCACCGAGATCGAGCACGCGCGGGCCGGGCCCGGGCTCGAGTGCCCAGCGCACCGCGGCCTGCGCATAGTCCGGACGATGCTCCGCGTATTCGACCGCCGCTGCGCCGAACGACGAGGCGTGAAGCAGCCGTTCATCCTGATCCACGCGATTACCCTATCGGTGCTGCTGGCGGTTCTGCCTCTATCGCGAACGAGACTTCCGCGAAAGCCAGATCGGTTGAGAACACCGGTTCACGGCGATCTCAAACGATCTGGCACCACAGCGGGTCAGGGGCTCGCCATCTGACAGGCTCACTGCGACAGGACACCCGCGCGTTCGCGAAAACTGAAGCCGTTTCAGAGGAAACCCACGGGCTGGTTATCCCGATATCAAGGGTTTCGCCCGTCGGTTCGCGGTGAAGTCGCGGGGCTGACCCGCTTGTCGAGGACAGCCAACTCCTCCTCGGTCAGGCGCAGGCTTCCAGAGGCGATGTTCTCTGCCAGGTGTACAGGGTTCGTGGTGCCGGGAATGGCCAGCACGTGCGGACCGCGGTGCAGGGTCCAGGCGAGCCGCACCTGGGCTGGCGTCGCATTGTGGGCGCGGGCAACAGACTGGACGCGCGCGTCCTGCTCCTGGCCTGCGGCTGCCTCGCGCCGCAGGCCGGAGACCGCGAAGAACGGGACGAAGGCGATGCCCTGCTCCCCGCACAGCTCCATCAGCCCATTCTCGTCAGCGCGGCGCCAGTCCAGGCCGTAGGAGTTGTGCACGCAGACCACGGGCGCGATCGTCTGGGCTTCGGTCACGTGCTGAGGCAGGACACCCGAGAGACCGAGGTGCCGGATCAGGCCGGCCTCGCGCAGTTCGGCGAGGGCGCCGAAGTGCTCGGCGATCGAGGCTGTGAGGGGGCCGTTGACGCGCAGGTTCACCACGTCCAAGTAGTCCCGGCCAAGCTGTCGCAAGTTCTCCTCGACCTGGCCACGCAATTGGTCGGGGCGGGCCTTGGTGATCCACTCGCCGGAGGGATCGCGTCCCGGGCCCACCTTGGTCACCACGACCACGTCGCCGTGCCAGGACGAGAGGGCGCGGTTGATGAGCTCGTTCGCGGACCGCGATGGTGAGAAGTAGAAGGCGGCCGTGTCGATGTGGTTGACACCCTGCTCGAACGCACTATGCAGCAGGCCGACGGCGGCATCGCGGTCGATCGGCGTGCCGTCGGAGTTCCCCATCATGCCGTTACCCGTTACTGACGTTGTGGCCGTGATGTCGTCAATGTGAGTCCGGTTTCGGGGTTTTGGATGGCCCTCGGAGCGGGGCCCTGGCTGCCAGGGAGGGGAACGGCGAGCCAGGGCCCGGGATGTGGCCCGTCATCCGTATGAGGGCTTATGCCTCCTTCAGCTTGCTGGCGTGTGTGCCGTGCCCTTGGTGCGGATGCGCTGACGGAGAAAGAGAGCGGCGCGCTCCAGTGCCTCGTCGGCTTCGTCCAGGACGCCGGCGAACGCCTGGAAGACATGTGGAACGTCAGCGGTGACGTCCAGGATGACGTCCACTCCGGCGTCCCTCGCGCGCGTGGCCATGCGTGTGGAGTCGTCCAGGAGCATTTCGTTGGTGCCCGCCTGCAGAAGTATCGGAGGGAAGCCGGTCAGGTCGGCGAGGGTGGCGGGGCTGAGCATGGGCTGGTGTGGGTCCTGTCCCGCAAGATACATGGCCCCGGTGTGTTCCAGGCCCTCACGCGTGAAGAACGGATCGATGCCCGCCTTGCGGGCCATGCTCCCGCCTGTCCGGGTCATGTCGAGTCCAGGGGAGAATGCCACGATCGCGGCGGGCATGGGCAGGCCCACGCCGCGAGCGGCGAGGCAGGTGGCGGCAGTGAGGCCGCCACCGGCGGAGTCCCCGGCGAACGCGATCGCCGAAGGGTCTTCGCCGCTGTCGAGAAGTGCGCGGTAGGCGCTCAGCCCGTCCTCGATCGCGGCCGGGAACGGGTGCTCAGGGGCAAGCCGGTAGTCCAACGAGAACGCCCTGAATCCTGTTTTGGTCACCAGGTTTCCCGTCAGCGACATCGCCGTCTCCGGTGAACCGACCACGTAGGAGCCGCCGTGGAAGTAGAGGATTGTCCCGGCCTTCGGAGTGCCGGCCGGCTCGACGAGCACCGCGGCCCGGTCGCCGAGCGTCGCAGTCTGGGTGCGGATCCCGGCCGGGACGATCATTTCGGCCATCATCGCCCTGAACCCGGCGCGGAGCTCCTCCACCGACCGAGGGCCCTCAGGCCGGGGCCGTCGGACCATCGCGTCGATCTCCGCGCGCTGCTGCCTGCTCATTGTCGCCTCCAGCGTAAGTACATGCCAGGGAACTATATGCCCAGGCATCTGTGTGGGTGCTAAGATATATGCCATGGCATCTAAGTCAAGCGGTGGCCGGGTCGACCTCCCGGGCTTCTTCGCCGACCTCGTTCGCTGTGAGACGCGCCTCTACAACGCGCTGAACGACCGTCTTCGCGAGCGGCACGGGATCGTCACCTCGCAGTTCGAATTCTTGCGCTTCCTGCGCGACCACCCTGGGTCCCGGGTGGCGGACCTTGCCGCCGAGTTCGCCATCGGGATCGGTGCGACCAGCAAGGGCATCGACCGCCTGGAGAAGCAGGCATGGGTCATACGGCGAGCCAATCCATCGGATCGTCGCTCATCACTGCTGGACCTGACCGATGACGGCCTGCAACTCGTCGAGGCGGCGGAGGCGACCTTCACTGAAACGCTGGCCGAGCTGACCGCAGGCGCCCTCGGTGGCCCCTCAGGCCCGGCCGCCGTACAGGTCCTTTCGGAGCTCCGCTCCGTGCTCGAACGCCATCAGATCGGCCTGCCCACAGGCTGACCGGCATGTGCATCCAGTGCGATCGCCCGCTGGCCATGTGATCAGCCTTTGTTGAGAGGCGAATCCCGCAGATTGATCACAACTCAATACGCGATCCTCGGCTGAGCCACCCGGCCTTCCGTTGCTGGCCATCGCAGCCGGAGACGTCCTCACCCGGTTGAGCGGAGTCAGCGATCGACCTCGTACTGGCCGCCCTCATCGGCGTGATGGGGGGGCCTGCTCGGCTCGGTCCTCGGACCCCTCATCCAATGACACACCGCACGCAAGGACCAGCTGCGCGCCACCGCCGCCCGCTTCTGCGCACCGGCTCTTTACACACCGCGGGATCCTGTACCACGGCTGGACTTCGGCCCTCATCAACCGTGCCCGCCAAGGCCGCCGTAGCACGCTCGCCCGCCCGGCAGGAGGTGGAGTCGATGTTCACACGGCCCATTCGCGCCTGCGCTGCGCGCTCTCCGCGCCTACCGCCTTGGCCAGGGCCCCGTCGGGATCGGCGGCGCCGACCTCGATGTGTAACTCGGGCAGGATCTGCCGCCACGTTGCATCCGCCGACCAGCGGCCATGCCGTTCATAGATGCTCTGCCAGGGGCCGTACCGCTCAGGCCGGTGCGGCCAGGGCACCCCCGCTGGCCCGGAACAGCACTCCGTTGATCACTTTGCCGTGATCGGACCACTGCCCGCCAGGCTTGCCGTTCGCGGGCAGTAACGGCTCGAACTTCTGCCACTGCGCGTCCGTGAGCTCGTGTCGCCGCACCATGACGGAGTTGACGGCCGCCATCGGCCTGCGTCCGGCCAGCGGTGCGGACGGGATTTCAATGCCCCCAGTCGCATGAGGCCATCGTTCTTCCGCGGTCGCGGCTCGGCACGAGATGAGCGCCGAGGCCGTGGCCGCCCCTGAGTCGCGGCGCGCCTCTTCCGACTCGCGAGGGAGGACGCCTCAGCAGGTTCGGCACCCGTCGAGCTGCTGGTCTCGGCACAGCCCCTCAGCGTCGCGCGCGAGCGCTGGACGGCTCTACGAGGCGATCGTCCAAGAGGCGGGTGCCAGCCTGTTTGACGTACTTCAGCACGGGTGAGACCTCCATGCTCTGCAGTCCGGTCAGGGACCCGATGCGTTCCGACGTGAACTCGAACAGTTCGTCGAGGTCCCGGGTGTGTGCGACGGCATGGATGTTCCAGGGCCCGGAGATGGCTGCGGCGAAGGCGATCTCGGGTTCCTGCGCGAGTGTGCGGCCCGCGCTCTTCACCGCCGACGGGTGCACGCGAAGCCAGAGGTGCGCGCGAGCGTGATAGCCCAAGGCTGCTGCGGCGATCTCGACGTCGATGTGGACGACGCGATGCTGGAGCAGAGACTCAAGGCGCCGCGAGGCGCGTCCCGGAGTGAGGTCTGCGGCTGTGGCGAGATCGACGAGACTGGCACGGCCATCTGCGGCGAGCGCATCGAGCAACTTGTCGTCCTCGAGGGTGAGGCGCAGTGGCTTGCGGGTGACGACCGGAGACTCGGTGAAAGGGGGCCCGCCGCTCCCCAACGCTGCTTCCTCCCGAGGGGACAGTGTGCCCTGCAGGGCGGACCAGTAGTGGCCGCGACCTCCGAGGAACTGCCGGAGCATGGCGAAGGCGTTGATGTCGATCACCGCCGCGGTGCGGGGAAGCCGCTGCACCAGGAGATCCTCGCGCTGTTCCCGCGTCCGGGATTGCGTCGCGCAGGTGACCTCACAACCCGCCGCACCCAGGGCTACCCAGTTGATGTCGTCACGCTTGGCGAGCGCGTCGGCGATCGCCGCGACACTGCCGGGACGGCAGCGCAGCCGCACCAGCCACCTGCTCTGCCCCAGGGCACCCGGGTTCACCACGCCGGCCACGCGGATGACACCGTCGGCGCGTAGCCGGCGATACCGGCGGTTGACGGCCCCCTCGGTCAGACCGAGGGCGTTCGCGATCGCGGCGAACGAAGCTCGTGGAGCGATCTGCAACGCACGAATGATTCGCACATCGTCGGGCTGAATCGAAGCAGATTCCGTCATGAGCGCCCTTGTCATGTCGCCGATACTACAAATGAGCCCTCGTCGCTCGCCTGCGATGCGGTGTGGACGAAACACTTGAACCGCGCGGGTTGAAGGGCCGCGGCAGCGGGCACCGCCCTGTGCTGATCCCGGGGCCTTGACCGATGCCCGAACGGAGTCCAACGCTCGAAGAACGGAGATGACGCTGCATGTCATCGACCTCCACTGAACAACACCCACCGACCGCTCTCATCGTCGGGGCCTCGCGCGGCCTCGGTCACGCGATGGCGGCGGAGTTCTTCGGCAGGGGCTGGAACGTCGTCGGCACCGTTCGCGACACCACTGCCCGAACGCCGCTGCACGACCTCGCGGACCGCGCCGACGGGCGGCTGATCATCGAGCATCTCGACATCAACGACCCGGGCCACCTGCCCCCGCTGCACGCACGTGTGGCGCACCGCCGACTCGACGTGCTCTTCGTCAACGCGGGCACGACCAACAATGAGCAGACGCCCATCGGCGGGGTTGCGACGGCCGACTTCATCGACGTGATGGTCACCAACGCGCTGAGCCCCATGCGCGTCATTGAAGCCCTCGAAGACCTGGTGTCCCCGGCGGGACTCATCGGGGCGATGTCCTCCGGACAGGGCAGCATCACGAACAACGCGACGGGAGGCCGCGAGGTCTACCGGGGGAGCAAAGCAGCCCTGAACATGTTCCTGCGGAGCTTCGCGGCCCGGCAGGGGGAGACGCGGCGCGCCTTCGTGCTCATGGCGCCGGGCTGGATACGCACCGCCCTGGGTGGTCCGGATGCGCCGTACACCATCGAGGAGACCGTCCCCTTGCTGGTGGACGTCCTGCTCTCCCGACTGGGCACGTCCGGCCTGGCATATCTGGACCGCTTCGGCCAGACCGTCCCCTGGTGATCCCTGCGGCCCATCCCAGCACTCACCGCTCGCCACCGGCCGGCTTGGAGCGGCCTCAAGGAGGAGATCGTGCCGATCATCGCCATCGAAGAACACTGGAGCATGCCGGATCTGACGGCTGCCCTCCACGCCCTGCCGCACCCGGATGAAAGTCTCGTTTTCGGGGAAATGGACGACAACCAGGAGCGCTTGGAGGACCTGGAGGCGGGCCGGATCGCGGCGATGAACGCGCAGGGTATCGACGTGTCGATCCTCGCCCTGACACCGCCGGCAACCCAGTCGCTGCCACCCGGCGAAGCCCTGGCGCTGAGTCGCGCCGCGAACGACGTGGCCGCGGCGGCCGTCGCCCGAAACCCTGCCCGTCTTCGCTCGATGTCCACCCTGCCCATGTCCTCACCGAAGGACGTCCCAGCCGAGCTTGAAAGAGCCGCGAGTATGGGGCACGTGGGAACCATGGTGTACGGCCGATCAGGGGACCTGTTTCTCGACGATCCCGTCTACGACGATT
This sequence comes from Streptomyces sp. NPDC093261, assembly GCF_044753645.1. Taxonomy (NCBI): domain Bacteria; kingdom Bacillati; phylum Actinomycetota; class Actinomycetes; order Kitasatosporales; family Streptomycetaceae; genus Streptomyces; species Streptomyces sp. NPDC093261. Next base: position 20,102 of record NZ_JBIVNO010000028.1, read on the forward strand.
TTTTCGGCGTGGCCTCGGAACTCGGTCAGCCCGTGTTCATTCATCCCCAACTGCCATCGCGAGCTGTCCGTGACGCCTCATACCGAGGATTCGACCCCATGACGGAGCTCGCCCTGGCCACTTTCGGCTGGGGATGGCACCTGGACGCCGCAACAGCAGCCTTGCGGCTGATCCTCCGAGGTACTTTCGACCGTCATCCCGACCTCCAGATCGTGCTCGGTCACTGGGGAGAGACGTTGCTTTTCTGGCTCGATCGGGCCGACAGCATCTCCCGGACCGCCGGTCTGCAGCGCTCCGTGTCCGACTGCGTCCGATTGAATTTCCACATCACCGTCTCCGGCATGCTCAACCCGGCTCACCTGCATCATGCTCTGTCGGTGACCGCTGTCGACCGTTTGATGTTCGCCACGGACTACCCCTTCCAACGGCCGACCAAAGAGGAAATTTGTTCTTTCTTGGGTCACTTCCCCTCCGAGACAGAGCGCCAACAGTTCTCTTCCGGAAACGCTGCATCCTTGTTCGGCATTGGCCTGTAGCCCGGGATCTTTCATCATCGGCTGCCCTCCCACGGCTCGGCCTGGTGTGACGACTCCCGACCGCGCTTTCCGAGCAGGGCCTCGTCCTCGCCCACACAGGCCTCAGCACCTTCGTCGACGCCTTCGTGGGGCCAGGCCGGTCCTGAGTTCCACGTCCCTCCTCCATGTGCTGGCTTCGTTCATTTCAAAATAGCTGCGAATGTTCGTCCGTTCGGGCAGCAGTTGGTGATCTTGAGGCTCATGGTTGTTCACGAGAAATGGTTCTGGCTCAACTTCTGTTTGCGCCGTGAGGCGCTGTTGGCTCGAGTGGGGGTGGAAGACCTGCACCAACTCGCTGTCGCAGCAGTCGGGTTGAAGCTGAGGGCAGCCTGATCCGGGTGATGCCGGGGAGGGTGAGAGCGGCCCTGACAACGCCGGGACGTGTCCAGTACTGCCAGATGGGGCGGGTCCGGCAAGCATGATGGAGAGGAGTACGCGAGGAACCGGCGTTTTACGTCTCTCAAAGAGACACCGGCTCGAACCTGGCGGATCTGGGCCGGAATCGGTGCGTATGCAGGTCATCATTTCGGGTCACCGTCGCTGCCTCCGCGCTCTGGTCGCCAGGGTTCCCGGACCCGAACCCAAGGCTGTTCCGGCCGCGGACTCGTCCGGTTCTCCTTGCCCGCGCGGGCACCGATTCGCCGACCAGACCCGGGCCCGGCATGCCGCCGTCCATGCACTGCTGACGGCGGGACACAGCCGGCGCTCGGTCCAGCGGCAGCTCGGGATGACCTACCGCACCGTCAAGCAGTTCGCTGACGCCGCGACGCCGGAAGAGCTGTTCCTCGGGCAGTGGCAGAACCGGCTCTCCGTCCTCGACGACTACAAGCCCTACCTGGACGACCGCTGGAGCGAGGGCTGCACCAACGCCTGGAAGCTGTGGGAGGAGATCGTGCCACTCGGCTACAAGGGCAGCTACCAGCGCGTTCGCGCCTACCTGCACGACAAGCGCACCTCGCCGCAGCCGGTGACCGCCCGGCCGCCCTCGCCCCGGACCGTCGCCGGGTGGATCCTCCGCCGTCCGGACGCCCTCACCGAGACCGAGCAACTCCAGCTCAAGGCTGTCCGGACGCACTGCTCCGAACTCGACGCCCTCACCGGGCACGTCCGATCCTTCGCGACCATGCTCACCGAGCGCCAGGGCGGGCGCCTGGCTCGACGCCGTCCGGCAGGACGACCTGCCCAGCCTCCACACCCTGGCCGCGGGCATCGACCGCGACCGCGACGCCGTCATCGCCGGCCTCACTCTGCCGTGGAGTTCTGGCGTCGTCGAAGGGCACGTCAACCGGATCAAGATGCTCAAGCGCCGTAGGACACGGTCTTAGGTGCCGCTTATTCGACGCTGGGGCCGGCGAGTCATCAGCTTGAGTGAGCGCCCTGTGTCGTGGTCCGGGGCCTGGCTCAGCCGACCTGTAGCACGGTCTTGCCGCGTAGCCGCGCGGTCCGGAGGTCGCCGGCGAGGGCTCGCGGTGCTTCCCCAAGGGGAAGCACCGTGCCGATGACAGGCCGGATGCTGCCTGCGGTGACGAGCTTCGTGAGTTCGCCGAGCCGCTCCGGCTTGCGGTCGAGCGAGTAGTTCGCGGCGTGGATGCGTGCCTCGGCCATGAGCTGGTCGTCGAGACCGAAAGCGGTCGACAGCAGCGCACCGCCGTCCTTCACCGTGCCGGCCAGGCTGCTGGTGAGTGAGCGGTCGCCGACAAGGTCGAGGACCGCGTCGAGACCTTCGGGTGCGAGCTGGCGTAGAGCCTGGTCGAGGGGCTGCGCCCCACGGACGACGATCTCGGTGGCGCCGAGCTCGCGTATCTGCTCGGCGTGCTGAGCGGACGCCGTGGCGATGGTCCGGATCCCGCGGGCTGCTGCGGCCTGCACTGCGAACGTGCCGACACCTCCCGTGGCGCCGATGATGAGCAGCGTGCCGCCCTCGGGCACCCGTGTGTGCTCGATCGCGCCGAGCGCGGTCATGCCGGCGGTCGGCAGCGCGGCGGCCATGTGGCTCGGCATCCCGGTGGGGATGGTTGCCAGCGCGCCGAGCGCGGGCTCTGCCTGGACGACGCAGACCTCGGCGAAGGTCCCGAAGTGCAGTGGCTGGCTCCAAAACTGGCCGACGACACGGTCGCCAACGCGGAATCGCGTCACGTCGTCACCGATCGCGGTCACGGTGCCGGCACCGTCCAGGCCGAGCGTGAGCGGGAACCGGTACTCCCCGAGCCATTCCAGCGCGCCGGACGCGATGGCGACGTCCAGCGGGTTGATCGCTGCCGCCTCGATGGTGACCTGTATCTGGCCGAGGCCGGGGTCGGGCACGGGCAGCTTCCTGAGCTCCGGGGTGTCGCCGAAGCGCTCGATGCTGATGGCTCGCATGTGTCTCTCCGTTCTGCCGCGGGCCGTTCGCCCTGCGGCGACACCAGCGTGCGGTCAAGGCGAGGCCCGGGGGAACGACCGATCCGGCAGCCATTAGGAACAAGAAGGTAGTAATCCTGATGCCGAGCAGGTCGTAGTGTGTTCTCCATGGCAGTGGAGTCCCGGGCCTTGCGGTACTTCGTGGCGGTGGCCGAGGAACGCAGCTTCACCCACGCCGCGAGGCGGCTCGGCATAGCCGGCCCCGCGCTGTCGCGAGCGATCCGCAACCTTGAGACCGAACTCGGCGTACGCCTCCTGGAGCGGTCCACGCGCGTGGTGGAGCTGACCGAGCCCGGCGCAGTGCTGCTGACCCATGCGCGGCCTGCCCTGGAGGCTCTCGACGCGGCGGCCCGACGCGCCGTGCGGGCCTCGGCACCGCATCGCAGCCTGGTGCTCGCCGTGAAGGCGGACGCGGACGGGGGCCTGCTCGAAGCCATCCTCGCCGCGGTGGCTGCCGAGCCCGACACCAGGCCGGTCGCCGTGCGCCTGTGCGGATGGCGGGAGCACACGCGGCTACTGCGGGCGGGAGAGGCCGATGCGGCGCTCATGTTCGAGCCCTACGATCCGGACGGCATCGACGCGGATGTGGTCGCGGTCGAGCCGCGCGTGGCGGCGCTGCCCGTCGACCATCCACTTGCCGGAGCTGGCCGGGTACGGCTCGCCGATCTCGGAGTCGCCCCGGCGGACGTCCTCGAACGGGTGGAGCGCGACATCGGCGAGCACGGGGCCCAAGGCCTCGCGCAGCTGCTCGCGCTCATTGGCCTCGGCCAGACGATGACCGTGCTACCGCGATCGGTCGCAGCCCAGTACCCGCGACGCGCGGTCTCCTACGTCCTCATCGAGGACTGCCCTCCCGCCGCACTGGTTATCGCCTGGCCGGAATGCTCCCGCAGCCGCGACGTGGCCGCGCTGGTACGCGCGGCGGCGGCCGTCGCGCAGTCGCGTGGCATCGGTGCTGCATCAGACAGGACGACCGGACAACCGGAATCCTGCGGTGTCGCCCCACCAGCCGAGCCATGATGGCCGCGCAGCGGCCCCGAGCATTGGCTGACCCGTGCTGCTACTGGTCGTTCGGGTCCTCCGTTGTGGGAGGCAGCGACTGCGAGACACCGTCAGGCTAGAAGAGTTGGGCCCGACGGGCGTGCTCGCGCTCCAGCGGAAGGCCGCGTTCGGGGGGTGCTCTCGGATGGTCGAGCCACCACCTGATCGGGTCCGATGGTGGTGGCCGCACTGGCAGCCCCTTCTACGGCAGGGCGGTGTGATGCCCCACACGACAGGGCCTACCATCGCTCAGCACGCTCTCCGACCAAACCGGGCAGATCCCCCGAACGACGCCCCCCCTGGGGGGCGTCACGCTGGCATATGGGGATCAGTCGGTCTTGTCAGTGAGCCGGTGGGGTGAGGGTGGTGCGGTCGAACGGGCCACCATGTGAGGCGGCGTAGGTAACGGCGTCGTTGACGGCGTTGAGGCCGAACGACCGGACCCGTTCGGCGGCGAGGTCCAGGGTGCCTGAGGTGAGGAGCCGGATGATGCCGACGTTCGCTGTACGCGGGTACATCCACTGGCCGCGTACGGTGATCGAGTTGCGCATGATCCATGGGTACGGGAGGGCGAGGTCGTCGCCACCGAGCATGCCGACGCCGCCCATGAGGACGACGCGGCCGTATTCGCGCACGGTCATGGCTGCCGTGCGCGCTGCCGAGCTGGGTGCGCTCGGCGGTAGCAGGTCGATCACCATGTCGATCGGGCCGTCGGCCGCCGCGGACATCGCGGCGCGGTCGCCGGCGTCGTCCCCGGTGAGCGGGACCGGGCGCACGAGCGGACCGAATCGGTCGGCGAGGAGGTCGAGCGCGGCCTGGTTGCGGCCTGGGGCGACCACGCGGCCCGCTCCCATGGCGAGCGCGACCGCGACCGCACTGCTGCCGAGGTTGCCGGTGGCCCCGTTGACGAGCAGCGTCTCGCCGGCTGCGAGCCCGCCGGCCAGCAGCCCGCCGTAAGGGATGACGTGCACGCTGAGCGCGGCCCAGCGGGCCGGGTCGTCCCCCGCCGCTGCGGGGAGCGGGTAGACGTTCTCCGTCGGGACCCGCATGAGCTCGGCGAACGATCCGTCGTGCAGGTACTGGGCGAGGCGAGCGCCGCCCTCGCCGCGGGAACTCCAGCCCTGGAGCGTGATATCGGGCGTCAGGGCGTCATCCCGCGAGCGCACCGTCGAGTCGCACCACACCAGGTCGCCGGGGCGCAGCCGGGTGGCGTCCGGGCCCACGTGGACGACCCGTCCCACGCCGCCGATCCCGGGCACGACGGGAGGGACCAGGGGATAGTTCCGCTCGCCGCTGAAGACCTCAGCCGCGTAGGGCGCCACGCTGGCGGCGAGGACCTCGACCAGCACCTCGCCGCCGCCGGCCTGGGGGTCGGGCACCTCCCGTACCGTGAGCGGGGCACCGAACTGCGTCAGAACTGCTGCTTGCACGTGATGACCTCCGTGTTCGTCCGTGTTCGTCGCGATCGACACTAGGAACCCGGCGGGCATGCGGGAAGCGACGATCAAGCATCCGTGGTATGCGTATGCCGCATGGACGTCTCCAGCAGAGGCCTTCGGGTCCTGCGGCAGATCGCCGAGTCCGGCAGCTTCACCGCGGCAGCCACCCGGCTCGGCTACACCCAGTCGGCGGTCTCACACCAGGCCGCCGCCCTCGAACGAAGCGCGGGCACCGCCCTGTTCGAACGCCGTCCCGATGGAGTGTCGCTCCTTCCCGAGCCGCTTTCCTTCACCTCGGTGCTGACCTTCCACGACGCCGTGGAACTGTTCCTCATCGTCACCGCCGAACACCTGGGTGCCGTGCTGAAGGACCGAGACCCGTTTATCAAACGGTTCTTCGAGGGACTGCACCCGAGCAACTTTCCCGGAGGGGTGGAACTACAGGGTCAATACGGGATCAAGCGCCTGAACGAACTCCGCAACGGGTTCAAGCACACAGCCGGCTTCCCGGGCCCGAACGCCATCGCGGACGTGAAAGCCGACACCGCTCACTTCTTCCTGGAGAACCCCCCCCGCGTCTTCGGCTTCGCCTTCGACGACATCGACCTGGCCGAAGCCGTCCAGCACGACCAGACCCGCACGCACCTCAAGACGGCCGCACAGCTCAACTCGGAGGGCAGCTTCCTGGAGGCCATGGGCACCCTGGCGGTGGCGTTCCAAGAGCTCATGAACGACCAGACCAAAGACGTGCACGCGCCCCGGGGACGGTCTGCTTACAGCTTCGGCGAGCCGATGCCGAGCAATCCGCTCAGAGAAGACCAGGTCCGAGCGACCCTCTACCAGCCGGATCATGCCTCGCGCAGGAGTGTGCCTGCGCGAGGCGCGGAATCGCTCGCCAGGGAGTACACGAGGACACGCGACGTCACCCGGGCTCTGCAGGAAGGCATGCGCCTTCTGGCGTTGGGCGTGGACTTCCACCAGTACCAGCGCTTCACCCGACTCACCCCGGAGGTGGTCCGCTACATCAATTCGACGACACCCAGCTTCTCTGCAGAGCCCGGATACGCCCCCAACCAGGAAGAATTCGACTTCTGCCGCCAGTTCGTCATCACCGTGGCACTCCGCATCACCGAGATCAACGCACGGGCTGTCCCGCCGTCCTGGGCGTGACGGGGGCGGCCGGGAGGGCGCCATACCCGTCGGCACTGAACCGCGGTGCCCTTCGAGACCCGACCGGGCCACGAGATCCACCGTGCCGGACAGCCCGTTCCGCAACGCCAACGCGCCCTCGGCCGGCGTTCGGACAGCCCATCATCGTGAAATGGGAGAGGAGAGCAGATGGACGTGGCGAGTCTTCGGGCACTGATCGACGAGACGGTCGTCGCTCGCTATCAGCCAGAGCGGGGATGTGAGGGCGACTCGGCAGGAGAGGGGTTGGGGAGACAGCCTCTCGGGCTCTTCGCCGACCGTGGCCGGTGAGGAGCCCCTCCCTACACCTGCATGTGATCTTCGCGTCGCGCTGAGGGCGTCTTACCGTTCCGGTGCGGGGCAGGCGTATTGGGTACCCCGCCCCTGCATGGAGACCAGTCATGACGACCTCCCGCGAACAGCGGCCCCAGGCCGGTGGAACGCGTGATGCCACGGTGGCCCGTCTTGAGCAGGAGAACGCCCAGCTGCGGCATGCGGTCGACTCCCATGCGAAGGTCGACCAGGCCATCGGTGTCCTCGTCGCGACCTACCGGCTCCCGTCGGCGGCTGGGTTCGAGGTGCTGCGCGAGGTCTCCCAGCACACCAACATCAAACTGCACGCGGTCGCGAAAAACCTGATCGCCTGGGCGCTGGGGCAGCCGCTGCCGGAGCCGGTGGGCCAGGAGCTGGACGCGGCGGTGCGGCGGCGCTCACCTCGAGGACAAGCCGGGGACCAGCCCGGGTAGAGCGGTCAGGCGTTCAGGGCCTGCTCGATGGTGGGGTGGCAAGGGATGACAGTGTCGACGCCGACCAGCTGCAGGACGCGCAGGACGGAGTCCTGGGCGTCGGCTATGCGCAGCCACCCCTGCGCTTCACTCACCTGCTGGTAGGCGGCGACGAAGACGTTGATGCCGCTGGAGTCCATGAAGGTCACACCGCTGAGGTCCACCACGATCCGCGGCGGCACCGTGCTGTCCTCGGGCATCAGGGCTGCGCTGAGGACGTCCTTGACGTCGTGGTCGATCTCGCCCTGCATGGTCACGACGCGGACGCCGTCGACCACTTTGGGCTCGACGGAGAGCCGGTTGGACCGGTTGGCCTTCTGGTTGTCGGTCACCGTCTCCTCGACTGCGCTCAGGCTCGCCCCCGTGCGCACACGATTCTGCCCCACCCGCTGACGGGATGCACCCAGCTGGATGTGCCGAACGACACCCCCGTGACATGCATGATGACGTTGCGGGTACTGGCGCACGTCATAAGGGGGAATGAGGGCGACACGTGGGATCCCATACCGATGGTGACGGCTGTACCGGGCCGGATGAGCACCTGATGCGCGCCGGCTACGCCCTGGACGGAGACGACGGCTGCATCGCCGACGCCCGCCACCACGCCGTCGCCTTTCTCGACCAGGCCCACGCCGACCACCACCTGCCCGTGACCGCACGCACCAGGGACCTCACCCAGCTGGTGGTCAGCGAGCTGGTCACCAACGCCCTCAAGTACGCCCCCGACCCCGTCCTGATGGAACTGCGCATCAGCGCACACGCCGTGGACATCGTCGTGTGGGACAGCGACCCCACCGTGCCCGCCGCCCGGGCGGCAGATCCCGGCAGGATCGGCCAGCACGGCCTGGAGATCGTCAAGGCCGTCACCGAAGACCTGTTCATCGAGCAAGAGCCGGTCGGCAAGCGCATCACGGCCCGCCTCGCCCTGTCCGACACACCCAGCAGCGCCACCGTCGACCGCAGCCCGACGTAACGGCCGACTGGGACCAGCCCGTACCTGCAGCAGAGGCCGGGCACGTCGAAGGTTGAGGAGCGTGTCGGGCAGACCAAGATCTCTCACGGCCTTGTCGATGGTGGACTTCATAGGGTTGCCCACGGGCAGTGGTGATGGCGATGTGGACGGAGAACCTGGCGTACTCGGGCCGCCTGTGAGAGCGCGGTCGCAGCTTCGACAACGCCCCCTCAGATCCACGGTCCGGTAGGCCGGTTGTCCTGATCCGTCCCCGCGTCAGCTTGGCCTGGGATGATCAGGCCGTTACTCGACAGCAGCGTCATCCAGACGGCCACCACCCGCCCCACCAAGCTCGGCCAGCCCTTCACCCGTTGGTCCCTGCGCAAGCTCGTCGCCTACCTGCGGAAAGTGCACGGTCGGGTGATCCTCATCGGCCGCGAGGCGTTACGCTGCCTGCTCGCCCGCCGCGGCATCACCTTCCAGCGAACCAAGACGTCGAAGGAGTCGCCAGACCCCGACCGCGAGACGAAGCTGGACCGGATCGAGGAGGTTCTGGACCGCTTCCCGGACCGGGTCTTCGCGTTCGACGAGTTCGGCCCGCTCGGGATCCGACCCAACGCCGGCTCCGGCTGGGCAGAACGCAAACGCCCCGACCGGGTGCCCGCCACCTACCACCGCACCCACTGCGTGCGGTACTTCCACGGCTGTTACTCGGTCCGCGACGACACCCTGTGGGGTATCAACCGCCGTCGCAAGGGCGCCGGGAACACGCTGGCCGCGCTGAAGTCGATCCGCGCCGCCCGGCCCGACGGCGCCCCCATCTACGTGATCCTGGACAACCTGTCCGCGCACAAGGGCACCGACATCCGCCGCTGGGCGAAGAAGAACAAGGTCGAACTGTGCTTCACCCCGACCTGCGCCTCGTGGGCCAACCCCATCGAGGCCCATTTCGGGCCGCTGAGGCAGTTCACCATCGCCAACTCCAACCACCGCAACCACACCGTGCAGACCCGGGTCCTGCACGCCTACCTGCGCTGGCTCAACGCCAACGCCCGCCACCGCGACGTCCTGGCCGCTGAGCGCAAGGAACGTGCCCGCATCCGAAGCGAGAAGGGCATCCGCTGGGGCGGATGCCCCCTCGCCGCCGCAGCGCGAACGACCCGGCGAACGTACGCGGTCAGAGCACTAGCCGCCCAACGGCGCGAGCGCGACCGCATCCGTAGTGAGAAGGGCATCCGCTGAGGCGGACGCCCGCCGAACGCCGCAGCCAGAGATCACTACTGGCCTTCCTCGCGTCCATCCCAGGATGATGTGCTCCGATTCTTGGCATACTCACTGCTTTCGCCTGGAGGATGTGACGATGATTCTGGTTACTGGTGCGAGCGGCAACGTCGGAACGGCCCTCCTCACTCGTCTTCATGCCGACGGCGTGGCCGCGCGGGCGGCCTACCGTGATCCGCACACCACGGCTCAGGTGATCGAGTCGGGCGGCCAGGCGGTGACGCTCGATCTGACCATGCCGGACACGATCGGTCCTGCACTCGACGGCATCGAGGCCGTATTCCTTCTCGGCGCGACGAGCCCTGCCCAAACGACACACGAACTCAACATGCTGGAAGCCGCCCGTGCGGTGGGTGTTCGGGTGGTCAAGCTGTCGGTCTGGCGGGCCGACGAAGGACTCACACCGATCGCCCGGCTGCATCGGCCTGTCGAACAGTCGCTGGTTACGTCCGGTTTGCCTTGGACGATCCTGCGACCCAACTTCTATCTGCAGAACTTCCTGCGCCAGCCGTCCATCCGTGAGGCTGGGGAGTTCAGCCTCCCACTGATCACCGCCCCCATAAGCTTCGTCGGCATCGACGACATCGCCCGTGTTGCAGCGCGGGTTCTCACCACTGATGGCCACGACGGCCGCGTCTATGACCTCACCGGACCGAAGGCGCTGACCTACGCCGAAGCCGCCGAGGAGTTTTCCGACGTCCTCGGCAAGCCGGTGCGCTACGTGGGCCTACGGGACGACGAAGCGCGCGTGGCAATGCTGAGCCGCGGGATGCCAGAGTTCCACGTCGATGCCCTGATAGGAGTTGCCCGCGCATACCGGGACGGCGGTGCCGAAACCGTCACTTCAACGGTGGCCGACATCACGGGCCGTGCAGCCCTCGGCTTTGCCGATTTCGTGCGCCAGAACCTCAACTTCTTCGATTGAGCATGGTCCTCATCGGCCTGTCCCCGGTGTGAGATCACCGAAAGCCGGTTCCCTCCTCACGAACAAGATCCCCCATCACAACCTCGCGGCGCTGCTGGGACGTTCCGGGACATCCAAGTCCACCCCACTCCCCGAGCGAACAGCAATCCGGTGAACCCATGCGGTCAGGGGCGCTAGGCGACCGCGCAGGCCGAACAGGGTATGAGTTCGCGCTGAGGTAGCTTGGAAATATGCTGGAGCCGTGGGCAGTTGGCTGGAATTCAGAGCAGCCTTGAGCTCTCCTTCCGTGTGGCTTGTGTGCGGCTCTACGCTCGTCGGGTGTCCAGAAGCTCGCAGCCAGGCGCCAGCGTCTTCATCCGGGGGAGACCGTGCACGTCCCAACGTTGATCTTTTTAGGGGCGGCTGGTGGCCTGCTGCGCGGGGCTCTGGACGTGTACGCGCGGTTCGTGTCCTGGCAGTGTGATCGCCGTGCCCATCGGCAGCTGACCGCGGCTGGGACGGCGCAGGGGGAGGCCCCACGGTTCCAGGCGTACTTCGACCCCGTCGTCGACATCGCCGCGGCCGCCGTACACGGCGTGATGGGTGCCTGTGCAGCGGTGCTGTTCGGGACCACGGGCCAGATCAGCGGTGAGTACGCCGCCCTCGTCGTCGGAATGTCGGCGCCCCTGCTGCTTACGCAGCTCGGCCGCATCCAGACGGTGAACGAGGTGGTGACGGCCGACCGGCGGCCGGTTGGCGCCGCGGAGGCAGCCGCGCGGGCCGGGGCGCCTTCTGTTGCCGGTTCCGTGGGGGTGAGCGGTGCGGAAGCCCCGGGTGCCGAAGCCGCCGTAGCGCCGTCCGCTTCCCTACCGCGAACGGAGCCCCGGCCAGCGACCTCTCCGGGCCCGGTCCACCCCCCGGACACCGCCGAAAGACCGCCGTCCCGCGTACGGCCGATGCATTCGCCCAGACCGCCTGCCGCGGTCGCGGGCGCTCGCACGCCGGAGCCCACACCCGGTGAGCCCCCCGCAGACCCAACGCAGCACCCCGATCCCACACGGGCCGGGGACGCTCCCTTCCCAGCAGGGCTGGCCGACGGAACGGGACCTGGCCTCGATGGACCAGGCGCGCCACGATGGCGGCATGGGCCGGCGATCGGGGAGGAGGGCCTGTGAACAGCGTTCCGCAGCACCTGATGAGCGAAGACCGCCAGGAATACGAGCGGCTCCTCGATGAGGCACTGGGCATGGCCCCTCACCGCCCGGAACTGGCCGCCGTAGGCCAACGGCTCAACCCAGAGCAACTGCGCACCATGGCGCTGAACGCCACCGCCCTCATCACGGCTGCGGCGGCGACCGAGTACCAGCACTACGTCCAGGTCCGGCAAGAACTGCGCGCCCCGTCGTGCCCGTACCAGTCCTCAGGCACGGCCGGCTCGGCCGGGGGTTCGGCGCCCGCCTCTGCCCCGTCCGTCTTCCCCCGCTCCGACACCCGCACGAGGGACAGCGAACACCCTGCCCCGAAAGGTCTGGGCCGCCGGCTCGGCGTGGCTGTCCTGGGCGGACAGCCGAGCGGCCGCGGCACCAGGTACGGAGTCGCTTCGCAGCACTGGGCCGGGATGACCTACGGCCGCCGTCTGCTGGCAGCGCTGCTCGGTCTACACGTTCGCCCCGAGGTACCAAAGACGGCGGCCGTGGCGGAGGCGTCGACACAGCGTACGTGCGAGCAGTCGACGGCCGTCCACACGCGCCCGGCCAGGCGTGAGACACCACCCCCAGAGACGACCGGGGCGGCCGGAGCCGGTGTGTTCGCCGTCTTCGCGGTGCTCGCCCCACTCCTCTCCGCAACCGCCGCCGTGATCTTCTTTCTCATCGGCCTCTTCCTCAAGATGTCGAGCCCCGGGTCGGCGTTCGCCCGGACCATGATCAATACGGGGTGGCTGTTCGGAGCCACGGCTGGGGGTACGGTCGTCGTCTGTGCGGTCGGCCTGCTGGGCGCCGCTGTGCGCCACCGTGGCCAGTCCACCTGGGAGAGTGCGGACTATCACCAACTGAGCGGAGAGGTGGACCGGGCCAGAGAGGCCTGGCGGCAGGCCCTGCTGGAACGCGGCATCTTGCCCTTCCTGCGGGAAGCACTCGCCGACCCCACGGCGCCCTCGCACTGGAACCCCTCGTCCGCGCCCACCGGCCGTCGACCGAGCTTCGGCTTCGACCGCCCGGGATTCACCAGCCCCGGCGACGGCCCCGCTTCGGCCCACCGCCCGAGCTTTGCCGGCCCCGACTACGCCAGCCCGGACTTCGCAGGCCCGGAACACCAGCCGGAGTGACAGTCATGAGCATGACCAGCGTGCGGATTCGGTTGCCCACGCTTGATCACGTGTCTGCGCAAGCAGATCGCTGACGGTCCTGCAGCGCATCACCGAACCAGGCATGGGCCGGCAAAAACTCCACCGCCTCACCGACGACGCTGATCAGCACGTCAGGCTGGCAGCCCAAATGCTGCTGCAGACCGCTACAGGGCCCTGCGTACCTCCGTGCCCGAGCCGTTGAGGAGCGCGTTGATGAGCTGTGTGGTCTCCATCTCGAGGGAGCAGTCGATTGCCTGGTTGATTTGTTGGATGCGGGTGATGGCGGTGTGGAGTCCGGAGCGGTTCCCGGCGGCGTGTTCGATTCTCATCCAGTCTCGGTAGAGGAGTTCTGCTGTGTCGTCGACGTCGAGGCCGGTAGGGACGTCGATGACATCACGCCAGGTCTGGAGGCAGATCAGGGTGATCTTCTGGCAGCGGCAGACAGTGAGCTCAAGGTCGCCGTAAGCGAACAGGCGCGGCCATGACCGGCGCTTTCCGACGGTCACTTCCCAGGGCTCACCGAGCGCCGCAGTGATCTGGTCCCAGGCCGCGCCGTTCTCAACCGGCCCGAGGTGTCCCGACCGGGCGAGTTCCGCCAGGACGTCGAGTAGTTCCATGTAACCGTCTGCTCGATCCGCTCGGTGCCCGGTGCGCGGGGGCCTGGGGTGACCAGCCCGGTCGGTTGTCGGACACCCCGGTCAGGAGCCTCGGGATCGTCGCAGGGGGTCAGATCCAGTCCTTGCGCCTGAACACCCAGTAGAGCAGTGCGGATGCAACGACTATGACGCCGGTGGAAGTGAGGAATCCGGCATGGGTGTTGACGCCCGGATAGGGAACGTTCTGTCCGTAGAAACCGGTGACGGCCGTGGGTACGGCCACGATCGACGCCCAGCTGGTGACCTTCTTCATGATCAGGTTCATGCGATTGCCCTGAACGGTCAGGTTCGTCTCCATGATGGACGTGATCATGTCCCGCAGTGACTCGGTCCATTCGGTGGCTCGGAGGACGTGGTCGTACACGTCCTGGTAGTAGGGGAGCAAGGGCTCGGCGACGATGTGCAGGTCGCGTCGGAGAAGGCTGTTGACGACCTCCCGCATCGGCAACACCACGCGCCGCAGCTTGGTGAGGTTCTTGCGCAGCGCGTAGGAGTCCCGCTGGACGGAGTCAATCTGCTCGCGTCCCTCGTCGAAGAGCAGATCCTCCACTGCTTCGATACGGTCGTCGAGGTCCTGCACGGCGGCGAAGTGCCCGTCGACTATGTGGTCCAACAGTCCGTGCAGCAGGTACCCCACTCCGTACTTGGCGAGGTCGCTGTTGTTGTCCCAGCGTTCGACGACCTTCTCGATGTCGAACCGGTGGTCGGGGCGGATGGTGATCAACGCGGTAGGTGTGATGAATACGGACAATTCACTTGTGGTGAGTTGTCCACTGCCCTCGTCCACGCTGATGGCGTAGGCGCTGAGGAAGGCATGGGTGCGGTAGCGATCAAGTTTTGGTCGCTGATGCTCGTGACGTGCGTCTTCCACCGCCAGCTCATGCAGGCCGAACTCCTCGCTGATCATCGCGAAGTCGGCGGAACACGGATCGCAGAGGTCGAGCCAGACCGCCGCGTCCGGGTCCTTCACGTATTCCGAGATGTCGGCGGTCGGAAAGTCCTCAAGGATCAGCGAGCCATTGCGGTAGAGCCGTGTGCGAGTCATGGCGACGCACCATAGGCCGCCGTGGTAAGAAGCCCCACTCACGCTCCCTGCCGGCCACGGGCCTGCATGGGAGTTCCTGCCCTCCCGCTGATGAGCAGCGCGGGGCCGGTCGGGCTCGCCACCGGGGCCCGGCCCGGTGTGGGCTTCGCCACCGGGATCCATCGCTGAGCTACAGCCGCCCGGTGGCCGTCCCGCAAGGACTCGGCCGCCGGGGAACGGTCGGGGTCAGTGCGGGGCGGAGAGCCACTGGCTGAGCCAGGCGAAGGCCGGCGGGTACTCCGCGGACCAGGTGTTGTAGTTGTGGCCGCCGTTCGGCAGGCACAGCGTGCGCACCGTGACCGGTGAGGACGCCGCGACCGCCTGGAACTGCGTGATGTAGGAGGCCGGGCTGAGATGGTCCTCGCGTGAGGTGGCGAGGAACAGGCTGACGTGGGACTTCGTGTGCTTGACCAGGTACGTGGGGCTGTTGAGTCGACGCACGGCCGGGTCGGGGAGGACGGACTTGTCGCCGGTCAGCGGGTCGGGGTCGAGGGCGGCGCCCGCGCCGAAGACCTTCGGGTACTGCAGGGGCAGCTTCGCGGCGCAGAAGCCGCCGGTCGAGAAGCCCATCAGGCCCCAGCCACTGGCACCCCGCAGGGTGCGGAACTTGTGGCTGATCAGGTCCGGGACATCCGCCGACATCCAGGTCGCGACCTTGCGGTTGGGCAGGTCGGTGCAGTCGGTGTCCACACTGCCCGGGTTGACCACGGGCATCACCAGGATGAAGGGGTGCACCTTCTTCTGATTCAGCAGGTCCGAGAAGGCGCCCGGCATGCCGCCGTGCTCCAGCCAGGATTGCGGGGAGCCGGGCACGCCGTGCAGCAGCATGATGACCGGGAACCGCTTGTTCCTGTAGGCCGGCTCGTCGTACTGCGGGGGCGTCCACACCAGCACCTGCCCGGACAGGGTGGACTTCCGGCCGTGGAAGTAGGTGTCCAGGACACCGCCGTTGGTGCCATGGTTGAATTTCGCGCGTTGCACCGGCGGCCCGGGCATCGCGACCGCGTTGGTGTTGTCGGTGGTGCCCATGAGGTCGTTCCAGGACGCATACAGCCCGTAGCTGTTGTTGATCCAGGTGGCCACGACGCTGATCGCGGTGAGCTGGCACAGACCGATCATCACGGCGTGCGCCAGCCGGCGCGCCGGCCTGGGCCCGCGGATCCGGGTCCACAGGGCGATCGTGCCGATCATCGCTATGCCCGTCGCGAGGATGAGGGTGAGCGTTCCGGTGAGGGACACGCGACCACCTTTCTGGACCACTGCACGAGGAGGAGACGGCGATACCGGTCGTGAGATCCCCCAGTGCCCGCGCATGCTGGCTGCTTGCATAGAGGAGACCACGACGATCACCGGTTCCATCCGGCGACAAGAGGTCGGGTTTCCTCCACGCAGCCATGGAGAAGCCGGAGCCTGCCGCCGCCTGCTGGTGCCGCGGGGTCTCGGCCACGTGCATGCTACGAGGCTCGACGCACACGGCCGGCCCCAGGTGCTTTGTCGTATCCCCTTGCCGAAGTTCACCGGGGCATCAGGGTGCGTGATCGATGTCTTCGGGCGGCGGGGAAGGGGGCCGGCTCACCGGCTTCCGAAGGGAGCGCACCCGGGCGGCCTGCTGCGGCCCTGCTGTATCGATCTTGCCGCCGATCGCACGGTGAGTGGTGGTGGCACCTGTGCGTCACAGGCGCTCACCATGCTGTTCCCAGGATGCGGGCGAACGGCAATAAAATGATCGGAACCGGTGGCCTGCTTCCGGCCCTGGGCTGCCGCTCGACCCCTACGACTCTGGGGAGCGGCACGGTGGCGAGGTCTCCTGAGGAACGCAAAGCCATGCACAGTGCTCGTGGGCGGGGCAGGATGCTGACCCTTCGGCCTGCTCTGCTGCTGTGCATGGGCCTGCTCATCGGTCTCTTCACGCCCCGCGCCGTCAGGCCGGATGCCTTCCTTGCCACGGCCATGGTCTCCGCCGCCGCGCTGCTGCCCCTGTGGGCGACCGTGCTCGTGGGAGTGGGCGCGTGCGGCATCTTCGTCGGCCTGATGGCGGACTTCGGTGATCTGCGCAATGCGACCGCCTACTCCGAGCTGGCCACCCTGGCGGCGATCGCGGCGTTCGCCGTCTTCTTCAACCGCCTGCTCGGCCGGCGCGCCAATCAGCTGGTTCAGGTCCGTTCAGTGGCGGAGACCGCCCAGCTGGCGGTGCTGCATCCGGTGCCGCGACACCTCGGGCCCGTCACGCTCGAGAGCCTCTACCTGGCCGCCGCGGCGGAAAGCCCGGATCGGCGGCGATCTGTATGAGGCGCTCCGCACCCCGTACGGCGTGCGGCTGCTCATCGGCGACGTGCGCGGCAAGGGCCTGCTGGCGATCCAGACGGCCGCGATGCTGCTCAGCGCCTTCCGCGAGGCCGCCCACGACGCGCCCGACCTGCCCCGCCTCGCGCGCCGCCTGGAGACGAGCATGAGCCGCCATGCCTGCCAGTACCCGGCGGTCCCGGGCTCGGAGACCGCTGAACGCTTCATCACCGCCCTCCTCGCCGAGATCCCGGACGACGAACCGGTCGTCCGGACCGTCACCTGCGGCCACCCGCCCGCGCTGCTGCTGCATCGCGGCGAGGTCCGGGAGCTGCAACCGGCCGATCCCTCGCCGCCGCTCAACCTCGGCATGCTGGTGAGTGACGGGTACCACGTCGACCTCGCCCCGTTCCATCCCGGAGACCAGATTCTGCTGTACACCGACGGGGTCACCGAGACCCGCGACCGCTCCGGCGCCTTCTACCCCCTCGCCGAACGCATCCGCTCATGGAGCGGCGAGGCGCCCCACCAAGTCCTCGACCATATCCACCGCGACCTGATCGCCTACAGCGGCGGCCGGCTCGACGACGACATCGCCGCGCTTGTCGCCCGGCGGCGCCCGAGCGGCTGAGTCCGCGCCCGGCGCGAGAGATCGACGGCACGGCGGTGCCGCGTCGTGCACGCTGATGCCGATCCGACGATGATGCCGATACGGACCGGCGCATCCCGGACCTCCGGGCCCCGGGAGCGTTGACGAGCCTGCCGCCGCGGCTGCCTTTCTTCCTGCGGTTGGCTGCCTGGTCCTTCTTCTCCGGGATGACCGCCTTGATACGGCGTTTGCGCAGGTGGGGACGGTTGGCGCGGGAGGAATAGGCCTTATCGCCAGCCACGGCGATGGGCCGGGTGCGGGGACGGCCGACGGGCAGACGGACCCGCACCTTGCTCAGGACCGGGATGAACTGGGGCTGTCGGCAGCCTGCCCGGCGGTCAGAAGGAGCGCCATCGGTCGGCAGCGCCGGTCGGCGGCCAGGGAATCTTGCTGGTCAGCCCGCCGCGGGACCGCCCGAGCAGGGCGGCCTTCAGCCGGGCCCGCCGTCGTGAGCGGATGCGTCGGCGTTCGGCACGGACTGGATCGATTTCGCCGTCCCGTCCGCCTTGTTCCTCGGAAGCTCCCCCTTTTGCGAGGCCGCCTCTACGAGCGCGGCCAAGGTCTCTTCGCTGACCCGCATGCCGGCCGCGTCGTGATGAGCCCGCGTGCTGGTGGAATCCACGCTGACCAGGGACATGTCGATCTCGTCCCTGCGGGCGGCCTCGGCGATCGCCTCGTCCAGCAGGGCCTGGAAGACGCCCGCGTCCCGCCATCGCATGAAGCGGTTGTGGACGGTCTGCCAGGCGCCGAACCGCTCGGGCATCTCCCGCCACTGACTGCCGGGAGGCGGGCGAAGTAGTCGTGTGGCGGGCGGAGGTCGGGGGCGAGGGCCTTGCGGTCAGCTGGGATCACCGTGCTGGGCGAGCCGCTTGAGGAGGGTGACGGACTGCGCGAGGTGTCGCTGTTCGGCGGGCGACAGCTGTGCCTTGATGGCTTCGGCGAGCCAGTCGGCTCGGCGGCCGCGGCGTGCCTGGAGCGCCTGCAGGCCTGGTTCGGTCAGCATGAGGAGGACCTTGCGCCCGTCGTTGGGGTGGGGCTTTTGGCGGACGAGGCCCAGCTCCGCGAGTTGGGCGACGACGCGCGCCGCCGTCTGGTGGCGCACCTGCTGTCGGGCCGCGAGCTCGCTGGTGGTCATGGGTCCTTCGCGGTCCAGGAAGCCCAGTACCGCGGCCTGCGCCTGCGGCATGGCATCGGTGGCCCGTGCGCGCCGTACCAGGTTTCCGATGACGGCTCGCAGGTCGCTGGCGATCTCCTGCTCGTTCACCGCATCACCGTACCCACAAGACAGGTATACAGCAATGCTGTACAGTCTTGCTGAATAAATGGAGGGGAGACCAGTCATGCAGATCACCTCGCTGGGGCATTCCTGCGTACGGCTGCAGCACGAGGGCTGCACCGTCGTCATCGACCCCGGCTGCTTCAGCGATCCGGACGCACTGCAAGGAGCCGACGCGGTGCTCATCACGCATGAGCACGCAGACCACTTCGTCCCCGACCGGCTGCGAGAGGCCGGCGGCGACATCCACATCTGGACCAACCCGGCCGTCGCCCGCCACCTCACCGACCTCGGCGGACGCGTCCATACCGTCCGGCACGGCGACACCTTCGACGTCGGCCCTCTGGAATTCCACGTCTACGGGCAAAAACACGCCACGATCCACCGCGACTTCACCGAGTTCGACAACGTCGGCTTCCTGGTCAACGGCATCTTCCACCCGGGCGACGCGCTCACGGTCCCCGAAGAGCAGGTCCGCACGCTCCTCGCGCCGGCCGGCGCGCCATGGGTGAAACTGGCCGAGGTCGTCGACTACGTCAGGACAGTCGGACCCGGTGAGGTCTTCCTCATCCACGACGCGGTGCTGAGCCCCCCGGCGCTGAGCGCCCACACTCAGATCCTCAGCAGCTTGGTCGGCGGACCGCACGGCCCGGCCATCCGAAGCAGGTCCACACAGGACACAGCCGACCTGCCCGGAGCCGGCGACTCCGCGAGCCCTGCGGTTCCTCGGGCCTGACGGCCGAAGACCGGGGCGGAGAAGGTGCCTCCGGTCCGGGAAACACCGGAAGCGCGACAAGCCCACGGAACGTGGCCTGCCCGGTCGGCCACCACGGGCGGCCCGCGTACCGCCGCCCCCGGCGGCCGGGCCGTCGCGGTGGCGCACCGGCTCTCCGCGAGCACGGATCCCACCGGGCGGCGACCGCCGACCGGATCGCAGCGGAACCGGGTCTGTCGCGTACGAGGCGCTTCGATCCTCCCGCACCCTGTGGGGGTCTCCGGTACTCACCGCGGCCGGAGCCGGAAGGCTGCCACCCGGTCAGGGCGGCGCTCGGCTGCGGACCTGCGCCGGCCGGGCTTTCTCCCGGTCTCGATCCACTGCTGATGCGGCGCGGAGACGGCCGTCCGCGCCGGTCGCGGTACCCCACTGCGCGGGGACGAACCCTTTGCGAACCGGGCAGGTCATTGCCTGGTCAGACGGCTGGTGCACCATCCCGGGCGGCAAGGATGACAGCAAGGGGATGAACAGCACGGCGGACAGGGCGGTGACCCGCCCCGGAAGCGCCCGCGTCCCTCGTCGGGGCGGTGCTGCCGCGGGATCGCCCTCCGCCTCGGGACCCGCGGTGCCCCAGCCGCGCGCTGGTGGGCCCGGCACGAGGTGGAGTCCACACTGACCCTGCTCCCGTACCGACCTCACCTGATCGACGGCTGCCTCCCGCCCACCGGCTTGATCATGGACCTGGATGAGATCAGCCCACCGGACACCACGAGTTCAACCTCAGCAAGAGCTGCCACCCGTAAACGCCTTTGGAGGCACCTAGGGGAACGGAGAAGCCCTCGGCAGCATCCTCACACCCGAAGGCGCAAAGGCCCCTTTCTCCGGATTTCAAGCTTGCGCACCGTTTTCGCGAACTATGAGGGCTTCCGGTGACGGAATCGAGGCGATGGCGCCGCGCACGGCGAGCCGTCCCACAACCACCCGGACACGAAAGCGTCGCCGAGACCACCGAACCCAACAAGAGAGACGTTGGCAATGAGCAAGCAGGCGATAGCTGGCGCAACAGTCGCGGTCGGCATGGTGCTGGTCATGACCGCCTGCACTATCCGGGAATCCGGCCAGCCGCACGCCGCCACCAGCAGCGGTGCATCGACCACCTCGCAGGCAGTGGGAAAGAAGGCCCCCAAGAAGTGCCTCACCGCGCAACTGAAGTGGACTCTCACCCGCCTCGATGAGCCGATGAACAAGACGTCCAGCCACCTCGCTGTGGCCCAGCTCACCGCGACCAACGCGGCACGCCGCACGTGCACTTTCGACGGCTATCCCTGGCTGATCATGCCGGACTGCAGAGCGTCGTGGCAGTGGTCACGGCTACCGTTGCCCGGCCCAACGCCTTGCCCGGGCGCGGCCTTGTCGGCGCCGCGCCAGGCCGCATACCCGCCTTGCCGTAGCGCCACCGGCTTGGACCGGCTGCGCCACCTGCTGACCATCCCGGTCAGCTGACCACCGTCACACCGACCGGCCCCGAACCCCCTGCCATGCGCCCCGGTTCGGTTCGGGGCCGCTGCACTTCCGTCTGCCGGGTCTTGCGGGGCTTGGCCCCGGCGGGGGCAGTGTCGGTGCTGCCGGAAGGCGCTCCCGTTATCTGGGGCGCCCGCGAGCCGTAAGGCATGTGGGACAAGTGCCCTGTCCAGAACATGCCTTACAGATATCTGGGGGTCGCTCAGGCATGTTCGGCCGGCACGCTGGACGTCAACTTGCGCCATGCGCCCCGCGGCCAGGCGCGCCACCACGCCGCGCCCCACACGCAACTGCGGCCCGCACCCACCGGGGTGCACGGACCGCAGCCGTACGTACGCGTCTTAGGCGTTGGCGCTCCACCATGCCTGGTAGCGGTTGGCCGGGTTGCAGCCGTCCTGCCGCAGCAGGAACGTGCCCTGCCCGGAGTCCAGGCACGCGTGACTGCCGAAGTTGTAGAACTGCCACCCGTCCTGCTGTGCGGACCACGTCAGGGCCCAGAGCTGGCCGCCGTTGCGGCTGGAGTCGCAGCCAAGGATCTTGGCGCGCCAGGTGCCCCCGTCATTGACGGCGGTCAGGCAGTCGCCACTCCACAGATTCCTGATCTTCACGTTCGAGTAGCCGGTGTCCGGCGCGGCGGACTGGACCGCCCACTGCATTCCCTTCGGGGCAGGGCGTGCGCCCTGCTGACACACGGGGACGTTGGTGTCCAGATGCGGCAGGGAAGAGCCCCAGTCCTGGGCCAGGCAGGTGTTGCCGTTGCTGCGCGGGATGATGATCACGTCCGGCCACGCGGTGTATGCCTGTGCGGTGGCCGAGAGGGTGACGACGGTGAGGAAGGCAAGTAATGCGGCGGCTAAGCCGCCCGCCGCCCGGCGTGCTCTGCGCGAGAGCTTGCGTGTAGTCATGGCCGTGACAGTAGCGGCAGCCGCGCGATACCGCCGAAGCTTTACCTGCCGCAGGCGCGTCCTCAGCGCGGCACGCCGCAGAGGAGTGCCTTACATGCCTGAACGTGGGCTAACGCCCTGAACTGCACAAACGTTCGGACACCCCAGATAACAGCAGCCCCCGCCCCCCGGGGTGGGGTCGAGCCCTCGGCCGCCGGGCCGCCCCCATCCCTCCCAGGGGCGGCCCGGCACCCCTACCCCCGTCGCTGCTCTCCCGCCGCGTGGGGAGGTTGCACGGCTTGCGCTGCAGTCCCGCACGTCCGTACACGCCACCACCACGACCTCGAGGAGCCTCCGTGCCCCACGCGTTCCACATTCCGCCGCAGCATGCCGCCGCCGTCGAGCGGGCGGCTGCCGTCCTCGCAACGCACTTCCCCCAGCATGTCCCCGGCGAGCAGACAGGATGGCTGATCCTGACCCGGTCGGACCGTCCGATCGCTGTATGGGAGTTGACGGAGAAGATCAGCGCCGACACACCCGAGCAGGAAGCCAAGCGCATCGAACTCGCGCAAGCGCTGGCCGCCGCCGGCCTGGCGGTCACTCTTCCCTCGGACGCCTACATGGTGTTCTTCGCCGAGATTCCCGCCGACCGCACCGCCCCTCGCTACACCGTCGGCATCGACGACAGCGGCCTCGGCGACCTGTTCGGCGGAGCGCACCTGGTGATGGACACCTGGACGAAGGTGCACGTCGCGACCGCCCGAACCCCTGAGGTGGCCGCACAGCGCTGTGCCGAGTTCACCCGCGCTCAGAACGCGGTCGACGCCGAGGTGGCCTTCGGTAGCCTCCCCGAAGGCAGCCACGCCGCCGTCGACACCAGCACGTAGACCGCCCGCGCTCCCTGGGCTGGCTGGTCCCAGCACCAACCTCGGCCCCTGGCCCCCGCCTACATTGCAGGGGTCGGGGGCCTCCATGGCCTCATCCCGCTGCTGCCCCGACCTCCGAGGCACTTCGCTGCAGGGGCCGGGTGTTGCGTGGCTTGACGCCGCTCGGGGCAGTGTCGGTGCTGCCGGAAGGACGCTCCCGCCCCCTCCCCTACACCAGCCACCGCCGCGCCCAGGCCCGCCGGGCGGAGCACGACCGCCGCCTCGGTAATGCCACCGGCCTGGACCGGCTGCGTCTCCTGCTGACCATCCCGCCGTCATGCTCACCGGCCCCGAACCTCCGGCCACGCGCCGCGGGGTTCGGGGCCGTTCGCGTCCGGCCGGTCGCCGGGTCTTGCGTGGCTTGCCTCCGGCCCAGGCAATGTCGGTATTGCCGGCTCACATGCGCTGACAGCGACCGGCCCGGCCCGGCCCGGCCGCGCCGCCCGGCCCCGGCACCACTCGATACCCAACGGCGAACCCACCACCCGGTCTATGGGTCGTTCGCCGCCGCCAGGAAGGATCCGTCGTCCCATGCCCCTGCCGTCCTGGCTCCAGTCCCACCTGCCCGCCGCCACGCCATCGCCGTACACCTTTAAGTCGTTCGCTGACGAGGTGGCCCGCCTGATGGGTCTGCCTCCGGCCCTGCGCACAGGAGAGTGCGAGCTCAGCTCCGAGACGGATCATGTCTGGCTGCTGTGGAAGTCCGACGTGGGCGGGACGATCCTTGTGCTGGACCGGCCACAGAAGAAGGGGCGCGAGGCCCTGGTCATCAAGATGTCGTGGTGCCACTCGCCGGACCCGGCGGATATCGCCGCGATGCGCGTGTACCAGCGGCGCGGCCGTATCCGAGCGCTCCGGTCCCGACTGGGGTGCGTACTGCGCCGTGGCTGACCTCGCGGATGCCTCCGTGAGTTGACACCACCGATGCTTCCTGGGTCCCTGCTCGCCAGCCTACGAGCAGGGACCCGTTCTGGCCTGCGGCACCGGGACGTCCCGGACTCCGCACCCGCGCAGGGGACCGGCGGCGCTCGATGCGGCCACGCTTCGCGCCGAACTCCATGCCGCCGCCCTCCTCGGCACGCACACCCACTCTCCTGGTCCCCACCGCGCGCGCCCGGTCTGGCGGGGTTGCGGTTGTTGCCGCCTACCCGGTCAGGGTCGGTGCACCGGTCTCGGGGGAGCGGTGACCACCGTCCCGCCCCCTCGGGGCCGCCTGCCTTCGCCCGCCCCAGGCTCTACACCACCCGAGGACAAGCCCATGGCCCCCATGCTCTCCGAGACCACCGCCGGACGTGCCCGCCTCCACGCGGCTATCGCCGACGACGCCCCCGGTACCAAGTTCATCCGTGTCGTGCACCTCTGGAACGGCACCGAGACCGAGCACCGCACGGAGGTCCTCTACGCCGGGGGCGGCCTGCTCCTCGCGGGCGACGCCGAGACCCAGCTCGCACCGATCATCCAGACCCTGGACACCGCCCTGCGCAACGGCGCGGCACTGCTGGAGATCGTCACCCAGCACGTCACGGCCACGCCCCGCCTGACCATCCAGCGGTACTACCTCTACGGCGGCCGCCTCCGCACCGACGCGGCGTTCAACGAGGAGATGCTCGGCCACGATCCCGGGCTGCTCGCCGACGCCGAGCGCTTCCGGCAGGCAAGCCGCGCCGCCTCCACGCGACGCGTACAACACGCGATCGACGAGCGCCAGGCTGAACCCGAGCGCTCCGCCGCCCGCATCGCCACCCGGGCCGACGCTGCCCGCAGCGCCCGGCACGAGTACATGGCGCAGATGACCGAGGCGCGGATCGAGGAAGCGGACGACAGCGCTGCCTACGCCCAGCTCCAGCAGGAGCGCGGCGACGTCCTCGCCCGCCTGCTGCTGGTCGTCCGCAACGGCGGCGACATCCCCTGCGACGAGGAGCCCACCGGGGAGGCGCCGGCCAAGGACATTGAGGAGGCCGCGGGTCCGTTCCGCCAGGGGGATCGGATCGTCTGCGCCGACGGCGTCACCCGCGTCGTCAAGGGCATGGCCCCGGCCGTCACTGGGGAGCCCGCCCGTGTCATCGTCGGGGGCGGAAGCGAATGGATCGCCGCGAACTGCCTGCGGGCCAACTTCAGCGACATCCTCGACTCACACCGCCGCAGCAACGCCGCCGGCGCCCGGGTCCGTACCGAGCCCGACCCGAGCAACCCGGAGTGGCGCGCCGCCCTCGCCGAGCTGGGCGAAGCCCTCGACTACCTTCGCAAGGCCGACCCGACCGTACGGGTCGCCCTCGACGAGGACGACGCCCGCGAGGCCGCGACCCGGGTCCACCCCGACGCCTGCGGCTTCCAGCCGATCCACAACCCGGGCGAGGACGAGCCGGTCGCCTGGACGTTCCGCACCGGCCACGGCGCCGGGAGCCGGTACGGCGTGGTCACCCGCACCACCGAGGTCTCCCCGGTCGGGCTCTACGAGTACCCGACGACCGCCGAGCGCGCATGGCGCCGGCATGAGGCCGAGCTGACCCGTTGACGGCCGGCCGTCCTCGTCGACGCCCCGCTCCTCGCACGCCGAGGGCGGGGCATCGGTGCCTCCAGGGGCCGGCACCGCCGCCCGCTTCCGCCCCTTCACTCCACCCCACCGCTCCCGGACCTGTTCACCCTCGCCGACGGTGAGCACGGCCCGCACGAGGCCCCGCGCCTGGGGCCCGTGGCAGGCCATCAGCGTCACCCGGGCCACGGCGGAGCAGATCGCCGTCGACCTGCCTGCTCCGCTCACATCCCGCCCGCCGTCCGGCCTGGAGCGCTGCGCTCGGCACCGTCCCGCCACCGCACTGCTTGCGGGGCTTGGCCCCGGCGGGGGCAGTGTCGGTGCTGCCGGAAGGCGCTCCCACCCCTGCCCACCCCCCGGGCGGGAGGGCGAGCCGCCAGCGGCCGGAGCTGGCTCGACAACGACAGCGGCGTGCTCGCCACCCCTACGGGAGGCTCTCCTTGAGGATCAAGCGTCGCAACGTGGTGTAGGTGCGGTGGTGCCGCGAGGTGGGACGGGCGATCGACGAGTGATCACCAGGCAGCGCCGCCGCGTCCGGATAATCGCTCTGCGCGGAGGCCGCTGGCACGATGTTGTCGCTCTCGCCCGCATAGACAGAGAATGGGATCGGGCACGTGCGCTCCGTGACCTCTAGGGCATTGACCACGTCGCGCATGAGCACACGGCGGGTGTTCGTGACCTCCTCGTCCAGCGGCCGCAGCTGACGCTCCTGCGGGTGCCTGCGACCCAGTACGCCGCGGCGCAGGGACCCCAGCATCTGAGAGCCGTTGTTCGGGCAGGCAAGCAGCACCACCCGGCGGATTCTGCTCAGTTCGCGACCCTGGCCGTCGGCGAGCATCCGCGTCAGAAAGCGCTGTACGACGAGGCCGCCCTGACTGTGGGCGAGCAGCACCAGCCGCTCGTAGCCCTCCGCCTCGGTTGCCAGGTACTCCTTCAGGCTGTCGGCCACGACGTTGATGCCGGGGAAGACGCGCGTTGGATTCAGCCGGATGAGGCCCGTGCGGTAACCGAACGCCAGCGGATCGACGAAGCCGAGATCGGTGTCGTCGGCCAGGAGATCCCGCAGAGGATCCCACATGGCCGGCTTCGAGAGGATCCCGTGGACCATCACCAGGCCGAGCCTTCCAGGGCGCTCCGCGGCGGCAGTGGCCGGCACCGTGTGTGTGGGGCGGCGGCCGAGACGGCTGAACGACCAGCCGGGAAGCCGGGGCGCCGGAGCCATGTCCTCCGGGTGAAGCGGGTGCGGGAGTTCGGCCGCGACCCGCACGATCAGTCCGGCGAGGCCGATGGAGCGATCGACGGTCAACAGCTTCTCCCGGGCTTCCAGCGTACTGATCAAGCGGTCCAGTCGGCTGGAGAGACCGCCGATACGCAGGTTGTGCTGCTCGGCCTGCCGCCGCGGGGAGCGCAGCAGGTCGGACACCGCGCGAAGGGCCCGTAGGTCCGCGTCGGAGGGCTCGGCCTGCGTGAGGGTCTGCAGCCGGGCTCGGCAATCTGCTACCAGCTCGGGCGCCAGGACCTCGGCCCCGGCCAACTTCCGACTCAGAGAACGCACCTGGTCAGGCTCCAGAACTGACCGGTGCTGGGCGATCTGGTCCAGGAGCCGCTGGCGTTGGTCAAGCAACTTACCGGGGCCCACGGGAGCGGACGGCATGCATTCCTTGAGTTTCTTGAGGAAGTCGTAGACCCCGAAGACCTCATCCATCGGGATCACTGTGCCGTGCCTCTCGACCATGCTCAGCACGACGAGGCAGGGGACGTGCGACTCCTCGATCCCGAAGAACTCCGCCGCGTCGGTGACGGCCTGGGTCCACCCGCTTGCGTGCGCCTCGGCGGAGGCCGGCCGCTCCGGCTTCACAAAGGCTTCGTCCCATCCGGGCCGGAAGGAGAGATCCTTCCAGAAGTTCCTTTCGAACCGGTGCCGCGAGTGCGGCACTTCGAGCGTCATCCCCTCGGCCATCACCCCCCGCCCGGGGTCCGTGGGGTTTTGCACGGCGCGGGGCCACGCGTGGGTCGGCACCGGGCACAGGACTGCCAGCGCCGGGCCGGTGACGTCGTGCACGCTCGTCCAGTGGTCGGTGAGTTCGCGGTGCTGTGCCTCCGCATCGCGCTCGCGTGCGAGAAGCACCACGGCGCCGAGGTACCCACAACTTTCGGCCGCCGCGAGCAGGGACTCGAGGAACATGCCCATCGGCAGTGGGTGGACCAGCACCGGTTCTCCTGTCGCCGCACGGAAGCCGAACCGAGGACGGCCCCTGACCGGCAGTGTGCAGCCCGGCTCATAGCGCGCGCAGCCCTACGGCCGATCTAATGTGTGAAACAGCAAAATCACGCCTCAGCTGCACCTGACCGGCAACGACGCCGGGCGGCTCTTCGCCTCCTGCACCAGGACCTCCACCGTGCCGGCCGCGCTCGCCCAGCTCGCCGGCGGCGCGCCCCGCATCGACTGGGACGCATGCCCGCAGTAGCCGCCCGCACCGGTGCCCGACCTCAAAGCGCTCGTGGCCGGCGTGCGGGGCGGACGCACCCGTGTATCCCTGCTCATGGCCTCGGGCGCCGAACAGCCTGCCTTCGACCTCACATTCAGCCGACAGCTCACCGAACTCCTGAGACGGGGCATTCCGGACGCCGGACGACAGGCGAGTGTCTCCGCGCTGCGGGACAAGCTGCGCCACACGATCAGCGGCCAGGACGTCGTTAGCACAGAACACGACGGTGATCACTTGTCGGTGCAGGGCCTGTGGCTGGCGCACAACCCCTGTCACGCCCGGGGCGGTCGGCCCGGGCCAGGCGCGCTCGGCGTGGAGGACCTCAAGGCGGCGCTGGAAACGGTCGGCCCCGCCGTGGCCTGGCCGCAGCCGTGGTCCTTGACCGAGCTGGACCGGTTACGACACGACATTCAGACAATCAAGAAATCCGGCACGGGAATCGGACCCATTGCCCTGCTCCACCAGGCTGTGCACGTTGTGGACGGCCTGCGCGTCTGCCTTGCCACGCAGTCCTTCCTCACCTCCTGGGCGGGCAACAAGCTGACCACCCAACGGCTACGGCGAGCGTTGCCCGCACTGCCTGCTGACGTGTACGCACTGGTACCCGACACCACAGGCACCGCGCTGCTCACCGACCTCCTCGAACTGCTGGTCCTGCGCGCACCGCGGTACGGCGACAGCCACACGGTGTTCCTCACCAAATTCGTTGCCGCACTGGGCGCCGACGCCGGCCTCGACCTCTCCGCTTCCGAGGTCACGGCATGGGCAGACGCCTGCGGGGCCCGCATCGAGCTCAACGACGCCCAGGATGACCTGGCCCGCGGCATGGCCGCACAACGGCTGCGGCTGGTCATCAGCCTGCACGCCACGGTGGCGGACGACTGGCCTGAATCGCTGAGCCTGTGGCTGCTGGACGGCGGCACAGTGTGCGAGCGGGCAGAAGTCGCCTGTGCTCCGACGCAGGCAGCGATCGAGGCGAAGCTAGGGGAGGCCGTCCGCTGGGGACGCAGCCATGCGAGGCTGCGCCAAGCACCGCTGAAACACGTGGACGTCGCCGCTCCCACCGCGCTCATACTGCGCTGGAGGCCCGAGGAGACGGACTTCGGCGTGCGTCTGGGCGTGAACCACGACGTGGTCGTGCGCTGGAGCATGCGCCTGGATCCGCCCGCGCACCTGTGGTGGATCAACGACCATGCCCGGGCGGGACTGGAGAAGATGAACGCCTGTACGACCGGGGCCCCCGTCGACTGGCTGGCTGAAGACGACGCAAGCCAGCCGCAGGCCCTCGCCGAGCGGTTGCGGGACGGCCGCTACACACGTGCGGTGGCCTTCGCGCAGCGCCCTGCCCATCTGGGACAGCTGATGGAACTGTTGCTGGCCTACGTGCCGGTGGTGCTGTGGCCCGATCCGAATCACCACTTGTCCCCCAAGGAACAGTCGCTTCTAGATCTCTTCTGGGACCACTTGCCGGCCCACCTGGCCGAGGCCTACCGGCGGCGCTGGCAGGGCGGGTGCGCCGCACCGTCCGACCGGCTCGCTGACCTCAGATCGGTCTGGCACGACCTTGAATGGCTCGACTTCTGCAGCTGGTTCGACAGCCACGACGCCGTACACAGGAGCGCTTCATGACCTGGAGTCCGTACTTCACCGGCGACGGTGTCCCGCGCGACGTCGAACTCGCGCCTCCTCCGCCGTGGCGGACGTTCCCCCGCCGCGCGATGGCGACGGAGTTCAAGCCGCCTGAGGGACTCGTGGAGTCCGTGAACGCAGCGCTGCATCTGCGGCGACCTCTCCTGGTCACGGGCCCAGCCGGATCGGGCAAGTCGACGGTCATCGAGCAGGTGGCCAGCGAGCTGAAACTCGGAGCCGTGCTGCGCTGGCACATCACCTCCCGGAGCACTCTGAGCGAAGCGCTCTACCGCTACGACGCGCTGGGCCGCATCCACGCCCAGCGGCTCGGCCAGACCGATGGCGTCGACGACATCGCACCCTTCATGCAACTGGGACCGCTCGGCACGGCTCTGCTGCCGTCACCTCGTCCGCGTGCGCTGCTGATCGATGAGGTGGACAAGAGCGACCTCGATCTGCCCAGCGATCTGCTCGACGTCCTGGAGCGCGGCGAATACGAGATCCCCGAACTCACCCGCTACCAGCAAGACGTCGTCTCCGTTCGGCACTGGGGCGGAGAGGAGCATCACGACATCAACCGGGGCCGCGTGCGCTGCACGGAGTTCCCCTTCATCGTGATGACCAGCAACGGCGAACGTGACTTCCCGGCCGCCTTCCTCCGCCGGTGCATCCGATACACCATGGCACCGCCGACAGTCCCCCTGCTCCGCCAGATGATCATCGCCCATCTACAGATCGACATCGATGCCGGGGGACCGGTACGCGACCTCGTCGAGGCATTCGTCACCCGCCTGGAAAGCGGTGACAGCCTGGCCATCGACCAACTACTCAACGCCGTCCACGTGATGTCCGGCAGCTCCGCACCGGACGGTGCTGACCGGCGGGAGGTTGCCGCACTGCTCATGCGCGAGCTGTCCCGTGCCTGACCGCTTTTCTCGCGTACTGCAGGGCCTCCACAATGTGGCGGCGGACCTGGACGCGACGGCGATGGCCGAAGCCGTGTGGCTGGCCGCCACATTCCCTGGACCGACCACCTCTCAGCATCCAAACCCCAGCAAGCCGCAACCGATCCCGCCGGATACGGATGGTGCACAGAGCCAGCGCACGCAAAGCAGCCGGGCGCCCAAGGACACACCCTGGCCTGGTGTCGCGCTGCACGAACAGCTGCCCGACAGTCCGGGCAGCGTGCCCGGTGAGCCGATTGCCGTAACCCGAGGCCCTGCCCTGCCCGACACGCTGAACCTCTTGCGCGCCCTGCGGGCCTACAAACGGCCGTGGATAGCTGGCCTGCACACACAGCTGGACATAGAGCGGACCATCGACGATTACGCGCGCAGCGGTGAACTCATCCCCGCTTTCCGACCCGCTCCGGAGCGATGGTTTGATCTTCTACTGATCGTTGACCGGTCCCTGTCCATGCAGGTATGGCAGGAAACCATTGCCGAGCTGGAACGCGTGCTGGACCACTTGGGAGCCTTCCGACTCCTGCGTACCTGGGGACTGACGTTCGATGGAGCCGAGCCCCTCCTCCACGATCACCAGGGAACGGCGGCCGGCCCCGACCACGTCCTCTCCCCACAGGGCAGACGCCTGGTCCTGATCGTGTCGGACTGCTCGGCCCCCGGCTGGTACGAACAGGAGATCTGGAAGCAGCTGCGCGACTGGGCTCAGTCGACATCGGTGGCACTACTCGATCCGCTGCCGCCGAAACTTTGGCGCCGCAGCGCACTCGATCTCCCCGGCGTCTGCACCACCCAGGCCGTGCCCGGCAACGGCAGCACGACGCTCCACTTCCGCATGCCACTGCTCCTGGAGAAACCAAAGGAGCCATCGACCTGGTTACCCGTCCCCGTCCTGTCGCTCAGCCCGCACTCGCTCGGCCGCTGGGCACGAGCCCAGATGCGAGGAGACCCCAGTGGGTGCGACGCCATACTCATTCCCCCCACCGGGCGGGTCCCGCGCGGCAGAACCAACTCCGCCCGCGCCGCACAGATTGACCCGGTCCAGGCGTTCGTCCGAACGGCTTCGCCGCACGCGGTCAAACTTGCTGTCCTGTGCGCCCTGGTAGGACGTATCGGCCTACCAGTGGTTCAACTGATCCGGCACGAACTCGTGCCCCAGGCCACGGTCGCCGACTTGGCCGAGCTGATCACGAGTGGCATTGTGTCGCTTCAGCCGCAGGAGAGCGGCACATTCGTCCTGACCTTCCGGGATGGTGCCGAGAAGGGGCTGAAGCGGCTGCTTCCCCAACACGAGGCGTGGCAGTTGTGCGGGATGCTGGAGAAGCACGTGAGCACCCGCGTCCACGGCGCAGTCAGTGTGCCCGCGGTACTGCACGATCCCGCCGCGCTGCAGCACCTTCCTGCTGAAGTGCGGCCCTTCGGCCAAGCCGCCCGCAGTGTGCTGCAAACACTCGGCATCGGCAATGACGCACCGCAATCAGACGGTATGACGTCGATCTTGGCCGACGCTACGGCTCGGATCGCTGACGCACGCGACGTTGACGAGATCCTCAGCTCCCTGTTTCGGTCTACAGTGCCGCTCATCGCTGATGATCTCATCGTCTACCTACGCGACCCGATGCCGGTCGGCGACGAGGGGCATAGCGAGCCCATCGCACTGCGGCGATGGGATGACCACCATTTCCGGGAACACGCGGGCATCGAGGGCTTCCCGGCGCCAGCGTCACCTTCGACGTCCGCTCTCGAAGTGATCAGCGGCGTATGCGAAGTGAGGTCGGGAACCGCGCTCGCGGAAGTGCTGCACGGAGTGCGTCCGGCCTTCACGGACGCGCCCTACGTCCGTGCCGCCCTGGCCGAACTTCTCGGTGGAAGTCTGGCGTCTGCAGTGCCTGGGGAGAAGCACGCCATCGTCGCCCCGCTGCCAGGCTGGCGCGGTGCGATTGGCGCCGCGCTCTTCGTGCGCCACCCGGACCGCGCCCCCTTCGACCCAGATCACCTCTTGGTCGTCGCGGAGCTTGCTATGCACTCGGCACGCGCCCTCGCAAACCTGACGCAGCACAACGACGACGCGGACATCGCGGCTAGCCTCCAACGCAGCATGCTCCCGAGGACGCTCCCACAGCTGAATGGCGCGCAGCTGGCGTATCGCTACCTGCCGGCCTCATCGACAGCTCGCATCGGGGGTGACTGGTACGACGCCATCCCTCTTCCGCGCAACCGCGTGGCCCTCGTCGTCGGCGACGTTATGGGGCACTCTATCGCCGCCGCCGCGATCATGGGCCAGCTGCGTACGACGACGAAGGCCCTGGCCGGACTCGACCTGCCCCCGCGAGAGATCCTGCACCAGCTCGACGAAAGGGCCCAGTACCTGGGCACCGACCACATGGCGACCTGCCTTTACGCCGTCTACGACCCCGTGTCGTACCGCCTAACAGTCGCCAATGCCGGCCATCCACCGCCAATCCTGCTCCACCCGGGAGGGCGAGCGGAGGTGCTGCGCGTACCGCCGGGCACGCCCATCGGCGTCGGCCGCGTCTACTACGAGGACCTTGAGCTGGAAGCTCCCGCTGGAGCGACCTTGCTGCTCTACACCGACGGGCTGGTGGAATCACGCCTGCAGGACGTGTGGACCGGCATAGAACAACTACGCGAGACACTCGTCGCCATCGCGCAGTCGACCGTTCCGGAACATCCACCGCCGCTCGAAGCCCTGTGCGACGAGGTACTCGAAACACTCGTCCCCAGCCAGCAGGACGACGACATCGCGCTACTGGCCGCCCGCCTCGAAGGGATCGCGCCCAGCGACCGGCGGACCAGACCTCTACACCAACTGGCCGTCGAGGCACTCGTGGTGACCACTGCCAACGATCAGCAACTGATGGGACTACTGCCGGAACAACAGCGGATCTGCTACCTGTGCCGTGACATCAAGTCGGTGGCGGAGGTCTCGGCGCTGCTCTCGATCCCGCTGGGAGTCGCACGCATCCTCGTTTCTGATCTGGAGGAGGCAGGGATGGTCGCCATTCATGAACCTGGGGGACGTGACCATCACGGCCATCAACCCGACGTAAGCCTCATGGAACGAGTACTCGGAGGACTCCGCAAGCTGTAGTCGGCCGCCCGGAATCGGCATGGCGTTACAGTAAAGAGTTGCCCAACGGCGGCAAGCTCTCGGATCACTACCCGGTGTGGGTGAGCCTGGCAGCGGTGCCGGCCGCCCGCGGCAACTACCCGCTCACCACGCAGGCTGAGCGAAACGCTGCCTTCGGCCGCTTCTGCATGCTCACTGGCGAGGCAGTGACCACCAACATGCAGCCGGACCATCCCATCCTGATCGGCCGCCGCCAGCTTCGCTTCGAGGGAAATCCGACCGGCCAGCTCCACCAGGACGGCTCCTTCTACGCGGCCCTGCCGCTCTATGTCCAGAGCGATCGGTGCGCGCCCGAGGAGCCCATGCTGCTGCACCAGCGCGGACTGGAACTTGATGTGGTGGTCCAAGTCCAGGCGGCGGCAGCCTGGGCGGCGGCAGCCGGATCGAGCGGCGACCTCATGCTTTCCGCAGCGCTTCTCAGCTATGTCGGCAGCGATGTACCCCTGCGTCTTGTCGTGGGGGATGCCCTGCTGCATCACGCCCCCGTCAGCCCCGTGCCGGCAATGCCCGCTCAGACAACGGCTGACCTCACGGCCATTACGACCGACAAACACGAGGCCGTCATCGCGGCATACACGCTCGTCTCGGACCTGCTGGCCGACATGGGAACCCACCAGCCTGACCTGCTGACCCCACAAGGAGACATCGCAGTCCAAAAGCTTGGCGCAGACTGGCGCGCCAAGCTCACCGGCTGGGAGTAAAGGACCGAAGCCTCGTCCGGCCACACCCGGGGCTTCGACATCCGTGCACATGGTCCCCGCTGGACGAGATCATCTCCGGGCCCGTGCCGGCTCCGGGCGGTAGGACCGGAATGTCACTGGGCGGGGTGATGATGGCGGGATGGTTGACGAGCGGGCGGCGGTGAAGTGGTACCGCAAGGAGGAACAATGGGCGCGGCAGGTCGCTGCCTCATGGTTGGGCCTCCCGGCGGTTCGCGAGGCGGTCGAAGCCGCTGCCTCGACGGCTGCCGAGATCGTGGCGCCGCTGGCGCGCCACATGGTCTCCCAGGTGGAGATGACGCGTTTCTGCTGGCGGGTGTGCGACATCACGCCCTCCTTCCCGGACGGCAGTGAAGGCCCGAACCCGTTCGACCCGGCCGCGCCGGGCGCGTGGCCGCTGACGGACGCGGAGCGCGAGTTGGCTGGCTACATCGCGGCGGCTTTCCACCGGCTGGTCCAGGTGGTCATGCAGGTCCTCGATCGCGCTGAGGTGCATGTGGATGCGCCCTGGGGACCCGATCAAGCCGTGATCGCTGTGCTCCTTCTGCTGGTGGCGGACGGCTACGCGGTGGCCTGGGACGATGCCCGATTGTTGGCCGATCAGTTGCAGCCGCCGGGTGTCTCGGCGATCACGCCGGACGGACGCTCGACTTCCGCACGCGACGGCCGATCGGAGGAGATGGCGCGCAATGCCGACCGGATCCGCAAGCTGGTTCGTGAACGGGTCGGCGGCCGCGATCTTCGCCGTCCCTACGCCGCGGCCAACGGTCGGCGCGCTCAGCCGCGACCGACGGTGATCCGTCGGCAGGTGCTGAAGGAGATCATCGACGACAACCCCGGGGTGACGGTCGAGTTGCTTCGCAGGACGTGGGGCAACTCGGAGGAGAAGGTGGGCGGGCGGCTGCGCTGTGAGCTGACCCGCCGTCTGGCTGCCGAAGGCTTCCCGGCACCGGACAAGCCTTCGAAGAGCGCCCTGTCTAACGACCTCCGGACGCTGAAGGCGCGCCCGGACTGACCCGGCCGGAAGAAAAAGTCCGGGCGAACGTGCGCGCGTCTTCGCCTGGACTCGGGAACCGGCAGCCTCCCAACGTCAGCACCACGACGGCCCCTTGTGGAGGACCACATGATTCCCGACCGTAACAACCCGGCCGCCCCGGCCGCGCAGACCTCCGAGCCACCGGGTCGGCAGCGCCGACGGGGTTGGCCAGACCCTGCCTCGCCAGTCGGCGCCGTCATGTACGCGTTCCTGGGCGGCATGGCCTTCTGGCTGCTCATGGATGTAGTGGTGCGGCATGTCCACATCTACTGGCGATGACCTGACGCAACGGCCGGCGGCGGGCACGATGGTGACGGTCGCCGTGGCCTCCTTCATGCCCACTGCACACCGAGATCGCGCAGCGCGTTGTCTCGGAGCGGTTTTTGTGATCAGTGGTTGGTGGTCTGGCTTGGGCTGATCAGTTTGGTGTATGGCTGTGGCCAGGCGGTGCTGATCCTTCAGTGGGCTCGGCGAGCTGTGCGGGTGAGTCCTGGGGCGGGCGTGCTGGTCTGCAGGCTTGTCAGTTGGCCGGTTGTCTGATCAGGGCTTGTCATCTGCGTTGCGCAGGGTTCATGTTCAGTGATCGTTGGTATGTGGCGCTGCAGCATGAGCGCCTGGCGCGTGCTCGGCCCTGAGATCCCGGTTTACCGGCAACGTTCACCGGTTTCGCGATCAGGCTCACCGCGTTGTTGGTCCGCCTGCGAGGGGACGGCGGATCCCCCTGGAAGCGCAGGCGCCTGTCCGCTCCTGAGCTGACGTCAGGAGGTGTGTCGCCGATCTAGTTTCTGGTGCATGACCAGTATCCGCCGCGCGGCGCTGACCGCCGTGCTCGCACTCGTCCTGCCGTTGCCGATCGCTGCCGCGGCACCGGCCTTCGCCGCCACGCCGTCCGACGCTGTGGCTGCCGCTCACCCGGCTGCAAGCGGATTCGCGGCGGCACTCCCTCGCCCGACCGGCCCGTACACAGTTGGCCGCGACAGGCTGCACCTTGTCGACGAGCACCGTCAGGACCCCTGGGTGCCGGCGGCGGGACCGCGGCAGCTGATGGTGTCGATGTACTACCCGGCCCGGCCTGGGAGCGGGGTACCCGCTCCCTACATGACCACTGAGGAGGCCCGGCTGTTCCTGCAGGAGAAGGACCCGGGCTCCGGCATTCCGCCCGAGGCGCTGAGCGCGGTCCGTACCTGGGCGCGTGCGGACGCGCGCCCGGTGCACGGCCGGTTCCCGCTGGTGCTGCTCTCACCTGGCCTCGGCTTCCCGCGGGCGTTGTTCAGCAGTGTCGCGGAGGATCTGGCCAGCCGCGGGTACGTCGTCGCGCTGATCGACCACACCTACGAGACCCCCGGCGTCAGCTTCCCCGACGGACGGACCCTGCCCTGCGCCATCTGCGACCATCCGCCGGCGGGTGGGCAGCCGGCCATCGCCGAGAGCCGGGCAAAGGACGCCTCCTTCGTGATCGACCAGCTGACGTCCCATCACTCGCCTTGGGCTTATGCCCACCTGATCGACCGCAGGCGGATCGGCATGGCCGGGCACTCCATCGGCGGTGACGCCGCGGCCGTGACCATGGCCGCCGACCGCCGGGTGCGGGCCGGGGCGAACATGGACGGCACCTTCTACGCGCCGGTTCCGGCCACCGGTCTGGACGGGCGGCCCTTCCTCCTGTTCGGCGCCCAGTCCGACGAGAGCCCGGGCATGGATCCCAGCTGGGACGACGCCTGGACAAGCCTGGACGGCTGGAAGCGTCGGCTCACGATCGCCGGCGCCGAGCACGGCACCTTCAGCGACCTGCCGCTGCTCGCCCAGACGGCGGGCCTGCCCGGCCGACCGGGGGCGATCGAGCCGCTGCGCGGGCTGGCGATCACCCGGACGTACCTTGGGGACTTCTTCGACCTGCAGCTGAAGGGCGTGCCGGAGCCGCTGCTGGACGGGCCCTCCCGGGACGAGCCGGAGGTCGCCGTCCAGCTCCCGTAGCGTTGCGCCCGGGTGTTCCCCGTCCCGGCGCTCCCGTTCGCGGGGGCTCAGCCGGACGGGGACACCAGGCCCGCGTCGTAGGCGGCGATGACGAGTTGGACGCGGTCGCGGGCGTCGAGCTTGGTCAGCAGTCGGGCGACGTGGGTCTTGACGGTGGCGGGGCCGATGAAGAGCTGCTCGGCGATCTCGGTGTTGGACAGGCCGCGGCCGACCAGGGTCAGGACCTCGCGCTCGCGCTCGGTGATGCCCGGGAGCCGGCGCTTCGGCGCGGCCGGTCCGGGCCGCGCGGCAAGGTCGCCGATCAGACGGCGGGTGACGCTGGGTGCGATCAGGGCGTCGCCGGCGGCGACCACGCGGATCGCCGCGAGGATGTCCACCAGTGCCATGTCCTTGACCAGGAAGCCGCTCGCGCCGGCCCGCAGGGCGGCGTAGACGTTGGCGTCGTCGTCGAAGGTGGTGAGGACCAGTACGCGCGGCACCGGGTCGGCCGCGCCCGCGGTGGTCAGGCTGCGGCCCATTCGAGTCCGAGCTCGCGTAGTGCGGCCAGCTGGTCGTGGGTGAGTTTGTCGCGCCTCGACTTGGTGTTGGAGACCCATACGCCGAGCTTTACGACCACCGGCTCGGTCTCGCCGTCGACGTTGATCTGTTCGGTGTGGCCGCGGGGTACGGGCAGGTGGGCGCCTTCCCGTTCAACCCACTGCGCGAGGGCCGTCAGGCCGCGCTGGAACGCCTGCTGCGCCTTGCTGGGGCCCGTCGTCGCACGCGTGGCCGCCGGGGCCGGGGACGGCGCCTCAAGCGGCTTCACGCCCAGCCTGGACGATATGACAGATCGGATGGAAGTGCTCCTCGCGGCGCTGGACCGTCAGGGATTCGAGAGCCGGCAGAGCCTGCAGGGATCTTGGTTCTTCTCCCGGAACGGCACCATGATCACAATCGGTCATGAGCCGGACGGTGCAGGTGAGTGGATCGACCTGATCTCGGCGCTGCGAGGTGCAGGCTTGGTCTTCCCGGACGAGGACTAGCCAGGTGTAGAAGGGGGCCAGAAGGCCTGGCCCCCTGTACCTGTCCATCCGCGCGCACCGCAGAACGAAACCGATGGAAGGAAAGGAGAGAAGCATGGAACAGGAATGGCGGGCATCTGTGACTGTGGATGCTGTCCGCGCCCTCCGGGACGAGCAATTCGAAGAGCTGCATCGGCACTTTGCTGGTGTCATCAGGCACGAGGCTGATAGTCAGCGTCTTTACCTTCTGTGGCGCCTGGATGCGCCCAGCTTGGTAGAGGCTGCGCACAAGGCTCTTCATACGGTGGCTGAGGGGCTGGGGGCTGCGATGAGTCATAAGCCTCAGCTGAGCGACCTGCGCGTGGTTACTGCTGAGCAGGCGAACGCGGAGCGGCACTACCCCAGGGAGCAGGAGCTTATGGGGTACAGGGAAGCGGCTGAGGAACTAGGTGTTTCCCGTCAGCGGGTGGCCCAGTTGGACGGTAACCATCCTGACTTCCCGCGGCCGATTGGCTGCACGGGTGCCGGTCCGGTCTTCACCGCTGAGTCCATCCGGTCTTTTGCCGCCAGGTGGGACCGGAGTCCAGGGCGGAGGAAGACCGCCTAGGCAACTGGGCTTGAGTGAGCAGGCCCCACTGGCTGCTGGCCTTCACCAGCCAGCGGGGCCTGCTTGCGGCAGTGTCTGTCCTTGCTCATCTGCTGGCTACAGCAGGCGTTTTTGCCCCAGATCGGGAAACGGCCAACTGTGTCCACCGCACTCAAAGAGATCCGTGGCTGAGGCCTCTCCATGCCTGCAGGCTGAGGGCGGCACGGAGGTAGATGTTTATGTCGCAATAATCTGGTAGGTCCGATTGTCGGTGGGTGGGAGTAGGGTCGCGTGGCGCGGTTCGCGATGGGCGGGAGCCGATGTGATGTCCCGGGGGAGTGAGGCTGGGTGGGGCTGGCGGGTGGGGCTGCGGACAAGGCGGGTAACCGGTATGAGGACTGGTGGACCGCGCTGAGGGTGGCTGAGTTGCTGAGGGGGCGGGCGTCGCGGATTCGTCTGGAGCCCCCGGGGCCGGCGGGCGCCGGGATCGAGTTCGAGCTCGAGGCGGACGACGGCACGTGGTGCGAGCAGGTGAAGGACGTTCCCTCGAAGGGGCCGTGGACCCTGGATGCTGCCGGGAAGATCCTCAAGGCGGTCACGGGGCATCTTGCGGAGGGCAAGAAGGTGCGCCTTGTGCTGTCTACGGGGGCCCCTGAACTGCATGATCTTGCCCAGCGGGCCCGGGCGGCCGAAACATTCGCCGAGTTCGAGGGCATTATCACCAAGGCCCAGCTTCCCCAGTTCGTGCAGGTACTTGGGAACTGGTCTGTGAACGGAAGGCCGGTCGGCCGGGAGGTCGGGTGGCGGTATCTGCAGGCCGTGCACGTGGAGCACATCCCACCGGAGGCACTGCGCCGCTTGGTGGTCTCCGAGTATGAGCTGCTGTTCGTCGGCGATCCGGAAGTGATCGTCAGGCAGCTGAGCGGCTATCTCGACGAGCACCTGCACCAGCGCCTCACCGGTTCCCAGATCCGCAGCCACCTTTTGACCGTGCCGGGAGTACGCCCACGGCTGCTGGTCGGTGACACCGGAACGCTTACGGCGCTGGCCGGGACCGTTGAGCGCTTTGTGCGGCGGGTGCGGCGGGACAGGCCTGTGTTCGGGATGGCCGCTCGGCCGCACGTGGAGCAACTCTACGAGCGCCTGGTAGCTGAGGACAGCCCGCAGATCGTGGTCTGCGAGGGCGGCGCTGGCTTGGGCAAGTCAGCGGTCGTCACCGATGTCCTGGTCCGACTGACCGAGCAGGGATGGCCGGCGGCCGCGGTCCGGATGGACGGCGCCGACGCGGGCGTGCAGACGGCCAAGGACCTGGGTACCAAGATGACTCTGCCGGACTCGCCAGCGGTGCTGCTGGCTGGGGTCGCGGCCGAAGCGCCGGCACTGTTGGTGATTGACCAGCTGGATGCGGTCAGCACCTACAACGGCAGGATGTCGGACGCCTACGAGGCCGTGGAAGACGTACTCGCGCAGCTGGTCACCGTCCCGAATGTCAAGGTGCTCCTGGTAGCACGCACCGCCGACATCGACAACGACCGGAGGCTGTCCAGGCTGGTCGCCGACCACGCCCGGACAGCCCGGTTCCCCCTCAGCGTTCTGGACCTGGAACAGGTGCGGGCTGTCCTGTCCGACGGCGGCACGGATGCAGACGGCTTGGGATCGGTGACGGTTGAGCTGCTGCGGACTCCGTTGCACCTGTCGATCTTCAGCCGCCTGTCGCCCTCCGCACGCGCCGCTTCCTACCGGACGTTGCAGGAGCTGTACGCGCGCTACACCGATGAACGGCGCGAGGAGATCGAGCGACAGGTCGCTGCACTGGACTGGCGGGGTATCACGGGCACGCTGTGTGCCTCCATGAGCGAACGTGAAACGCTCCAGGCGCCCGTGGCTCTCCTCGATGGTTTCGCCCGCCAGCACATCAAGGTGCTCGAGTCGCACGGTGTGCTGGTGCGCGACGGCGAACAGATCGGGTTCTTCCATGAGACGTACTTCGATTTCCTCTTCGCCCGGTCCTTCATCTCGACTGGAGAGGACATCCACGATTTCCTGGCCAGTTCGGGGCAGTACCTGTTCCGTCGCGCCCAAACCCGGCAGATCCTCGAGCACCTCGCTGGCACGGATCCCGAACGTTTCCGTGCCACGGTGGCCCGGCTCCTGGGCTCCGATCGGATCCGCCCGCACCTGCAAGATGTGATCATCGCTGTCCTCGGGCAGCTCGATGCCGCTCTGCCTGAGTGGCAGGCCATCGAACCTATCGCCTGGGGCCAGGCTCCTGTGGCGGGCAAGGTACGCGGTCTGCTCGCCCTGCCGCAGTGGTTCGACGCCTCCGATCACGATCAAAGGTGGGAACGCTGGCTGGGCACGCCGCAGACCGCCGATGCTGCGTTCCCTGAACTGCTGGCCGTCGCGCAGCATCGGCCCGCTCGTGTCGCGGAGCTGGTGCGACCGTACGTGGGTACCACGCCACAGTGGGGGCAGCGGCTTCTGCGGCTGATCGAGTGGGCGCTCACGCCCGACCTCATCGACCTTGCCGTCCACCTGGTCGAGAGCGGACATGCGGACGAGGTACGTGGACCGATCGCGGTGAACAGCGACTTCTGGTCACTCCTCTACGGCCTGGCCGAGACCGCTCCCTCTTCCGCTGCGCGGCTTGTCGGTGCCTATCTGCAGCGTCACCTTGTCCGAGCGCGCGCCGATGGCTCCGGCGACCCCTTCGAATCCGGGCACTTGTCAACGCATTCACAGGTGGCCGACACGGTCCTCTCCCAGATCGCGAAGGCCGAGCCGGAAGCCTACGTGAACCAGGTCCTGCCCTTCGTCATCGACGTGGCTACCGCGGGCAGCACGAGGCGCACCGACGCCTATGATCCCGGCGGCCGTTGGGCTTACCGCCATGTGGGCGGCCGCGGCGTCGACGCCGCACTGCTGGCCTCCCTGGACACAGCACTACGCTCCCTGGCTGCCAACTCTCCGCCTGCCGCTGCGGACGCCTTGCAGCGACTGACTCCCTCACTGGTTCACGAACTGCGCTTCCTCACCTGCCGCCTGTACGCCGTCATGAACCAGGCAGACGAGGCGATCGCCTGGCTCCTGACCGATGAACGCAACCTGAGCCTGGGATGGCTGGACAGCGCGCGCTGGGCCTCGCGTGAACTCATCGAGGCAACCACGCCCCATTGCAGTGACGAGACGTTGGAACGTCTGACCGCGACGCTGCTCGACTTCTACCCGGCGTGGGAACGCCGACGGCAGAGGGGACAGCGCAGCGCCTGGGGCTGGAGCCAGTACGAGCTGCTGTCGGCGATCTTCCCTCCGCGCCGTAGTGATGCGATACGCCGTCGGCTCGCCGAATGGAGCGCAAGTTCCCTGGCCACGTCCCGTCGCCGCCGACACCAATCCAGGGCGGGGTTGTCGGCTCCCCGATCAGTGACCATGCAGCCCGGCACATGACGGATGAGCAGTGGCACCGAGCTCTGGACAAGTACGCCCGGCCCCAACCCGAGCGGCTCTGGCCTCTCCGAGGCGGCGCTCACGAACTGGCCCAGATGCTGGGCAGCCGCGCGCAACAGGAACCCGAGCGTTTTACCGACTTCGCCTTCACGCTTAGCCCGGACTCACCAGCCGCCTACCTGTGCGCGATCGTGGAGGCGGTCACACCCCATCTACAAGCCGACCGATGGGAGCAACTGGTTACCCACACCCATCAGACCCTCGGCCCTGCGACCGCCTTCACGGTATGCCGCGCCCTGCAGTCGGCCCCGCAACGTTTCACCCTTGCCTTGCTCCCGGCCCTGGACAGCTACACCACAGACTCTGATCCTGAGCACGACAGCGAGGACCTGGACGCCGAGGGAGCCCGCACAGACCTGCTGACCGCCGGCATGAACACCGCTCGAGGACAGGCAGCGCTTACCATCGCCGCCCTCCTATTCCATGACAGTCAGCGCCTGCACGTGTTGACACCCCTGGTCACTCGCCTGGCGAACGATCCAGTGCTCGCTGTCCGAGTCTGCGCCGCCCAAGCTGTGCTGGCCCTGATGAATCACGACCCCCAGAATGCGCTGGAGGTTGCGGAGCAATTGCTGAACCACCAGGACGCCAATGTCTACAACGCCCTCACCACTCAGCAACTGCTCATCCAGGCGCTGGTCCGAGATTCCTCACGCTTCACGGCCACCCTCAACCGCGCGCTACAAGGCCCTGGGAGCACGGCCGAACTCGCAGGAGAGACCTGGGCGGTTGCCGCCATTCAAGGGTGCCTCACCCCAGACCTTCCCCAAACCGCGCGAGAACTTAGTGACACCGCCCGCCGCGGCACAGCAGCAGTCTTCGCCCGCAACGTCGACCGCTACTCTCACCTTGTACCGCTGTTCAGCGATGGCGACCCCGAGGTCCGTAAGAACGCCTCCTTGGGCATGCGGCAGGTGTTCGAACTCCTACCTGCACAAGCCGACGAACTCGTCAAAGCATTCCTCGACAGCAAGGCGTTCCCCGACCACCTCGAACAGCTCACCTTCGCTCTCTACAACCACGCTGGCCCCCTTCCCCCTGTCGCTATTGATGCCTGCGAACGCATCGTCCAGCACGCGGGCAGGGAGCTCGGCGACCTCAGAACCCATCGCGCGGCGGACGGCCACCACGTGGTCTCGGCAGTCCTCCGCCTCTATCGGCAAAGCCCGCAACCTGAACGGATCCGGTGCCTGGACATCATCGACAGGCTCTCGCAAGCAGGTGCCTACGGATTGACCGCTGCCTTGGAAAACGAGCGCTGACCACACTGAACCCTGACCCTGGCCCCGCCGAGAGTTATCTCGGGGGAGGGCCAGGGGTGAGGGATGTTTGTTTGGGTTGTCGCCTGCAGTGATGGTGCTGGCCGGAGCGCCGTACGCGTCGCTGTGGGTGGTGGTTGTGTTTGCCACGTGGATGCCGATTTTGTGGCGGAGCGTGTTGCGTCACCGGCCAATATCTTCTGTCCGTTCTGCAAGGAAGGGCAGAAGAGGTCGCCGCTGCCCGTCGCGGAGTTCG
The DNA here is from genome assembly GCF_044753645.1 of Streptomyces sp. NPDC093261. Taxonomy (NCBI): domain Bacteria; kingdom Bacillati; phylum Actinomycetota; class Actinomycetes; order Kitasatosporales; family Streptomycetaceae; genus Streptomyces; species Streptomyces sp. NPDC093261. The sequence continues at coordinate 64,110 of NZ_JBIVNO010000028.1, forward strand.
CGCGGACCTTCGTGCCGGTGCGCAACCGGGTTGCCTTCGGTGGTGTTCCGGAGCAGTGCAGCTTCACGAAGGACGGGCAGCGCTGTGTCCGGCCCCGCCACTGCAAAGAACTGTGCGCCACGCACTACACCCAGTGGAAGACCCACACCACCCGCAAGGCCGCTGGCCGCTGGAAGGACGCTGCCGTCCCCTATGCCGACACCCCTGCCTGCCCGGCTCCCGCCTGCCCGCTGCCGGGCCTGTACGCCGGGCCGCGCACAGGCGGCAGCCGAACGCCACCGGCCCGGCGACCGCGCCGCCGATCCGCCACGGCGCCGCCGGCACCCCGTCCTCTTCGGCGGGCAGCTTGGCGTCCTCCTGTTCCCAGGACGGCAACGCCCGCGCCAGCACGCCTTCCTCGACGCCGCACAGGCCTGCCAGTATCCGCCGCCCGCCCCCGTTGAGTAGGAGCTCCGCGTCGGCTCGCACGGCGCCGCCTTCATGCCGGGGACGGGAGCCGGTGACCGTGAAATGCCCGAGCACCTGCTCGGGGTGCATGCCGTACGTGGCAGCCACCCGGCACATGTGCGACCAGGTCGTCTCGCTGCTCACGGGCGCAGTCCGCAGCAGGACCGGAAGAGGTGTCACCTCGTCACGGTCTCGCACCTACGGTGCCCAGCAGGCACTGACGGCAAAGATTCATGCCCGGAAGCGGACAGACAGGCGTGCTGTCACCGGTGCGCGTCATGGCTGGCTGTGTCAGTTTCCGAGGGAGTCATTTCGTAGTGACTTCGGGAGTCATTCTGGGGTGGGCATCGTGATCAATGTCAGTGACTTTTGGGTTCTGGCACAGATCTTGGGGAGACGTCGCGGAGCGTCACCTCGATGTTTGAATGCGCTCGTTGATTGGCTACTCAAGGGCTCGGTAGTCAGGTGACGGACGGGCCAGCTCGGGGTGTTCCGTCACGTACCGATCACCGTGGATCTCCAGCATCGCCCAGTGCCACGCCTCGTCGTGAAAGATCAGCCCGCGGTACGGGCCTCAGCCGGTTCGTATGGGTAACGCTCCAGGGCGGCCTCCCTGGCCTCCTTCGGCGCCGGCCCGCCGTGATGCTGCATTACCCATGCGTAGCCACGCCGCTCCGACTGCAGGCACTCGAGATACTCAGCTTCGTTCCATCTCACGGCTCAACGGTAGACCGGTCGCCGAAGGGGGCGGCGTGTCACTGAAGCAGGATCATTTTCCGGAGCAGGTCGAATCCGGCTCGCCTGTAGAGCTGCCGCTTGATCTTCTTGATGCGGTTGATGGCGCCCTCAATGCTGCCGGAGCTCCTAGGGCCTGTCCGATGGGTCCCTCGGAGCTGCCACCACGACAGACCTGCGAACGCGGAGGTGAAGTCGCTCCTGGCCGCCTTGGGAGGGTTCAATGCCCAGGTGGTGAACTGGGCACAAATGCGCGACTGCAGATTCGACGTCGATCGCGTTCCTGAGCACTTGGAGCGGGTGGAGCGCCAAGACGAGCCTGAAGTGTGGAAGACCCCGCCACCCCTCAGAGGGCTGGATGCGGGGTCTTCGTGTATGTGCAGCCGGATGCCGCCGAGCGCAGCCCGATGAGGGCTACTGGTGCAGCCGCGACGCGTCCCGGCAGGACTCGGAGCCCGAACAACGGGCGAGCGCGGTCAAGGTCTCGTGCAGGGCTTTCTCTTTCCCGTCGCTCAGACTGCCTGCGAGATTCCTAAGCTCAGCGGGATCGGCCTGCGTGTCGTAGTATTCGCGTTCCCCGTCCGCGTACTCGACCCAGAGACTGTCCGCGGTCCGAAGCGCCTCGTACGTCGGCGGATTGCCGCTGTCCTTCGGAGCCGCGTCGGGATCGCCCTTGGACGTTCCGGGATGGTGATGCTCGACCAGAACGGATTCACGCCAGTCCTTCGGCGACGATCCGTGGAAGAGGTCGACAAGGCTGAGACCGTCCACGGCCGAGGGCGGCTTCAGCCCCGCGAGCTGCTGGAACGTCGGATTGAGATCGGTGTTCTGCACCAGCTGGGAGGCGGTCCGCCCCGCCGGCACATCCGGTCCTGTCACCATCATGGGGACGCGGATATCGGTGTCGAAAGCGGTCTGCTTGCCCGGCCGCAGCCGGTGCTCACCCATGTGGAAGCCGTTGTCCGAGCCGAAGACCAGATACGTGTCGTCCGCGAGCCCCTTCTCCTTCAGCACGTCCTCCAGGTGGCCGATCATCCGGTCGACGGCCTGAACCGAGCGGACCCGCTTGGCGAACTTGCGGTCGATCTGCGTCTTCTCCTTGTCGCTCAGGGGCTTGAGATCGGCCTGCCACTTCGGCGCCTGCGCGGGCAGCCGATCGTAGGCGGCGCTCCTGGGTGCCTTGAGCCCCGGGTAGCTGTTGGCGTCGCGGGGCGCGGGCGTGGAGGGCTCGTGCGGCGCGAAGGTGGCGAGTTCCAGCATGAACGGCTTGCTGTGCGCCGCCGAGGAACTGATGAAGGAGCTCGCCTTGGCGGACACCACGTCGGTGAGGTAGTCCTGCGGGTCATGGCCGTAGTGGACGACCTTGCCGTTCTCGTTGAGGTCGTAGTTGAACTCTGGATACCCGTTGCCGGCCACGTCCCATTCGTTCCAGCCCGGAGGCACGTACGGGTGATCGGTGCCGCTGGTGTCCTTCGGCTGGTAGCCGTTGAGGTACTTGCCCATGAAGCCGGTGCGGTAGCCGGCCTTCTGAAGAGCCGGCGCGTAGCACTTCTTCTCGTCGCCGTTCTTCATGAAGGCGCCGTAGCCTCCGTCGTCCCCGTTGTTGGTGAAGACCCCGGTGTTGTGGGGGTACTGCCCCGTGAGTATCGAGGAACGCGAGGGGCAGCAGAGCGAGTCGGTGACGAAGTAGTTCGAGAACGTCGTCCCCTGCTTGCTCATCTGCTGAACGTGCGGCATATACCGCACGAGATTCCAGGAGAGGTCGTCGGTGAGTACATAAATGATGTTGGGCTTGCGGCCCTGTTCAGAACTCCCCGCCAGCGAGGATGCGGACGCCCCGACCGCCGCGCTCTTGCCGGGCGCTGCCGAGCACCCGACGAGCAGCGCGGCGGCCACGGCAACCCACAGCAGGACCTGCCCTGCCGCACTCCTACCTGGTGACGATCCGTGCATGCACTCTCAACTCCCACTAGTCTGCCGGTCGGTGGGCCAGCGAGAGTAAGAGCGCTTCTTGTGGATTCCTTGTGCCGAAGGGCCCAGCTCATCAGCCGAGGTGCGCGTCCCACAGGCCCGGTGCCGAGGCCGAGGTCTACTTCGGAGATGTCACGGTGATGCTCGCCGGCGAGCTGGTGACCTGCTACCTGTTCGCGTGTCCTTCGCCTTCTAAGGGACCCCATATGGGCGGCCGGCAGCCGCATCATCTCCGGCCCGCCGGCCTGTTCCCACTTGTCCTTCCGCTCCTGGTCGGTCGGCAGCCGCTCCAGCAGGTCCAAACGGGAAGGGCCCGGCTGCTGCCGGACCCTTCGCTCGTAGCAGGGGCGGGATGTCCCACGCGCCCTACGCCACCGCCCACTCCACCCTCACCGCCGTTTTCTACGCCCAGTCCACTCCCAGCTCCCGGAGCGCGTCCAGTTGCTCCTGGGCGAGCTTGTCCCGTCTCGATTTGGTGTTCGAGACCCATACGCCCAGCCTCACGGCCACCGGGTCTGCTTCGCCGTGGACCGTGATCTGTTCGGTGTGGCCCCTGGGTACGGGCCGGTGCGCGCCTTCTCGTTCGATCCACTGTCTGAGGGCTGCGAGTCCGCGTTGGAAGGCTTGCTGCGCCTTGCTCTGGCCCTTCGTCGCACCCTTGGCCGGCGGCGTGGGAGACGGCGCCTTCGTGGGCTTGATGCCCAGCTTGGACAGCCGCTCCTGCTGCTCGGTCGACAGCTGCGCCCAAGTGGCCGGCTGCTTCTGCCTCCCGATCCACCGCCCGAGACCATCGCCTTCGAAGGTCACGCCGGGGGCGATGTCGGGGAGGCGGCCGTGGAGTTCGTCGGCGGCGAGGTCGGCGAGGATGCGGTAGTGGCGTTGCCAGTCCAGTGGCCAGGGGCAGTTCCAGTCCGGGTCGATCGCGGCCAGCTGTCTTGCGCGCTCCGCGGCTCGGTCCGGGTCTTTGCCGAGGCCGCCGTTGCGGCGGAGGTTGGCCATGTGCTGCCCGATGGGCACGGGCCCGTCGCCGGCCGGGTCGTCCCAGTGGCGTGCAGGGGGTGCGCCACGGTGTTCAGCCGGGCGGCGAGGACGTCTGCTGGTGTGCGGCTCTGCCTCCGGGCGGGCGGTGCGCCGCCCTTCGTGGAGGTGAGATCGGGCGCGCCTGGGCACCCGGCGCGTTTCGGACGGTCTGTCACCACGCCGTCCGACCGCGCCGGGGAGGTGATCCACTGCGCGTCGTCCGGGCTGGAGGCTGGTCCGGTGGTCGCTTGCTGTCCGGCGCTTCGCGTGCCGTCCGGTGAGTGGCCCGTGGTGCGGTCCAGGACCGCACGGGCCTGGGGGAGGGTGTCGACGAGGCGGTACGGGGTCTGTTCGAGGAGCGTTCTCAGGGCGGGGCCGGCTGGCCGGTGTCAGAGGAGGCTGAGGCGGATGCCGCAGCGTTCGCGCAGGGCGAGTGGCTGTTGCTGGCGGGCGGTGGTGAGGTGGTCGGTGCGGCAGACGATGAGATGCCCGATGCGGTGGGTGAGGATCCAGGCGGCGACCGCGTCCAAGGCGGGGCGCTGGGAGTCGGCCCACGTCCCGTACGTCTCTCCGCCTTGGGGGAGTCGCTTGCCCAGGGCGTAGAGCAGGTCGTGGGCGAGGGCGGCGGGTGCTCCGTTGGCAGGGCTGGGGTCGACGGTCAGACGTCCCAGGACTGGGTCGTGTGCTGCATGCGAGGCGGCCGTCCAGCTGGGGTGGTCGTCTTTGTCGACGAGGACAGTGACGGCCGGGAGGACGCCGACCTGCACTACATGCCGCCGATCTTGCTGTAGACCCAGCGCACGAGGTCTTCGTCGACCTGTCTGAGGTTCAGTTTCTTCATGCCGGAGAGGATGTGGGTGGTGATGTTGGCCCAGTTGCGGAAGCTGCCGTGGGCGGCCTGCTTGTCGATCGCGTCGATCAACGCGGTGTCCACGTCTGTCCAGACGGGGTGGAAGGCGGGGATCGTGGCGCGGACCTCGTCTTTGGACATGCGGGTGAACTCCTGCCAGATGAAGATCCTGGAGGCCAGCATGGGTTCGCGGCGCAGGACCTTGTAGCGGCCGTCGCCCCCGGCGAAGATCACGGCGATGTTGGTGCGTTTGTCGTCCCACAGGTGGCGCCAGAACTCGAACCCGGTCTTCTTCATCCACTGCGCCTCATCACAGACCAGGACCCGGAACTCCTCGGCGAGCGCCTCCTTGAGGAGGGTGTCGAACTCGATCGGGCGGGCCGGCGGCTCACCGGGCAGCCCAGCGCCTGGAAGAGACCATGGCGGATGTCCCTGGGGGTCGGTCCGGCCCGCAGCTCCAGGCGGTGGGTGATGTCCGGGGCGAGATGACGCAGCGCGGAGTTCACCGACATTGTCTTGCCGGATCCGGCCGGCCCGTAGACGCACATCGTGGCCTTGGCCTCGATGACGGCCTCGATGTTGTCCCGGGTGGTCAGCAGCGTGTCGGTGCCGACCAACTGGGCCTGCTCCAGGCCCAGGAAGTGGTCTTCGCTCTCGTCGGGCAGCAGCCCGTAGTCCAGGTCAGCGATCAGTGGGTGTGCGCGGGGGCCTGGGGCGGGCCCAGGTATCGGGTGCGGGGCCGTGCGGAACCAAGTCGGGACGGGCCAGCGCACGGCGGTCCGTCTGCGCCGCTTCTCCCAGTTCCTCTTCGGCCTGCGCGGAGGTCGGGGAGACGAGTGGACGAGGCGGGGCCGCGGTGGTGGAGGCCTCGAAGCGCCGCCGACGCAGCTTCTCCGCGGCTTTCAGATCGGCCTTGAGTCGCTGGGCGGCCGTGGTCCGTGCGGCCTGGACGGAGCGGATCTGCTCCCGGCTTGCCGCGGCGGCCAGGAATGCCGACCCGAGATGGCGTCCGGTCGCCGCGTCGAAGACCTCGATGGTGTCGTCGTGGTGGGGCAGGTGCCGTACTGAGACTTTGGTGCCGGTACGGCCGTTCATCCACGGGGCGAGGTAGTCCCGGCGGCGCCACCGCACCCCGCTGGTGCTGATCGTGTACGTGCGGCCGTTGTCCTCCAGGGCGAACGTCGCCAGTTGCCCGGCGGACACATCCGTGAGCGGTGTCGCGTCGGCCTGCCACGCCTGGAGGGGGGTCTCCCCGTTCAGCGCGGCGGGACGATGGAGGGTGTTCCACCAGGTCACCCAGTTCAGCAGCAGCCCCACGAACGCCTCGTAGGTCAGGGGCGGAGCGTCGGGGTCGGCGAGCCGGCCACCGGTGAGTTTCTGGCGGCCGGTGTAGCGGGGGAGCGAGACGAGGAACATCTCCTCCACCGCGTCGTTCAGCGCCTCGATCGAGCCCTTCAAGTGCGGGCTGTAGGCGGGCAGATCGGTGACGGGGACGGCGAGCGCGCCCATCGCCGCGGTGGCCGTCGCGCACAGGAACTCCTTGCCGCGATCGACCCGGATCTGACCCGGCAGCCCGCCCACCGGCCCGAACGGCTCGCTGCGGGTGATCGCGATCCGTAGGGACGCCAGCACCGCGTCCCGGCTCGGAGCGTGCGCGGTGACCGCCACCCCGGTGATCGCCTTGGTGGCGCAGTCGATGAACCAGGTCCCCACGGTGTGGCCAGCTCGCCCTCCACATCGACCTCGACGGGCATATGCTTGTGGTCGCCCTCCCACGCCGCGTTGCGGTGCGTCGGCGGGCGCTGCCCGAACACGTCGTGAGCACGGCGGGCGGCTTCCCCACTCTTCAGCCCGGCCCGCTCGCCGCGGGTCAGGTCCCGGCGGATCGCCCGGTGCAACGTGGAGAGCGAGGGCACCGCGGGAGCGTTCGGATCGTCGGCCGCCCGCTGTACCAGCTCGGCATGGACCCGGGAGGCGTTACCGCCCCACAGCGCCAGCAGCCGCCGGACTTCCGTGGTGACCGTGAAATGGGGCGCCTCCACCCGTGCGAGGCGGTGATCCTCCCGGGCAGCGGCCAGCCACCGCCACACCGTCCGCTCCGACTTCCCCAACGCCTTTGCCACCAGGCGCACATGCGCGGCGCTCAGCTCACCGCGGCTGTCGAGGTCCAGCAGCCGGGGCATTGCCGCCGCCCGGCCTGCCACCGGCGGAAACATGCCTCCGGGCTGTCTTGCTGATGCTCGCCACGGCTTCCCGGCACACGCGGCCCCTCTCGCCGAGTACGGGACAGCACGGCCTGCTGTCCTGGTCCCAGGTATCCCAGCCCTTCGGCACCCAACTGACCGGAATCGGCATACGACTGACAGCAACCATCGCCATCCGATACAGCCGGCCCGCCTGCGAGGCCGCACGGCAGCCCAACCCTCTCGATCCCGGAGGCATGACGGCTTCTTACGGTCCTGGTGTGACCGGGGCCGGATGCTGGATCCGCTGGAGCATCTGTTCCATGACAGGGACGGGCAGGGCGGGGTGTCGGGCCGCGGTTTGTGCGGTGTCGGCGTCCCGCAGCAACCGGATTATCACCCGGGCGGGCAGCCTTGGATGCAGGGCGGCGGCGTAGCGGACACGTTCGTGCGGGTCGTCGAGCAGCCGGACCGCTGATGCGGGCGAAAGGCGTGGGTCGGACGCGGCCCGGTGCCGTACTTCCTCGTTGCTGTCCCGGCTGAACGTCTCCACCAGCTCTGGCGTGGACTCCGGGTCGTCCAAGGCCAGCCGGCGCATTCTGGCGTTCGGGTCGTTGGCGTAGCGCAGCAGGTCGCGGCGGGGGAAGTTGGGGTGGCCGTGAGGGCGGTCGGGGGTACTGAGGCTGCCGGTCCACCACTGCCACACCCGCAGGAGCATGTCAGCGGGCGCGTCGTCGCAGGATTCCGCGAGGAAGAGCTGGACGACGCGGTCGTCGTCGCGGGCGAGGCGTTCGACGACGTCCGCAGGCAGGTGCCGGGCCCGGGCAACGCTCCTGCGTATCAGGGGGTGGGAGGAGGCGGCCAGGCGGCGCATGGCGCCGGGATCCTCGTGCAGTGCCATGACCCAGTCGAGCGGGGAGTAGTGCCCGCGCGGGTCGAAATCGATGGGGATGCCCGCCCGCTGCTCCTCGGTGATGTCGGCGCGTGTGGCCACCACGAAGCGGACGTTCTTGTCAGGGTCCTGGGCAAGAAGTGCGACCAGGTCCGGGTCCAGGTGCGGGTTGCCCGCGAGAGAGCTGCGCTGGGCCGGCTCGCCGTGGTGGACCAGGTGTTCGGCGAGGCCGCGTTCGAGGCGGCAGGACTCCACCGCGCGCTCTCGGACTCCTTCGGTATCGAACACCGAACGGGGCATCGGGTGCTCTCGGTGGTACCGCAACAGCGCCTCGATGCGCACTTTGCCGGAAGGATCGCTCAGAAGCTTGCGCCGGGCCGGGCCGTCCAGATGAGTCCAGCCTCTTTGGCAGGCTGAGGCGCGTACAGAGGGATGGTCGTCGCCAGCCAGCGCGGTCAGTATCCGTACGGGCAGTCCGCGAAGACGAGCTGTCTCTTCCCGGACCCGGACGGAAGGATCCGTGGCGAGCTGCTCGTACGCGGCGTCGGTGAGCTCGGCGCGCTGGTCAGCCGCCAGCAGGGTGAGGATCCAGCGGGGCCGGGATTCCCGCTCGCCCAGGATCAGACGAGTCCACTGCTCCGCTGTGAGGCCCGGCTGGGCCTCGGCCAGCAACTGCCTCACTTTCTCATCCGGGTGGACGATGGCCGCCTCGACGACCGCTGCAGGCAGACGCCGCCACAGGAGGAAGTGCGATACACCAAGGAGACGGGCACGCAGATCATCGGGGGTGGCCGGGTTGAGTGCCAGCCCGTGCGCCCACATCTCACGCACCCTCTGAGAAGGCCCCGGCCCCTGAAACAGCGATGTCCAAGCGGCTGCCCGCTCCCGTGGGCTCTCCTGGGCCGCCGCCCGAGCGGCTGCCTCTTGCCGCTCTCGCAGGTGGTCCACGACGATCAGCCATACCTCGTCTTCTTCAGTGGTCACTCCCAGCAGGGTGTCCCCGTCCGTCGCGAGGGTGACGAACTCCGGTTGCCCGGGCCGCTCGCCCAAAACTCCGGCGAGGTCCCACTGCTCCGTGAGCTGCACCCGCGTCCAAGGCCTGGGCGCGCAGCCTGTCCAGTTGCCCGCGACGTCGATCAGGAAGACACCATCCCCGCCGAAGATCCCGCTCTCGGTCCCGAGCCGGTGCCACTGCGCATTGAGCTCGGCGACCAGGTCCGCTCGGTCTGCCCTCACACTCACGGTCGGCCTGGCTTCTCCCGCGACGACCAGGCGCCACGCGGCCCGGGGCGGCACTACCTCCTCGGTCTTCCAGTCACCCGCGATGTGCAGCCCGGTGCGGCGCAGCATCTCCATCAGCTTGTCTTTCCCACCCGTCATGGGTGCTCATCCTGCCCGACCCTGATTCCTTCCCCTCCAACGACGGATGGGTAGACATACCAACCAAGCGCAGATGCCGGTCCACTTGGCCGCCACCCCTCTCGTGCAGTGGCTCGCCGCTGGTCTCGTTCGCCGCGTGCCGTAAACGCCAACAGCAGAGCGGCCAGTCTGCCCCTCATAGCCAGGCGACGCCGGGCAACCGACGCTCTCTTCGCCCCTGGGAGCCAAGGATGCCCGTGCCCTAGATCAGCCGCCCCTCCAGATCTTCGCCCTGCACACGCGGCATCGAAGGCCACTCCTGCGTGCTGCTACTGAGGTTTTCGACGTAGGGTGACGGTGATCTCGCTGGTGGGTGTATCCCGGTGTCATGCGGTATCCCGATGGGGGTGGCCTGACCGCGAAGCAGCGGTCCCGGCGGGAGCAAGTGCGGTTCGAGGCTGCCGAGTTATTCGCGCAAGGGGTGAGACGGCCGCAGGTCGCGCGGCGGTTACGGGTCTCACGCAAGTCTGCCTATGCCTGGCATGCCCGCTGGCGCGAGGACGGCGTTGAGGGGCTGCGTTCCAAGGGGCCGTCCGGGCGTCCGTCACGGATGAAGCCCGAGTGGCGGGCCTGGCTGGCGGCGGAGCTGGAAAAGGGACCCGCCGCGCACGGCTGGACGGAGGACCAGCGCTGGACGCTGGCCCGCGTGTCTGTCGTGATCGCCCGGCGATTCCACGTGCGCTTCAGCTCGGCACAGACCTGGCGCATCCTGCGTCAGATGGGCTGGACGGTGCAGATGCCGGTACGGCGGGCCGCCGAACGCGACGAGGAGGCCGTGGCCACGTGGTTGAAGGAGACGTGGCCCCGGGTGGAAAGACGGTGAGGGACCGGGACGCCTGGCTGTGCTTCGCGGACGAGGCAGGGCAGCTGCTGCGGCCGCCGAAGGCGTGCACCTGGTCCCGCCGTGGCCGTCCGCCCCTGGTCAGGGTCCGCGCCGCCGGCTCGGGCCGCATCTCCCTGGCGGGCCTGGTCTGCCAAAAGGCCGATCAACGCACCCGTCTGGTCTTCCGGATGCTGGTCCACCACGGCCGCAAGGGTGAGAAGAAGGGCTTTCGGAAGAAGGGCTTTCGGGAGGAGGACTTCGCCTCGTTACTGGATGCCGTCCACCAGCAACTTGACGGCAACATCGTGCTGGTCTGGGACAACTACAGCCACCACGTCGATGCCGCCATGCGCGAGCTGATCGGGAAACGGCCGTGGCTGACGGTCTTCCGCTTCCCGACCTACACCCCGGACCTCAACCCGGCCGAGGGTGTGTGGGCACACCTGAAGGAGAGCCTGGGCAACCTCGCCCCATGCAGCATCGATGACCTCGCCGGGCTCGTCCGCACCCGCCTCAAACGGATGCAGTACCGGCCCGACCTGCTCGACGGGTTCATAGCCGAGACCGGACTGACCACGACGCTGCCATGACGTCCCCCCGAACCGAAAACCTCAGTAGCGAGTCCGCGAGGCGCGCTTCTGCTCGTGGATGTGGTGTCGGCGATGGCTGGCGAGCCCTGCCGAAACCGGAGCGCTGAGTCCTGGTACTGGGCTGTCAGTGCCTAGCGTTACGGTGGCGCGGTGAGCGATCAGGGCCCTGGAGCCATGCCGGCAGGAGCGTCTCCCTACGCGACGGGCGGCGGGGGAGTGGTGCTCGAGCACCGCTTCGGCGCCGTCTTGATCTCCCACCTGATCACGGGGACCCCGATCCCCGGACTGGGCGATCATGTCACCCCCACACGGATCCGTTTCCAGGCGAGCCGGTTCAGCCCGGTCGACGACATTCACGTCACCGGGATCGCCGCAAACGGAAGCGAATACCGGCTAGTCATCGGAGTCCGCCGCCAACCGAAGCTGGTGGTGGCCGAAGCCTCCTCCGTCAAGCTTGTCGCGACCTACCTCAAAGTGGTCGTGGATCAGTGGCCGTTGGTGAACTCGGGGCTGTGGCGGCTGGGCCTTGCCGTCATGCCCTCGTGCACTCCCGCCCTGCAGCTGAAAGAACTGGCCGCACTCGCCGACGCCGCCCCGGATGACGCGGACTTCCGAACGCGCCTGCAGGAGCCGCAGGGCCCCAATAGGCGGGTGCAGAACCGGCTCAAGGAGCTCTACAAGATCGTCGCGGAGATTGTGGCCGGCGGCTTCGACACCCAGGGCGTGCCCCCGTCCGAGCTCGCCTGGCGGTTTCTGTCCAAGCTGCACCTGTTCGAACTGCGGCTGGAGGGCGCAGACCGCAGTGACCGCACCCGTGCGGTCGAGCGTCTAATCAAGGCGACATCCACCAAGACACTGCAGGCCGCGAACACCCTCTTCGCCCGTATCGGGGAACAAGTCGACTCCTACGCGCCGGTCGGCGCGGACATCGACCATGCCAGACTGGCGGCGGACCTGAGCGACGTTCTCGACGTCCAGCTTCCTGGGGGATCGCCTGAACAAACGAACTCCGGCCAGATCGAGGCCAGTCGGCAGCGTGCCGATGCCCTGATGCGCGGCCCGGTGAAAGCTGTCGGCCTGGAGGCAGAACTCGATACCGCTGTCGACGCGGCGGCCGGCGCGCACCCGGCAGCCGCAGCTGCAGCCTTCGAGCGGATCGCGCAGCGACTCGAAGGAGGGGGCTATCGCGGACACGCCCTGCTGATCCGGCGGCGCAGCGCCCAGGAACTCGAAGACGCAGGACACCCGCAGGCAGCTGTGACCGCGCTGACCCGACTCCTGGAGCACCTCATCGCGCAGGGCGCAGAGCACGAGGCTCTGGCGGCGCGCGGGAAGCTGGAGCGGCTGGCCGCCGACGCTGAGGAGAACACCGCGGCCAAGGCGGCGTTGACGCTCTACTCCACCCTGCAGCATCCCCTCGACGACCTCACCGCCCTCGCGCCCCTCGTGGACGAACTCGCAGAAACCGGCGCCCCCACGGCCCCCCTCTACGCCACCGCCTTCGCCGAAACCGCACTCGCCTCGGAACAGGTGCACCTCGTCACCGAACGAGCCGACACCCTACGCGCCGTGGCCGGCCAGGCCAGCGATGAATTCACCAGGACACGCCTCCTCCTGGCTGTTGCCGATGCCACCGGAGAGTGGGACGCCATCCTGGCGACACGCCGCCTCCTAGCACCCCAGACGGCCGCGTGGGTCCGGGCCCGCCGAGCCCGCTACCTCACCCTGGCGGGAAAGCCGGACGAGGCCACGTCTCAATGGTGGGAAGCGATCGAGGCGGGCGCACTCAACGACCTCGCGAAGGACACCGCAGCATGGCTGTATGCCGTTCGCGACAGCGAACTCCGCTACCGCCCGCCCGCTGCAGGCTTCGAGACGCATCCGCTGGCCCAGGCCATGAGCATCGGCGGTGGCCAGTACCTCGTTGGCTGCATAGGTCAGAACGAAGAGCACTTTTCGGTGGGAGCTGGGAACAGCTGGTTGCTGCTGGGCCTCCGAATGTTGATGAGAATTAGCAGCGGTCCCGGGCCGCGGAAACGTGATGTCGTCAACGTGTTGACGTCCGTATCCTTCGGCGGGTGAGTCTGATCGAAGTGGGTCCCGGGCAGGTCGAGCTCGTCGTGCGGGGGCCGGGGACGCTGGCGACCTCTGTCCGGTTGTTCGACTGGTCGCGTGAGGATGAGTACGAGACCGTCTTCGCGGTGGAGGCCGTTGCTGATGGTGTGCGTGCACGGCTCGAGAACGTGACCGTCACCGTCTGGGATGACATGAGCGAGTTCTTCGACGGCCTCGCCCGAGACTTCCGTGGCTGGGAGGGGGAACGGGTCTGGATCAACAACCACCTGGTCGTGAAGGCGACCTTCGGCTCGGGTGGTCATGTGTATTTGGACTGGACGCTTCGGTCCGGCTTCTTTCCCGGTGACTGGAAGTGCACGGTGACGACCGTGATCGAAGCCGGTGAAGGGATGACGACTGTAGCCGCGGACCTGCGGGAATTTCTGCGCCAGGGGTAGGTCGCCCAGGTTCGCTCCGCGCAGGCACTCCCGCGTCCGGTTCAGCCGACGGCTTGCTGCTCAGCGCGGGCGCGGGTGGTGGCGAGACGGTAGGAGTCTGTGCCGGTCTCGATGATGTTGCCGCCGAAGGTGAGGCGGTCGACGATGGCCGCGCAGAGTCGGGGGTCGGTGAAGGTCTTGGTCCAACCGCTGAAGGACTCGTTGGAGGCGATGGCGACGCTGTTCTTCTCCTCGCGTTCGGTCAGCACCTGAAAGAGGAGTTCGGCGCCGCGGCGGTCGAGTTCCATGTAGCCGAGTTCGTCGATGCAGAGCAGGTCGACGCGGCCGTAGCGGGCGATGGTCTTGGTCAGCTGCTTCTCGTCGGCGGCTTCGACCAGCTCGTTGACCAGCTTGGTCGCCAGGACGTACTTGACTCGGTAGCCGGCCATCGCGGCCTCGGTGCCCAGTGCGATCAGCAGGTGAGACTTGCCCGTGCCGGAGTCGCCGATGAGGCAGAGGGGCAGGCCCTTCTTGATCCACTCGCACTTAGCGAGGGTGTGGATCATGGCTGCGTCGATGTTGGGGTTGGCTTCGAAGTCGAACTTCCGCAGTGACTTGTCGCGGGGGAAGCCGGCGGCTTTGATGCGGCGCTCTGAGCGGCGGCGGGCCCGGTCGTCGCACTCGGCCAGGAGGAGCTCGGCGAGGAAGCCGAGGTAGGACATCTGCTCACGGCTCGCTGTCTCGGCGAGGTCGGGGAACTGGGAGCGGATGGTGGGCAGCCGGAGCATGCGGCATGCCTGGTCGACGGCGGTGGTGGCGGCCTGCTCGGTGAGTCCTCGCTGGCGGGGAAAGGTCACGGTGTTCTCCTCTTTCACGGGGTGGGGTGGTCGGGTCGGCGGAGCCGCAGGAGCTGGTCGTAGGGGGCGACGGAGGGCAGGGGCCGCTTGTCGGGTGGCAGGTTGACCCTGACGGCCGCGGGCAGCGGGGCGATGGCGTTCTGGCTGGTGGTGGAGGGCAGCTGCGGGGGTTCTTCGGGTCCGGTGTCGGCGTCGGCTGCCTTGCGGGCTTCGAGAGCGACGGCATCGGCGGTGAGGGCACCGGTCTTCAGGGCTGCGGCGAGGCCGGTGACGAGGTGTTCGTGGGGCAGGTGGCGGCTGAGGAGGAGGACCTCGATCAGGGCCCGGGTGCCGTCGCGTTCACCGTGCGCTTTGACGGCGGCTTCCCACCAGGCGTCGTGCATGGGAGTGAACCGGCCGGCGGCCCGGGCCTGGTCGAGGGCGGTGGCGCCTGGCAGGGCACCGGGCTTGCGGATCAGCGCCTCCAGGTAGTGGTCGAGTTCGAGGCGGGATCCATTGCGGGCGATGAGCCGCTCATGGCGGGCGACTTCCTCGCGGCCGTCGTAGACCACGAGCTCGGAGGCGTGGAGCATGACGCGGACGGTTCTGCCGATCAGCCGCACCGGCACCGAGTAGCGGTTCATCCTCACGCAGATCTGGCTGTAGCGGTCGACCCGCGGGGTGGACAGTCGACCGGTCTCGAACCGCTCCTCCGGCAGTGGCGCGAGCAGCGGCTGCTCGGCCGCGAAGTACTCGCCGATCGTGCGGGGACGGGAACGGATGCGGCGGGCGTCGTCCTCCTGGTCCCACCGGTCGATCATCGCGTTGAGCTCGGCGAGCGTGTCCACTTCAGGGACGGGGACGAGGTGGTTGCGGCGGAACCAGCCGATCTGGCCCTCGACGCCACCCTTCTCGTGGGCGCCGCGGAGGCCGGGCTGGCAGTAGAGGGCGTCGATGCCGTAGTGGGAGCGGAAGGCGGTCCAACGTTCGGCTTCCACCCGGCGACGGGAGAGGCCCAGCACCTGGGCGACGGCGGCCCTAAGGTTGTCGTAACGGACCTTCCCGGTCGGCACTCCGCCCAGCACGTTGAGAGCGTGGACGTGGCCCTCGAAAAACGCTTCCTGCCCGGCCGAGGCGAAGATGCGGTGCACGGCCTTGCCCGAGTACGACAACCGGAACGCGAACAGGTAGCAGGTCACCAGCTCGCCGGCCAGCCTCACGCTGACGTCACCGAAGTCGACCTCGGCCTCCGCCCCGGGCCTGTGGGTCTGCGGGACGAACGCGTTCACCACCCCCTTGCCGGCCTGGAGACGAATCTCCTCACGGCGGGCGGCGACGTAGGCGCGGACCATCTGGTAGGAGACGTCGACGGCTTCATGCTCGTCCAGCAGCCGGTCGTAGATCCGCTTGACCGTGTGGCGCTGCTTCCGTGGCGCGGTCAGGTCCGCCTTCAGGATGGCGTCGATCACCGGCTTGTAGGGGTCCAGGCGCGTTGCCCGCGGCCTCATCTTCTTGCGCGGCTCCGGCAGGGCCGAGGCCAGAGCCCTCTGCACGGTGTTGAAGCCGACGCCGTACTTCCGCATGAGCGCACGCGTCGACATGCCGGTCCCGGCATCACGACGGATCGCCGCGTACAGATCGACCTTGGAGTTCGGCAGCACCCGGGCCCCCTCGTCGTGCAGAGCACAACCATGGTCCCGAGGCAAGCACCTGGGCGTTCTCGAAACTCAGCGACATCACTCTCCCGTGGAACCAGGCGTTCACACCGCTGAGCAACAGACGTTCTCCAAATTCACCTACAAAGCCACCTCGTCCCGGCCCACCGCGACACTACACCGCCGCGTTGACCGCACTGCACGAGGGAAAGCTCGCTGCGGCCTGCACCGACGCCCGCAAGGCTCTGCGCCATGCCGTGGTGAGCGGCCACCTGCAAGACGAGATGGCCGCCGCCCAACTCCTCGCCGACATCTACGCCGCCTCCGGGGAGACCACCCGGGCCGCACGCCTGATGGTGCGGACGGGAACAACCAACAAGCTGGAATCCATGCTGAAGGAGGGCGGCGACCACTACATCGACCTGACCGCCGCCCTCACCTCGCCCCAACCATGGCAACGCGCTGCCGCATACAAGGCCATCGCGGTCCAGGCAGACCTGGTCCCCGACGAGCAAGCCGATCAGATCGTCTCGCGCGCACTTAAAGAGTTCGCCGACGGTGAAGCAGGCCGCACCCAAGAGGGATGGGTACTGCCACAGGTCTGGCATCACGCTCTGGCCGCGGCCGCAGCCCTGATCGAACGCGTCGACCCCGCCTGTGTCCAGCGTGCCCTTCTTCTGCTCGAACCCCTCCTCGAGCGCGAACCTGGCAAATACCGCCACACAGACGGCGCACATATCCAGATGCTCGCGGGCGTGCTCCGGCGGCACGACGAGTACGGGCCACAGGCGGCCCAGCAGCTGACCGAACTCCTGCGGCAAGGCGGCTCGGTGGCCCAGCAAGTACCGCACCTGGCCACCGACGCCATCCAGGAAAACTCCGGGCTCTTCCGTGACGGCTTGCGAGAGATGACTCTCACCGACCTGTGGGCGGCCCAGCTCCTTACTATCGTCGGCGAAGACCTCCCCGCCGACGCCCCGATGGTGACCAGCAGCTACACCACGATCACTACGCCGCTGGAGGCCACGCCAGGGGTCTTTGCACTCGGCACGCTGTTGGCTGACCAGGCCCTCTTGGTGCGTCACTGCGCCCCGCTGGAGCGTGAAGCCGCCGCCGCAGCTCTCACCGACCGCGTCCTGGACAAGCAGCAGCCGGCCATCAACCGCAGTGATGCCATCAACGCGCTCACCAACCTGAGTGCCGTCCTCTCACCACAGACACGCAGCGAACTGTTCCGCCTCGCCATGGAGTGCGCGCGCGGAGAACACGACGGCAGCGCGCTGGACGATCTGACAGGCAGCGCGCACCCGCTGAGCGCTGTGCGAGTCAGCCTCGGCTCCGCGAGCCTGGCCGTGCCAGGCATCCGTCTCGCCGCAGCGACCTGCGCCGGCGACGCTGGCGCATGCGCTGTCGAGGATCTCGCCAAACCCCTGCTCAACGGACCCGACCCCGATGAAACAGCCGAGATCGCAAGAGCCCTGACCTGGCTCGGAAACCACCCAGCAGCCGTGCCGGCCACCCAGCTCGCCACCCACCCGCACCCGGGCGTCCGGCGCCTCGCCGCCGTACGCTGGGCAGCCCAGACACCCCGTGACCCCGGGATAGGCACGAGACTGGCAACCGACCCCGACTACCGCATGCGACGCGAACTAGCCGCCGCCGTCGCCGCCGCGCAGACAGCGGATGCGACCTTGGCCCCCGTACGCGACATCCTCGCCGCCGACCCGCGCTACTGCGTTCGCCGTGCCGTGGCATTCGTTGCTTAGACGAGGCGCCGATGGTGACCGATTCACCCCCGCAGACCAGCGACTGCGGCGTCGCGGAGGAAGACGGAGCCGAAGAAGCGCAGGCCCGCGGCATCGTCTGCGGCTACGCCATCGCGTACGCGGAACGTCGCCTCGTGCTGCGCGCTGATTGAGCTCAGGATTCGACCTCGTCGTGGTTTGCCGGGTCGGCGGCCCGTGCGAGTCCCTTCTCCGCTTTCGAGACCATCCACTGATCGTGGATCCGGGAGCCGACTTCCAGGGCGCCCGCGTAGTGTTCGCTTGCCTGCGCAAGGTCGCCGCAGTGCTCTGCGCACCTGGCGACCTGAATGAGGCTCCATCCCGTCAAAGGGCCGTCGTGACAAGCAAGGCCGGCTCGCACGGCGGCCTCATAGTGCTGCTGTTCTTGGTGAGTGTTGCCTTCGGCGCGAGCCAGCTCGGCCATCTGATGGTGAGTCCAGCCTGCGGCCGGGTGGCACTGGTGGGCGTCCGCCACCGTCAGGGAGCGCAGCCGCCGGGCCGGGAGGTCCTCGGCGGCCAGGATCTTGTGGAGGGTGGTTGGTCCGCTGCCGCCGGGGGAGCCGCTCTTTCCCTTCCCCCACACGTAGGTGGCGACCAATGCCTCTCGGAGCGTCTCGCGCGCCGGCGTGTTGGCGACCATCGACGTCACCTGCGCCCGGCTGACCCGGGCGTCCCCGTGAAGGAGTGGGAGCCAGTGCCGAAGGCCAGGGGGTGATCCCCGGCTGTGACGCAGCTCCTGTCGCCCCCGGGGGAGGCCGCCGTACCGTTGTCCGCACCTCCCCGCCCGGGCGCGCAGCGCCCGCGACCGGATCACCCACACCGGAACACCCAGGACAGGCGGGCATACGCACAGGACGGTCCACCATGCCCACCGCGCTCTCGCCCGTCATCGCCGCCTCCGCACGCTGGCTGCTGGCGGCCTTCCCCCCGGCCACCGGCCCGCTGAACCAGGCCCTGGCCGAAGCCCAGGCAGGCCATGCGGCCACCATCGCCGCCGCCCTGCGCTACCCCACCGCGCTGGACGCCGAACTGCTGGACCTGCTCGGCCCCGGCGGCTCCGGCCGGCTGGACTTCGTGACCGGCGCCGACGCACCCCCGCTGACGGACGCCACCCACGCCTGGCGCACCCAGGTCGACGAGACCGTAGTCAGCTGGGCGGCCTGCCTGCTGGCCGACGCCGACCTCGCCGCCCTGGCCGCCGCCTGCCTGGCCGCCACCCACCACGGCCCCGACAGCGTGGGCGACGCGCGCCGGCTGACCATCCCCAGCCCGCGCGACCACCGCGCGGCCCCCCTGCTGCGCCACCCGGACTTCCTCGGCCCGATCGCGGACCTCCACCGCGAGACCCTCCTCGGCCTCCTCGGCGTCGCCCCGGCCGTCACCGCCCCCGAACCCGGGTGACCACCGAGCCCGGCAAGACCACAGGCAGCCGGCCACCGTCGGGCCGCCGCGGCCCGTCGCGCTCAGGGCGCCTTGAACAGAGCCGGGAAACGCGGAGCGAGCCAGGGCTTGCGCCCCCCGACCAGGATGCAGCCCTGAGCGAGGGGACCCCACTGGCCCCGGCGCCCGAGCGCCATCAGGAGAAACGTGACCGGCTCGATGAGGATGGTGCAGTCCGCAACCGCTCCACACTCGATGGCAGGCCCCGACAGGCCGGACCACAACTCAGCCGGCAACGGACGCAAGCGGCACCTGCGGCAGCCGCGGTGGGGGCGTGGGGCGGGGCGGGCTGGACGCTGATGCCGAGGTGTTCGCAGGCGGCGGTGAACGCGGCGAAGACGAAGACTTTGCCGCGGTCGACGACGATCGTCTCGGGCAGGACGACGGGCCGGGCCGCAGCCCCGGCCAGTCGCTCATCCAGCGCGGCCAGCCGCTGGTGGGGGAGTGCGGGGCCGTGGTCCATGCGCAGGATGTTGGGCCAGGTGGGCCGGGCGGGGTGCGGGACGGCCATCTCCGCCAGCAGCAGCGCCGCGTCCACGGCCTTGGTCGCACTGAGGATGGCGCGGGTGGCGACGTCGACGGCGATGGTCAGTTCGGGTCGGGCCAGACGCCCGTTGTCGAAGAGAGCGAGGACGTCCAGGCGGGTGGTGTCGACCTGGACCTGCTCGCCGGGCCGCAGCGCCGTAGCTGGGGTGAACGCCTGCCCGTCGACGCTCGCCGGTACTCGCCGGACGGGTCCGGAGGGCAGTTCACCGGGCCGGGCGAGGTTGGTGACGAGCCGGTACAGCATGGCTTGCGACGGGTGCGGGCACCGTGCCGGTCGGCGAGGATCTGGTTGATGAGCGGGAACAGGCCGTTGACGGTGCCCGGGAGCGGCCGCGGTGGCGGCACAGTGCTTCGCGGACGGCGGCGACGACCCGCTCGTCGGCTCGGCCGGTGGGGCTGGAGACGCGGGTGGTGCGGTGGTCGAGCACCCCCCACAGGCCTTGCTTGCGGTAGGCGAGCCGCATGCGCTGCACCGTGGTGCGCGACACCCGGCCGAAGCCCAGCGCGGTCAGCTCCTGGGCCTTGGCCTGCTCCCGTTCGGCCAGCGTGTGCCGCTGCGGGTCGTACTGCGGCCGCACTGTTCCTTCGCTGCCGAGCCCGCCGGTGAGCCCGCACTCGACTTCCCGCACGTGCCGCTGCCAGGCCAGCGCCTTCTCACGCGCTGCGGCGGGGGCGGTCTCGAACAGCCCCCACTGCGCTGTGACCGAGGCCGCGCAGCAGCCGCCGGGCGACGTCGGCGGTCGGACCGGTCTGCATCCCGCGCAGCTGCAGCAACTGCTCCTGGACGCTGTCGAGCGTGCTGGTGATCAGCATGCGCTGCTCGACGGGTACAGCAGCCCGCCACATCGTCCCCGAACCGGGTGCCTTCTTCTCCTTGCCCAGCACCCGCAGCTGACCGGCCATGGCCGCGGCCTGGTGTTCCTGCCGCAGCCACCACAGGTCGTTGTCTTACCCGGGCGGCCCACCGGCACCGCGGCGAAGACGGATGACACTGCCCATCCACGCCAGAAGCGGCCCGCCGTGGTCCGCCGCGGCCAGCGGCCCCAACCACGGCCGGCCGACCCGCTCACCGAGCCTGCGGCAGAACATCCCGTCCACGGGCAGCGCCCGCGGCCGCCCGGCACCGCTGTCCACCCACACCAGCTCCGCCATTGCCGGGTCCAGCAGAGCCTCGGCCACCGCCACCACTTCCGGGAAGACGACCGCCTCCCGCCCCACGATCCGCCACCGCTCCAGATCACCACCGGCATCCCCGCCCGCAACCTGATGCAGCCGCTGCGGCCAGACCGTCTCCCGCTCCCTGCCGTAAGCCTGCTCCCACCACCAGGCCACCACCGCCCGCGCCAGCGCGAACACCCGCTCCGGCTCCGCACCAGCCCGTACTGCCCGCCGCGCCACCCCCGCCCACCGCCGCTGCGCCTCCACCACCTCCGGCAGGCCACGCAGATCCAGGTGCTCCAACGGCTGGTTGGCGTCCGCGTCCAGCAGCCACCGCCCATGCCGCACACACACCCGCTCCCACCGCGGCGCATACCGCACCACCCGCACGGCCGCCCCCGTGCGCCGGGCCGTGCACAGCCGGCACCCGAACCCCACCGGACCGGCGATACGCCACAACCCCACCGGCTCACCAGCCTCGGCACGCAGCTTGGCATCCTCTGCCGCCCAGGACGGCAACGCCCGCGCCAGCACGTCCTCCTCCACGCCGCACATGCCTGCCAGCAGCTGGCGCCCGGCCGTGTTCAGCAGCACCTCGGCGTCGGCCCGCGCACCTCCGCCCTCATGCCCGGGCGGGTAATTGCGCCACTTCAAGCAGGCCCGCAACCCCTTCGCTTCCATCCCGTAGCGGAGGGCGAGGCGGCAGATCAGCGACGAGGTCGTCTCTCCCTGCAGGGGAGCAGTCCGCAGGAGGCCGGGGTAGCGGGTCACTCCACCACGGTCTCGTGTTCGCCGCCCGGGCGGGCGCTTTCGTAACGGATACCCAACCCCCGAAACGCCGGGCGTCGCGGCACGGAAAGCGGGTCCCGGGTAGGCGGCGGCGGGTGCTCCTCCGGCGGGTGAGGGCGGGGAGGGAGCGGTTGCGGCCGCCTCGGCAGCACCCAGGCCGCCGAGTGAGCCGAGGGGTGCCTGCCAGCAGCCGTCCGTCGCCCGACCCACACACCGAGGCGATGGGCTCGTACGCGATACGTACGCTTTCAGGTTCGCCGTGGGTACGCGTCTAGTTAGGTCCAGCGCATGCCGATGGCGGAGAGCTGCTCTACTCGCTCGGGCGACAGCGTGGCTGCTCTGGAGCGCTGGTTGCCGATAAATGCACCAAGCCGGATCTGCCATTCTTCCTGGTCCTGGCCGCTACAACCCTGCCCGTCACCGACGACGATCGTCTCTACGTGCTTCCTTGGGACCCGCAGGTGCCCCTCACGCTCGTAGTACTGCTTGGCGGCGGCGTAGTTCATCGCCCACTTGTCCGCCTGGCTGCGCCGTCGCTTCGGTTTCTCGTCCTGGGTGGCGGGCTTGACCCCGAGGATGTGCTCACACATCCACTGCTGTGCGCCTGTGAGCTTCTCCCAGCCGAGCCGCTGTGCCCGTACCCACCGCCCCAGATCCTCGCCCTGGTGCACAACGACGCCCGGCTCGGTCGGCAGCTCGCCGCCGGCCTGCAGGTGGAGCCGGACGAGGTGGAAGGCGCGCTGCCACTCCACCGGCCAGGCTGGGCACCACGAGGAGTCGATGTCCTCGAGCTGCTCGCGCCGCTCCTCCGACAAGGCGCCGGCCGACGACCCCACCGGCAGACCCTCGGCACGCCGCTGCTCGATCTGCTGCGCCTTGCGGGCGGCGGCGCGGGCGTTCTTCAGCCAGATGCCCACGCGGTATCCCTGGTGGGTGGCGTCCAGCGGCGCCAAGAGGTGCCCGTTCGCTTCGGCCCATCCGCGGGCGGCGGCCAGGCCTTCTTCCCATGCGATGTCGAAGTGTGACCAGACCATGCCCAGCTTTTCCAGCTGCGCGATGCGGTCGGCGTTCATGTCGCCGCGGGCGTAGAACTTTCTGGCGTCGGCGATCCACTGCCCTAGCGGGAAGGCGGCGAGTGTGGCCGGCCACCCCTCGCCGTTGTCCGTCTTTTGTTCCTGGTCGTCGCTGCCCGCGGTGGGGACGCGGTAGGTGAAGGGCACGCGCAGGTCGCCGTGGCGCTGGTGGTAGATGGCGGCGGCTTCGATGCCGCGTCGCCAGTGGGCGTGTTCGGGGTTGAGGACGCGCAGGTTGATGAACGCGGCCAGCTGCGCGGGGTCGCGGGGGGTGGAGAACTTCAGCAGTTCCTGGGCCGGCACCGAGAGCTGGTCGCTTCGGTCGCTGCCTGCTCCCTCCTCCTGTGCCCCGTTGCGGGTCTGTACGCCTCTGACACGGCTTGGCGCCTGGGGCTGTGCCAGAGCTTCCACGACGCGGGCGTCGTGTGCCCTGAGCGCTTCCAGCAGCTTGGCTAGGCCGCCGTAGGCCCGCGAGGTGAGCATGCTGTCGACTGTCTCGCCGGGCCCGAGCAGGACCGGCACCACGAGCGAGGCGATCTTGCCGTCGCCGGGGTGCATGCGCAGTGCGCGGCCGACGGCTTGGACGAGGTCGGGCATGGAGCCGCGGACGTCCGCGAAGTACACGGAATCACAGTGGGATGTATCGATGCCTTCACCGAGCACCCGGACGGACCCGAGGAACGTCTTCTCCACGACCGTGCCGTCAGCAGCGATCCCTCGGGAGAATTCGTCCAGGACGCGGCGCCGGTGGAGGGCCCCGTGCTCGCCGCACAGCCAGTTGGCCCACACGGTGCGCGGGTACAGCCCAGGATCGGTCCCGTGCAGCCGGCCGGCGACGTCCGTCAGGCCGGCCGCGAACGCCTCGGCCTCCTTCACCTGATGGTGAAAGACCAGCGTCCTTTTGAAGCCCTCCTCGGCCGAGGCCTTCACCAGCGCGGTCTGCAGCGCCGCGAGCCGCGCCCCGCGCACCTGGTCCGAGCGGGCTTCGGCGCCCAGGAGCTGGGCGGCCTGGAGCTGGCTGTCGGTGATGTCCACGCAGACCACCTGGTAGGGGGCGCAGATCCCGCGGTCGATGGCCTCCGACAGCGTCAGCGTGTAGCAGCGGGCCCCGAACGGGCCCTCCGGATCGTCTTCCATCGACGCGACCAGCTCACCCGGCACGCCCGGCGCAGCCTCGGTGTCGTCGTCGAGCTGCCACAGCCGGGGGGTGGCGGTCATGTAGAGCCGGCACAGGGCGGGGATGCGGGCGTTGTCGTGGACGACCGCCCAGGGCTTGCCGATCCGCCCGGAAGTCCTGTGCGCCTCGTCCACGACGATCAAGTCCCACCCCGGAAGACCCCTGGCATGCGCGCGCTCGAGTGTGCCGAGCCCGAGGGAGGCGTAGGTGGCGAACACGGTGGCCTTGTCGAACGGGCGGACCCAGGCGACCAGCTCGTCCACGTCCGTGGTGTTCGGGAAGGACACTTCCGGCCCCCGCAGGGACGAGACCCCGATCATCGGCCCCGTGCGCCCGCCCTCGCGCCAGGCGGCCTCGGTCTGCGCGAGCAGGTCCAGCGACGGCACGAGCACCAGCACTCGACCCGCCTGCAGCTCCTGCGCGCTGCGCACGGCGACGAGGGTCTTGCCCGATCCGGTCGCCATGACCACCTGAGTCCGCAACCCCCGCTCGGGCACCCTCGATCTTGCAGGCAATTCGAGCGCCCTGAGTACTGCGTCCACGGCCTCTCGCTGATGCGGACGGACTTCCTTCACGGTCACTTCTACGTCCCTCCTTCTGCAAGCCGGAAGACAGCTCCCTGGAACCCAAACACCTCAACCAGCTGCTCCTACGCGGGTATTGAGCCAGCAGCCATAGCACCGGCCCCGTGACATCGGATCGCCACCTCCGATGCGGACCCGCAGACGGCCACTCTCGAGCGAGCCACATCACTCACAGAACGAGGACCACTTAATTCCAGACTCTATCGCAACTACAGAATGAAGCACATGATGGAGAATCAACGCAGAAGCCCCGGGTACTCCGCAAGCAGCACCGCCCGGCCCAGACACGGGAGAGCCATGACACAGAAACCTGGAAACAATGAAGGCAACCAGTTCTGCAAGGCCTGCGGCACGCCCGCCGAGGACGGGAAACTGTGCAAGCACTGCGGCGCCGTCCTGGACTTCCCCGACAGTGCAGGGCTGGTCGAAGACCAAGGCGCAGCAGTACGACGCGACTTCGAAGGACGCACCCCGCAACACGACCAGAGGTGCCCAGACAGCAAGTAAGCCTGGTCTGCTGAACAGCGTCCGCGGGGGTACACGGCCCGCATGGCACCGAAGACCGAACGCATCGAGTTCCTGCGGGCCGTGCGGCAGCTGCACCGTGTCCGTTCCTTCTACGCCGTGGGTGTCCTGCTGTGGGCGGGATCCACAGCCTGGACCGGTTGGCAGGCCCCCGGGAGCCGGCAGATGTGGGTATCCGTCCTCCTCCTGGCCGTCTTCACTGCTCTCCTCGCCACCGCGGGCCTGACCCTGCGACGTCTCGCGGTCCCCACGACAGGCCGGCCCGCACACCACGCGGCCCCCCACAAGACCGCAAACCTCCATCACAAGGCGGCAGGCACCCGCCACGCCCACGCCTGAGGAGCCGCCCGCCCGGCCAGCTCCTGCCGGGCGGGCGGGCGGCTTTCGAAGGCGCCGTCCACGTCTGTGAGGCCGGTGGCCGGGCATACGGGCTTCACTTCCCATCGAGAGGGGCTTGTCATGCTCGGCATAGTCGCGGCGGTTCTGTTCTTCATCGCGTTCCTCATCAACGCAGCTGAGATCAGTACGAATCACACGTTCTCGTCAGTCAACGTCATGCTCCTGGGGCTGACCGCTCTGGCTCTTCACGTGGCGGGGATCGGGAGCACTTGGTCCCGGAGACGCTGACCCGGCACCCGGCTGGCTCCTCCCGCAGGAGTCAGCCGGAGAAGCACCGCCCCCCGCCCCTTGCTGCCGCTCGGGCCGTAGGCCCGTCGGCCTGCCCCGCTACGCGGGGCAGGCCTTCGTGGCGCGCAGCGCCACCCGGTGACCGGAGCGCAGCGCAGGGCACCGGGTGGGGACGCAGCCCCCACCGCTCCGGGAGCGCAGCGGACGGAGCATCACCTGCCCTGTGCAGCAGGGCAGGTGAGCTGACCGCGCAGCGGTCAGCCAGCGCTCCCGCGGAGCGGGAGCGCAACACCCGCGCGCAGCGCGGGTGTTCGCTTGCATCGCGCGCAGCGCGATGTGACCCGCTCCGCGGG